>JAXJBU010000053.1:0-11284 GCA_036302865.1 Collinsella sp. | reverse complement strand
CTCCCGGGTCGGATACCCGATCGGAGCATAGTTCCGTTAGCGCAGTTGGTGAAAGTACGTTAGCGGGTTCGGCGAAAGCGCGTTAGCGCATTCGGCGAGATGCGTTTGCGAAAGTGGTCAATTTTAGATTAGCGCTAACAGCAGGCAAACCATCACAACATTCGACGTTTTTTGCCAAAAACGGAAAAAGCATCGAATGTTGTGATGGTCTGTGTTGAGGATGGGCTTGGAAAGTCCGTTTTGCTCGAGGCGACCTGTCCTGTCGTACGGGTGTCGGCATGATTCTCTCGTGGGGTATTATGTTTTCCGAAGAATAAAACGCCGCGTGAGGGGAGGGCTGCGTGGACGGGCGCGTGCAACATGACGGCTTTGGCCGCGATATCAACTATCTGCGCATTGCCGTTACCGACAAGTGCAATTTCCGCTGCATTTACTGCATGCCGGCCGATGGCGTGGCGCCCCGTGCGCACGACGAGCTGCTCAGCGCCGAGGAAATCGCCCGCTTTGTGCGCCTGGTGGCGGGGGAGGGCATTCGCCGCGTGCGCCTGACGGGTGGTGAGCCGCTGGTCAGCCGCCGTATTATTCCGCTCATTCGCGACATCCGCGCGATTCCGCAGATCGAGGACATTTCGCTCACCACCAATGGCGCCCTGCTGCCCAAGCTGGCGCCGCAGCTCAAAGATGCCGGGCTTAACCGCGTCAACATCTCGCTCGACACGCTCGACCCCTCGCTGTTTGGAAAGATCACGCGCCTGGGTCGGCTCGAGCAGACCATGGCCGGCATCGATGCGGCGCTGGCTTGGGGCTTTGAGCCCGTTAAGGTGAACTGCGTTGTTGTGCGACGGCTCAACCAGGATGTGGCGGCCCTCGCGCGCCTGACGGTCGATCGCCCTATCCACCTGCGGTTTATCGAATACATGCCCATCGGCGACGAGCACACGAGCTCGCATTGCGCCGTGGACCCGCATGCGCCCACGCTCAATCCCGAGCTGTGGGACGCAAGCGACACCGTGCCGAGTGACGAGCTGCGAGCGCGCATCAATGCCGGGGCCGCTGCGGTTGGCCTGGGTGAGCTTGAGCCGCTCGAGACCAACGACGCCCCCGCCGGCGCGGGTCCCGCGCGCTATTGGCACTTTCCGGGCGCGGCGGGAACGGTCGGCTTTATTAGCGCCATGTCCAACCATTTTTGTGCGAATTGCAACCGCCTGCGCCTGACGGCCGATGGCAACGTGCGTCCGTGCCTGTTCAGCGATGCCGAGTATTCGGTGCGTGAGGCGCTGCGCCGTGGTGATGATATGCAGGTACTTTCGATTTGGCGCGATGCCGTGGCCCACAAACCGCAGGAACACGCGATAATTGAGGGCACGCAACGATTTATGTCCCAAATCGGAGGATGATCATATGGCCAAGAGCAGGTACGCCGATGCCACCAAGGCCGCTCGCAGGGCCGCGATGTCTGCCCACAAAGTCACGGCTGCGGCCAGCAATGCCGTTGCAGACGCGCAGCCGTCTGCCGGTGCTGCCACCGAGCCCGCCCGCGATGCCCGTCGCGACGAGCTGACGCATGTGGACGCCAAGGGCGAGGTGCGCATGGTCGACGTGTCTGACAAGGCCGAGACCCATCGCATTGCCATCGCCGAGGGCACCATCCTCATGCACCCCGAGACGCAGGCCATGGTGCTGCAGGACCGCGCCAAAAAGGGCGACGTACTTGCCTGCGCGCGCGTGGCGGGCATTATGGCCATCAAGCGCACGAGCGACATCATCCCCATGTGCCACCCGTTGCTCATTACCAAGAGCAAGTGCGACATTGCGCCCATCGTTCCGGCGGGGACGCCGGCCGAGGACGTACCCAAGGGCTGGGCACCGGCCCGTGCGGACGGGCAGGTTGGCTTTCATGTGCTGGTCACGGCAGGCGTGACGGGCAAAACGGGTATCGAGATGGAGGCGTTGACCGGCGCGAGTGCCGCGTGCCTAACGATCTATGACATGTGCAAGGCCGTCGATCGCGGCATGGAGATCGTCGACGTTCGCCTGCTGCACAAGGAAGGCGGCCGCTCGGGTGTGTGGGATCGCGCAGAGCGCCAGGCTGCTGCTGTCGAAGCCGTGGGTGCCGCGAGCAACGTGCCCGCGGGCGCACCCGTCGCCGTCGCGCCCGCAGCTCCGACACCGGCCGTCCCCGCGATCGCGTTTATCGGCTACCAAAACTCGGGCAAGACCACACTCGTCGAGAAGGTTATCGCCGAGCTCACCCGCCGCGGCCTGCGCGTGGGTTCTCTCAAGCATCACGGGCACCACGGCTTTGATATCGACGTGCCCGCTAAGGACACCTGGCGCCATCACCAGGCCGGATCAAAGCACGTGGGCCTTATCTGCGCCACGCGCTGGGCGGAGTACGCCGACACGCGCGAGGAGGACGAGATGCCCGCGCGCGAGCTGCTGTCACGCTACAACGACGTCGACGTGGTGATCATCGAGGGCTACAAGACCGAGGGTTTCGACAACATCGTCGTCGCGCGCTCCGGTGTCGATCGCTTGCGCGGCAAGAGCTCGCTTGATCTGGTCGACGGTCACACGCTGGCCCTTGCCTGCAACGAGGCCCTGGCACGCCAGGCCTTCGACGCCGGCTTCGCGACCCGAGCCATCAACATCAACGACGCCCGAGCCATCTGCGATCTTATCCAAGACCACCTTCAGGCTTGACGCTGCGCCGGCCCCAAGCACCCCATCTCGCCCCTCAAGCCGTCGCTCGCGTACCAAAGTACGCGTCGCTCCTCTTTCGGGGCGACCTGGGGCACTTGGAACCGGCTCGCTACGCTGCCATATCATTGGGCCACCACAGGCAGGCACCTTTGTGGTGGTTTTTGCTTTGGTGGATGTTTGGAACATGCCTTAAAATCTACCAAGGAGTTCATCTGGGCGAAGATGGAGAGAAGGGGCTCGATGCGTCCTTAACGTTGCATACAGAAAGATTGAGTCGATGGCCGGCGGTCAATGCCCGCGGCCCGTATTCGTATGCAACAAGGAGCGCCCATGTCCCTATTTCTAATCTCAAAATCCCAACCGTCGTTGTCCGTGCAGGCCAAGCGCCTGGTGGCGATGCGCTTTCTCATCTACACCGGCTTCCAGACCAGCTACTTTATCGGCGTTATCGGAACGCTCACCTATGCGGACGGCGCTTCGGTCGTCGCGACGTCGCTGGCCGTCCTGTTTATGAACGTCTTCGTGATTCTGGGGTCCTTTGCGGGCGGAGCGGCGCTTGACGCTTGGGGTCCGTGCCGGCATTTCCGGGCGAGTATCGTCGGCACGTTGGCAACCGGCGCGGCAATCCTCGCCTTTGGCAGCGCGACCGGCATCGTCCTGCTCGGCGCGGTACTCCTGGGCTTTGTGATGGGATTCGCCCAGCCCATCGCCACATCCTATCCAGCCTACCTCACCGACGATCCTGTCGAGCTCAAAGGCATCAACTCCGCCATCGCCATGTTTTCAAACGTGAGTATCATCGTCGGTCCCACGCTGGGCGGCTTTGTTGCAGCGGCTGCGTCGTCGCGCGCGGTGTTCGTGCTCATGATGATCTTTACCGTACTGGCGCTCGTCGCCGGTTGGGGCTTTAGGCCGCAAGCAGGTCGCGTCGCCGCGCGCGAAAGTACTCCCGCGGATAGCAGCATAACGGCAAGTACTGCCAGTCAAAGCTCCGACTCCAGTAAATCCGCCCGCGCAACCTTCGCGACCAGCATCAAGACAGTCTTCACCAACAGCGTCCTCGCCCTGCTGTTCTGCATTATTTTCCTTTCGAACTTTGGCTACGGTGCCTTCGATCCGCTGGAGTCGTTCTTCTACCGCGATGTCCTGCACGTCGGTGTCGAATGGATGGGCTGGCTCTCGTCGGCCTCGGGCGTGGGCGCGGTGCTGGGCGCCGTGGCCGCGCTCCGTTTGCCGCCGCACTTGGTTAACCTTAAAACGCTGCTCGTGGCACTTATGTCCGTGGGCCTGGGAAGTCTGCTCTATGTGGGGACGCCGTACGTGGGCGTAGCCCTTGTCGGCCAGATTGTCCTTGGCGTGGCCTGGGGCGTCGTCAACCCGCTCCGCAACACGATCGTGCAAACGACGGCTCCGCTCGAGCAGCTCGGTCGCGTCAACTCGGTCATGGGCTTTGGCAACATGTTCGCCGGCGTGGCCCCGCTGGCGATTGCCCCGTGGCTGGCGGCGACGTTTGGTGTGCAGCAGACGCTCATCGGGGCGGGCATGGTCGTGACGGCGGTTCCCGCGGCGTTGCTGCTGTTTGGTCGCTGGCACTTGGATCGTGCCGCAAAGCAGTAAAAAACCATCACAACATTCGATGAAAATCGCGATTTTGCGGAAAAGCGTCGAATGTTGTGATGGTTTGCGCCCCGGGCCAGGCCATCCTGCGAGTCCGGCCACCACAAAGGGGCCAGGCACCTTTGTGGTGGTTTTTGCTTTGACGGGCCGCGCCCGCGCTTTGGTATACCATGAACGCCACATCCAGATACACCCCACACCGCCGCACAACCCAGAAAGGCCCCCATGGACGCCACCTTCAGCCACATCAAAGCCGTGTTCTGCGATATCGACGGCACGCTGCTCACGAGCCAGCACACGGTGTCCCCGCGCACCGTGGCGGCGATCCGCGCCTTGCGCGAGCGTGGCGTGCTCTTTGGCCTGTGCACCGGGCGCGACGCCCACGCGACCGAGGCCATGTACGAGCTCTGGGGTATCGAAGGCCTGGTGGACGTGCTCGTGGGCTGCGGTGGCGCCGAGGTCATCGACCGCGCGCACGACATCAACGAGCTGAGCTATCCGCTGCCGGGCGAGACCATCGCGCGCATTTGCGAGCACATGGCAGACCTGCCGGCAACGCCCGTTTGCCCTCGGGACGGCGTGCTCTATGTGCCCGAGAGCAATGCGTGCGTCGAGCACTTGTCGCGTGTCGACGGCGTGCCCTACAAGGTGGTCGACTTTTCCGAGTTTTTGCGCGAGCCGCAGGCCAAGGTGATGTTTACCATGGCGCCCGAGGCGATGCCGCAGGTCATCGAGCGGGCGTCGACGCTCGCCGACGACACTGTTAAGGCTGCGGCTCTGCAGACCACGCAACGGCTCTACGAGTTCATGGATCCGCGCGTGTCCAAGACGCGCGGCCTTGTGCGCGTGGCGGAGCTCAACGGCATGGAGCTCCAGAACATCTGCGTGTTTGGCGATGCCGATAACGACACCTGCATGGTGGCTGACGCCGGCGTGGGCGTGGCCATGGCAAATGGCAGCGACGCCACCCGTGCCGCCGCCGACTTTGTAACCGCGAGTAACGACAAAGACGGCATCGCGGTCTTTGTCGAGGAGCATCTGCTGTAGCGCCGGGGGAGAACCATCACAAAGGGGACAGGCGCCTTTGCGGTGGCCTCAGGCGATTTGGGCGAATTGATGCCTAAAATCTGCGCGTAAATTCAAATATGGTTGTCTGAACATTACGCTTCCAACCACCGATGGGCTAAAGATATTCTCATCAGTTTGGCAGGGTATTACTCCCGGTAAATGACCTACCGCTCATGGTCGATTTTCGACTGTTTACAGGATGTTTACTCTTGAGCAAAATGTTATGCAAATAAATCTAATGCTATTAAAAAATGATAGGCAACTATATTACCAGCAGAAACAAAAAAAGATAGCGAATAAACGAAGGTAAATCTGAGCAAATGTCAAGAGAATTGAGAATTCGCTACAAAACAATCGGTTATCTTGTTCAGATGTTCAAACAATCGCTACAATATGGATTACTAAGCGTGCGCAATTACAGATTGCGCAGATACGTTTGATAGTGAAAGAGCAAGATCGCGGTCTCTTGGGGAGGAGACATCGATGAAAGCAAATTCAGACAAATCTAAACAGAGTAATAAAGCGACGCGCCGTGTACTGGCAGGCGTCTTGTGCGGAGCCTCCGTTTTGAGCCTGGTACTGTCGCTCGTCATGCCCCCGATCTCTCAGGCTATTGCCAACGATGCCCAGACGGTTTCTGCCGAGGAAACCGTAACGGCTGGTGGTTCCTCAACTGAGTCTACTGATGTAGGAAACACCAACAACGGGGATACCGAAAAGCTGAATAGCAGCGATGCCGAGAATGAGGCGAACGAGGATACCGTTGCACCAGACTCGACAGCCGATGACGCGGAGGCCGAGGGCGCCGCGCAGCCTTCCGACGCACAGACTTCTGATGATGAAAATAGCGACGAAAACGCAATTGCCCCCGCCAGCGTCAGTGACGATGACTATGACAAGGTAAATGGTGATGTTTCTGGGAAATTCGACAACGGCGGCAAGTTTCAACTGACGGGTCCTGCCTATTCGAGTCAGCAGATTGACATCAAAAAAACACCACCATTAATCTTGCGGGAAACATGCTCTACAACCGCTCCGGCGGCTTAGACTCCTTCTTTGTGGTCGAAAACGGAGTCACGCTCACCATCGAGAACATTATCGAGGGCTCAGATAGCACAAAAGACGAAAAGACTCCGGTCGACAATGCGCCGGCGGGTCAGCCTGCGATTATGACATGGGAAAGGGGAGACGAGTCTAGCTCTAATAACGGCGCTCCTAAGAGTCTTACTTACTATGAGACTAAGAGCACGCCCAATACAGATGGACTTTGCACCACCGAGACTACGTACAGGCATGACGTTACGGGCTTTGGCGCTATCGTTGCGGCATCGGACCACGGTTCCGTAAAGCAAGTGGTCACCGTTAATGAGGGCGGCATGCTCGATCTCAAGGGCGGCATGATTACCACGGCCGCCAATCTGAGCGATAACGGCCATGTGATTCTTTCTACGGGTAAGGTCAAAATCGAAGGCGGTTACGTCACCAACGGCAACCGCGGTGGCTGGGGCGGTGGTCTGTGCATAACGGGCGCGAATGCCAGCCTCGAAATGACAGACGGCGTGGTCGCGGGAAACAAGGCAGCTTCTGGCGGCGGCGTCTATGCTGACAACGGAGCCACCTTGAAGCTTACGGGTGGAATCATCTCTGGCAACGCTACGTATGAAAACACTTGCAACAGCGGCGGCAGTCCCGAAAATGGTTATGGCGGCGGCGTCTTTACCAAAAATGCTTGCGTTAGTATCAGCGATTCGGCAAGCATTACTAACAATCGTGTCGATTCCAATATCTCTGAATCGTTTAACAATGGCCTGCTCGGTGGCGGTGGCATTGCATGTGTAAATGGTGGCAAGCTCAGTATAACGGGTGGCTCAGTTACTGCTAACTGCTCCCATGAGGCTGGCGGTGGCGTTTACGCTGGTTTTTACAACCAGACCATCGAGTTTGAAATGACTGGCGGCACGATTGCCGGCAACGTGGCGGAGAACGCTGAGGGCGGCGGTTTGCGTATCGCTGGCGGTGACAACACTGGTACGATGGCAACAATTAGCGCTGGTGAGAACAGCAAGATTTACATTACGAACAACAAGACTATGACGGGTAAGGATCGCGGCGGCGACTGGGGCGGCGGTGGCGTCTTTATCCAGAAGGGCGGCAAGCTCAATATCGTAAAGACGTTGATTGCCGAAAATGAGGCTGGCGGCTGGGGCGGCGGCGTTGGCGCTTGCCCTACGGGCGAAACAATCGTTTCGCATTCCAACGGTGCCGCTATTTATAACAATAAAGATAATAATGGTGAACACTACTCTGCCGGCGGATATGGGAAGAACGAGGATAGTAACTCCGAGTACATTACCGAGCCCTTCAAAAAATTCGGCCATAAGGATTTCTTCCTGGTGCGTAAAAAAGATGGTGCGAACTCGACAATTGCAGTTGTGCTCGGCAAGATGCTCGGCGGCGACTCGGCTGGTTGGCAGGGCACTTGCGACGGCGAGAAGATCACCATTGAGCCAAATGGCGGCGCCGAGGCCAAGTACATGTTCGGTCTTGAGGCCCATCCGACTGCCGATGCCATGGGAAAGGCGCAGACAGCGGCTACGACCATTATCAGTGGCAACTATTCCTACACCCACGGTGGCGGCATCATGACCAACGGCGATCTTGTCGTTGGCGAGGTCAAGGATCTGAGTGTTTATCCGAGCATGAAGCTCAATGCCACCAAGGTGCTTAAAGATGAAAAGGGAATCTCGCAAGGCCTTAGCACGCACAATTACAGATTTAAGTTGCTGCGCCAGGATGGTGACATCGAGCCTTCTTGGAAAGATGACGACACATTTGATATGGGCGATTGCAGTGTTGCGGGCGAGGCGCCTGTTGATCAAACAAACGGCAATATCACCTTCGACTCTGGCAAGGACTATTCTTCGGGACAATACGTTTTCTATCTTGTTGAGGAACCCATCAGCGGCGAAAACGAATTGGATACCAAATTCGACGAGACCATTTACAAGATCGTGGTAAAAGTTGAGGACAATCCATCCGACACTAAATATCTCATGTCGATTCCTATTAATTATTACAAGGTAAAAGAAATAACCGTTTCTAAAAAGACAGAGAAGGATCCCATCTTCAAACCACTTGGTTCCGAAAGCTATTCCGTTGACATCCCACAAGATAGCTCACAAGATAGCACGAAGACTACGGTTACTATCGGTAACAGTAAGAAACCGACCTTTACCAACAAAATCGTGCCCCCCCGCCTCCTGGACTCCTAAGGCGACTAAGGTCGTTGAGGGTGGCGAGATGAAGGAGTTTACACTTCAGTTTGCGAAAGACAGCAAATTTAAAAACATCATCGGTACTGCCGTGACCTCTGGTAAAGAAACGAAGCAGACGCTTTCGTTCAAAGACACCACTGATAAAGAGGTTGAGCTCAAGTACTCGCTCGCTGATATCAGGGGTAATCCCGACGACTCGGGCGACTCCACGGGTGACCCTTCCAAGACCTATACGTACTATGTGCGCGAGAAAACCGACGGTTCGCGGTTCTCGCGCTACACGTACGACCACTCGGTCTATAAGTTCACGGTTGTGGCAAGGTATGACACCGAAAAAGGAGAGATCAACTGTGCGGTGACCTACAGGAAGGGAACCGTTGACAAAGAAGGTACGTGGGTAAGCGCCGAGACCGATGGCCACGAGTTTCCCGACACTACCCCCACCTTCACCAACACCTACTCCACCTCTTTGCCCCTTTCTGGTATGTCGGGCGTCACTCTGACGTACCTTGCCGGCGCGGCGGTGCTTTGCGCTGCTGCGGCCTGGATGCACATTCGTCGCAAGGCGAATGCGAAGGGGGGCGAGCGTCGTGAATAAGAGAGTTTGCTCCTTCCCGATCTTGTTTGCGCTGCTTGCCCTCCTGATCGGCACCTGCGCGGTTGTGTTCCCCGCATCCGCGCAGGCCGCGCCGACCTCGACCGGTTCCATCACGGTGAGAGGCACCGTGGCGCGCAGCTACGACGCCTACCAGATCTTTAGCGCCAACGTCGTCGACGGCGACAGCGACGCCAAGATCGCCACCGACCTCGCCTGGGCAAGCGACGCCGTGCGCGACGCCGCGCTGCCTGTGCTGCACAGCGCCGGCATGCCCAATTCCCAGGCCACCGCACAGGAAGCTGCCGAGTGGCTCAACACCGATTCCCACCTTACGAGCGCGCTGAGCGCACAGCTCGCTCGTTCCCTCCAGAGCTCTGACGCCGTGCCCGTGGCCCTTAACGCGGGCACGGCGGCCAAGCTGTCCTGTGGCTACTGGCTCATCGTCGCCGACGACGACGCCATCGCCCAAGGCGAGGTCGGCACCGCGCCGATCATGGCCCTGGTGGGCGGCAGCGCCGTCACCGTCAAGCCCAAGGCGGCGACGCCCAAGGTTGCCAAGCACGTGCTGGAGGACAGCACCGCCGCATGGCAGAAGGCCGCCGACGCCACGGTCGCCGACGACCTGTACTGGCGCCTCTCTGCCACGGTCCCGGCGGGCCTTGCCGCCTACGACACCTATACGGTGCAGTTCGTCGACACCATGAGCGCGGGGCTCGACCCCTCCAAGGTGGCCGCGAGCATGCGCGTGTACGTGGCGGCGGGCGCGGACGGCGGCTTCGACGCCGTTTCGGCTGGCAAGGACGGCCGCGCCGGCACCGAGCCCGCGAAGGGCTGGACCGACATCACGGCCCAGTGCAGGGTCTCGGTCGACGGTAAGACCTTCACCGTGCGCACCGGCGACCTGATCGCCGCGCTCGGCGGGGTCGACGCCTTTACCGCGGGCGCCCGCGTTGTCGCCGTGTACAACGCGCCGCTCAACAGCGCATGCAATCACGGTATCGCGAAGGGCAACCCCAACGAGGTCTACCTGCGCTACCCGCGCTCTCCCTTTGCCGACCAGTCGGGCGACGCCGGCTTCACTTGCACGCCGAGCGACGATGCGTGCGCCTACACCTGGGATCTCGCGCTCACCAAGCGCGGCAACGACGGTGACAAGCCGCTTGCTGGGGCGGTCCTGAGCATCGCCGACGACCGCGGCCGCACGCTAGCGGCCGACGGCACGTGGGATGCGGAGGGCAAGGCCACCGTCACCACGGGCGAGGACGGCCGCGTGACCGTCTCGGGCGTGGATTCGGGCAAGCTGGAGGTCCGCGAGCTCAAGGCGCCCAAGGGCTACACCGCCTTTGAGGGCACGCGCTCCGTGACGGTCAAGGCCGAGGGCCTGGACGTCGACCAGGTGGCCGCCGCCAAGCCCAAGCTCACCATCACGGCCGAGTCGCCCCTGCGCGCCGACAGCGCGGACGGGTCGACGGGCAGCCTGGAGGTGTCGCTCATCAACACACCCACCGGCACACCCCCTAGCATTACCACCGGAGGCTTTATGCCCTCGACTGGCGATATGGCAATGTACGCCGCGGCCGCCGCAGCGGTCGCCGGAGCCGCGCTCATCGTGGTCGCGCTCCTGGTCAAGCGGGGAGGTGGCAGCCATAAAGAGTAGCTGGCAGCCCTGCAGAGAGCGGGGCGAGACATAACGAAGCAGATGCTAAGACACAGACAGACAGATTTAGATCAAATGGAATTCGAGCAGAAAGCAGAGGAAAAGAAGATGAGCATGAGCAAGAACACCGCACGCCTGGCAGTAACCGCCGGCCTCACAGCAGCGCTGAGCTTTGGTGGTGTGATGGCCCCGGTCACGATGGCGTTTGCTGAGGGTACGCCGGTGGCTACGACGAGTGGCAACGTGACGATTAATGAGGAGACCTACAAGGATACGACCTTTAAGGGTATCCAGATTTTCAAGGCTAAGGTTACGCAGGACCAGAAGAGCGAGGGAGTCTGGGATTCCACTGGCGATAAGACCCTT
>JAXJBU010000052.1:0-11701 GCA_036302865.1 Collinsella sp. | reverse complement strand
TGGCCGACAACCCGATTTCCGGCAGGAAGGCGGCGTGACATGAGCTAGAATGACGGCATTCTAGGTGATTCTCGCCTCGCTCAGGCGGCCTCCGGCCACCATCGCGAGGCGAGCCTTACACCAACTTTTGCGACACTACCCCGGCAATCGAGCACCGTGAGCACCGAAACTGAGCAGTTTGAGCAGAAGGGCCGTACCCCGGGAACCGAGAGCGCGGCCCTCGCCATACGGTTTCCCCGGGCGGACACTTTGGCGAGGCCGCCCGGGAAGGATGGGGAGATGACCGTGCCCCTGGACACAGTGAATGATATACGGTCGACGGAGGCAGCCGGACGCCCGGGGTTCAAGATAGCCCGGGCACTTCACCTGAGCCGCAACACCGTGGCGAAGTACGCCGACATAGAGGACATGTCACCCGCCGCAACGATACCCCAAAGGAGGGCCAGGCCGACGCTCGAGTAAATCTGAATCTACCCCATCCCCTCATCTATCGCCACGAGGAACTTAACCACTTCCCCAGTATGCACGCGAACTCCCGTCCGAACAATCGAATGACCCACCATAGTATCCGCGGCCCCCAAACAAGCAGCGAACTAGAACCGTTCGAGAATCTCCTCGGCATTCTCTCGCAGATAGATATTTAGGTCCGGCACGGCAAACTGCACGTAGCCCCTCTGTGGCGCCTGAATAACCTCTCTTTGTAGCAATTTTGCCCTAATAGAGCTAACCTCATTGGTCTTTTTACCCATGCGCCTAGCAATCTCGGATGATTTGGACTGTCGTTTGTCCTCGCACATCGCCAAAAGGTATTTGATATCGTTAGGCCCCAGTCCAGAAATCGCGGGCTCGTGAACAACATCGTGAAAACGAGCCTCTGCCAGCGCAATGCCTTCGGCAACATCGCGCTCGCTCACAATGGCACTTTTGGCACGATGCAAGTTGGCGCGCTGCCAAATGGAATAACCGACCAGTTGCACCAGATAGGCATAGCCCTTAGTGGCCTTAGCGGCTCTCGACAGAAGATTGTCCTCTATGGTCAAACCAGTCGCGACAAAGCTATCGCCCATAGAGAGCGCTACCTCCACCTGGTTGATAGGCGCCAGATCTTCGGGGAGGGCACGACGCAAGAACGTAAGCGCCTTGCCGTTAATAAGATCCATAACGCCGGCGGGTAAGCCGGCAAAGGCAAGTGCGATATCTACTTATATCGAATAATATCGAGCTGTATAAGCTTGTATAAACTTATCGCGAAAGTATCGAGTTTTCATAATTTATCTTAGTAAGTAGTCCAACCCTGCTTTCTTCCAAGTTCATAGCGAAGGAAAGTTAAAGACTTCCTAAAAACTATTGCCTTAGACCGAGAAATACTCGCTCTCAACGGATAAGTTCGGCCCCAACCACGGATCGCCCGTCAAGAAGAACTCCGGCCAGCGCTGCATGAACAGTGCCTGTTCACGTTTCCAGCGACACATCTTTTCCTCGTTGGCCTCTTCTCTGCCGCGCGAGGTGAACTCGTAGTGGTACAGCTCGGCATAGGGCGTAAAGATGGTGCGGTAGCCCGCCTCCCATGCGCGCAGGCAAAAGTCTGCGTCGTTAAAGCCAACGGCGAATTCCTCGTTGTAGCCGCCGACCCGCTCAAATACGTCGCGTCGGACCATCTGGCAGGCACCCGTTACGGCGCAGAAGTTACCGGGGCGCACAGCGCGGGCAAGATAGCCCTCGCGCTTTGCCGAGAAGTCCTGGTTGGCATGGGCAAGTGCGCCGCGCACGCCAACCACAATGCCAGCGTGCTGCACCAGATGATCGGCAAAGTAGAGTTTGGCACCCACCACGCCCGCTTCGGAACGCTGCAGATAGCCCATCATCTCTTCAATAAAGTCGGGACTAATGACCTCGGTATCGTTGTTGAGCAGCAGCAGATAATCGCCTTTGGCGTGCTCCACGCCAAAGTTAATGATCTGGGAGTAATTGAACTCACCCGGCCAGTACACAACGCGCGCGATGCCCTTGCCTTCGGATGCTGCAGCCACGCGCTCTGGCAGGGTTTCGTAATACGCAAACGTCTCCGGGGCTTCGCTGTTGTTCTCCACCAAGACGATCTCGTAATTGGCATACGTTGCCTTCTGGGCGATCGACATCACACAGGCGTCAAGCGTCTCAATGTGATCCTTGGTGGGAATCACAATGCTCACTAGCGGCGCAGGCTCCGGCAGCGCATAGCGCATGCGGTAGACAAACGGCGTCTCGGTATCCTCAACCGTTCCGCAAATGCCCAGCGCGTTAAAGTGGCGCTGCAGCGCAAGACGACCGGCTTCAATAGCATACGGCTTGCTATCGGCAGAGCCATCGGCGGTCGATCCCGGATGCACGCGCCAGTGATACAGCACATGCGCAACATGCTCAAACCGCGCGTCCGCCGAAAGGCAGCGAAGCGTCAAGTCGTAGTCCTGGGCACCCGCAACGTCTTCCGGGGACGTGCCAATACGATCGATGAGCGCCTTCTCCACCATCAGGAAATGCGTCACGCAGTTATGGCTATAGAGCAGGTCGACGTTGAGCCGCGTCTTAAAGACCGGCTGGCCCCACTCCCCCGTTTTCTGGAACATGTCCTCGTCGCAGAACAGGACCTGGGGACGCTTGTCCTCGGCCGCCTTATTCAGCGCGGAAACATACTGGAATAACGCGTCCGGTTCCAGAATGTCGTCATGATCCAAGAACGCGACGTAGTCGCCTGTCGCTCGCTCGATACCTGCGTTGGTGTTGAGCACAATACCGCCGTTGCCGGGAAGCTCGATGCGACGGATGCGCTCGTCGTTGGCGCCTGCCGCAAGGGCGGCCACCGCATCCCATTCAGGCGAGGCATCCATAAGGAGCAGTTCCCAGTTGTCATAACTCTGGGCTAGCACCGAGTCCAGCAGCTCGCGCAGGTATTCCCGATCAGTCTTGTAGCACGGCACCACAATACTCACGAGTGGTCTATAGGCAAAAGCCACCGAAGCGACACGCTGGCACGCCAGATCGCCCGGCTTTGCGCGATGTTGCTCAAACCAACGTCGATAAGCTGCGTCATCAGCGCGTGCATCCTTCATGCGGTTCCAGCTGTCGTCGACCATGCCGTTGTACAGGCGACCATCCATGGCGCAAAACCCGCTCTGGATCTGCTCTGTGGAATCGCTCACAATCGCGACAAAATCTCGTATATCTTGAGGCATCTCAACGCTCAGATACGTTTTATTGACACGGCATCCATTCTGCTGCGGCACATCGACCTGCGATTCGAACACATGCACGGTAGCATCGATGGCATTCATATGCGTATCGAAGATCTGAAGCTCAGGCGCGCACTGGGAGTCTCCCGCCCAGGTAACCTCATAGCGCCACACCGCGCCGGAGTCTGCCGGCAAATAGCGAATGGCATCGATCTCGTAGCGACCGCAGTGTTCGCCACGCTGCGCATCGCGGATAAGCGCACACAGCGCAGGCTTTGCTTTGTAGTTAATCTTGGATTCCAGCTTGGCCACGCGGCTATCGAGACAAATGGAGCCCAACCTTTGGCCATCGGATGCAAAAACGACATCCATCGACGAGCCATCCAAAAACGGAAGCACCAAGACGGCGAGCTCGCGCTCGTAATCGGAAACGGAAGGGCAAAGCGCCAGCACACGGCCATGATCGACCGGGAGCACCAGCGACAGCAAACAAGAACCGCTCGTAGTCGCATGGGCAAACGCCTGAGAGGCCTCCCGCTCAATAAGCGCGGCGACATCCTGACCGGCAAAACGAAGCAGCACAAAAAGACGGCCCTGGCTGCGGCAAAGTGCCAAACGCTTGATACTCATCTACACTTCTCGCTTTCCCAGGGCGTTCGCTGCCACGCGCTTGCAGGCACCCAGGCGCCCAAACCTCAAGACGTCGTAATCGAACATGAGCTTTTTGCACTCGCGGGCATTGGGGGCCTTGCTGGTAAGCGCCGCACGCACCATAACAGCAACAGAAGGAGCGCATTGTGCGAGCGCAGCAACGCTGCCCACGGTAGAGCCGGCGAGCGCCGTGGTAACGGCAGCAAACACCTTGCCGCAGTCCGAACCCAGCAACCTAAGCGCATCGTACAGCACCAGATCGCAGAGGAAGTACGCCAGGTCATCGGCATGCTGAGCATCGAGACCGTCGCGCCGCCAGTCAGCCAGCACCGCGGAGTAAATCTTCACGTGCTCCAGCAGACGTGTCTCGTCGTCGTAGCGCATGGTGTCCATGAGCGAACCCTTGCGCGCCACGCGGTAGTCATACAGCTTGTTCGAGATAAGCGCGGTCTTGTGCGAACGACCGTACACGGCAAAATCGAAGACCTGGTCCTCGCCGTACTTAACGGTTTCGTCGAACACGATCCCGTTGCCCAGCAAAAACTCACGCTTGCAGGCGGTGCGCCATGCAAAGGGGCGAGATGCTTCCTTAAACAGCAAGTCAGAGTTATAGCCTTCAAACGACACATCGCGCGGGCTCAGCACATAGTTAAGCCACGGATACCCCGCCTCCAGCGGATACGGGTTCGCGCCAAAGGTCAAAACGTCGCAGTCCTCGCGCTCAAAGGCATCGACGATCACGCGGCATGCATCGGGCGTAAATCGGTCGTCGGAATCCAAAAACGCAACGATAGGCGCCGTGGACGCGGCGATGCCTGCATTACGCGCACTCGACAGGCCGCCGTTCTCCTTATCGACCAGCGTAAAGCGCGCGTCCTTTTCGCAATAGGCAGCCGCAATATCGCGCGAGCCGTCCGGCGAGCCATCGTTGACCAGCACGCCTTCCCAATCGGGCATGTCCTGCGCAAGCAGGGAGTCCAGGCACCAGGCCAGGCACTCCTCCACTTTATAGATGGGAACGACAACGGAAATCTTGGGGGTAGCCATAGTCACTCGCTCCTACTGTGCGGCCGGAACGTCATCAGGGTGCGGGTTGTCGCCGTAGGTGCACTGATACGTCAGCACACGCCAGACCAGCGGCAAGCCGCCAATCTTAAAGTAATGCTTAAACGTATTGAGCTTGCCCGGCTTCTTAAAGTCAAAGCGCGAATCGATATAGGCGCGGGGCGACTTGACCATCAGGCGCAAGTCGGTCTCGCCACGCGGATCAAACAGCGACAGATCAAAGCGACCGGCATCCCAGTCGGCCTTGAGCTCGGGCGAGGCCTTCTGCCAAAACTGCTCGCGCAGTTCATCGACCAGGCGCTCATCGTTCCAACGGTACGTATCGACCTTCATGCGCATTAAAATACCCTGAAGCTGAGCCTTAAGCTCGGGGCGTTCATCCAAAAAGCGCTGCATCTCGGCGTATTCGTCGCACACGCAAAATACCTTGTTGGGCGAATTAACGGAGCTTTTCTCGTTGTCTTGGCGATAGCACAAAATGGGGTCCGCGATAAACGCAGCACGCTCGGCGCATGCCCAGACCTTAAAGTTAAAACCCGCATCCTGATACGAGGCACCCGGCGTGGGAAGGAAGCGAATCTGATTGTCGTTGAGGAACGCGCGCCGATAGATAGCCGACCAAATGGAAGGTTTGCGGTAGAAGATGCCCGGGCGATCGACGGGGCGATACGCGGCGCCCGTCATATGCTCGTCGATAATCCCAAACAGCTCACGTCGCTCGCTGGGCGTGGACCAATACAGATAAAAGTCGCCCTTTACCGCATCGGCATGCTCAGCATCGGCCTTGGCGACCAGCTTTTGAAGCGAATCCTCAAACATAAAGTCGTCGGACTCAAGGATGCCCACGTACTCACCGCGCGCCATCTCCAGGCCACGGTTCATCGAGTCGCCGTAGCCGCTGTTGGCCTTGTCGATCATCTTTACACGGGGGTCGTGCTCCATGTACTCGCGGATGATATCCGGCGAGCTATCGGTGGAGCCGTCGTTGATGCAGATGATCTCGATGTCATTGAGCGTCTGCGCCACGGCGGAATCGAGGCACACGCGCAGATAGCGCTCGACATTGCAAATGGGGACAAGCAGCGAAACTTTAGGGGTATCAGAGTTCTGCAAGAGAACCTCCCGTTGAATAGCGTGTAACAGGGTTATTTTAGCAGCCGAGTTGCGGCGGGCGGCAGCGCTTGGAATTATAGAAAGCGCTCCAGGCAGGCTTTGAGACCGCGAGTCGAAAGATAGAACAGCGTGGCGTCTGCCATCGAAACGCCCGAGGTCGCCGCAACGAGCTTGTGGGCAACACGGCGAACGGCACCCTTAGCAGGCATATCCGCCCACTCCGTTCCCAAAAACGTCGTGAGGTCCATGTTGACGCGAGCCGCCACGCGATGGAAGTCATCGGCATCCAAGCGCGCCAGATCGAACACAATTAGGTCCAAAAACCAAGTTATCAGCTCGCCGGGACACAGGTCCAAAAGACCATAGGCCGCCCAGTCTTCCAAGACCTCCTCGAGCATCTTCATGTGGGCGTCAAGCTTTTTGGCGCGCGCCTCGGCACTGTTGAACTCGTGCGTCGCCGATTCGCTCTCCATCACGTAGTGGTAGAACTTGTCAGGCATGACGACGGTCCTGCGGGCAAGCGCATAAGCCGCAAATTGGAAGACGACGTCCTCGCCCAAAGCCAAACCGGGGGCGAAGCGAATGCCTTCGCGATTGAGCAGCTCGCGCGAAAAAGACGCACGGCAGGCATAGGGCTGCGCATTCGAATGGAACAGCAGTTGAGGATCGCGGGCGCCGAAGGTACCAGCTTTGGGGCTCATGAGTTGCTGGACGCGTTTGGGGGCAGCATCGGCAGGTTCACAGACGCCGCCAAAAACGGCGGCCTCGGCATCCGCAGACTCCATGGCATGCAGCACGCGCTCGACCGTCTGGGCATCGATGTAATCGTCGGCGTCCACAAAAAAGACGGTCTCGCCCTCGGCGACATCGATACCGGCATTTCGAGCACACGAGACACCCGCGTTTTCCTGGTCAATCACCAGTACGCGATCGTCGGCCTGCGCGATCTGGCGCAACACGTTCAACGAATCATCAGTCGAACCGTCGTTGACGCAGACAACCTGAATCGAGCGCTCGGACTGGGCCAACAGCGAATCGAGGCATCGCTGAATGGAGCGCGCAGAGTTGTAAACGGGGACGACAATGGTAACTTTAGGACACGAGGCCTCTCCCATGCCGACCTACCCCCTCAGCGATTCGATGAGGAAGGCGGCGACCACGCCTGGGCCTCCAACCGAGGCGTAATACTTAGCACGCCCCAAGGCACCATCCGTCGCAAAACTCGGATGCTCGTCAACCCAGCCCTCGGGATCTTTGAGGATGGCAGCGAGATTTGCGCGCTTCCACGGTTTGAGGTCGTCAAGCAAAAACTCCCCCGCGTCCAAGGCCGCCTGAAATTCCTTAGCCATCTGAACCAGGAACTCCTTATAGAACTTAGGCGCCAGGCGCACGTAGTTCCACATGTATGAATCGTACTTAATGAGCTGGTTGAACTTGAGCATGCGCGCGACATCGCCGCTTGCGTGGTCGCGGGCATAATCCTCTCGAATCCAACGCTCAATCTCGGCATACTCGGTATTGACGCAAAAGACCTTAGCTGAAGAATTGACCGAGGAATTCTCGTTGTCCTGGCGATACGACAACACGGCATCGTGCAGGTAAATAGCCTTATCGGCGCACGCGATCACCTTAAAGGCGAATGACGTGTCCTGAAAGGATGCCCCCGGAGTCGGCAGGAACGTAATGCCGTTGCGCTCAAGAAAATCGCGACGGTACACGGCCGACCAAATCGACGGCTTTTGCTTAAAGAACTGCGTCGTATCGCTCGGGTGCACTGGCTTGCCACAGTCCTTGGCTTTAAACATCTCGTGCAGCGAACGGCGCTCCTCGGGCTTAGACCAGTAGAAATCAAAGTTCGCCTTCGCAAAGTCGGCATTATTGCTATCGGCGGCCGAGACAAGCTTTTCGAGTGCGTCGGGCGCCATAAAGTCATCGGACTCCAAGATACCAACGTACTTGCCACGCGCCATCTCCAGACCGTGGTTCATCGAGTCGCCGTAGCCGCTGTTGGCCTTGTCGATCATCTTGACGCGCCCATCGCGCTCCATATACTCGCGGATTATCGCCGGCGAGTTGTCGGTCGACCCGTCGTTAATGCAGATGATCTCAATATCCTTGAGCGTCTGCGCCAGGGCGGAATCGAGGCACTCGCGCAGGTAGCGCTGAACATTGTAAATGGGAATAAGCAGCGACAGAACAGGGCTGCCAGAGGCGTTAGTAGACAAATGTGCTCCTTAGGAAATACCTGTCGTTTCATGGTATCAAAGGGTCAGCGCGCCAGCGGGCGTTTATATAATCTATGGAGCCTCTTGCGGGCAAAGCGGCCCCACGTCATGCGGCGGGCCCATGGCAGGTTCCTGCGTTTTATTCAAAGCTTGCCGCCAAGGTGCGCCGAGCCTTTACAATAGGACAGTCCCAAGGACGTATTCGATAGCTTCCGCGCTGCACTCACCCGCCGCGCGTGAAAGGATATATTGCCCCATGCCTTCAACCCTTCCCGCTCCCATCGATAAGCTCGCCATTGTCGTCGTTACGTACAAGCGCCAGGAACTCCTGGCCAACTTGTTCGACTCCATGACCGAGCTTACGGCAGCGCCCTGGCGCATCGTGATCGTCGATAACGAGAATTCGCGTGAGACCGAGGCCATGTGCACCGCATTCAACGAGCGCCTGGCCAACCTGTGGGGCACCGACATCGAACAGCCCGATGCAAAGGGCGGCACCGACCGCGTCATCTACGCCCCGCAGCTCGAAAACGGCGGCGGCGCGGGTGGCTTCTCCGCCGGCACCAAGTGCGCCTACAACCTGGGCGCCCAGTGGTTTTGGGTCATGGACGATGACGTGCTCGTCATCCCCGAGGGCATTGAGCGCCTAGCAAAGTGGACGGACCGCTACGACGTCATCCAGGGTTCGCGTCTGGACTTCGATGGCGGCGCGTTCTTTTGGCAGTACCAGCTCATCCTTTCGCTTGGTATCCCCAACCCCATCGCCAAGTGGGACTTGGGCCCCAAGGGCTACCGCGCCATGAACCAGCTGTGCTTTGAAGGCGGCCTGTTCTCGCGCCGTGTAGTCGACAAGATCGGCCTGCCCGATGCGCGCTTTTTCATCTACGGCGACGATGCCTGCTATGGCTACGTTGCCAGCCAGCACTTCCCCGCCGCCGTGGTCGCCGACGTGGTGCTCAAGCGCGCCCGCGCCGTCTCTAACTGGGATATCGCCGGCAAACGACAGCTCAACTCCACGAGCGACACCAACCGCTACTACATCATGCGCAATCGCGGCTTTTTGGCCCGCTACATGCAGATTTACGGCGACTACCGCCCCATCCTGTTCCGCCTGGGCAATGCCGCGACCTTCTGCAAGGAATTCATTCGCCTGGCTGCGGTCGATAAGTGCTTTAAGACCGGCATCCCGGCGCTGCGCCGTGGCATGAAAGATGCTCGCAAGATCATCAAGGATCCCAACTGGAAGCCCATGCCGCCCATGAAGGACGCGGAGTAGCACCCCCTACAACCGCTGGCACACCGCAGCCACGTGTCGCCCGTCAAACCCAAACCCCCAGCGCATACGACCCACACCGGGTCGCGGCACGCGAATCTTGTCGATGCCGGCGCGCTCTATGTCGAGCAGCGCCTGAACGGCCAGCAGCTCTAGGCCCAGCGCGTCCACACCGGGGTCAAACATCATATTGATCGATATCAGCGGGCGCTCGTCGAGCATGCCGATCGTGTCTGCCACGTCAAACACAACGCCCGTTGGGAAAACCTGAATGTCCCAGCGACCCGTGCCACGCTTTCGTCTCGAAGCAGGATTGGCATAACCCGGCAATCCAAAGCAGAGCCCCTGCAAGAGCAGGTGATATGGCAGCGGCGCATCTGGGTCGGACTTACCGATTCCCGCGTCTCCCAGGATGTGGCCTAGCGCCTGTCTCACCGCATCCTCGTCCCCACGGCACAACCCGTCGCGAAACGTATCGATATCACGAACGTCCTCGACAGCGCACTCAAACCACTCAATAATCACTAGACGCAAGACACGGCGAATCTCGTTATTGGGCAACCGCAGAGCACAGAGGCGATTGCCATGCTCTGGCTCCTCCGTCATATCCGTCGTGAAAAAACCGAACAGATACAGCGCCGTCCACATGCCATCATCAGACGAAGCCTCTGGCCCCGCAGCGCCCAAACAAAACGGAACCTCAACGCATGCATAGGGCTCGAGCAAATCGAACAAGACCGAAAGGCGGTCGAGATTCCACCCGGCAACTACCCTACTCAGGTAGTCGGCATACCCATACAGATCGGCACGCACGGGCGCCGTGCAGCCCCGGTCCAGAAACCCGATCACACGCGCCGGACTCGAGCAATAGGCCCTGCCAAACCGATATCCCTCGAGCCATTCACGCGCATCATCCAGGTATTCCTCGCGTCCAGCATGGCTCAACAGAGCCTCGACCTCGGCATCCGAAAAGCCAAACCATCGGTCACACCACATCGAGAGCGGCGTCGAAAGACAATACGAGCAGTTTCGCGAAGAAAGTGCCGCCTCGGCAGGACCGGGGCGCTCCCCCATCAGACAAACCAAGCGTAGCAAATGGCCCGCGGCAACAATGGCGTCAAACAGCACACGGTCGAGCAGCTCCGCCAGACCGGCGCCGGACGCGCCTCTCGCGTTCGAACGGTCCAACCACGCCGCGTCGTACCCATCAACGAGCAATACAACCTGCTCATCGCAGGCCATCTCCAGCAGCTCAATGAGCACACCAAGCACCGAGTCAACCTCGTCCACGCTCGCCACGCCACGCGCAACGCGTTCGATGTGACGCACCTTATCTCGAGCTAAATCCGGGGCTTCCAAGAGCGCCAGCAGGCGAGCGCACTCGCCCGAAAGAGCGTCGCGCATGACGTCGGCAACAGCGGCGCTACGCCTCGCAGCACCACAAAAGTCCAGCGATACCACCGGATAGCAAGCGTACTCATCCCGATAGCGCCCGCCGTCCGCATCCCAAATCTGAGCATCGGCAAACGAGCTCCGGCAAGCATGACCGACCGCGGGACGCTCCAGAAAAGCCTTGAGCATCGACAAGTTCATGCTCTTGCCAAAACCCTCGGGTCGGCAGCACACCATAACGGACGCATCGCAATCCAAAATATCAGCAATAAACATGGTCTTGTCGACCAGCGTGCAGCGACCAAGGGCCTCCGCATAGTCGTGCATGTCAATCGGCAAAACCGCATCGTCGGCACCACCGATCAAGCGCACGCCAAAGCCGGCAGCACAACAATTATTTGCCTGTTCAGACACCAAAACATTCCCCCTAAATCGCAGCACGATGCCAATTGTAATGACCGCCTCGCGCGTACCGATGCAGCGCGCAAACATATCGGGCAACGGTAGCAACATGGGGTGTGAGAGGGGCATAACTAATCGTTGCACAATCAAAACCACCCCTAAAAGGGGTGGTTTGCTCTTAGGGTATAACCCTTGGATTTCCGGCACGCGTCTAAAGGCGCCGGCCCTCACGGGTTCGGGCCGCACTGCAGATTGACCCGTGGCGGGCCGGTCAAACCGGCGCTATTTACGCCCCGGCCCCCTGCCGAAGGGGTCCTCGTACTCCTTGACGCTCAGCCGGTCGAGCGCGATGTCGGCCTTCTCCTGCTCCC
>JAXJBU010000051.1:0-5121 GCA_036302865.1 Collinsella sp. | reverse complement strand
TCGTCTGCTTCTCGCTGCTTGTGTTCTTTGCCGGAAGTCACTTTGCCGTCTTTCATCCCACCGGAGCAAACCAAAGCTACCCGACGTGGCTTCTCATAATCGAGTATTTTTTCTTTGTCGATGGCCTTATGGTGCTTATGCATTTTGCGCTGCTCGATAAGCGCCGTCTTCGTCGGCGATTCGCACTGCTCGACAGCTATCGCGGCAAGAAACTCGCGAAATTCTGGTTCAAGGCATTGGGTGTGCTGCTCCTATGCATAATCGTCACAGTTGCGGTTGCCAATGTGACCGGCGTCGTCGATACCTCCGCTACCTAAAAGAAAAGGGCCCCATTGGGGCCCTTTGCAGTTGCACTTAGATGCGGTTCATCTGAGCGGCGACTTTGTTGTACCAGTCCTGCCACGTGGGCGGGCAGTACTTTTTGGCCGCTGCCGGGGTAAGGGTGGAGCCGTAGTTGGCGCCCAGATAGGCAACGTGAGCGGAGATGCCCTCGCTCCAGCTGCCAAAGCTGCGCCAACCGCCGCCACGTGCACTCCAGCCCCAGGCGTTGTAAGAATTGGCGCAATAAGCACCCTTGGTGCTCTCGATGCAGGCGATGGCGGGGGACCAACGGGGGTCGACACCGGCATTCCAAGCGGCGACGGCAAAGTTATAGCCCTGGCCTGCCATGGGGGAGCCGGCGAGATAATTGTCGATGCGGCCTGTCCACTCATTAATGAACGAATCGTAATCGGAGCTACCAGTATTGGAGCTGTTCACCGTGGTGTCGATGGTGGTGTTGGTGTTGGTGGCCTGGCTGCTGGAATTGCTGCCGCTTACGCCCTCGCCCGAGAGCTTCTCGGCGGCAGCGGCCTTATCGGCCTCAAGCTTGGCAAGCTCGGCGGCATTTTCCTGCTCGGCTTTTGCCTGTGCCTCGCTGCGGAGCTGCTGGGCCTGTGCCAGCGCATCCTCGGCGTTTTTCTGCTCTGCCTCAAGCTGAGACTTGGCCTGCTGGAGCTCAGCCTTGTTCTGCTCGAGTTCGGTTTGCATGTTATTGAGCTGTTCGATCTCGTCGACGCTCGAGCTCGTGATCTGGTTGGTGTATTTGCAGGTCGTGATGAACTCACCCAGGCTCTGTGCGTTGACCAGGAAGCTCACGATGGGATTGGTGCCCTTCTGATACTTGTACAGATCGCGCATGGCGGAGCTTGCCTTGGCCTGCTGCTCGGGAAGCTTGGCCTCGATTTCCTCGATGCTTGCCTCATTGGAGTCAATCTGCTTTTGCAGGTCATCGAGTTTGGTGCGGGCGTCGTTGTAGGCGCTCGTGGCGGCTTCGATCTTCTGCTGGGCTGCGGAAAGCTGGTCCTGCGTTGCCTGCGAGGCGGCATACGCCGCAACGGGGGAGAGCATCGGCGTGGCCGTCAGCGCAACGGCGAGCACGGCGCTCGTGATGATACGAGCCGGCTTCGACGCAATGAACGCTGCGGTGCGATGATTCGAATGCTGCATCCAGTCCCTCTGCAATCAATCGTAGGTTATGGTTCGAACGGTATTCTACTACTGCTTTCGACCCCAACTTGAACCTTAAAGGTTCCAAAGGGTCAAGTTGAACTTGAGGCTTTGGCTTTGACCTGCAGTTATGATGAATTGTTGAGAAACCATAGAGTTCAACTTTAACGTTACAGAGCTCTGTTTGAGAGGAGTTTTGGGCTGTAAAAGCCATCTCAACGTGGGGTTTTATAACTACAGCGTGCCCTTCTGGCGAGCCTGCTCAATCTCTTCGAGGGCCTCGGCGGGGGTGAACGAACAGGTGCCGTCGCCGAGCTTGACTACCTGGATTTCGTCACCGGCGTTGACCTCTCCGCCCTTTAGTACCACGCCGAAAACGCCCTCGTGGGGAAAGATGCAGTCGCCGGCGAGATAGTAGATGGCGCAACGGGTGTGGCAGACCTTGCCGATTTGGCTGATTTCGACGAGCACGTCGCTTCCAAGCTTGAGCTGTGTGCCCAAAGGGAGCGAGAGCAGGTTGATGCCCCGGGTTGTGAAGTTCTCCCCAAAGTCACCCTCGTGTACGTCGAGCCCGCGTGCCTGCGCCGTCTGGATGGACTCCGCGGCTAAAAAGGAAACCTGACGGTGCCAATGTCCGGCGTGCGCATCGGTGGCGAGGCCAAATTGCTCTATAACGGTGTCGCGTCCATCGGCGACGGGCGACTTGCGAGTGCCCTTGTGTACCGACGTGTTGATCGAGACGATGTGGGCGGGTCCGTTGTAGGCGTCGTTTGCCGTGCACAGGGGAGCGGTCGCTTTCGCACGTTTCGCCAGCTCGCGCCTCGCGGCATTGAGGATGGGATTATCGGTCGGATGGTCTTGGGGCACGTGCGCGCCTTTCGCTCGAGGATGTCAATACACTGAATCCTACAACAATGGTAGGTTCATTGCCCGTTGTCATACAACGGTGAGCGCCGTCTTCGTGCTGGCCTTCGTGCTGGACGATTACGTCGATTGCCATAGATACGGTGGAGCTTTGGGCGCCGGCGGCTTGGCACGCTAGAATAAATCAGTTGCGCAAAGACCGCCCGTTGCGTGGGCAGTTCATGATAGGAAGTTTCCATGGCATTGCAGTTTACAGAGCGCGAGTTCATTCCCGTGCTGCTCGGTGGCGACATCAACGCCTATTCGGTGGCGCGCGCCTTCTACGAGGAGTACCAGGTCAAGAGTCTGGTTTTTGGCAAGTATCAGACGGGTCCCGCGTACCGCAGCCAGATTATCGACTACACGCCCAACGTGGATATCGACACCATGCCCGTGATGCTCAAAACCGTCAACGGCATTGCCCAAGCGCATGCCGATAAGACGATTGTCCTTGTGGGCTGTGGCGATAACTATGTTGCCCTCGTGGCTCAGGCCAAGGATGCCCATGAGCTGGCGGATAACATCGTCGCTCCCTACGCGCCCTACAGCATGCTCGAGCAGTGCCAGAAGAAGGAGATCTTCTACGAGCTGTGCGAGAAGCATGGCGTGCCCTATCCGCACACGTTTACCTTTACCAAGGCGATGCTCAATGCTCAGGGTGAGGCGCCTGCCGAAGTGCTCGACCAGATCGATTTTCCCTACCCGATGATTCTGAAGCCTTCTGATGGCATCATGTGGTGGCAGCATGAGTTCGAGGGCCAGAAGAAGGCCTATGAGATTGCCGACCGCGCCGAGCTGGAACAGGTCATTCGCGATTCGTATGCCAGCGGCTACACCGACGACCTGATCTTGCAGGATCGCGTGCCCGGCAACGACGAGTACATGCGCGTGCTCACCAGCTATTCCGACCGCAACGGTAAGGTCCGCATGATGTGCCTGGGCCATGTGCTGCTCGAGGAGCATCAGCCCCACGGTGTCGGCAACCATGCCTGTATCATTACCGAGCCCAACGACGAGCTCATGGGCGGCGTGCGCAAGTTGCTCGAGGACCTTCACTTTGTGGGCTATTCCAACTTTGACGTAAAGTACGACGAGCGCGACGGCTCGTTTAAGTTCTTCGATTTCAACACGCGCCAGGGCCGCAGCAACTACTACGTTACCAACAGCGGCTTTAACGTTGCCAAGTATGTGGTGGACGAGTATGTGTTCAACCGTCCGTTTGAGCCGGAGTTTGTGACGGCTCAGGACGAGGCCCTGTGGATGGTCGTCCCCATGGGCGTCGTCGACAAGTACGTCAAGGATCCCGAGCTGCGCGCTAAGGTGCATCGCCTGGACAAGGAAGGCAAGGGCGCCGACCCTTCGTTTATGAAGGGCGACTTTGTCTTTAACCGCTGGCTGCGCATGTGGCACACCAAGCTGCGCCACTTTAAGCTGTTCAAGACGTATTACAAGTAGATGAGTGCGGCGCCCGTCCGGTTTACATCGGGCGGGCGCGGGTATGATACGCGCAATTGCGCAAGCGTCACCAAGGAGGCGGCGATGGAAAAGCTGGGAGTTATCGGCGGCATGGGCGCCGAGGCCACGTCGTATTACTACGACCAGGTGGTGCGTCATACGGCTGCTGCCTGCGATCAGGAACATATCGACATGGTGGTACTCTCCAAGTCGACCATGCCCGACCGCACGTTGGCCATTAAGACCGGCGAGCATGCTAAGCTGCTGGCGACCATGAAAGAGTGCGCCCAGGCACTCGAGTCGCTGGGCTGTGCACACATTGCCATTCCCTGCAACACGTCACACTACTTCTATGACCAGATCCAGTCGTTTACGAAGGTGCCGATTATCCATATGCCGCGTGAGTCGGTGCGTTATGCCTTGGCTGGTGCGGTGATGGGGGAGTGCGAGTTCGACCCCAACTTGAGCATGCCGGCAGAGCCGGTGCGCAAGATCGGCATCATGGGCACCGATGGCACCGTGGGCGCGGGCGTCTACGGGCGCGAGTGCGAGGCGGCTGGCGTGGAGGTCGTTTATCCCAGCGAGAAGCGCCAAGCCGATGTGATGTCGCTGATCTATGATGACGTGAAGGCCGGACGGGAGCCCGATATGGATAAGTTCGACCGCGTGATGTGGGAGTTTGCCCGCAGCGGCTGCGACCGCGTCATCCTGGCCTGCACGGAGCTTTCGGTGCTGCAGAAGTATCGTGAAATGCCCGAGATTACCCTCGACGCGATGGATGTCCTGGTACGCGAATCTATCATCCGCAGCGGCGCCCCCTACCGCCTCTAGCTCTCGCCCTACCAAAAAGGGACAGGTTTATTTTGGTAGGTTTTATCTGGGAAAACAGCAAAGGCCCCGGCTCGTTTGGTGCGAGCTGAGGCCTTTTGCGTTGGGCGGTTGCTGTCGGTGGTGAACTAGAACAGGAAGCCGATGGCGATGAGGGCGATGCTGACGATGAGCACGGCGATGTCCAGACCCTTGATGGGATAGCGCTTGTACGAGCTGGCGCGCGTACGCAGATAGAAGCCGCGCTGTTCTGCCGCCAAGGCTGTGGCATCGGTCTTGCCCACGCTCGAGATGAGCAGTGGCACGCACAGTGGCAGCATGAGCTTAAGCTTCTTGATGGGGTTCTTGGTGTCGTACTCGACGCCGCGTGCGGTCTGCGCCTCCATGATGGCGTTCATCTCCTGACCAAACACCGGCACAAAGCGCAGCGCCGTGGTAAAGGTGAAG
>JAXJBU010000050.1:0-1970 GCA_036302865.1 Collinsella sp. | reverse complement strand
GAATGGGCTGGCCGACGCTGGTTCAGCGACGACTCCATAGGCAGGGCCGTGGAGGGCGCAAAAGTCAACGCGCCGAAGCACGCCTACGAGGGCACCGCGGCAGAGCACGCGGCCAGGATCATCGCGCTCGTCGTGGCCGACCACCCGATTTCCGGCAGGAAGGCGGCGTGACATGAGCTAGAATGACGGCATTCTAGGTGATTCTCGCCTCGCTCAGGCGGCCTCCGGCCACCATCGCGAGGCGAGCCTTACACCAACTTTTGCGACACTACCATCATGCGCCCCACAACGCTAGTCCAGCTTGGTGCCCGGTACTTGTGGTGCCTCTTTAAGCAACGCTTTGAGCTCGTTCAAAATGGAAACGGGCTGACGGTCGACGCCGTCCAGATGGAGCGTGGCCACACGAATGGGCGGCTGATATTCAAGCGAGCCGATGAGCACGGGGGAACCCAGGAACCGTTCGATGTCGCCTGCGATTTCATCGATTGCCTCGGGGCCGAGCTCATCGAAGAGTGCCACGAACGTTGGCCCCGTCGAGCGGAACAGGCGGCCCTTGCCGCGCGAACAATCCATGAGGCAGGCGGCGCTTTCGGCGAGCACACGGTCGCCTGCATCGAATCCAAAGCGGGCATTGACCTCGGCGATATCGTCGACCTTAATGGCAATAAAGCCTGCCTCGCGCGCCACGCGGCGCATCTCTCCAATAGCGTTGACCAGCGCGTGGACATCGCCCAGGCCCGTTACCGAGTCGGTCGTATCTGCCAAGCTTCGGTTGATGATAATGCCCACATACATGCTGGGCTCGGTATCGGTGCCGTCCAAACGGTAGCCCGTGCAGTCGCAAAGCACGTATTTTCCGGTGGCATCCATTACGCGATACTGCATGTAGTGGAAGTGCCACGTGCCGTTTATCACCATGTCGAGCTCGGCGCGTACGTTGTCGCGGTCCTCGGGATGAACGCAGGCAAGCCACATATCGACCGAGTTAAAAGGGTGCTGGGAGGGCAGGTCAAAATCGCGCACGGCGTTGACCGACCATTGCGATTCTCCAGTATCGAGGTTAAGGATGAACGGATAGCGCGTCTCGGAGCTCATGGAGATCGCTTGGAACACTCGGTCGTTACAGGGAAGCTGATCGACGATTGGGCGTTGCGGCGCGCCATTGTCTTTCGGTTGCTGCACACGATGCATAAGCTTATAGCGATACATCTTGCGATCGGCATCCATCGTCATCTGGCGACGTGTGTCGCCAGCAAGTGGATCGACGCGCGAGTAGCCAAAGCTAAAGCTGCCGATCATGGGCGCCTTGCCACCTGAGCTCGCCTCGATCAGTCCAGCACGTACCTGCTCCAAGCGCTGCTCGAGTTCAGTCTCGTTTGCGGAGAGCGAGATGAGCACAAACTCGTCTCCACCGATACGGAACAGCATCTCATCGTGCTCCATGGTTTCGGAGAGCGTGCGGCAGATACCCAGAATATAGCGATTGCCTTCGGCGTGGCCAAACCTATCATTGCAATGTTTGAGATGGTCGATGTCAATATAGGCGCAGGTGAAGGGGTCGCCTTTGTGCCAGAGTTGCTCGACGTGACGGTCAAATCCGTTGCGGTTGCCCAAGTTGGTGAGCGGGTCGATATAGGCGTTGCTCTCAAGCAGCCGGCGCTCTTGTTGCAGGATGGCATGCGTCTTTTTCAACTGCTCGCCAATGCCGCGCAACTCTACGGGCAGGGCGGCAACGTCAAGCTCGGCGGTCGAGACGCCATTCGCAAGTCGCTGAAGATAGACAATAATCGATTGCTCGCCCATGCGGTACGACTCGTTCATGATGGATATGAGTATTTGCTCGCTTGAGCACTGTTGAATATCGCGAAACAGCACCGCCGATATCGCGCTTGGGCACCGGGGCCGACACTGGCCCCGGTGCTTTTTTATTGCTACCGGTCTATCCGCGGCGCTGCCGCATGTTGGCCTCG
>JAXJBU010000049.1:0-2104 GCA_036302865.1 Collinsella sp. | reverse complement strand
TCTACGCCCGCAACACCGTCACCAACGACGTGCTGTACAAGGAGGGCCTGGACCTTCTCGTCGTGCCCTCCGCCGAGCTCTCCCGCGGCCGCGGCGGCCCGCGCTGCATGAGCATGCCCTTCTGGCGCGAGGACCTCTAAGGTCTTCAAGGACTCGTACGGGTCATAATACATACATCTAGCTGCCATTAGATGTCTCCCATTGGGGCGGTGCGGGTTTTCGCACCGCCCCAATCTTGTATGAGGAACGTCAACACGATTGGACGACTGCTTTTGTAAGGAGCTTGGCTATGGACATCAAGACGATTGGCGTTGAGGAATGGCTCAACGTTTGGGAGAAGAGCGCCACGTGGGACATCGCCCAGTCGACGATCTCGTCGCTCACCATGGGCGAGCTGCGCGCGCTCGATGAACAGGACGGCGCCACGTTCTACGAGCGCCTGGACCGCGAGAAGATGAACTACGGCTGGATCGAGGGCTCGCCGGAGTTTAAGGCCGAGGTTGCCAAGCTGTATCGTCGGGAGGTCAAACCCGATCACATTCTGCAGACCAATGGCTGCACGGGCGCTAACCTCAACGCCATCATGGCTGTGGTCGAGCCCGGCGATCATGTGATTGCCGAGTGGCCCACCTACGCGCCGCTCTACGAGATTCCGCGCACGCTGGGCGCCGAGGTCGAGTATTGGGAGCTTCGCGAGGAACTCGGCTGGAAGCCCGATATCGAGGAACTCAAGAGCTTGGTGCGCCCCAACACCAAGCTTATCTGTATAAACAACGCATCGAACCCCATCGGTACGGTGCTCGATGCCGGTATGCTCGGTCAGATTGCCGAGATCGCCCGCTCGGTGGGCGCCTATGTGCTGTGCGACGAGGTGTACCTGCCGCTTGAAAACACTGAGTCCTTTATGTCGATGGTCGACGTGTACGAGAGGGCCATTGTCACCAACTCGTTGTCGAAGACCTATTCGACGCCTGCGGCCCGCGTGGGCTGGGTCGTGGCAGACGAAGAGATATCCAACCGCATCCGCACCTATCGCGATTACACCATGATCTGCGGCGGTGTGTTCAACGACGCCCTGGCGACCTATGTGCTTGAACACAAGGATAAGATCCTCGAGCGCAATCGCAAGATCGTGTTTGACAACCGCGATATCGCGCAGGCTTGGATCGATACACAGCATCGCGTTTCCTGGACGGCCCCACAGGGCGTGTCTACCTCGTTTATCCAGCTTGATATTCCCGAGGACGACGAGGAGTTCTGTAAGCGCCTGCTGTCCGAGAGGGGAGTGCTGCTGGTACCCGGCAGCCGCTTTGAGCTTCCCTGTGGCGCACGCCTGGGCTACTGCGCGAGCGAGGACGTTCTGCGTGAGGGCCTGAGGCTTTTGGACGAGGCGCTGGCGGAGTTTGATCGCTAGGATTCCGATGGTCTTCGAGGGCCTTATCTAAATTGGCCGAAGATAATCGAAAATGGACCCGTTTCCCTAGGGGAAGCGGGTCCATTTTTCTATACCGAGAAGTCAAGTTGTTACAAATGGGGCCGTAAAGCGAGGCGGTATCCGCTGGCCCTTATACTGAGTTTCCGGTGAACGGTATCAAGCGTCTGGTAAACGGTAATTTATTTATCAGAAATGAATAGGACAAACTTTTTTCTGAATAAAAATGAAAATGGTTGAGACGCGGTGTGAACCGCTAATTCTATTCATAGCTTTATTGGAAATATGCAATTTGAGGATGGTTTAACAAAGTTTAGTTCCATTTGATTTTAGGATTAAAACGCGTTTAAGCACGTAAATACGCTTTATTAAGATGAAGTGTGCCATGCGTGAAGTATATGTGTATGCCGTTCACCCCCTATAAAAAACCGTTCGGGGGCAAGGTGGAAGTATGAGCTGATTTTGGATATAAATATGTTGTCAGCAATAACGCCTCACACGGAGGGGCGCTAACGAATCGGCCCTGACAAGGGCCCGAAAGAAAGGTAGGAGGCCATGACGAAAGGTCTGCACGTGCCTTCCGAGATCGGCAAGCTCAGGAAGGTCTGCCTGCACCGTCCCGGCGACGAGCTCCTCAACCTGCCGCCCGACGAGCTCGAGCGACTCCTGTTC
>JAXJBU010000048.1:0-4515 GCA_036302865.1 Collinsella sp. | reverse complement strand
TGGCGACGTCGCGAAACACGCGGCCCGAGCTCGCGCGCACGGTCTCCAGATCCAAACCCAACAGATCGGCAATCTGGATAAAGTACGTGTCGATCAGATAGCTGTCGCGCAGCGGATAGATGAGCGTGAGAGCGTCCTCCAGCGCCTTGGCGCGACCGCCCGGCGTGGTGATGTCGCTCGACTCCTGCAGCGAACGGTAGACAAAGTCCATGAGGGGCTCGGCAGCGTCGATGCGCGCCTGCAGCTCCTGTCCACCATGCGCCGTGATGAACTCCATGGGATCGTTGCCGTCGGGCAGCACCACGCAGCGCAGGTCCATCGAATCCTGCTCGATAAACTGAATCGCACGGCGAGCGGCCTTCTGGCCCGCGGCATCACCGTCAAACATGTAGACGATGCGCTTGGCAAAACGGGTGAGCGTCTTAACATGATGCTCCGTGAGCGCGGTGCCCAGCGTGGCGACGACGTTTTTAATCCCCGCCTCCCAACAGGCGATGCAGTCGGTATAGCCCTCTACCACGATGGCGGTATCCTGCGCGACGATAAACTCCTTGGCCCAATTAAAGCCGTAGAGGTTTCGCTTTTTATGAAACACGCTCGTCTCGGCGGTGTTGAGGTATTTGGGCTGACCGTCCCCCATAATGCGCCCACCAAAGGCAATATTGTGACCCTGCTCATCAAAGATAGGAAACATCACGCGGTCGTAGAAGCGATCGGCAAGCTGTCCGCGCCCGCGGCTCACGGCCACGTTGGCGTCGATCATCTCCTGCGGGGTAAAGCCCGCCTGCGACAGATGAGCCACCAGCATATTACGGCCCGGTGCAAAGCCCAGGCAGTAGCGGCGGCAGACGTCGCCACCCATGCCGCGGCTGGCAAAGTACTCGCGCGGACGGCCGTCCTTACCGCGCATGAGCATAGTGTGATAGAACTGGGCGGTCTCGGCGCACAGATCGTAGATGCGGGCACGCTTGGTACCGCGCTCGCGGCGGTCTCCAGTGTCGTGAAGCTCAATACCCGCGCGATCGGCCAAATAACGGATTGACTCGGGAAAGCTCAGGTTCTCGCGCTTCATGATATAGGTGAAGACGTCGCCACCCTCGCCGCAGCCAAAGCAATGCCACACCTGCGTGGCGGGAATAATGTGGAAAGACGGCGTCTTTTCGCCATGAAAAGGGCAGCAGCCCCAAAACTCATGGCCGCGGGGCTTGAGCTCAACCGTTTCCTGCACGATGGCAACTAGGTCGGACGCAGCGCGTACCTGGTCTTTTTCCTCATCGCTAATCACGGATGCTCACCCCCTGCTCACCCAAGTTGTGACGAATGTCTTCGATATTACCCTCGACGGTCGCGATCAACTCATCCAGCGAATCGAACACGCGCGACGGACGAAGCCAGCGCGTAAACGCCAGCGAAACGGAAGAGCCGTACAGGTCGCCCGTATAACCAATTAAGTTAGCCTCGAGATGCGCAGATGCCTCATCGTCGGCATACGTCGGCGGCAGGCCGACGTTCACGGCAGCGGGCCACACGGTGTCATCGACCAGCACCAGACCCTCATACACGCCGTCCGCAGGCACCTGTATACCATCGGGAACTTGTAGGTTTGCCGTGGGAAAGCCCATGCCAGAACCCTCGTGACGGCCGCGAATAACACCGCCACGCACCATATACGGACGGCCGAGTAACTCAGCAGCAAGCTCCACATGCCCCTGTCCCAACTCATGACGAATGCGGGTGGCGCAAATGGCTTCACCGCCCTCGCAAAGCAGGTCGTGACCATACACGTCAACGCCGTGCTCGGAACCCCAGGCGCGCATCTCGGCAACACCAGATGCACCGCCACGACCCAGCCTAAAGTCACTGCCAACGCGAATCGATCGAATGTCGACCAGACGCGACACCAGCGAGAGAAAATCAACATGGTCAAGCGCCGCAACCTCAGGCGTAAAGGGAACGGCCACCACCGCATCGACCCCAGTTTGAGCCAGGGCATGCAGACGGTCGGCCGTCGTCATCAATTTTTGAGCGGGCGAAGGGCTCACCACGACGTCCGGGTCCGGATCGAAGGTGACCACGACCGCCCTACAGCCATGGGCGCGAGCATCACGGACAAGCGCCGCAATGAGCTCCTGGTGTCCACGGTGCACGCCGTCGAACACGCCAATGGCGATCGATGCGGCACCCAAGTGCTCGCACTCACCAAACGTATCGGCAGTAACGATGCGAGCCTCGTCCGACTCGCCCGCGAAAAAGACACGCGCGAGCTCGCGAGCGGACAACATCATCGAACACCGCCGATTGCTTGCGGAAACACGTGCTCCATAACAAAGCGGCCACCCTCAATGCGGGCGAGCGCCTTGAGTCCCCCATCGAGCACCAACGCAAACGGCGCCTTCGAGGCATCGAAATCGGCAAGCGCACGCTCAACGGGAATGCGTCGGCCGCAGAGCAGGTCGTCGGCAAGATTGCCCGGCAAGTCAACACGCGTTGCGCCCAGGGCCGCAATGGGATCCAGGGCAAAGCCAGCGGCGGACTCGGGAGAAAGCTCCTCCACCGCATGACAGGCGCCAATGGAAACAACACCGGAGGCCGTGCGGCGCAGCGCGGAAATGTGCGCGGCGCTCTCACAGGCGCGGCCCAGGTCGCGAGCGAGCGCTCGGATATAGGTGCCCTTGCTCACCGAGAACGCCACGGTCCACACACACGAATCGCCCTCGCCTCCTACGGCGATCAGGTCGGCGGCATAGACCTCGACGGGGCGCGGAGGTAGGTCCACCGCATTGCCCTCGCGAGCAGACTTATAAGCGCGAACGCCATTGACCGAGATAGCCGAAAACGCCGGCGGCACCTGCATCTGCGGACCCAGCATGGCGGCCAAGCGCTCACGGGCATAGGCAGGATCGCGGAGCTCGTTGGCAACAGCCACCGTGCGGACCGCCTCGCCCTCCGCATCATCGGTATTCGTCTCGGCGCCAAACGAAATATCGGCGACGTAGCTTTTGGTATCGAGCGTGAGCATGCCCAGCAGACGGGTGGCCTGGCCCACGCCCACCACCATGACACCCGATGCCATGGGGTCGAGCGTGCCGGCATGGCCGACGCGCCGCTCATGGAGGGCGCGTCGGCATTGCGAGACCACATCGTGGGACGTGCAGCCCACCGGCTTATCGACAGCGAGCAGCATATTCAGTTGTGAAGGCATACGACGAGCCATGTACCATCCAAAAAGTTAAAGCTCGACGGTCACCGATGCGGGATCCTCCCCAACCAGCTCGGCCAGCATGGGAAGTGCCACGGTGAGCGTCTCGAGAATCGTTCCGTTGTTGGAGAAACCGGCGGCAGCGGGATGTCCGCCTCCGCCAAAGGCAGCAGCGATCTCGGACACGTTGAGGTCGCCCTTGGAGCGCAGGTTGCCGCGCACCTTGGTATCGCCCTCAATGCCCTTCAGGAACAGGCAGACCTCGACGCCCATCACCGAGCGCACCACGTCAACCAGGCCGTCGCACTCATCCGAGGTGACACCGCAAGCCTCAAGGTCGCTCTGGTACGCGTAGCTATACGCGACGCGCCCGTGGGCCACCGTCTTGATGCGGCCCATAACGATGGACTTGAGGTGCAAAAACTCAACGCGCATGCTCTGATATACCTCGAGTGCCACACGCGCCGGATCAGCACCGTGGGCAACCAGACGCGAGGCCGCATGGAACGCAGCGGCATCGGCGTTTTGGTACTGAAAACGGCCGGTATCGGTAACCAAGCCGCACAGCAGGCAGGTCGCAACGTCATCACGTGCGACAATGCCACAATTGTCCAAGAAGCGGTCGATGATCATCGCGCAGGCTGCGGCTTCGACGCGCCTCAGGCTCAGCTCGGCAAACTCCTCGCGCGCCGGATGGTGATCGAAGCAAACCACATGCTTGGAGCGACGAAGCACCTCGGCGGAATTATTGAGACGCTCGACGACCGGTACGTCCACCGAGATGAACAGGTCCGGATTGCCGGTGTACGCAGATGCCGGAACCAGGCGATCCGAGCCTTCCATAAAGCGGTAGATACGCGGAACCGGGTCATCGTCTGCCAGCAGCAGCGCAATGTCCTTGTTGGGGAAAAACTTCATAAGCGAGAGACCCAGACCCAACACGGAGCCCAAGGCATCGCCATCGGGAGAAGTATGTCCCGAAATCGCAATGGAGGACGCACCCTCGATGAGCTCGAGGATGCGTCGCTGAATATCTGCAGACTCGCACGAGGCGAGGTCGGCGGAATTAGTCATCTAAAGCTGCCTCCTGGGCGGCATCCGCTATCGGATAGCCGTCCTCGTCCTTTTCGATCGCAAGCGTGGCGGGAACGTTTTCCAGCGCACGCGTGATGCGCTCGGCCTCATCGGTCGAGCGATCGATGCGAAAATCGAGCTCGGGCGTGACACGCCAATCGAGCGAGCGGGCCAACAGGCTGCGAATACGGCCCTTGGCGCTTGCGAGCGCCTCCATGACCTCGTCGTAGCGGCTCGCATCG
>JAXJBU010000047.1:0-2072 GCA_036302865.1 Collinsella sp. | reverse complement strand
GCGCATGACCGAGAAGTCCGTCGTGCTCACCGCCTCCGAGTCCGGCACCACCCCCGAGGTCCTCGAGGCCGTCAAGAAGATGAAGGACATGGGCGTGCGCGTCTACGCCATGACCAAGCCCGAGGGCCCCATCGGCCAGGCCGTCGGCGCCGAGAACTGCGTCGCCATGGCCTCCGATCACGGCTCCGGTGGCTGTGAGAAGGGCTACTACCTCGCCGACTGCTTCGGCCTGCGCCTGCTCAACCGCCGCGGCTGCTTCCCCAAGTTCGATCTGTTCATTGAGCAGACCAAGGACATCTGGAAGGACATGCTCGATATCCGCAAGCGCTTCGAGCCGCGCGCCGAGGAGCTCGCCAAGAAGTACGCCCTCGCGCCCTACACCATGTTCATCGGCTCCGGAGCACTTTGGGGCGAGACCATCCTCTTCTCGATGTGCATCCTCGAGGAGATGCAGTGGAAGCGCACCCGCTACATCACGTCCGCCGACTTCTTCCACGGCACCCTCGAGCTCGTGGAGCCCGGCGTGCCCGTGTTCCTGTTCATGGGCGAGGACGAGAACCGCAAGCTCGACGAGCGCGTCCGCGCCTTCCTGACTCGTGGCGTCACCGGCGACACCGATATCAACATCATCGACACCGCCGAGTTCGCCATCCCCGGCCTTGACGACGATTTCCGCGTCATCGTTTCCCCGTGGATCCTGACGGTGCTCGTGACTGACCGTCTGGCTCGCTACTACGAGACGGTCACCAAGCACAACCTCAAGTATCGTCGCTACTATCACCAGTTCGACTACTAAAGCCAAGCGCGGGGACGCGTCAGTCACGGAAGGATTCGCAGAATGAGACAGTACATCATCGCCAGCCATGCGCACTTCGCTACCGGCATCAAGGAGAGCATTGAGCTGCTCTCGGGCGCCCGCGACAACGTCCACGACCTTTCGATGTTCGTCGACGATCGTATGGACGTGGCTGAGGAGGCCCAAAAGCTGCTGGCAGGCATGTCTGCCGACGATGATGTCGTCGTCTGCACCGACCTCTTTGGTGGCAGCGTCAACAACGAGTTCACCAAGATCGTCCAGACGCGTCCCCGCACGTACCTCGTTACCAACATGAACCTTCCGTTGCTCATCCAGCTGCTGTTCTCCGATGAGTCGGCGCCGGTTGAGGAGACGATTCGCGCCATCGTCGCTGCGGACGATACGCGCGTGAAGTTCGTCAATGACCTTTTGGTCGATGACGACGAGGAAGAAGAGTTCTAATCCGCAGCACCTACTGACACGCCGTAAGACGGCACAAGACCTTTGGGGGGTCACATTATGATTCAGCTACTTCGCGTTGACCATCGCCTGCTTCATGGCCAGGTCGCAGTTTCCTGGGTTCAGGTCCTTGGCTCCAACTGCATCTTCTGCGTGGGCGATAAGGTCGCTAACGACCCGGTGTGGAAGACGACGCTCAAGATGGGCAAGCCTGCCGGCTGCAAGCTCGTCATCAAAGATATGGAGCATGCGATCGAAGCTATCAACTCGGGCGTGACTGACAAGTACAAGATGATCATCTGCGTTGCCACTATCGCTGAGGCAAAGCAGCTTGTTGAGGGCTGCCCGCAGATTAAGTCGGTCAACCTGGGCAACACCAAGCCCAAGGACGAGAAGCGCCCCGATGCTCGTCAGGTCTCTCGTCAGATCTTCCTGACCGCAGCCGAGGAAGCCGATGTGCGCGAGATGCTGGATCGTGGCGTTGAGGTCGAGATTCGACCCCTGGCCGATGACCCCAAGGTTGACTGCGCCAGCGTGCTCTAGGCGTTTGAATTCGAAGAGTCTGAGCTCTTCGTAGTGTCCTATTAGGAAAGGGGGATGTATGCTTACCCAAGCAATCCTCATCGGACTTATCGCCGCATTTGGTAAGTTCGACTGCCAGCTCGGTACGCTCTATGCGTTCCGCCCCATCGTCCTGTGCCCGCTCGTGGGTCTGGTGCTGGGGGACCTGCAGTCCGGCCTCGCGATCGGTGCGAGTCTGGAGCTGCTGTTCATGGGCTCGATCTCCATCGGCGCCTACGTGCCGCCTGATGAGACG
>JAXJBU010000046.1:0-11168 GCA_036302865.1 Collinsella sp. | reverse complement strand
TTCATCTGGGCGTTCTTGCCGAACGGCGTCTTAGCCTCTTCGATGAGCCCCTCGAGCTCGTCGACAAGACTCACGATCCTGTCGCCAGGAAAATTCTCGCCCGGCATCCGGTCTCCTTTCATAGGTAACATATCATCGTGTAAGTTTACCACATGCCACCAGGCATTAAAAAACGTCACGAAAAGCGATGTTTGAGCGCCTTGACCACATTGGGCGGAACAAAATTAGAGACATCGCTACCGAGCGAGGCGATCTGGCGAACCACCGAGCTCGAGATATAGCCGTACTGCGGCGCACTCATGACAAAGATGGACTCCAGCTCGTTATCCAGGCGGTAGTTGAGGTCGGCCTGCTGCAGCTCGTACTCAAAGTCGGTCATGGCACGCAGGCCCTTGACCACGGCTCCTGCTCCCTGTTCGCGGGCAAAATCGACCAAGAGGCCGGTGAAAGGCAGTACCTCAATGCCGTCCAAATCGCCGAGGGCCTCGCGGGCCAGCGCCACGCGCTCGTCAAGCATAAACGTGGTGCCGACGCCGTTTTTGCCCTGCGACTCGGCAACGGCGACGATCACGCTGGGAAAGATGCGGCGGGCGCGGCGGATGACGTCGATATGGCCAAACGTGATGGGATCGAAGGTACCCGGAACGATCACGCGGTTAATGGTGTCATTCATGGGCGTCCTCCAAAGGCGCATCCTCGTCATTGTCACTGTCGTCGGTATTGTCGGTCTCGTTCGTGGCCGACCAGCGCAGCAAGTCAACCGAGGTTATGCCATAGCGCTTCTCGCGCATGGTCTCAAAGCCTGCCGGATGGGCGCCCGTATCGGCCGAGGCGTGCTCAAAGAGCGCGTAGGCACCCTGCGCCAGCAAGCCTTGCTGAGCTAGGTTCTGCAGCAGCTCCTCGACCGGCTCGGCGCCAAAAGCATAGGGCGGGTCGAGCAGGACCAGGTCAAAGGGACCGCCCGGCACGCGGCCGCGCGAAGCGCTTGCCAGCACGTCACCCGTCACCACGCGCCAACGCGCACGGTCACGGCAGAGCGACTCGATATTCTTGGTAATCAGACGAGCAGCGTTGCGATCGATCTCGAACGTGGTGAGCGAGCGGGCACCACGCGAGAGCATCTCAATGCCCAAGGCGCCGGAGCCGCCAAAGGCATCCAGCACGCGGGCCTCGTCCAGATCGAAATCGAATGCCGACATGACCATAGATGCGCACGCCTCGCGCACGCGATCGGTCGTGGGGCGGGTGATATCGCGACCACGGGGCTCCTCGATCTTACGACCGCGCCATTCGCCGCCGATGATTCTCATCCTCCGCTGACCTCCTTAAAGATGTGTCGATACCGCATGGCGACTGCATCGCGCAAGGGGCGCGTCGCCACGGAGTCAAGGTTGCAAGCATACCGCAAGAGCTCGACCGCGTCCAAATGTGCCCACTCAATCAATTCCTCGTCGGCATCGAGGTCAACAAAGCGCAAGGTCACGCCGCCATGCTGGCGGTAACCCAGGATTTCACCCTCGTGGCGCAGACGCAGGTCCATCTGGGCGAGCGTAAAGCCGTCCGAGGTCTTCTCGAGCGACTGGAGGCGGTCTTGAGCCGCCGACGCGCCGCCGTTGCCTTTGGAGTGCGTCATGACCAGGCACGTACCCGACACGCTGCCGCGGCCTACGCGCCCGCGCAGCTGATGCAAGGCCGCCAAACCAAAGCGCTCGCCATTCTCGATGACCATCACGGTGGCGTTGGGCACATCAACGCCCACCTCGACCACCGTGGTCGAGACGAGCACATCGATCTCGCCACGCTTGAAGGCATCGATGACCCGGTCCTTCTCCCCCGCCGGCATGCGGCCATGAAGACGCTCGATGGTGAGCCCCGGTAATGCCAGACGAAGGCGATCGAGCTCGCTCGCCGTGTCATGCAACGGCACGGGCACGGTCACGCGGCCTTCGTCGTCGCGAGCGATGCCGGGCACGTCTTCGAGCTCATCGGCCGAATCGCTCGGCTCCACGAGTGGACAGATCACGTAGGCCTGCTGCCCCTTTTCGTGCGCCTCGCGAATGGCGCCATAGGCCAGGTCACGACTCGACTCGGTGAGGACGCGCGTCGTCACGCCGGCACCCGGAACGGGACGATGGCGGATGATGCTCGTGTCCAGGTCGCCGTACACCGAAAGCGCCAGCGTGCGCGGGATCGGCGTGGCAGTCATGACCAGCAAGTCGGCACCCGGGCCTTTTGCGCGTAGAGCGTTACGCTGGCCCACGCCAAAGCGGTGCTGCTCATCGATCACCACAAGCGACAAATGCTTGAACGTGACGTTCTCCGAAAGCACCGCATGGGTACCAAAGAGCACGTCGAGCTCGCCAGACTGGAGCCGCGCATGAATCTGTTCACGTTCGGCCGCCGGCGTGGCGCCCGTCAAGAGCGCCCAGGTCATGCCAGCCTGCGAGAGCAAGGGGCCGGTCTTATCGGCATATTGACGCGCCAGCACGCCTGTGGGCGCCATAACACAGGCCTGGGTGCCGCTATCGGTCGCAACCGCCAGGGCGCAGGCGGCAACGGCGGTCTTACCGGTACCGACGTCGCCCAGCAGCAGACGGTTCATTACACGACCGCCATCGCACATGTCATGCAGGATGTCTTGAAATGCAGCCTCCTGCTCATCGCTCAGCGAAAACGGCAGGGCCTGTTTAAGCGCAGCCAAATGCTCGCCCGCGGCATGTGCATAAGGCGCTACGTCGACCATACCGCCATCGTTGCGCAGACGCAGCGCGAGCTGCAAGCAGAGACACTCCTCGTAGGCAAGCCGTGCGCGCGCAATGTCGCGCTCAGCCATGCTCGAGGGAAAGTGGATCGAACGCAACGCGCGGGCATTGCTCATGAGCTTCCGCTTTGCGCGCAGCGGCGCGGGAATGGGATCAAAGGGATTGCCGACGACCTCGAGCGCGCCGCTTACGATGCGGCGCATCCACGCCTGGCTCACGCCATCACTCACGTAATGGACCGGCAGGATAGTGCCCGCGGCACGCCCTTCCTCGAGCTTTTCAAAGTGCGGCGAGGCCATCTGCTTAAAACCGTAGGCAAATTCAACCTTGCCCATCACGGCCAGGCGGTCGCCCTGCTTAAGCTGCTGGGCAATCCAGGGCTGACGGAAAAAGGCGACTTGCAGCACGCCTGTCTCGTCCACCAGCGAGACCTCGGTCACCTGCATACGCGGGCGGGGCTGCTTTTGGACGACACGATCGACCGTGGCGACAATCGTGCACACGGTCCCGATGGGCGCCATCTCGATGGACCACGAACGGGTAAAGTCGAGGTATCGATGAGGAATATGGAGAAGGAGGTCCCCCACCGTCCGAATTCCCAGACGGCGAAGGGCCTCCTCACGTTTACCCGAAACATATTTGAGTCGCGCGATATCCTCGTCGAGCGCATTGCTCTGGGCAAAGCGCTCCGAGACGCGCGGCACGGAGCACAGCTCGGACATGGGCAGTTGCCTACTCGATCGAGAAGATCACGGGATAGAGCGGCTGCTCGCCACGATGGGCGTCAATCTCCAGATCGGGCTGAGCCTCCTCGATAGCGTCGACGATCTCCTGGAAGGCCTCATCGGACAGTTCCTCGCCGGCCAGAATCGTCAGCGCGTCACCCTCCTCTTCCTCCTGCATGCGGTTGATGCAATCGAGCGTGACCTGCTTCACGTCGGAGCCGACCACATCGATGGAGCCGGCAATGATGCCCATGACATCACCGGAGTGAATCGGCGAGCCGTCGGAGGCGCTGGAGTCGCGCACGGCGCGGGTGACCTCGCCATCGCGAACCTCGCTGATGGCGTCGACCATAGCGGCGACGGCGTCCTCGAGCTCGGAATCGGGCAGGACGGCGAACAGCGCGGAAAACGCCTGGGGAACGGTCTTGGTGGGAACGACGGCGACCTTCTTGTCGGTGCAGGCTGAGGCAGCGGCCTCGGCGGCCATGCGGATGTTGCCGTTGTTGGGCAGGATGATGACCGAGGTCGCGTTGACCTGGTCGACCGCGCCCAGCAGGTCTGCAGTCGAGGGGTTCATGGTCTGACCACCCGACACGATTACGTCGACGCCGAGAGACTTGAGGATGTCTGCCTCGCCGGACCCAGCGGCAACGGCGACAAAGCCCAGGGCCTTCTCGGGCTCGGCGGCCTTCTCCTGGTCCTCGTGAATCTTGGCGGTACGGTCGTGGGCCTCCATCTCCATGTTGTGGATAAAGACCTCATAGATCTGGCCAAGCTGCAGCATGTGCTCGAGCACCAGGTTTGGGGTGTTGGAGTGCACGTGAATCTTGTAGTCGGGGTAGGCACCCACGAGCAGCTCGCAGTCGCCCATGGAACCCAGGAACTTAAGGCACTCGTCCTCGTCAAAGGGAGCGTCGGCCTTAAAGAGGAACTCGTTGCAGTAACGGAACTCCGAGCCCTCCCAGTCGTCGTTGGCCTCGATCTCAACACGACCAAGGGCCGCGTCGCGGGCAGAGCCAGCGGAATCAAACGTGGCGGAGAAATCCTCGACAACGGTGCTGCGGCCAAGCGCGGCGGCAACAAAGTTCTCAAGGAAAATAGCAAAGCCGAAGGCGCCGGAGTCAACTACGCCGTTCTCCTTCAGAACGGGCAGCAGGTCGGGCGTGCGGGCGACAGACTGATATGCCTCGACGACGATAGCGTCGAGCGCGTCCTCGGCCGAGAACTTCTTCTTCTCGCACTCGTCGGCCTTGGTCGAGACATCGCGCAGCACCGTGAGGATCGTGCCCTCAATGGGCTTGCGGACGGCCTGGAAGGCGACCTTGACGGCTCGGCGGAACGCATAGGCGATGTTGGCGGACGTAATGGGCTCATCGGCAGAAACGAGACCCTCGGCCACACCGCGCAGAATCTGCGAGGTGATGACACCGGAGTTGCCGCGGGCACCCATCAGGGAGCCGTGGGTGATGGCGCCAGCGATGGCCTCCATATCGGCATCGGCGGGAAGGGCGGAAAGCTCCTTGGTCACCGAGGCGAGCGTGAGCGACATGTTGGTGCCGGTGTCACCGTCGGGTACGGGGAAGACGTTGAGCTTGTTGATCTCCTCGGCCTTGTCGGAAACGGCAGCCGCAGCGATCGGAAAACAGGTACGAATGGTCTTTGCAATCATGAGTGGTGAAATCTCCGTGTTCGGATGCTAGTTCAGACGGCTCTTGAGCGCGTCGATATGGATGCCGATCTTAAGGCTGGCGGGATCGATCTGGGCGATCTCCTGCAGAGTGAAGGCAACGGAGCTCGAAAGATTGTGGCAGACGGACTTCATGTTGACGCCGTTCTCGAGCACGACGTGAAGATCGACCGTAAGGCCGTTCTCGTCGGCGGAGACAAGCACGCCCTTGCGGAGGCGCTGACCGGCAAGCAGGCGCACGCTCTCGGCGCCCTGGAGCTGCTCAGCCATACCGACGACGCCATAGCACGTCATCGCGGCATAACCGGCAATATCGGCAATAACGTCGTTCGAGACGCTCAGGCTGCCGTTAATGGTCTCAGACACAAGAATCTCCTTATCTGGTGCTCGCGGCACCATGTCGTGGGAGCAATCACTGCAATATTCTACAACGACCGCGCCATGTTGAGGTGGCGGGCCTCGGGATTACATCCTCGACACGAAATGTTGATACGGTAACGTTCGCGCCAGGCGATCGCGGCATGAAAAAACCCGCCGCATAAGCGACGGGTTTTACATCCTGGCTCCCCGGGTAGGACTCGAACCTACAACAGCGCGGTTAACAGCCGCGTGCTCTACCATTGAGCTACCGAGGAATTTAAAAGCCCAGCGGAATGGGCTGGAAAATTCTGGCTCCCCGGGTAGGACTCGAACCTACAACAGCGCGGTTAACAGCCGCGTGCTCTACCATTGAGCTACCGAGGAATAGGTGCGTGCTCTCAAGCAACGAAGTTTATTATACGGACGATTGGACGAAGGGCAAGAACTTTTTTAAGAAATTTTCTCGCCATGATCCCTTGGGGACGGCCTAACTGCCGGCACCAGCAACGGGAACGCCGATGTTTTGACAATGCCAGCGAGCGGGCACCAGAGCGAACAAATTGGCATGGAAAGAGGACGGCATAGACCTTCTGGTCATGCCGTCCTCTTTGAATGACAAGTTGTCGCTCTGGTGTCCGCGCAGCGTCGACCAGTTACGGCGTTTGGTAAAACGCCGTAACTCCTAAGACTCAATATAGTCTTTCAGCTTGCTCGAGCGGCTCGGGTGGCGAAGCTTGGCCAGGGTCTTGGACTCGATCTGGCGGATGCGCTCGCGCGTGACGCCAAACTCACGACCGACTTCCTCGAGCGTACGGGGATGTCCGTCGACAAGGCCAAAGCGCAGCTCGATAACCTTGCGCTCACGATCGGCAAGCGAGTCGAGCACCTGGGTGAGCTGCTCCTGCAGCATGGAGAAGCTGGCGGCATCGGGCGGAACGATAGCCTGGGAGTCCTCGATAAAGTCGCCCAGCTGGGAATCCTCTTCCTCGCCGATGGGGGTCTCGAGCGACACGGGCTCCTGCGAGATCTTCTGGATCTCGCGGACGCGGTCGGCGCTCATGTCCATCTCGGCACCGATCTCCTCGGGGGTCGGGTCGCGGCCCAGGTCCTGAAGGAGCTGACGCTGCACGCGGACGAGCTTGTTGATGGTCTCGACCATGTGCACGGGAATACGGATGGTACGGGCCTGGTCGGCGATAGCGCGCGTAATGGCCTGACGGATCCACCACGTGGCGTACGTGGAGAACTTAAAGCCCTTCTGGTAGTCGAACTTCTCGACGGCGCGGATCAGACCGAGGTTGCCCTCCTGGATCAGGTCCAGGAACAGCATGCCGCGGCCAACATAGCGCTTGGCGATGGAGACGACCAGACGCAGATTTGCGCTGATGAGTGCCTGCTTGGCTTCGAGGCCCACGTTCTCAATGCGCGTAAGACGACGCATCTCGGCACGCGTGAGCTCGAGCTCGCCTGCCTCGGCGGCCTCAAGCTTCTCGGTGGCCTCGAGACCGGCCTCGATCTTCATGGCCAGATCGACCTCTTCGGAAGCGGTCAGCAGGTCGACCTTGCCGATCTCCTTGAGGTACATACGAACCGGATCGCCGGTCAGCATCACCGTGGAGGCATCGATGCCACGCACGCGGGAGCGTGAACGGGGCGTGCGCACGGTGCGCTTCTTCTTGCTCTTGGAAGAACCCATCTCGGCGTCGGCCTGACGGGCCATCTTGAGCTCATGATCGTCGAGCGAGCCGGAATCGTGCTCGTCGTCGTCATCGAAATCGTCGGTATCGGTATCGTTATCGTCATCGTCGACGTCCATGGGGGCGTCGTCGTTACCGCTCGCGGAGATAATCTGGATGCCGCTGTTGCGCAGCGCGGAATACACCGCGGTGAGCTGCTCGTCAGAAACATCGATATCCTTCAGGGCGACCTGAATCTCGTCCTCGGTTACCGAAGTCCTGTTTGAGCCGTTGCCCATGAGCTTTGCAACGTAGGATTCCAGCCCAGTACCCGTGCTCTCAGTCTTTTTTGGCACAGATTCTCCCTTCATAGTCCACAGGACTCATTACTTTAGCACACACATTGACGTCTATACCCAAAAAGAGGACTGGATATAGGCGAGAATACGCTGGTTGACCACAACATCTAGGCCTGTTCGGTGCCTGCGGCCTCCAGACCGATCAAACGGAACGGGTCCGCCACGCCGCCGATCGACTTTTGCAGTTCGCGCTGACGCTGCGAGTCCTGCGCGGCCTGCACGGTCAGCGCACGACGGGCCTCATCATCGAGCGAACGGTCCTGGCGCAGCTTGGCCTGTGCGGCACGCATGCGGCGCTTGATGGTGTAGAGCTCGAGCGTATCGAGCATAAACACGATGTTCGTCTCGGTGGGATGCTTGCTCGTCGCCGAGATGCGCCCGGCACTCACAAGCGTTGCCGCATCGGGACACACTGAGCGCGCCGCATCCATGCAGGCTGCAGGATCGGTTCCCGGCGGCGTTGCCAGAACGGCCCATGCGATAGACTCGTGACGTGGGTCAACCCACTCGATGGAGCAGATGCGGTCGGCATACGTGCGGAACAGGTCGGGGTAGCTCGTAAGCATCGTCAACAGCTCGCGCTCCCCTGCCAAGGACTTGCGCTCTAGATCGGTAAGAACCATCGGCGCCGCAGCCGGTGCGCCCAAACCATCAGCAACAGGCACAGCGCCCACACCATCGGGCACATCGATTGGCGGCAAGTCGTCAACGATCTCCACTGGTGCAGCGCCATAGGCATCGAGCGGGACGTAGTCGTACGGTTCTTCCTCGACCGGCGCCGCTACGGCCGGAGTCGCGCCCGATGCCCAAGCACCACGAGATGTCCCCTGCGAACCAGACGACCGACCGCCCGCGCTACCAGATCGCCCAGCCTGCGCCCGCTGGCGTTCATAGTTCTGTTCGCGGCGGCGCTCCGCATCCTCGCGCTTGGCGACGTCGCGAAACACGCGGCCCGAGCTCGCGCGCACGGTCTCCAGATCCAAACCCAACAGATCGGCAATCTGGATAAAGTACGTGTCGATCATATAGCTGTCGCGCAGCGGATAGATGAGCGTGAGAGCGTCCTCCAGCGCCTTGGCGCGACCGCCCGGCGTGGTGATGTCGCTCGACTCCTGCAGCGAACGGTAGACAAAGTCCATAAGCGGCTCGGCAGCGTCGATGCGCGTCTGCAGCTCCTGTCCACCATGTGCCGTAATAAACTCCATAGGATCGTTGCCGTCGGGCAGCACCACGCAGCGCAGGTCCATCGAATCCTGCTCGATAAACTGAATCGCACGGCGAGCGGCCTTCTGGCCCGCGGCGTCTCCGTCAAACATATAGACGATGCGCTTGGCAAAGCGGGTGAGTGTCTTGACGTGATGCTCCGTGAGCGCGGTGCCCAGCGTGGCGACGACGTTTTTAATCCCAGCCTCCCAGCAGGCGATGCAGTCGGTATAGCCCTCCACCACAATGGCGGTATCCTGCGCGACGATAAACTCCTTGGCCCAATTAAAGCCGTAGAGGTTTCGCTTTTTATGAAACACGCTCGTCTCGGCGGTATTGAGGTACTTGGGCTGGCCGTCACCCATGATGCGACCGCCAAAGGCAATGTTGTGGCCCTGCTCGTCAAAGATGGGAAACATCACGCGGTCGTAGAAGCGGTCGGCAAGCTGCCCGCGCCCGCGGCTCACGGCAACGTTGGCATCGATCATCTCCTGCGGAGTAAAACCCGCCTGAGACAGGTGCGACACCAGCGCGTTGCGGCCCGGCGCAAAGCCCAGGCAGTAGCGGCGGCAGACGTCGCCACCCATGCCGCGGCTGGCAAAGTACTCACGCGGACGGCCGTCCTTACCACGCATAAGCATGGTGTGGTAGAACTGAGCAGTCTCGGCGCACAGATCGTAGATTCTCGCACGCTTAGTACCGCGCTCGCGGCGATCTCCGGTGTCATGCAGCTCAATACCCGCGCGGTCGGCCAAATAACGGATTGACTCGGGAAAGCTCAGGTTCTCGCGCTTCATGATATAGGTGAAGACGTCGCCACCCTCACCGCAACCAAAGCAATGCCACACCTGCGTGGCAGGGATAATGTGGAATGACGGCGTCTTTTCGCCATGGAAGGGGCAGCAACCCCAAAACTCGTGGCCGCGGGGCTTGAGCTCAACCGTTTCCTGCACGATGGCGACTAAGTCGGACGCAGCGCGTACCTGGTCTTTTTCCTCATCGCTAATCACGGATGCTCACCCCCTGCTCACCCAAGTTGTGACGAATGTCCTCGATATTACCCTCGACGGTCGCAATCAACTCATCCAGCGAATCGAACACACGCGAGGGACGTAGCCAGCGCGTAAACGCCAGCGAAACGGAAGCGCCATAGAGGTTGCCCGTATAACCAATTAAATTAGCCTCAAGATGCGCAGATGCCGCATCGTCGGCATACGTCGGCGGCAGTCCGACGTTCACGGCAGCGGGCCACACGGTGTCATCGACGAGCACCAGACCCTCATACACGCCATCGGCAGGCACCTGAATGCCGTCGGGAACTTGCAGGTTTGCCGTGGGAAAGCCCATGCCAGAACCCTCGTGACGGCCGCGAATAACACCGCCGCGCACCATATACGGGCGGCCGAGCAACTCAGCAGCCAGCTCCACATGGCCCTGTCCCAGCTCATGACGAATGCGGGTGGCGCAAATGGCCTCACCGCCCTCGCAAAGCAGGTCGTGACCATACACGTCAACGCCGTGCTCGGAACCCCAGGCGCGCATCTCGGCAACACCAGAAGCACCGCCACGGCCCAGTCTAAAGTCACTGCCAACGCGAATCGAACGAATGTCAACCACGCGCGACAGCAGCGCAAGAAAACCAACATGGTCGAGTGCCGCAACCTCTGGCGTAAAGGGAACGGCCACCACCGCATCGACCCCGGTCTGAGCCAAGGCATGCAGACGGTCGGCCGTCGTCATCAATTTTTGAGCGGGCGAAGGGCTCACCACAACGTCCGGGTCGGGATCGAAGGTGACCACGACCGCCTCGCAACCATGGGCGCGGGCATCACGGACAAGCGCTGCAATGAGCTCCTGGTGTCCACGGTGCACGCCATCGAACACGCCGATGGCGATGGAGGCAGCACCCAAGTGCTCGCACTCATCAAATGCATCGGCAGTAACGATGCGAGCCTCGTCCGACTCGCCCGCGAAAAAGATACGCGCGAGCTCGCGAGCGGACAACATCATCGAACACCGCCGATTGCCTGCGGAAAAACGTGCTCCATGACAAAGCGGCCACCCTCAATGCGGGCGAGCGCCTTGAGTCCCCCATCGAGCACCAACGCAAACGGCGCCTTCGAGGCATCGAAATCGGAAAGCGCACGCTCAACGGGAATGCGTCGGCCGCAGAGCAGGTCGTCGGCAAGATTGCCCGGCAAGTCAACACGTGTAGCGCCCAGGGCCGCAATGGGATCCAGGGTAAAGCCAGCCGCGGACTCGGGAGAAAGCTCCTCGACCGCATGACAGGCGCCAATGGAAACAACACCGGAGGCCGTGCGGCGCAGCGCGGAAATGTGCGCGGCGCTCTCACAGGCGCGGCCCAGGTCGCGAGCGAGCGCTCGGATATAGGTGCC
>JAXJBU010000045.1:0-7120 GCA_036302865.1 Collinsella sp. | reverse complement strand
GTCAACGCGTTCCTCAGGGCGCTCGTCCGGGAGGGCGGGATGCCGTTCGAGATGAGGGTCAAGATGCCGGCGCCCGACGGGGAGACGGCGAGTTAGCCGGCAGGTCGGCATGTCAATCCTGGTCTAACAGAGCCTTAATTAAAGACATCACCGGTGCCACAAAGAGTGCCTTCATAGCCGCATCCTACGCATCCGCCGCATGCCTCACGAAACTCACCACCACACTCGCAGGCGCAGCCGCCCGTGGGATTACCCTTGAGGTTTATGTTGCCTCACCTCCGCGCGATGACGCGAAAGCGATTTTTGCCGAGATGAACGTCGACTATTCCGTCAAGGCCAAAGGGCGGCTGTGCGCGGCCGTGATTGACGAGGAAACTGTCTGGTACGGGACTATCCCGCTGCTGGCATTCCCCAAGAAAGAAGACCGCAGCATCCGTTTCAAAAGCAACGAAGTCGCCGCTGAGTTTTTGAGCGAAATCCAGCAATGAGGAGAACCGGGGGCCGCAGCAGCGAACGGGGCGCGCCTATCAGTTGCGGTGAAATAGGGACTGTTTTTGGCCAATCGACCGCAAATCAGTCCCTATTCCACCGCAACTTGGAAATCGGCGATCAGCCCAGCGGACCCTGAAACAGTTCCTCATGCGAGCCCATTCTCACCAGCCTAATCACTGGGTTAGTCTTATGGGGAAGATAAAGAACGACCACATCGACCAAGCCATCGGATAGGTGGAAATCGATGTGGCCGTTGTAGTTTCCGCCCGGGTTTGAGAGCTCGTGGGCGCCATACTCCGCCGGAAGTGACCCATGAGCCACAAGCTCCGCAACCGCCGCTTTAAACTCACTTTTTAGCTGCGGATGCATGCGCATCGTTCGTTTGTAGTCCACCTTAAATTGAGCCTCGACTTTAATCTCGAACATCGCTATTCCTCATCGAGGAATGACATAAGCTCATCAGCGTTATTGAATGACGGGCTATCGTCCGGCAAAATCCCCAACTCATGAGCCTCGGCGATCACCATGGCACGCCTCGTCGCCTCGTTGGTCACCTCCGCCCTTCCTACAATCTCAAAAGGAATCTTTCGTTGATTTACCAGCTGCCGAACGGCAAGATTGAGATAGGAATTGAGGCTGAGGCCGACCGAATCCAAGAACTCAGTCGCCTGTTCCTTGAGCCCCTCTTCGATGCGAACCGTCGTAGGCTTAACCGTTGCAGTAGACATACGCGACCTCCTCGCCCTCGTCTTTTACACCAGTATACCCAATATAAATGGCAATCTGATGTTAGATAACATCAGATTGCCATGCGTATTCATGTCGCGTGAGCACGATTGATCTACATCAGCCCGCTCAGGGCAATGTCGACGGCCTCGTTGAGGTCGTCGGTGATGTGCACGAGCTCGGGATCGAGCGGGCTGATCATACCGGCGTCCAGCACCGGACCGTTAAGCCAGTCGAATAGGCCCTGCCAGTACTCGCTGCCTACCAGCACAAGCGGCATGCGCTTGACCTTGTGCGTTTGCACCAGCGTGAGCACCTCGAACATCTCGTCGAGCGTACCAAAACCACCGGGAAACACAATGGCACCCGAGCTGTATTTGACGAACATGGTCTTGCGCACAAAGAAGTAGCGGAAGTCCATACCGAGGTTCACGTATTTGTTGAGCCCCTGCTCGTGCGGCAGTTCAATGCCCAAACCAACTGACTTGCCGTTGACGCTCGCCGCTCCCCTGTTGGCCGCCTCCATGATGCCGGGGCCGCCACCGGTAATAACCGCCACGCCGCGCTGAGCGATCTTGCGGCCGACGGTACGCGCCGCCTTGTAGAGTGGGTCCGTCTTGGGCGTGCGGGCGCTGCCAAAGATGGTCACCGCAGGTCCGAGCTCGGCAAGCGCGCCAAAGCCATCGACGAATTCTGCCTGAATGCGCAGTACGCGCCACGGATCGGCATGCAGCCAGTCGGTCGAGTCCTCGGGCGCCAGCAAGTTGGCGTAGGTGTTGTCCTTAGGGATCATGGGTCCGCGCATGACCACGGGGCCGCGGCGGTACGTCTCGTCGTAGGCGGGCTCGCCCTCGACGTTCTCGTTCTTAATCATGGGTACTCCTATCGAAAAAAGAAACGGGCGAGGTCGACGCCATGCGCCAAACACCCGCCCGAACATCAACTATTCGGTATGGTACCCACGATGCATCACGTGCTTGTAAGCTATCGGTCAGCGGTCACGCAAACGGTGTCAGCGAATGTGCTGAGCAGCCGGCGCCCTGCCCTTGGCGATATCCACGCCCTGCAAGCACCCGCGGCACTCTTAGTAATCCACCGCCGCCGGGCTGTTCATCCAGTCGCTCACAAACGCGCCGTAGCGGCCCTCGATAATGGCTTGGCGGGCGCGCCGCATAAGGTTGAGCAGGTAGTAGATGTTGTGCATCGACAGCAGGATGCCGCCGAGCATCTCCTTCTGCGTGACCATGTGACGGATGAGCGCGCGGCTGTAGCCGCCCGTGCACACCGGACAGGTGCAAGTAGGATCGATGGGACCGTCGTCGTGCGCAAATCGCGCGTTGCGGAAGTTGAGGCGACCTTCGCTGGAGAACGCCGTGCCCATGCGGCCGGTGCGCGTCGGCAGTACGCAGTCGAACATGTCGATACCCACGCCCACACCGCGCACGAGCGTGGTCGGGTTGCCGACGCCCATCAGGTAGCGCGGCTTGTGCTTGGGCATGTACTCGGAGGCCAGCGGCGCCAGCGTCTCGAACATGGTCTCGTGGTCCTCGCCCACCGAGTAGCCACCGATACCGTAGCCGGGGAAGTCGCCGCACTCCTCCAGGTGGCGCAGCGAACGCAGGCGCAGGTCCAGATGCATACCGCCCTGGACGATGCCAAAGAGCGCCTGGTCATCACGGGTGTGCGCCTTGTAGCAGCGCTCGGCCCACATGCTCGACAGCTCCACGGCGCGCTCAACGTAGGCGCGCGTGGCGGGATAGCCCGGGCACTGGTCGAGCTGCATGCAGATGTCGGAGCCGAGCTTCATGGCAATTTCCATGTTGTCCTCGGGCGTCCAGAACACGTGGCGGCCGTCGTAATCGTTGACGATAAAGCGCACGCCCTCGTCGGTAAGCTTGACGGCGTCGTTGTGGCTAAAGACCTGGAAACCACCCGAGTCGGTGAGGATGGGGCCGTGCCAGTTCATAAACTTGTGCAGTCCGCCCAGCTCGGCGATGGTGTCCTCGCCGGGACGCATGGACAGGTGATAGGTGTTGGCGAGCACGATCTGCGCGCCGAGCTGCTTGACGGTCTCGGTGGGGATGCCCTTGACGTTTGCCTTGGTGCCCACGGGCATAAAGATCGGCGTCTCGATGTCGCCGTGCGGAGTGTGCAGCACGCCGGCGCGCGCATGCGTCGTCGGGTCCTCGGCGATCAGGTCGAATTTAAAGAGGTTCTGGTCCATAAACTGGAACTCCTTGGTTGCGGTTCATACGCAAACCATTATACGGGCAACCAACAGCCCGCACCGACTCGACAGAAACTGGTGCAAAGGAGTCAGGTTACTTTGCACCAAACACTAATGATCCCTTGGGGACGGAGGAAAACGGATCACCGGGTCAGACCAACCCCCTCGGTGATCCGTTTTCCTCCGTCCCCAACGGATCATTCCGATGTTTCGGCAATGCCAGCGAGCGGTCGCCAGAGCGAACAAATTGGCATGAAAAGAGGGCGGCATTGACCTTCTGGTCATACCGTCCTCTTTGAATGACAAGTTGTCGCTCTGGTGACCGCGCAGCGTCGACTCGTTACGCGGTTTGGTAAAACCGCGTAACCCCTAGGGACGCTGGCCCATACCACCCTCGAGGGTGACGGTCTCGCCGTTCATATACTTAAAGTCGGGACCGCAGAGCTGAACGACAACGCGGCCGATTTCCTTCTCGACGTCGCCGTAGTGGCCAGCCGGCGGCATGTGGACGTTGGCCTTGAACGCCTCGGGATAGGCATCCTGGAAGTTCTCGAGCGCAGCGGTCCAAGCAAGCGGGCAAACGATATTGACGTTGATGCCGTCCTTGCCCCACTCGTTGGCAGCGACGCGGGTCAGACCGCGGATGCCCTCCTTGGCAGCGGCGTAGCTGCACTGGCCATAGTTGCCAAACAGGCCGGCGCCCGAAGCAAAGTTGACCACGGAGCCCTTGGTCTCCTTCAGGTGCGGATAGGCCTTCTGCATGTACAGGTAGGTGGCATACAGGCCAGAGTAAATGGCCAGGTTAAACTGATCCATGGTGTGATCGGCAATGGTCACGCCCGAGGCGCTGGCCTGAGCGTTGTTGACGACGGCGTCGATGCGGCCGAACTCCTCAATGGCCTTGTCGATGACGTTCTGGACGACGGCCTCGTTGTCCTGGCCAGCCGAGACATCGGCCTGAACAGGCAGAACCTTGACGCCGTACTCGGCCTCGAGGGATTCCTTGGCAGCCTCGAGCTTGGCGACGTTGCGGCCGGTGATGACGAGGTTCGCGCCCTCCTTGGCAAATGCGATATCGATGCCGTAGCCGATGGAGCCAGCGGAGCCGTCCTTGAGCGTGGCCTTGCCGCCGCCGGTGACGATCACGGTCTTACCAGTGAAAAGTCCCATATAAAGTCCTTTCAAATCGCGACGGGCGCACCCGCCGACTGCGCGCATCCAAATAAACGCGACAAAAGCTGAAATGCAACTTTAACGGGTTCAAGTGAAAAGAAAAGGCCTCGGCAGGCGAACGGCATAACGTCTTTCGGCGAAGGGATTGTCAAGTACAAACTGGATAAAGTGGCCGAGTTTTTGCTATCGACGCGAGTCATCGAACACGTTTTGAAACTTTGCTGCAGCGCGCGGGATATCGGCGCGAGACTTTATCATAGGGTGACGAACAACGATGAGGAGCACATGCCTATGACAGACGAGCTGGACCCCCAGACTCAACAGCATATTGATGATTCCGCAGACGTCACTGCAGATGCCGACGCTGTGACCTGCGATGATATTGACCTCGACGACCCATTCTTGGACGAAAGCGCTACGGCGGAAACCCCTGGCGCCGAAGATGCAGACGAGCAAAACGACGATGCGCCCGCTCAGGACGACCACCCCGTACAGGATGCTGCTCCGCAAGCTGCGGGCCCTATCGAGGTTTCTTCGGAAGAAGAGCTCGACGCCGTCATGGACTCCATGATGGATGCCGTCAAAGCGATGAAAGACGCCGTGGCCGACGCTGACGTTGACGCCGAAGAAGAGGAGGCCGCCGAGGCAGCCTCGACCTTCGTACCCGGCGAGACTCCGGTTGCCGACCAGGGCAGCGCCATGCCCTCGTTTCTGCAGCTCGAGCATCCCACGATTGGCGCCGATGCGGTCGACCCGCACGCAGCAGGCTTTTCTGTGGTCGAGGGCGGCACCGGCAATATCGCCGCGCCGCAGGCTACCGATGCGGACGCTGCCGACACCGCTCGCACGACCGCCCCGCACTCCCCCGCCGCGAGCCGCGATCTGGGGACCGCCGTCTCGAACACCGCGAACGCCGTGGGCACCTTTATCGCCCAGGGCGCCTCGGCCATGCGCGAGATGAACGCCGCGAAAAAGGCACTTGCCGATGCCCGTGCCCACCTGGCCGAACTTGAGCAGCGCATTGCCGACCAGACCGAGGAACTCGAGACGCGCCAGGATATCGCAGGCCGCTACGACCAGATCGTCGCCGACCAGCGCCAGGCGATTGCCACGGCCCAAAAGATCGCAGCGGCCGCCGAGATTGACCGTGATGCCCACGCCGCCAAAGCGACAGAGCTCAAGGGTCAGCTCGAACAAATGAAGACAGAGGATGACGCGACTGAGCTCCGCCTGAAGGCCGCGCTCGACGCCGTGGAGGCCCGCGAGGCGAGCTCGCGCGAGACCGGCAACCGCCTCGTTCGACGTCTTGAGGATTCCAAGCGCATCCGCGACAAGGTGAAGGCAGAGCGAGACGCCGGCATTGCCGCTGCACAACAAACCGTCGACGCCACGCGCGCCCAGCTCGAGACGCTGCGTCATGAGTATGCCGAGCTGCAACGCAATCCCTCGGCAAATCCCGCCAACTATACGGTGCGCACCAGCGAGCTCTCGATGCAGATTTCCGACACGGCAGATGCCCTGCGTAAAGCCGAAGAAGATGCCCCGCGCATCACCGCCGACCTTGAGCACTCGCTTGCCGCAGCCGAGCAGGCCGTCGAGCAGGCTCAAGCCCCTATCGCCGACGCAAAACGCGCGCACAAAGCCGTGACGACCGAAGCCGATGCCGCGCGCGACGAGTTGCAGACGGCGAAGACTGCCGCCGCGACTCGTCAGCGCGAACTGCGCGAGAAGATCGCCGCGGAGGACAAGGCACGCCGCGAGCAGGAGCAGACCATCGCCAACGCCCAAGCAGATACCGCACATGCGCAGTCGATCATCGAACAGGCGACCGAGGTGCACGACCACCCAGAGATCACCGAGTCGCTTGCAGGGTCCCTGGCCCGAGACAAAGCCGAACACACCGAGACCGAGCGAGAAGTCGCCCAGCTCGAGGCCACCGAGGACGCGGTGCGCGAGCGTACCCGCGACTCACGCATCAAATTCACCGGCGCCATCGTCTGCATCGTTGCCGCAATCCTGGTGATCATCCTAGTCTGGCTGTTCGCAAGCAAGTAAACCAGCCGCCAAGCAAGTAGTCATTGGGTGTTCCTATAGTTTTGTCAACCGCCGGGGCTACTCCCGGTAGGGCACCCGGTCGCGCATCACGGCGTATATCGCCCTGAGCCGCTTCCTCGCGACCGCCTTGAGCGCCCGCCCGTGCCCCATGCCCCGCGCCCTGCAGGCCCGGTAGTACTCGCCGTAGCGCCCCGAGGACCTCACCAGGCTGTTGCACGAGAAGATCAGCAGGGACTTGAGCCTCGCGTCGCCGCGCCTGGATGCCCCGACCGACCTCACCGACGTGCCGGAGCTCCTCACCCTCGAGGCTATGCCGCAGTACGAGGCCAGGTGGTCGTGGTCCGGGAACCTGGCGATGTCGACCGACACCGCGAGCTGCGCCGCGGTCCTCGGGCCGATGCCGGGCACGGTGAGCAGGCACGCGTAGGTCTCGTCGCCCTCGAGCAG
>JAXJBU010000044.1:0-38597 GCA_036302865.1 Collinsella sp. | reverse complement strand
GTCCGCGGCCGCGCTCGGTCACCTGGAACGGGGGAGACGGCGGTCGACGAAACTGGAGAGGAGGTATTACGAGCTCCTGTGCGAATTGAAGGGAGCGCTCCCGCAAACTGCCTATTGACAACTTATAGGAGCGTCGGTTTTGTTGAGTTTGGATATGAAGGACGGTGGTTTTGGATACTGAGGTGACGTTTCCCAAGGTAATACTTTTGCATGGTGGAGTGTTCTTATTAACTGACGTCTCCGTGATGGGCCCATTCGCACCTATATACCTATATATACCTATATATATTGCAAGCGATCGTTTTCGGCTTCGAACATGATTCCATGCGATCCCGAGCGTGCCTGGCCTTGCTTCCGTCTTGATCTGTAACAGTAAGAGGTCTTTTCCGCCCCTATCTGTTACAGATCAAGACAATTCTCGGCGGCTTCCTGATTCATCTCAATTTGTAACAGTAAGAACGGTTTTTCTCCCCTATCTGTGCATCCCAACGCCCCAAATCGAAAATCAACGCGTGCCAGAACCTACTCCGTCCCCTGGATCACCGTCAGCAAATCATCGCAGCTGTGCACCACGTCATAGCGCACGTCCTCGGAATCCCAGAACACGTAGTCCTGGATGCTGCGGCTTGTCTCCACCGCGCGGCCGACGTTCTCGGGCATGCGCTCGGCGAAAATGGCGGAGTCGTACCGCTCATCGAGCTTGTGGTACGCGATGTGGTCGACCACCATCGTCGCCTTCTCGGCCAGGATACAACGGGAGACGTTGGTCACAGTATGTTCCAACCCACGGACGAGAGCAGTGGGATGAGATATACAGAGGCTTCTTTTCGACCTGAATTGCTTCAAATATCTCTGGTTGAATCGTTCTGATACCAAATCGATACTGCATTAAACGCTACGACTGAACGGCCTTCGTGGTCGAGGACTTGATTTGCTTGAGACCGACGAGCGCGATGCCGAGCGTCACGACGGCGAGGACGGCGACGGTCGCGAACCCACCGGTGTGCCCGTACGCGTCGATGAACGGCCCGGCGATGGCGGAGCCGCACGACGAGCCGATGGCGCAGAGGGTCCCCGTCCACGCGACGGCCTCGGTGAAGCGCATGGGCGACACCAGGTGCATCACGATCTCGTTGCCGTTGACGAAGGTCGGCGCCTGGCACAAGCCAGCCACCAGGTAGATCGCGCCAATCACCCACAGGCTCGGTGCGAGAACGAACAGGCTCAGGCCGCAGCACAGCACCACGAGGCAGGTGTAGAACCTCCGCCACAGCGGGGTCTTCCAGCGGATGGCGCCGGAGAAGAGCGCGCCGACGAGTGAGCTGAACGAGAAGCAGGAGATCACGAGGCCCGAGACCTGCGGCATGCCCACCTCGCGCGCGAACGCCACGATGGAGACGCTCGTCGCGTTCTGGAACGCGCCGAGCCCGAAGTACACGGCGCACAGCGCAACCATACCCGGTCCCCAGATCGACTGCGGGCGCGTGACGGGCTTCGCGCGGCCGGCGCGCCTAGAGCCGTCTGCGCCCGTGGCCGCGTCCGCGCCCGCGTCGAGCACGCCGCAGACGGGTGCCACCTCACGGCGCTCGGCACGGCTGTGGCGGGCGAGCTGCGACTGCGACGGTGGGAGCGTCGTGACCTCGGTGAGCACCATGATGGCACCAATGACCGCGCAGACCGCCCCGAAGCGGATGGCGAGCGCGGCGGAAATGACGGCGAGCGTCGACGACAGCGGGTTTCCGATAACCCACATGCACTCGTCGAACGCAGAGCACAGCGACAGCGACGTGGAGATCTTCTTCTCGTCGCCGCGCAGCAGGTAGCGCCAGCGCGTGCGGCTCATGGCGCCCCAGGGCGGTGTAAACGCGAGGAACGGCACGATGCAGAAGAGGATCCACTCGTCCACGTGCGCGGTCGCCGCGGCGATGAAGACCTGCGAGGCGATGACCCAGATGATGATGGCCGGGATCGACGCCGCTCGCTGGCCGAACCGGTCGGCGAGTTTGCCGAGCTGCGGCCCGAGCAGCGCGGACGAGACGGAGTAGACGGCCGAGAGCGCGCCGGCGATCGTGTAGTTGCCGTAGATCTGCTGCACGCCGATGGTAATGGACATGCTGATCATGGCGAGCGGCATGCACGCGACCACCGACCCGACGGTGAAGCGCGCCGCATGCGGGATGCGCAGCAGCTCGGCATACCCGCCGAACAGCCGGTGGAACAGGCCGAAGTTCCCCGCAGGGGCCGTGGGGGCCGTCGCGCCCCGCTCCTCGGCGTCCTCGATCTCGATGGCGTCTTCCGTGGATTCCATGATCCTTCCCCGCTCCCGACGTATGGACGGCGCCCCGATGCAATCCGGGCACCGACGCGCAATCTGCGCGCACATGGTATTAGGGTAGCGACATCCGCCGTGGAAGCAACCGGCGTTCGTTTACTTTTCCTGCCACTTTTACGCGGCACGAGGTAATCAAATATAGCCGCGCACACAAAGCGGGTCCTGTTTCATTTTGAACAGGACCCGCCTCTTTTCTTTACGGGCGTAGAGTGTCTCCTACATGTTACAGACCGAGACAATCCTTTCGACGTTCCGCTTCTATCTCGATTTGTAACAATAAGGGTGATTTTGGGCTTCCACGTGTTACAAATCGAGACAACCGCTTCAGGAGGTGTCTTTCATCCCAATCTGTAACAGTAAGAACGATTTTCCTCCCCTACGTGTTATAGATCGAGACATTTCAAAGTGGTCCCGATCATTGTCTCAATCTGTAACATCTAGACCGATATTTGACTTCTAACTGTTACAGATTGAGATAAATGGACGGACCCTCAACCTTCCGACTTAATCTGTAACAGTTAGAAGCGGAACAACCGTCTTGGTGTTACAGATTGAGACAAACCTGGAGGCGTCACAGGCGCCCGGTCCGACAGCTCGTCAACATAAATAGAAACGGGCCCTGTCCCACATGAAGACAGAGCCCGAAACTCTCATGGAGCCAGTGACAGGAATCGAACCCGCAACCCACTGATTACAAATCAGTTGCGCTACCGTTGCGCCACACTGGCACGCTTGGCGCTATCGCGCGAAGCCTGTTTAGGATAAAGGAATTAGGAGCAGGGCGCAACACGCAGGCGCGATGACAATACATAAACGGCAAGCTCAGGTCGATGTTCCATAGCGCCAAAATCAACTGGCAGCCTTTTTGCAGTCAAAACCCTTCGCCATGTTGACCACCAGAGAAGCCGCCGAGCTGCTCAATATCACCCCACGAAGGGTGCAGGAGCTCATTAAATGTGGCACGTTAACAGCTCGCAAGGCATCCGGTGTATGGCTTATTGACAAAGACAGCGTCAACGAGCGGCTCCGCTCAGCGAACAAAACCGGGGGGCGCCCCCGTCGAGGAAGCGGAAAAAACGAAATCTCGTTTACTCTCATGAATCGAACCCACGAAGTTGCCCAGCTGGTCTATAGCAAATCGCGAAAAGACTTTACCCATATCGGTGCCGACATCGACACGGCACACGCACCCATCGGAGTCTTTGGACGCAACAACCTTGCATCGCTCGATTCATTCCGCATGTGGTGGAAGGGGCGTGGCATTCCACTCGCCCGCATCGGATTGACCGCCCTATTGGCAGAAGCCGCAGTCGATGTTCCCGATGAACTCGTACAGCGAAATCTTGGCCTCTCCTTATCCGACCAGTATTGGATTAGGCCCCAAGACTCCGGCCTCGCGTGGGAAGATATCAATTTCTTCAATAATGCCTTTGATGACGTCTCGCTAACCATTGCACCCTTCGCCCCAGAGGGAAAAGTGGCTGCCGCAAAGCCCGACAACACCTCGGACGGCAATCTTCAAAAGTACTGGACATGCGAGGGCGGGCGTCGAATTCTGCATAAGGCAGGAGCGCACCTGAACCAGGAACCTTATAACGAGCTGGTGGCGACCACGCTCCACCGTCGCATCCTAAACACCTGCGATTATGTGCCTTACTCGCTCGAGGGCACGGGCACTTCCGCCCTGAGCATATGCGATGTCTTCTTAACTGATGAAGAAGAGTATGTCCCTGCGTTCTATGTAAACCAGTACGCGAACGCAGGTGAACGGCTAACCGACTACGAGCGATACGTAGCAAACTGCGAGGAGCTCGGGGTGACAGGCGTCAAGGATGCCCTTGACCGCATGATCGTGTGCGACGGCATCATCGCCAACTACGATCGTCATTGGCGTAACTTTGGCCTTGTGCGAAACGTAAACACGCTAGCCTGCAGACCTGCCCCCATCTTCGATTCGGGCTCATTGCTCTGGTGCAACATTTCTCTTGAGGAGCTTCGGGCAGGAGAGCACAGTTTTACCAGCGCACAATTTCATTCAAGCCCCGCCAAACAGATGTTGCTCGTCGAGGACATGGGCTGGTTTGACGGCGACAAACTCGAAGGCTTCGTTGACGAGGCAATCGAGATTCTGTCTAAAAACGATGCTCTAACAGCGAGACTGCCTTATCTAAAAGAGGCGCTAACGTGGCGCCTCGAAAGAATGATCGACATCGCTGAATGGAGTTAGCGAGACAGCATCGCCCCGCCAACTCCCCTACCTCCCGCGGAGGGCCTTGAGCTTTGCCAGCGCCTCGGGGCTCAGGCGACTGCCCAGAGTCATCTTGATCTGCGGGGCCTCTTCGGCCTCGTGAACGTCGTTATCGATCTGTTTGATCTCGTCCACCAGCATACGGCTCGAGATGCGCGTAACGCCCTTGCCCATGACGACGGCCTGGATCGTGCCGTCGCTCGATACCACGGAGCACGCGCGACCTTCCTCGCGTGCCTCGATGCAGAGCTTCTGCACCACGGTATCGGCAGAGACGCCCGTCGGCGAAAACTCGATGCGCACGCCGCGGGCCGGCAGGTTGGGGCGCTCGCTGGAGATATTGCCCGCGCCGTCGAACACGATCACGGCCTCGTAGCGGCCCTGGGCAAACGCGGCGACGTCGTTGATGAGTGCAGTTCGCGCCATATCGTGGACGTCGCTGGAATACGGATCGTCGGAATGGTCGTAGACGAGCTTTTCGTAGCGCGGCGTGCAGTGAATCACGTTGTAACCGTCGACCACCAGCAGCTCGGGCTTATTGGAGTGCACCGTCGAGACCGGATCGGCGATGGCCTGCGCAAACGCATTGCCGCCCACGCCATAGGTCGCGGCCGAAACAATCGGCTTGGCCGAGCCCTCGCCAAAGCGCTTGGCCTTGGACTTGGCGCGGTTCTTCTTGGACATGCGCTACTCCTCCCCCATGAGCTCGCCGGCATTGCGGCGCAGCCACTCAAAGCACAGAGCGGTGGTCGCCTGGGCCACGTTGAGACTCTCGGTCATGCCGCGCTGGGGAAGCTTGGTCAAAAAGTCGCATTTCTCGAGCACAAGACGCGAGATGCCGTCGCCCTCGGAACCCATGACGAGCGCAACGTGGCCCTCGAAGGGGGCGTCCCAGCAACTGCCTTCGGCGTGCTCGGAGGCGCCGCCCACCCAAAAGCCGGCGGCCTTGAGGTCATCGAGCGCACGGGCGATATTGGGAACCTGCGCGATGGGCAGGTGCATGACGGCGCCGGCAGAAGTCTTGTAGCTGCCGACGGTCACACCGGCGGCGCGCTTGTTGGCAATGATGACGCCCGCCGCGCCCACGACCTCGGCGGAGCGCACGATGGCGCCAAAGTTGCCGTCGTCGGTCACATGGTCGAGCACGACGACGAGCGCCGGACCGTCGCCCGCACGGTCGAGGATATCGGCAACATCGGCATAGGGGAAATTGCCCACCTCGAGCGCAATGCCCTGGTGAGCGCCATGGCTCGACAGCGCATCGAGCTGCGCGCGCGGCACATACTTAATGCGGACGCCTGCAGCGTTGAGGTCGTCGACCAGGCGCGACAAGGCGGCATCGCGCTCCCCGCCCTCAGCGATGAGCGCGCACTTGACGGGAAAGCCGGTACGCAGCGCCTCGGCGGCAGCACGGCGACCTTCGATAAACTCGCCCTTGGGAACCTGGACGTTATCGCGGCTACGCTCGCGCTGCGGGCGAGCAGCCTGTGAGCGCTCGCGCTGGCCCTTGGGAGCGGCAGCGCGGTCGTTGCGGCGAATCGGACGCGAGCCAGAAGCAGCCTGCTTGCCTCCACGCGATGCACGCTTGCGATTGTCGGCCATAAAACGGCCTCCTTTAAATACTTTTCAAACAGGACAAAAGAAGCGACCGCTTAAGACGAATAGCTCAAGCGGTCGGTACGGGTTTTCCAAGTGCCCGAGATTGCCGTGAAAGAGGAGCGACGCGTACTTGAGTACGCGAGCGACGGTTTGAACGGCAAGGTCGGGTGCTTGGGAAACCCGCGGGGATTAGAGAGATTTGATACGGGTGCCGGCGGCGGTATCCTCAATGGTGAGGCCCAGGTCCTTGAGCTGGTCGCGGATGGCGTCGGCCAGATCCCAGTTCTTGGCGGCACGGGCCTCGGCGCGGGCCTCGAGAATCTTGGCAGCAGCCTCGTCCACGTCGTCGCCCGTATAGGCAACCAAACCGGCGGCAACACCCAGCAGACCCAGCGGCAGCTCCACCTTGGGCTCGGGAAGCTCGACGCCAAACGTATCGAGCAGCTCGGCCAGCGTATCGGCGGCAGCCAGGACTGCGGCCTTGTCGGCAGCGTCACCGGCCTGCTCCAGGTACTGGTTGCACTCGGTCACAAAGCCAAAGACGGCACCCATGGCACCAGCGGTGTTAAAGTCGTCGTCCATGCACTCCTTAAAGGTGGCGCGGGTCTCGGCGGCCTTGGCGGCAAACGCCTCGGATGCCGCCTCATCGGCATCGGCCGTCGCGTGGTTCGCAGCCCAGCGCAGGTTCTCGACCGTACCGGCGATACGCGTGAGCGAGTTCTCGGCACCCTCCAGGCGCTCCCAAGAAAAGTCGAGCGGTGAGCGATAGCTCGTCTGCAGCATCAGCAAACGCAGGGCGGCAGCGGAGTGCTGCTCGAGGACCTCGGCCAGCGTAAAGAAGTTACCAAGCGACTTGGACATCTTCTCGCCGTCGACCAGCAGCATGCCCGTGTGCATCCAGGTGTTGGAGAAGCCCTGGTGCCAGGCGCAGGTGGCCTGAGCGCACTCGTTCTCGTGATGCGGGAAGGCAAGATCGGAGCCGCCGCCGTGGATGTCGATCGGAGTACCCAGGTAGCGATGCACCATGGCGGCGCACTCGGTGTGCCAACCGGGACGGCCCTCGCCCCAGGGGCTCGGCCAGCTGGGCTCGCCGGGCTTGGCGGCCTTCCACAGGGCAAAGTCGAGCGGGTCGTTCTTGTCCTCGTTCTCCTCGATGCGCGCGCCAACCATAAGGTCGTCGATGTTGCGGCCCGAGACCTGACCATAGTTGGGATCGCTGCGCACGGCAAAGTACACATCGCCGTTATCGGCTGCGTAAGCGTGGCCCTGCTCGATAAGCGTCTTGATCATGGCGATCATGGGGCCGATCTCCTTGGTGGCGCGGGGGCGCACATCGGGATCGAGCACGTTGGCGGCGCGCATGACGCCGATGAACTTGTCCGAGAACTCCGTCGCGACCTCGGCGGCAGTGCGGCCCTGCTCGTTGGCGCGCTTGATGATCTTGTCATCGACATCGGTGAGGTTCTGGGCGAACGTGACCTCGTAGCCGCTCGCGATGAGCCAGCGACGAATCACGTCAAAGCTGATGAACGTGCGGGCATTGCCGATGTGGATGTTGTCGTAGACCGTGGGGCCGCACACGTACATGCGGACCTTGCCGGACTCGATGGGCTGGAACTCTTCCTTTTTATGGGTAGCGCTGTTGTAGATACGCATTCGTTACTCCTTAACGGTTTTCTGTAGCAGGCAGACGGCCCAGGCGCCGATTCCCTCGCCCTGGCCTTCCCAACCGAGCTTTTCGGTCGTAGTGGCGGCGACGCCCACGTTTTCGACGTCAGCGCCCAAGGCATGGGCAAGGTTGGCACGCATGGCATCGCGGTGCGGGGTGATCTTAGGCTGCTGGCAGGCAATGGTGCAATCGGCATCGACAAACTCGAAGCCCAGCTCGCGCGCGTAGTCCATCACGCGAGCGAGCAGCACCATCGAATCGGCACCCTCATAGGCGGGGTCGGTATCGGGGAATAGCTTGCCAATGTCTCCCCCACGGCAGGCGCCCAGAATGGCGTCGGCCAAGGCGTGCGCGAGCACATCGGCATCCGAGTGGCCCAGCAGGCCGCGCTCGTAGGGAATGTCGACACCGCCGATGATACATCGACGCCCCTCCACCAGACGGTGAACGTCGTAGCCATGGCCAATGCGCAGGTTACTGAACATGGGGAAGGTCCTCTCCCTCGGCCATACGGCCAAGCAGAATCGCGGTTACGGGACGCAAGTCCTCGGGCACCGTCACCTTAAGGTTATCGCGCGGGCTCTGGACGCAGCGGACGCGCCCACCCATGCGCTCGACCAGCGACGAATCATCGGTGCCGATAAAGCCCTCGGCAATGGCTGCAGCGTGGGCGCGCTTCATAGCATCGACGCTAAAGATCTGCGGCGTCTGCGCAGCCCAATAAAGCTCACGCGGCGGCGTCTCGACGATGTTATCGCCGTCGACGATCTTGAGTGTGTCGATCGCGGGTTGACCGCACACGACACCGTCGAGCGAGCGGTCGCCCACAAGCACGTCGATCGCATGATCGATGGCCTCGGTCGTGATGAGCGGACGAGCGCCATCGTGAATGGCGACGTATTCAAAGCCCGCCGGCACCGCGTGCACGCCGGCACGGGTGGAGTCCTGGCGGGTATCGCCGGCATCGGCAAAACTGATGGGCGTGTCATAGTCAAACGGGTCGATGGCCAGGCGGCGCATCTCGGCACGGCGCTCGGCAGGGCAAACCACGACGATGTGGCCGACCTTATCGCTACGGTCAAACGCGCGGATGGACCAGCTCATAAGCGGACGGCCCGCTACATTGACGAGCTGCTTGCCGCCGGGGTTACCAAAGCGCTGGCCGCTGCCACCGGCAACGACCACGGCGCATACGGGCGCCATTATGCGTTCCCCTGTTTGGTGCCCTTCATGCGGTACAGGGAGTCCGCAAGAATGGCAGGGTTGTTAACGCCAAAGTCGCCCAGGCGCTCCGGATCCTCGCTGATGTCATCCATGAGCTCCTGCAGCGAGCCGTACTCGTCGACGATCTTCTCGGCCACGCCGTCGCGCACGACGGACACGCGCGAAAGCGTGCGCAGGCCCAGCGGCGTCATGACGGAGTCCTCGTCCAGGTCGTCATAGCCCAGAACCGCCGCCACATGCTGCGGGTCGGACAGGTCCTTAGGCGTCATGCGGCTCAGCTCGGCGCGAATCTTCTCGGCGTTTGCCTCGGAGGAATCGCTTGCGTAGTCGCGGATCATCAAGTCGTATTCGGTATCCATGCTGGAGCCCGCGAGCTGCTCGAGCTGCATCTGCACGAGCTTGCCCTGGTTACCCAGCTTGACGATGCAATCCTTAAGCTCGGTCTTTGCCTGTTGCATGATCTCGAAACTCGAGAAGATGCCGGTGATGTCGGCGAGCGTGACGTAGTCGTCGAGCTCAAGGGCCGTCAGGCGCAGCAGGGAGCGATCGAGCGACTGACGGGTAGTCTGGAGCGTGGCGACGAGCTGGTTGACCGAGCTCATGATGGTGGTGACGGGCTGGATCTCGTAGCTCTTGCCGTGAACGTACACGTTGACGACGGCACGACGAGCCGAAACCGAGATCACGATGGCGTCGGTGAGCACCGACATGCGAGCGGCAGTACGGTGACGCATGCCCGTCTCACTCGTGGCGAGCGAGGGATCGGGATTGAGGTGGAAGTTGGCACGCAGGATCTGGGTGAGGTCGCCATCGATAACGATGGCACCGTCCATCTTGGAGAGCTCGAACAGGCGGTTCGAGGTAAACGAAATGTTGAGCGGGAAGCCGTCGTTACCGGCGGCGAGCACGTTTTCGGTGTCGCCGACGCAGATAAGGGCGCCCAGGTGACCGGCAATGATCATGTCGAGGGCGGTGCGGATCGGCTGACCGGGGGCAGTCAGGCGGATGGCCTGTTCCATACGCTTTTGCAGCTCGTTCTTATCCAAGGCATCGCTCCCATCGTATACGCTCCATAAACGTCAATAAGTTTCTCACGGTTTGCCCCTGTGACGCCCGCAAAATCCGATGCTTACAGAATGAGCGAACACAGCTGAGAGCCCCAATCCAAATGAGCTGCTTATGTGGTAGCATCGGGATTCGCATAAATGAGGGAGTAGTCGCGTGATCGGGTTCGCCTCCGGTGGCGCGGCAAGTCAACACACTGGCCGATGCGGCCTGGCTTGCCTTAATGAACGAGACTCGTGGCTGTGCGCGCACCGCGTACGCCACGAGTCTTTTTTGTTACTCCCCCAAGAGGTACACGCGGGCCCGCCCGCAGAGAGGGAGCCAGACTATGGGACTCGCAGAGCTCGTGTTGCTCGCCGTTGGCCTTTCGATGGACGCCTTTGCCGTATCCATCTGCAAGGGCCTTGGCATGAAGAAGATCAACCTTAAGGTCGCCGTAGTGCTCGGCCTGTTCTTTGGCGGCTTCCAGGCAGGCATGCCCGTGATCGGATGGGCGCTTGGCAGTCAATTCATGAGCATCATCGGCCCCATCGACCACTGGATCGCCTTTATCCTTTTGGCCTTCATCGGCAGCAAAATGCTGTGGGAAGCCTTTACCGAAGACGAGGATGAAGACGACGGCAAGGATGCCGAGAAGATTGAACTGGGCGAGTACCTGATCCTCGCCATCGCCACCTCAATCGACGCCCTGGCCGTGGGCATCTCGTTTGCCGCGCTCTCGGTTGACATCGTGCCCGCTGTATCGCTTATCGGCGTCACAACGTTTATCTTCTCCGTCGCCGGCGTAGCGATCGGCCACACCTTTGGCGCGCGCTACGAAAAACCCGCCACCATCGTGGGTGGCGTCGTGCTCATCCTTATCGGCCTCAAGATCCTGCTGGAACACTTGGGTTTTTTGGTGCTGTAAAACACCCTTCAAAACTAAACGTCCGTATGAGGTCTCATGCAGAGTTTTGCATGGGCCTTTTCATGCAGACTTTTGCATGTCATACTAGGATGCAAAAGTCTGCACGTTAGGAGATTGCCATGGATACCCTTCCCATCACCACGCCGCGCCAAGCCGGCATCTACGTGCGTCAGGCGCGCGAGGCGCAGGGGATCACCCGTGCCGCCCTCGCTAAAAAAGCCGGTGTTTCGGAACGCCTGCTCGCATCGCTCGAGCTGGGAGATGCCACGGGCATTCGGCTCGACAAGCTGCTGGCAGTTTTCGGTGCTCTTGGACTGGCGCTCGCCGCTCAAGGGGATATAGGCGAAACGAAAAATGAGCAACCAGTCGACGCCCCGCATGCTGATCAACCTTGCAGCACCTCCAGACGCCATCACGCCCAACGTCTTCATCATCGCAACCGTCGCAGCACAACCATTCCGGCTCTTGCAGATGCCCCCTTTACATCCGCACTCTACGACGAGGTCTTCGCCGATTTCGCCATGTCCAATCTCGGAGTCTCGATTGCCACAAACGCATCTAGCCAAGCCATGCCCGAAGGGAAATAGCCAATGGCCAGAACATCACTTCGGACCATTATTTGCGGCGTGCCTGCTGGAACGCTCACGCAAGATGAGAACGGTCTTATCAGCTTTACCTACGATCATGACTATGACGGGCCAGCCCTATCGACCAACATACCCGTATCGAATCGCACATACGGACAACAGGTCATGAATCCGTACCTGTTTGGCCTTCTACCCGACAGCGAGGACCAACGAAAAGCGATTGCCGCCGAATTCGACGTTAGGCCCAACAATCCCGTTGCGTTGCTCAGCCATATCGGACTCGACTGTCCGGGCGGCGTGCAGTTTTGTGCCGAAGAAGATACCGACGCCGTCCTGCATCGCGCTGGCGAATACCGCCCTATAGACAACCACGAAATTGCTCTTCGTCTCAAGTCGATCAGAGATGACCGCGATGCATCGTGGATGGGTCTAGATGAAAGTTGGTCACTTGGAGGCAACCAGGGCAAGTTCGCGCTCGCGTTCATAAACGGCCGCTGGTGCGAATGCATGGGCTCCTCGCCCACGACGCATATTTTCAAAAATGGCGTTATCGGATTTAAACTCGAGGCTCTCAATGAGTTTGTCTGCATGAAAAGCGCCCAGCGCGCCGGCATCGCAACGGCAAACGTCGAATATCGTATGTTTGAGGACGAACCTGCCCTCATTGTTGAGCGCTATGACCGCGTGAAAGTCAAAGACGGAACGATCAGGCGCCTACATCAAGAAGACCTCTGTCAGGCACTTGGGGTGATGCCCGCCCAAAAGTACACGGCAGACGGCGGCCCGACCACACGCGACATTCAAGAGCTCCTCGTAAATACGAGCCACCATCAACTTAACCTGTATCTGTTTACGCAGATACTTTTCTTTAACGCCATCATCGGCGCACCGGATGCGCACGCGAAAAACTATTCCCTGCTCCTTGGAAACGACGGCGCAGCCATGATGGCTCGAATGTACGATGTCGCGTCGGGTTTGGCGTATGAGCGCATGCGCCGCCGGGCGCGCCTTGCCATGAGCGTTGGCGGCGAAAATCGTGTGGGGTGCATCGGTCCAGGCGCTATCCGCCGATACCACGGTATGGGCGACCCCACGCTGGAGGCGACGCTCACCGATGCCGGGCTATCCGAGAAGTTTTGCTTTGCGACCATGATGGACCTCGCCTACAAGGTACCCATTTGCATGGAAGAGGTCATGGACGAATACGCCGACCTGCCCGGCATGGCGGACCTGCGCGAGCATATGCTCGGCCCCGTCCGCGAAAACTGCCAGCGCGCCCTCGACCTCATCAGGGCAGAAATGGACTAGGTGGCCGTAATTTCGCAATTATCAAACAAACGAGAGGGGGCACCCGTCGCAAAAGACCGGGTGCCCCCTCTCATAATGTCATTTGCAATCCGCTAGCACGTGACTCGGACTGCTGCTAGCGCAACCTTTACGCAGCGAGGCGCTTGAGGACGTCGATGAGCAGCTCGTAGAAGCGCTCGGCAGAAGCGAGCTCCATGCTCTCGTCCGGGGTATGGACATCGGAGAGCGTCGGGCCCACGGCGATGGCGTCCAGGCCGTGCAGAGCCTCGGCAAACAGGCCGCACTCAAGGCCGGCGTGAATGGACTCGATGCGCAGCTCGGAGCCAAAGAGCTCTCGATAGCTCTCGACAAAGACTTCGCGGACCGGCGAATGCTCGGCATAGCTCCAGCCGGGATACTCAAACTCAAACTTGGCGTCGAAGCCCAGGACATCGGCCAGCGTCTGCAGACGGTCCTTGAACTCGTTCTGCAGCGAGGTGATCGAAGAGCGCGGGGACAGCATAATCTTGACCTCGTCATCGGAGGTGGCGACCACGCCGATGTTGGAGGAAACCTCGACGGAGCCGTCGGTGGCGACGTTGCGGCGAATCACGCCGTTAGGGGCAAGGCGCAGGGCGCGGATGAGGGCAAGCGCGGACTTCTGGTCCATGGCCTCAACCTCGGCGTCGTCGGCAATCTCGACGGTGCAAGTAAAGCCGGGGTCGAAGACCTCGAGCTCGGCAGTGACGTCGGCGATGATGCCCTTTGCGATCTGGGCCGCGGCCTCGGCGGCAGCGTGGTCGGCGTAGACCAGAACAGCCTTGCACTCACGGTTGATGGCGTTGTCCTTGGTGCCGCCGTTAAAGCTAACGATGGCGGGCTCGCCGGCAACCATCAGGCGGTCGATGATGCGGGCCATGATGAGGTTGCCGTTGCCGCGCTCCAGGTTGATATCGCTGCCGGAGTGGCCGCCCAGCAGGCCGGAGATGTCGAGCGTGAGGGTGCTACCGGTCTTGTGCTCGCGCGCGATCGGGCAGGTGTAGGTAACGACGACGCCGCCGGCACAGCTGACGGTGGCAACGCCCTCTTCCTCGGAGTCAAGGTTGATCATGGTGCGGGCGCTAATCTGGGACTTGTCGAGCGTCTCGGCGCCGACCAGGCCAGTCTCCTCGTCGGTGGTGAACACGCACTCGAGGGCCGGATGGGTAATCGAATCGTCGTTGAGCACGGTAAGCATAAGCGCGACGGCAATACCGTTGTCGGCGCCCAGAGTGGTGCCGTTAGCGGTGAGGACGCCGTCCTTGACGACCAGGTCGATACCATCGGTCGTAAAGTCGTGCTCAACGGAGCCCAACTTGTCGCACACCATATCGATGTGGCCCTGCAGCATCACGGTCGGGGCATTCTCGGCACCGGCAGATGCGGGCTTGCGAATGATGACGTTGTAGACCTCGTCCTGGTACACATCGAGACCGCGCTCCTTGGCAAACGCAACCAGGAAATCGCTGATGCCCTTCTCGTTGCCAGACCCACGGGGGATCGCGCTGACCTCCTCAAAGAAATGGAACAGCTGGGCGGGCTCGTAGCCGGTAATCTTGTAGTCCATGGTGCCTCCTTGGCGCAACTGGTTAGACAGTAAGACATGCGACTTGTATATTCCCAGACTTTGCGTGCATAAACCAGTCGAAAACGCCGAGCGCCCTCGCATCATCGGCTAACGGTGGACCGTATAGCGTAACGGTCACAACTTCCGCAGCTCTACAAATCGAGGCGCCCTTTCCGGAGCGCCTCGATTGCGCGTATCAAATTGTCGCCACGCCCTACAGCGCGCCGGAACCGGCTTGCATCATGCCGCCGGGGCCCGAGGTCACGCCGCCGCTCACGGGCGCGGCGTTGCCGGTGTGCGGTACCGCCGGGGCGGTATCGCCACCAAGCGTGCCCGCCGGACGCGGTGCCGGGATCCCGCCCGTGCCGCGGCTAAAGACAAACTTGCCATCGGCCACGTCGCACAGGACGGTATCGCCCTCGCCCCACTCGCCAGCCAGCAGTTCCTCGGACAGCGGATCCTCGATGAGCTTTTGGATGGCACGACGCAGCGGACGCGCGCCGTTGGTGAGGTCGGTACCCTCCGCCACAATCTTGTCGTAGGCCGCATCGGTAAGCTTGATGTTCATGCCGTTTGCGATCAGGCGCTGGCGCAGATCGTCCACCAGCAGGTGCGCAATCTTGGTCAGGTTCTCGCCCGAGAGCTTCTGGAACACCACGATGTCGTCGATACGGTTGAGCAGCTCGGGGCGGAACAGGCGCTTGAGCTCGCCCATCGCGCGGCCGCGGATCTCACTCGAGGTGAGGCCCTGCTCGCCGGTGGTGCCAAAGCCAACGCTCGCATCCTGCGCGATCTCGCGGGCGCCCACGTTTGACGTCATGATGATCACCGTATTGCGGAAGTCGACCGTCTTGCCCTGGCTATCGGTCAGACGGCCCTCCTCCAACACCTGCAGCAGGATATTGAAGATGTCGGGGTGCGCCTTCTCGATCTCGTCGAACAGCACGACCGAGTACGGGTGACGGCGAACAGCCTTGGTGAGCTGGCCGCCCTCGTCGTGGCCCACATAGCCCGGGGGGCTACCGATGAGCTTGGAGACCTCGAACTCACTGCCAAACTCCGACATATCGAAGCTGATGAGCGCGTCCTTGCTGCCAAAGAGATACTCGGCGAGCGTCTTGGCGAGCTCGGTTTTGCCCGTGCCGGTGGGGCCCAGGAAGATAAAGCTGCCGCCGGGGCGACGCGGGTCCTTGAGCGGCGAGCGGCTGCGGCGCACGGCCTTGGCAACGGCCTCGACGGCCTCGTCCTGACCGATGATGCGCGTCTTGAGCACGCTTTCGGCCTGCAGCAGGCGGCGGCTCTCGCTCTCGGTGAGCGAGGACACCGGCACGCCCGAGGTCACGGACACGATGTCGGCAATCTGGGAGACATCGATGGTGAGCGGGCTGGCGTCGAGCTCGGCCGTCCAGGCAGCCTTGGCCTCGGCGAGCTCAATCTCGGCAGCCTTTTGCTGCTCGGTGATCTCGGCGGCCTTGTTCATGTCGTCGCTCTCGGTGGCCTCCTGCGCGGCGGCCTTAAGCTCCTCCACGCGATGCTCGGCCTCGCGCACCGGCTCGGGCGCGCGGTTGGCGGCGATGCGGGCGCGGGCGCCGGCCTCGTCAATGAGGTCGATGGCCTTATCGGGCAGGAAGCGATCCTGGATGTAGCGGTCGGAGAGGTTCGCGGCGGCCTCGATAGCACCCTGCGTATAGCGCACATGGTGGTGCTCCTCGTAGCGCGGCTTGAGCGCGGTCAGGATCTTGACCGTGTCCTCGACGCTCGGCTCCTCGACATCGATGGTCTGGAAGCGACGCTCGAAGGCCGGGTCCTTGGTGAGGTACTTGCGGAATTCCTCGGCCGTGGTGGCGCCGATAATCTGGAAGGCACCGCGCGCGAGCACGGGCTTGAGCATGGAGCTCGCGTCGATGGAGCCCTCGGCAGAGCCGGCACCGATGATGGTGTGCATCTCGTCAATAAACAGGATGACGTCGTCAGCTTCGGTGGCCTCCTGGATCACGTTCTTGAGGCGCTCCTCAAACTCACCGCGATACTTGGCGCCCGCAACGAGGCCCGGCAGGTCGAGCGTCCAGATGTTCTGGTTCATAAGGTTCTCGGGCACGTTGCCAGCTGCAATCTGCTGAGCCAGACCCTCGACGATGGCCGTCTTGCCCACGCCGGGGTCGCCCAAGATAAGCGGATTGTTCTTGGTGCGACGCGAAAGGATCTCCATCATACGCTGGACTTCCTTTTCGCGACCAATTACAGGGTCGAGCTCGCCGTCGCGCGCCTTCTGCGTAAGGTTGGTGGCGAACTGCTTAAGCGTATCGGTGCCGCTCCCCTTTTGCTGCGACGCGTCCGAGCCGCTAAAGAACGGCAGGCCCGCACCGGGACGCCCGGCACCGGCGCCGGCGAGCGGACGCTTCTTGTCCTGGTCCTTGGCGGTAAGTTTCTCGATAGCCTTTTTGATGGAGGCGGACGACACACCCAGGCGCATGAGGATGTCCATGGCCATGCCGTTACCCTCTTCGACGATGCCAATCAGCAAGTGCTCGGTCGACACATAGGTCTGGTTGTTCTCACGCGCCACGCGGAAGGAGCGCTCCATCACGCTAATGACGAGCGGCGTAAAGGCAAGCTTGGCCGCCTCGGTCTCCTCGCTGGGCTCGGGAACCGTGGTCTGGACCTCTTTGAGAGTATCCATGATGTCATCGTAGGAGATGTCGAGCGAGCGCAGCGCCTCGGCGGCAATGCCCTCGTCCTCCTTGGCAAGCGCGAGCAGCAAGTGCTCGGTGCCCACCTTATTTGAGTGCAGATCGAGCGCCTCCTGTTTGGCCATCGACATGACCTTGCGCGCTCGATCGGTAAATCTATCTAACATGCTCGTTTCCTTACATGAGTTCATCGAAATCAAAACGCCCGCCCGTCGGCGGCGCTTTTGTCTCTTTACCCACCGGTTGTCTATGTTAACAGCTGGAGGAATATCTATAAACCCGGCTCGCATGAATGCAGGTTATGACCGCATCGCGGGACTCACCGCGCGATGCGCGACAGGCGCCCCGCAAGAGAAACCCTAGGCGTCTTTCACCACGTCGGGACTCGTCGCACGCGATGCGCGATAGGCATCGGCCTCCTTGGAGACGCGTTCGAGCAGCTCGGATGTATCGACGCCCTCGACTTGCGCGACCGTTTCCACCGTCTGCATGGCGACCGCCCTCAGGTACGCGCACGCGCTGTCCCCCGGCTGCTCGAGGTCTATCTCCTCGCCGCCCTCCCGGGCAAAGCCGACCGCCATCACAAAGCCCATGATGCCCGAGACCAGAAAGCCCACCGCAAAGCTCGAATCTGCCTTGAGCTCTTCTCCGTCGGGGTGGACGATCTCTCTCACGCGGTCGATGATGATCGTATGGATGCCCTGCACGACCTGCTCGGCGGCACCCGCCCTCATGGTGATGACGATGCGCTGCAGCAGGCAGCGGACGTCGCGCCGGTCGAACGCCGAAAGGTCGCCCTCGCTCGAAAAATGCCAGAGGGCATCGGTGATGAGCTCGTTATCCTGCAGCAGCTGGGCTATGGCGATGGCGACGAGTTCATCGAAATCGTGAAAATAGTAGTAAAACGTTCCGCGATTGCACTGGGCGGCGCGGGTCACCTCGCCAACCGACAGCTCGAAGATGCTGTTGTTCTCGATGAGCTCCCAAAACGCCTCGATGATACGGGTGCGTGCATCGGGCGCATCGGCGTCCTTACGCGGTCTCGCCATGCGCCTCACCGCACCCCTGCGCCTTGGCGTTCATGATGAGCATCTGAAGACGGTTCTCCACGTTGGCGAAGCTCACGTCGGGATCGTAGTCGAGCGGCAGGAACTGCGCCGTGGGATACTGCTCCTTGAGCGCATGGATGAGCCCGCGCCCCACGACATGGTTGGGCAGACACCCGAACGGCTGCAAGATCACGAAGTTGCGGCAGCCGCGCTTGGCGTGCTCGAGAATCTCCGCCGGAATCAGCACGCCCTCGCCCGCATCGAACGTATGGTGCAGGATCTTATCGCTCGCGCGCACGAGCTCGGGCATGCGCGTCGGCGGCTCGTAGAGCGGGCTCGCCGCGCCCAGGCGGTCGCAACGGTCGTGCGCGAGCTCGAACAGGTTGTCCGCCGTGGCGTACCAGGCCTTTTCGGGCAGCGACAGGTCGACGTGGAACTCGCGCGACTGCGCATGCTTGTAGAAATAGGTCTTGCGGATCACGTCGGTCATGCGCGCCTCGATGACCTCGAGCCCGTTGTCCTCGAGGTAGCGCTCGATCTCGTGGTTGGCGCCGAGATGGAAATTGAGCAGGTACTCGCCCACGATGAGAACGGTCGGATGCGGGTTCGAGCGGTCGTACGGAACGGCGTCCATGATCGCAAGCGCGCGTTTGAAGCCCGTCGCCTGGCCTCTCAGCCCGGAGCGCTCCATGCCCTCGATAACCTCATCGAGCGCGCGGTCGAACGCAGCGTCCGCCGCGCCCTTCTCGAGCTCGTAGGAACGGATGCGCCTAAGCATGGCCTCGAGGGCATCGATCATGGGAAGACCGTAGGCGATCTGGATGCTCGGGCCAAGGCCGAGCTTGAAGCCCGGATGCGCATTGTGGGCATCGACGTCGTCGTTGGTGAGCACCGGGACATAGTCGTATCCCGCGTCGTCGAGCGCGCGGCGCAGCAGGGGCATGTAGTGCGTCAGGCGGCAGTCGCCGATATACTTGCCAGTCACCACGGCGACGTCGTGCGGGTCGTACTTACCGCTCTCGAGTGCCGCGAGCGCCTCGCCGATCACGATTTGCGCGGGGAAGCAGATGTCGTTGTGCACATAGCGTTTGCCCAGGCGGATGGCATCCTCGCGCCCGATATCAAGGGCCTCGGCGCGCACGCCCTGATTGCGCATCGCCGCGGTCATGAGCCTGCAGAACGCATGGGAGGTGTTGGGGACCAGCGCGATCTTGTCGTGCCGGTCGCGCTTGGTGTACTTGACCTTATACGGGTCGTCGAGCGGATGGACCGCGTGCACCCGGGCGCCCTCGGCACGCTCCTCCGCGCGACGACGGTTGACCGACTCGATAAACGAACGCACGCGAATGCCCATGGGACCGGCGACGTCGCTCTCATCGAGCTTGATCATCATCGGAACCTTGGAGCCCATCTCGCCCATCATGCGCGCGATCTCGTCGGTGAGATACGCATCGTGGCCGCAGCCGAAGCTGCCCATCTGCACGAGCTCGAGCTCGGGCGTCGATGCGACGATGACCGCGCACGACAGCATGCGCGCATGGTAGTTGTTCACGATGTCGATGCGGCTGTTGGAAAGATCGACGTTGCAGACCCCCGGCACCGCATCGGGCGTCAGCACGGGGATGCCGCGCTCAGAGAAGAGCTTGGGCAGCCCGTGGTTGACCAGCGGGTCGTTGTGGTACGGGCGCGAAGCGATCACCACCGCGTAGCCGCCGTCCTCGTGCACGTTCTCGAGCACCTGCCTGCCGCGCAGCTGCAGCTGGTTCTCAAACGTCTCCTGCGCGCGGTCCGCCTGCTCGGTCGCCTTGGCAACCAGGTCGGCATCGATATCGAAGGTCTCCTTGCACCACGCCTTGAGCTGGCGGTTTCGGTCGCCCTCGTCGTACCAGTGGAACAGCGGCGTATCGAACGGAACGCCGAAACGCTCCTCCGGGTTATCGGAATTGCGCATCACGTAGGGGTATCCCTTTACGACGGCGCACATCCACTCGCTGGTAGAGGCGGTGTTTTCGGTGGGCACCGTCGTGATGATGGGCATGAAGATGCGGTCGACGCCGGCGTCGACGAGATTGCGGATGTGCCCGTGGACGAGCTTGGCCGGGAAGCACACGGTGTCGGATGTGACGTGCGCCAGACCGCGCTCGTACATCGCCTTGGTGCTGCGTCCCGAGACGCGCACCTTAAAGCCGAGCGTGCTGAAGAACGTCGACCAGAACGGCATGGTGTCCCAGAACTCGAGCACACGGGGAATGCCGATCGTGACATCGCGCCCCCCGCTGACGGGAACCGTGGGGTACGACTCGAACAGCAGCTTCTCGCGGTCGACAAAGAGATTGGGGGCAGCCGCGGTCCGGTCGCGCCCCGTGCCGGGTGCCTGTGCCTCGCAAGCACCCTGCGGACGCAGCTCCTCCGCCGCGGGAACCTCGCGCACGAGCTCATCCCATGAGATGGCGCCGCCGCGCGGGCAGCGATTGCCCGTGACGTAAAGCGAGCCGTCGCCAAATGCCACGACCGCGCGCTGGCAGCGGTTGTTGCACCGACGGCAGGTAACGCCGCCGAACTCGCGATGCTCGAAGCGCTCCACGGCATCGAGCCCGATAAACGACGTGCCGGCGTCGCCCTTGCGGCATTCCTCGCGCGCGAGCAGGGCGATACCGATAGCGCCCATCAGCCCCGGGTGGGGCGCACGCGTGACGGGTTTGCCCAGATACTGCTCGAATGCGCGCAGCACCGCGTCGTTTCGGAACGTGCCGCCCTGGACGACGACTTTGTCGCCCAGACGGTTGAGATTTGAAACGCGAATGACCTTGGTGAACACGTTCTCGATAATCGAACGGCAGAGACCGGCCATGATGTCGCCCGGACCCTTACCGCGCCGCTGCTCGGAAACGACGCTGCTGTTCATGAACACCGTGCAGCGGCTGCCGAGAACGGCGGGGGCTTTGGACGAAAATGCCTCGGTCGCGATATCCTCAACGGCTATTCCGAGGTTTTTGGCAAAACCCTCGAGGAACGAGCCGCAGCCCGCAGAGCACGCCTCGTTGACGACGATATCGGTCAGCACGCCGTGGTTGAGCCAGATGGCCTTCATATCCTGTCCGCCGATGTCGAGCACGAAGGTCGCATCGGGAACGCATGCGCACGCGGCGCGGGCGTGCGCGACCGTCTCGACCGTATGGTAGTCGGCGTGGAACGCGCGCGCGAAAAGCTCCTCGCCGTATCCCGTGGTGCCCACGGCATCGATCGCAAGCGTGACTCCCGCTGTCTCCCAGCGGTTCTTCAAGCTGACAAGACCCTGTTGGGCGACGTCGAGCGGTCTGCCGTTATTAGACGCGTAGAACGAATCGACAAGCTCACCCGCCTCATCGACCAGGGCGAACTTGGTCGTCGTGCTCCCCGAATCGATACCGAGCGCCACACGCACCGTCTCTCCGGGCGCATACGCATCCGGACCCTTTGCCGGCGTCTCTTTGCCATGGCGTGCCGTAAAATCCGCCTGCTCGGCAGGTGTGGCAAAAAAGGGCTGGGCAAGACGTCCCTCCCCGCTTGCGGGCGCGACCGTCTCGAGCTTATCCAGCCGGACAAAAGCGTCGGGAAGGTCGATCGGTTGGGACGATGCGAACATGTCGGTCAGCGACAGGGCGGCACCGCGCGCGACCATGATCTGCGGATCGCGCGGGACGATAACCTGATCGTCCGATAGATTCAGTTGCTCCCGGAACACGCGGACCAGTGTGGGGTTGTAGGCGAGCGTACCGCCCTCGAAGATTACCGGCGGCTCGATGTCGATACCCTGGGCCAGACCGCCGATCGTTTGGCGGGCGACCGCGTGAAGCGCCGAAAGCGCCAGGTCGGTGGTAGGAATGCCCTCGTTGAGCAGCGGCTGGATATCGGTCTTTGCGTACACGCCGCAGCGGCCCGAGACCTCGTGGACGGTCGTTCCCCGGCTTGCGAGCTGCTCGAACTCGCCCGATTCGGTGCCGACCCCCATGAGCTTTGCCATCTCGTCGATAAATGCACCGGTACCGCCTGCGCACGAGCCGTTCATGCGCATGTCGGCAACCTCGATGTCTCCCTTATCGTTGGTGCGGAAGAAGATCATCTTGGCGTCTTGGCCGCCCAGCTCGATGGCGCAGCGCGTCTGCGGATAGAACCTGCTGATCGCGAGCGCGTTGGCGACCACCTCCTGAACGTACGAGGCGCCCAGCGCGGTCGCGATATCGCGCGCACCCGAGCCGGTCACCGCAACGCGCAGTGACTCATGGGGAAAGCGCTCGGCGAGCTCGCCGAGCATGGCGCGCACGCTCGCTGTCTGACACGCCCCGTGGCGGCGATATCCCCACCACGCCTCGGTCATATCCTCGTGCATCGCGTAAACTTTGGTCGTCGTCGACCCTACGTCCAGTCCTACTAGCAACGCCATAATGCTCCGTCTCTCGCATTTTTCCCGCTAGAGATATACCACTCTACGTAATACAACAGACTGTTGTATTTAAACTCCGTATAAAAAGCGGCTGCCGAAACGCTTCAGCAGCCGCCGAATGCACCAACAGATTGTTCTGCGCGCTAGCACGTCGGGCAACGGAGCAGCACGGGCCCTCCGGTCATGCGCACCGCTCACGCCCGCGATGTCGCCGAGAGAGCTATCCACGCTTTGGGCTCCAACCAAGCAAGTCGCCCGCGCTCAGCAGATCCCTAAGCGAGCTACTCGCACTCAGGAGCCATAGCCTGCTCCAAGAGCTCGGCATGCTCCTCCTCGAAAACCGTCCCCACAGGGAAGGCGCGACGGAAGACGAAGCGGGAAATCGGACCGGCTACCAAAAGGTTCCACGGCAGCGCCATCACAAAATTATGCGGGATGTTGATCATCCAGATCGCGGGCACGGAATACAGGTTCGCAAGGATGCCGCCGGGCATGTGCGTCAGACCCTCACAGGCACCGTACAGCGACATGATGATGACCATGGGAACGACCATGCAGGAGCTGACGGCAAGCGTCATGGCAAGCAGCGAACTCTTGCCCGGCGTGACCAGGAATTTAAAGGCGAAACCCTTGGCAAGGGGGCTGGCAACAAACCAGTCGCAGCACATGGCAAAAATGTAGGCAACGGGGAAGCCGAGCCACGCGGCGGCAACAACCTCGCCGTTGATGGCCCCATGCTGCAGGGCAACGTTGTAGATGCTCATCCAGAGCACCATGCAAAAGCACATGATAAAGGTGAACAGCAGGCTCTCTCGTTTGTTGATAGGCATAAAGGGCATTGTCCTTTCTGTGTTACGCCGCGGCACCACGCAACAAAAACGGGCGGGCAAGATGGAGCTGTTGGGACTTCATCTCGCCCGCCCGTGGTACGTGCGCCTGCGACTACTTATGTGGTGGAACTACCCTAACACGAACGGCGCGCGCTTCGTAAGCGTTGAGTTTATGGAGATGCAGGGCACCAATAATCCCCCCCCCGACCCCATAAGTTGCGGTGGAATACGGACTGTTTTGACCCTTTAAGCAGCAATTCAGTCCCTATTTCACCGCAACTCATTTGGTGCAAAGTAACCTGTCCCCCTTGTACCAATTAGCTGGTGTGGCGCCAGCGAGGGTCGGTGAGCGTACGCGCCACACCCAGTCCAACGGGCAGAAACGCTACGATGAGCACTGCGCGCACAAACCAGCCGAGCATATTGACCGTGTCGAAGGTGCACATGTAATACATCGAGCGATACAGATACAAGCCCGGCACCATAATGACAATCGAAGGCACCGTGAGGGCGATGCGCGGGTAGGTGAGCTTGACTTCAGCCAAGCTTGCGAGCAGCCCCGATACCAGCGCGCCGATAAACGCTGCTGCCTCGGGAGGCATTCCCGTGCTGAGGCCCAGGAAGGGAATCATCGTCGGCGCATCGACAAGGGTCAGACGCAGGGTATTGGACACGGCGCCGATCAACCCAGCTGCCGCGGCCATCTTTACCGGGCTGTTGAACATCACCGAGAAGCCGAATACGCCAACGAAGCTCATCACCACGCGCAGGAGCGTAAGGGCAAGCGGCGAAAGGCCCAGTGGGGCAAAGTCGTCCGGCGCCAGGCCAACACACTCGGCAACCATCCAACCTACGAGGGTCGCCATCACAATAATCGATACGGCATATGAAAGGCGCTCGATACCGCTTCGCATGTCGAGCTTAGCGATGTCGAGGCCTGCCGTAATGAGTGGAAAGCCGGGAATCACAAAGAGCATGGCGCCGATATAGCCTTCTTGGTGCGACATTGCCCCCGGTATGACCTGGCCAAGGCCGAGCAATGCCAGCAGATACGAAACGCAAGCGAGCGCAACGCCGGTCGTCAGCGCGCTAAACTGGCCAAGACCCTGCTTGAGAATATGGGAGCGAGCAAAGTTACCGACACCAGCGCCTACGAATGCGCAGGCCATCTCGATAGGGCCGCCGCCGAGCAAAAAAACGAAGGCGCCACAGGCGCAGGCCGCCGCAAGGCCCTGTTGCCAAGGCGCGTAATCAGGTTTTGAACTCTCAACGGTCTTGAGCATCTCGTGATACTCGTGCACCGTGAAGCGACGACCATAGGTCTCGATTTCCTTGAGGAAACTCTCCATCATCCAAATGCGATGGGTATTGACGCCCGTTGTGGGCAAGCTGACAACCTCGTTAAAGCAGTGGCCATCTTCGATGCAAGTACACTCAAACGACAGAAGGCTCAGGTCGACGTGAATCGTGACGCCGAGTACGGCAGCAACACGATTCATGGTATCGCGCACGCGCCAGGCACCTGTTCCGCTTGCCAGCATAAGCATGCCGGTGCGGCAGATGATGGATGATTTATCGGTGAGCGGCGCATCGACGGCAAGCTCATCGCCTGCCGTCACGATCTGGTGCCAGTCAGTTTTCATATGGAGCGCGCCGGCACGAACGCCGTGGTGCATGGGGGCTCTCGAAAGCAGCGAGTTAAGGCGCGAAGGCTGTGAGGGCTCCGCCGATTCGCCCTCGTCCTCGTCGGGCTCTTCATCGACCAGATCAAATGAGTCAAGCGATGCCGGCTCACGACGATCGATTAGCTCCTCATCCTCATCATCAAAGTAATTGAACTGATCGAGCATGTCCTCTTCGATTGCGCGCTCGCTCGCATCGTCCATCCCGGTGCTCCCTTCCTGCCGACTAACCCCCATCCTAGGCAGCAACGGCTAAAGGAAACATAAAAGAGACGACTGTCATGCGAGCCATGTGGGCAATATCCGTTGGGTAGTCGTTTAAGAACGTCCCCAATGACTACATCGATGTTCTAAGTGTCAACCAAGTCAACGCCGCAGATAGAGGACGGACAGCGAGCGACGTCCAGAGCGAACAAGTTGGCATGAAAAAGGCAAGGCATAGACCTTCTGGTCATGCCTTGCCTTTTGAATGACAAATTGTCGCTCTGGGCGGCGCGCAGCGTCGAGCGGTTACGGCGTTTGGTAAAACGCCGTAACCCCCTAGTACATCTTTGCGCCGGCGGGGATGGAGGCGTCGAGCTGGATCAGGTTGAGGCGCTCCTCACCATCCTCCTCGTGGATGGCACTGATGAGCATGCCGCAGCTGGGGATGCCCATCATCTTGCGCGGAGGCAGGTTGGTGATGGCGAGCAAGGTCTTGCCGACCAGGTCCTCGGGCTCGTAATAAGCGTGAATACCGGAGAGGATGGTGCGGTCGGTACCGGTACCGTCGTCGAGCGTAAAGTTCAGCAGCTTCTTGGACTTCTTGACGGCCTCGCATGCCTTGACCTTCACAGCGCGGAAATCGCTCTTGGAGAAGGTATCAAAGTCGACGAACTCCTCAAACAGCGGCTCAACGGCGATCTTGGAGTAATCGAGCGTGGGCTTAAGCGACTTAACGAATGGGCTCGCGGCGTTGCCGGCCTCTGCAGCCTTGGCGGCAGCGGCACCGGACTGGAAACCCTTCTCGGGCTTCATGTGCGGGAACAGCAGGACGTCGCGGATAGAAGCCTGGTTAGTAAGCAGCATGACCACGCGGTCGATACCAATGCCAATGCCGCCCGCGGGAGGCATACCGTACTCGAGGGCGCGCACGTAGTCCTCGTCATACTCCATAGCCTCATCGTCGCCGCCGGCCTTCTCGGCCATCTGGGCAGCAAAGCGCTCAGCCTGGTCGACCGGGTCGTTGAGCTCGGAGAATGCGTTGGCGTACTCGTGGCCGGCGATGACCAGCTCAAAGCGGTGAGTCAAACGCGGGTCGTCCTCAAAACGCTTAGCGAGCGGGCTGACCTCGATGGGGTAATCGCACACGAAGGTCGGGTTGACGATGGTGTCCTCGCCCAGCTCATCGTAAATCTCGGCGATGATCTTGCCGGCAGTCCACTCGGGCTTGATCTCCAGGCCCTTCTCGCGCGCGGCGGCAGCAAGCTCCTCGACCGGCGTGTCGATGGTGACCTGCTTGCCGAGCACGTCGGAGACGATGTCGGTCATGGGACGGCTGGCCCACTCACCAGAAAGGTCGATGGTCTGGCCCTGGTACTCGATGACCTCGGGGTTGCCGATGGCCTTGTTAGCCGCCTTAATGACACCCTGGGCGAGCGCCTTCATGCCCTCGAGGTCTGAGAAGGCACGGTAGGCCTCCATCGTGGTGAACTCGGGGTTGTGGGTAAGGTCCATGCCCTCGTTACGGAAGATGCGGCCGATCTCGAACACGCGCTCAAAACCACCGACGATGCAGCGCTTGAGATGGAGCTCGGTGGCAATACGCAGGTAGCACTCCTGATCGAGCGCGTTGAAGTGGGTAATGAACGGCTTGGCGGTAGCGCCGCCCTGGATGGTCTGCAGGATGGGGGTCTCGACCTCCATGTAACCGTCGGACTCCATAAAGCGACGGAAGGTAGAGAGAATCTGCGAACGCTTACGGAAGGTCTCGCGAACGTCGTCGTTGGCGATCAGATCGACATAGCGCTGGCGATAGCGGGTCTCCTTGTCGGAAAGACCGTGGAACTTCTCGGGCAGCGGACGAACGGCCTTGGAAAGCAGGGTCGCGCTCTTAGGGGCAACGGAAAGCTGGCCGCGCTGGGTGCGCACGACCACGCCGGTCACGCCCAGGATGTCGCCCAGGTCGAGGGCCTTGAGCGTATTCCAGGCGGCCTCATCCATGTCGTTGATGCGGCAGAACAGCTGAATCTCGGCAGTCGCATCGCGCACGACGATGAACATGATCTTGCCCTGACCGCGCTTGGCGACCACGCGGCCGGCGATCTTCACGACGTCCTCGGTGTCCTCGCCATCGGCAAGCTCGGCGTACTTAGCCTCGATATCGGCGACGTAGTCCTCAAGCTCAGAGTGCTCGGGATAGGGGTTCTGGCCCGCCTCGAACAGGGCGGCGCGCTTGGCCAGGCGGGTGGCGCGCTCGTCGTTGAGCGTCGATGCCTGATCGGCGGCGTTCTGGTTCTCTGCCATAAGTTAGCTCCTCAAACTAAAACGCTCCCCAGGATTCGGTCCCAGGGAGCGAAAACATACCTTTACGCGGGACCGTGGTCTAGCGTGCGATCTTGGCGATGGTGTAGACGCGAGTCTTGCCGGAAGGCGTAACGACCTCGACGGAATCACCCTCGCCGTGACCGATGATGGCGTGACCGACCGGAGACTCGTTGGAGATCTTGTGCTCGAGCGAGTTGGTCTCGGTGGTACCAACGAGCGTGACTTCCATGACCTCGCCGTTGGGATCAATCAGCGAAACGGTGGAACCGATGGAGACGGTCAGATCGCCCGTGGTGGCAGCAACCTGAGCGTTGGCAAGAATGGCCTGGATCTCGGCGATACGAGCAGCATTCTGGGCCTGCTTGTCCTTGGCGGCATCGTACTCGGAGTTCTCCGAAAGGTCGCCGAACGCGCGGGCTTCCTTGATGTCCTCGACGATCTCCTTGGCGTAATCGCCCTCACGCCAGGCGAGCTCCTCGACGAGCTTCTGGCGGCCCTCAGCGGTCAGTACGATCTGGCTTGCGTCCATACGGATATCTCCCCAACTCTGATCAAACAATCAACTGTCAACAAAACGAAAAAGACCGGCTAGCCTGCGGGCAAGCCGGTCAGGTGCTCACCCCAAAGGGATGGGACTACTCTGCGTCCGCGTCGCTGTCCTCTGCCTGCTTCTTCTTGGCAGCAGCGAGCTTGGCCTCGAGCTCAGCGATCTCCTTGTCCTCCTCGGACTGCTCGACCACGACCTCCTCGGCCTGCTTGGTCTCGGCCTTATCGTCGCCCTCCATACCCTCGCGGATATTCTTGACGGTAGAGCCGAGGGACTTGCCGAGCTTCGGCAGGTTCTTGGGCCCGAAGATAATCAGGACAACGACGAGAATAATGATGAGCTCAGGAGCCCTCAGTCCAAACATGTAGACCTCCACAATACAGCGAGACAAGCTCGAATGAGTATACCGCGGGTATCGCGGTATCACAACACTAGCTAAAAAAAGGGACCGCAAGAAGCGGTCCCTCCTCATGCTCTGGTCGGGTTGACTGGATTTGAACCAGCGACCCCTGCGTCCCGAACGCAGTGCTCTACCAAACTGAGCCACAACCCGTTAGCTCGACTATAGTAACAAAGATTTTCGCCGCGTGCTAGAGAAATTTATATTTCTTTGAAGCGTCGATTTGAACCGTGTTGGGAATAAGCTCAGTCGCGCAGGCCCACCAGCCATTTTGCTGGGCAGCATCGGCAAGCCTTTCGGCCGTGGCAGCGGTGTCGCAAATGGCAAACGAGCAGGCACCCGATCCGCACACATCTACAGCAACGATGCCGTCCTGTTTACGCAGCCAATCGAGAACCGTTTGAATCTGCGGCTCCATCTGTGCGGAAATGACACCCAAGTTGTTATGGATGAGCGCATATGCCGTCTCGGCATCACCAGCACGCAAGGCAGAAGCTATCGCGCCGGGCTTGTCCGCAGGCACCAGGGCCTCGTCAAAACGTCGATAGGCCTCAATTGTCGAAACGCTCGCCTCGCGCGGCTTAACCAGCACGACGGGCGTCACGGGCAGCGCGGGGTACTCAGTTGCCAAAACGTCTCCCCCACCAACGTAGAACGCAGGGCTCGCGTGCAAAAAGAACGGGACGTCAGCACCAATGCCGCGCGCGATGTCGTCGAGCGCGGGGTCGGTGCGATCAATTCCCCAGAGCTCCGCCAAGGCGACAATGACCGCGGCCGCATCCGTCGAGGGGCCGCCCAAGCCGGCGCACAATGGAATGCGCTTCTCAATCGTCACGCAGATGTTTGCCTCGCGACCATAATGCTCGGCCATAGCAACCGCAGCCCGATACGCCGTATTCTTTTGCATGGGAAAATCTGATGCTGGAACCGTCTGGACAGTCAGCGCCTGCGCCGGCGTGACCGTCACGGTATCGGAAAGACCGACGGCTGCCATCAGGGAATCGACCCTGTGGTAGCCGCGGTCATCGCGCTCGGTATGAACCCCCAGGTAGAGGTTAATCTTTGCCGGCGCGGAAAGAGTCAGGGACCAATCGGTCACCGTTAGTGCTCCTCGAGCTGATTGCCGAGCGGGGTAAAGATATGCTCGCCGCTCTCGGGGTCGAACAGCTCGACCTGACCGGTAAGGACATCGATGTACTGGTAGGACTGACGCGACTTGCGGCCACGACGCTCGTCAACCTCGACGATAAAGACGGCGGGGTGGACGCTCTTGATGGTGCCCATGCGCTCGACAACGCGGGTGCGGCCCATGTTGGCCTTCACCTTGACGCGATCGCCCACCATATCGGTCAGCTTCTCGTGGATGTCGTCGACGTGATTGACTTCCATCTCTTCCATGAACAGGGCCTCCAGAAGGTGCAATTCAAAAAGGGGATAATACCCCTAAGATAGACAAAACTCTAATACTATAGCACCCTGCTGCCGCCATACGCAAGTAGCTAAATAAGCCCGGTCCCAAATACGTACCAGACGACAACCTCGCATGACCAGTTGTTACGCGGTTTGGTAAAACCGCGTAACCTAAAGGTTGTCGGTGTCCAAGACGATGGTGAATGGGCCGTCGTTGACCAGGTCGACCTTCATGTCGGCGCCAAAAATGCCGTGCGCCACGTGTTCGACATCTTGGCGAACGAGCGTCAGGAAGTACTCGTAGAGCTCGTTGGCAATATCGGGCGCGCCGGCATCCGTAAACGACGGACGGCGACCGTGGCGGCAGTCGGCGAACAGCGTGAACTGCGACACCACGAGCACCTCGCCGTCGACATCGGCAAGCGCCAAATTGGTCTTGCCGTTCTCGTCCTCGTTGATGCGCAGGCCGCGGAGCTTGCCCCACAGCTTGTCGGCCTCGGCACGCGTATCGCCATGGCCCACACCCAGCAGCACCAGGTAGCCGCGTCCAATGCGGCCCACGCACTCGCCGTCAACCGTCACGCCGGCGTTGAGTACGCGCTGCACCACCGCACGCATGGTCTACTCCTCGCCCGTCAGTTTGGCGGACAGATGCTCGAGCGCATGGAATCGATGGCTGATGGCGTTCTTCTCGTCCGCCGTCAGCTCGGCCATGGTCTTGCCCGGCGTGTCGACCGGCAGGAACAGCGGGTCGTAGCCAAAGCCGTGATCGCCGCGGCCCTCGTGCGCGATAACGCCCTCGCAGGCGCCCTCGCCATAGGTGACCAAACCGTCCGTGTCGATGAGCGCGACGACGCTCATAAAGCGCGCGGTGCGATCCTCGTCGGCCACGCCATCCAGGTTAACGAGGAGTTTGGCGTTGTTGGCGGCATCGTCGCCGTGCACGCCCGCATAGCGCGCGCTATACACGCCAGGCTCGCCGTCCAGGGCATCAACGACCAAGCCCGAATCGTCGGCAATGGCCATAAGGCCCGTCTCCTCAACCGCGGCTTGGGCCTTGATGATGGCGTTCTCCAAAAACGTCGTGCCGTTTTCCTCGGGATCCTCAAAATCACCCAGCTGGCCGAGCGCCACAAAGCGCACCTCGGGCATGACCTTGCCCAAAATGGCCTCGATCTCGGTGAGCTTATGGGCGTTGCCCGTTGCCACGACGATGGTCGCCGCCGGGTCGAGGGTGTCGATGTCAATCTTCTCAAGTGCCATGACTGGCCTCCTTGTCTCTATAGCAAGCCGCGTGAGGGGCGTTTGGGCACTTGACCCCTCCCCTCTCAGGCGATCGGACCTTTCAACGCAGCATTTCAGCAGATAAAACCTACCAAAATAAACCTGTCCCTTTTTGGCAGGTTAGGCGATGGCTTGGCGCTGAAGCTCGATGAGCTCGGCGATACCCTTGTCGCCCAGGTCGAGCAGGGCGTTGAGGCGCTTGCGGTCAAAGGGCGCCTGCTCGCCGGTGCCCTGGAGCTCGATCATCTCGCCGGTGTCGGTGGCGACGAGGTTCATGTCGACCTCGGCGTGACTGTCCTCGGAATAATCGAGGTCAAGCAGCGTATTGCCGTCGACAACGCCCATGGAGATGGCAGCCACCTGGCCGATAAGCGGGATGCGCTCGATCTTGCCCGCCTCGACCCACATGGCGAGGGCGTCGTGCAGTGCCACCCAGGCGCCGGTGATGCTCGCTGTACGCGTGCCGCCATCGGCCTGAATCACATCGCAGTCGACGGTGACGGTGTACTCGCCGAGCGCCTTCATGTTGACGACGGTACGCAGGCTGCGGCCAATGAGGCGCTCGATCTCCATGGAGCGACCCTTGCGGTTGGCGTGCTCGCGCTTGCAGCGCTTGCCGGTCGACGCCGGCAGCATGGCGTATTCCGCGGTCACCCAGCCGGCCTTAGCTCCCTTTCGCCAGCCCGGCACGCCCTCCTCGATAGTGGCGGCGCACAGCACGCGCGTGTCACCGAACTCGGCCAAACACGAGCCGTGGGCGTGCTTCATGACGCCACGGGTGAGCTTAACGGGGCGCAACTCGTTGGCGGCGCGACCGTTGGCGCGGTTGACCTGCATGTACTCCATAGAAATATCCTTTCGGCAAAATATGTGGCGAAGGCTTTGGCGGCTGCCTCACATCTATTTCAGCTCATCGATATCGATATGTTCGATGCTCTTGAGCGGCTGACCAAAGATAAAGCTGCCCGCCACCGCAAACTCGGCAATGTTATCGGCCGTCGTGGCAAAACGATGCTGCGGCTCGGCGGCGTCGCCCGCCAGCTGCTCGCGGCGCGTGAGGATATCGGTCAGCTCGCGTGTGGTCTCCTCGGCGGAACTCACGACGCGCACCCCAGGCCCCAGCGCATGGCGGATAGGTCCCACCAACAGCGGGAAATGCGTACAGCCGAGCACCACGGTATCGATACCGTGGTCGCGCAGCGGCTCAACCGTGGCACCCACCAGCGCACGCACGGCAGGCGTATCGAAGATGTCCTCGTTCTCAAGCCACTGTTCCTGCAGATGTGCACCCGAGGCGAGCTCGTGTTCGACAACCTCGACAAAGCTCGAGGCAGGACAGCCGTATACATCGACGCCGGCATCTAGATCCTGAATGGCGCGCGTGTAGGCGCCCGAGCGAATGGTGAGGTTGGTAGCGAGCACGCCCACGCGACGCGTACGCGTGCTGTTGATTGCTGCACGGGCACCCGGCGCGATCACGCCGATCACGGGAACGTCGAGCACCTGCTGGGCCAAACGCAAGGCCGCAGCGGTCGCCGTGTTGCAGGCGATGACCATAATCTTGACGTCGTGCTTCGAAAGCCAACGACCCGCCTGCAACGCAAACGAGCGCACCTCATCCTCGGTGCGCGTGCCGTAGGGGCAGCGCTTGGTGTCGCCAAAGTAGTAGACGGACTCGTGCGGCAGCGCCGTCGCGATGGCGCGCGCAACCGTCAGACCGCCCAAACCAGAATCGAACACGCCAATCGGGCGCGTGTCGCCTGCCGGATTCTCGATATCGGACATTACCTCACCAGTCTCTCTCGAAAAGACATGTCCAAGCGCGGCGGCGCCGCGCTACGAACGCGCCGCGACCAGCAGCTCTGCCGTCGCCGCCCAACCGTCGACAATTTTGCCGCGCGTAACGAAAGCGTTCTCGCAAGCAGCCAGGAACTCGGGCGCGCCGGCGCTCGTCAGGCCATTCTCGACCAGGCAGAACGTGCCCACGTGATCGGCCATGTAGAAGTCGGACTCGGAATCGCCGAGCGCCAACGTCTCCTCGCGCTCGATCCCCAGGCGCTCGCAGAAGTGCGCAATGGCGACGCCCTTGTTGAGGCCCGCGGGGTTGATGTTGAATGCGCGACCGTCCTCGACGCGATCGAGCTCGAGCGTCGTCGGCTTGGACAGGTGAGTCAGATAGCCGTTGCAAGCCCAGATCAGACCGCAGCCGGCCTCGTCCAGGATGGCCTGAACCTCATCGTCGGGCACATCGCCGCGCATGCCGACGGTGACCTCACGGTACTTGTAGCCGGTCGACATGTCGTTGTGATACTCGATCTTGTGCGGCCAGCGGGCGAGGATCTTCTCGCACACGCCGGTCTGCTCGATCACCTGGTGCGGCGTGAGGCCGCAAGAGGGGTCGTAGGGCATGTCGCCGGTCAGATACTCCCAATCGTTGGCTTTGAGGTCGTACATGACCAGGCCGCCCATCTCGCCGATGTAGGAGTTGAGGCCGAGCACGCGCGCGTCCTCGTGGATCATGGTACGGTTGCGGCCCGAGGTGGGAACCACCTGAATACCAGCGCGAGCGAGCGCCACGACGGCCTCGACGAGTTTGGTCGAGGGGTTGCCGTCGTTGTCGCGCAGCACGCACGAGCCGGGTGCGAGCATCGTGGCATCCAGGTCGGTAAAGACGTACTTGACCTTGGCCAAGCGCTCGCGCATCTCGCCCGAAAGCTCGGCAACGGTCGGCAGGGTGTTGTGGGACATGGTTACTCCGTTTACGTAGAAGGGTTTGGACTTGGACGGCATGTTTTGATTGAGGGAGCACGCTTATGGCGACAGCGCACTCAGGGCGCCGCCGCCATCATGGTTCATTAGTCAAACTGGGTAACATCGATCAGGCGATTGGCCAGCGAAAGGTCGCTCTCGATGGGCACGAACTCGTCGCCCACGTGCATGAGCTCCTCGTCACCCTTTGCCAGCAGCAAGACAATGGTGGGAGCATCGGGGTTGACGTACTCCTCGCGCGCCGCCTTGAACGCCGCATGCACGGCGGCTTCGCGATCGAGGATGATCTTGTTCGGCGTATCGTCGGGAACATGCTCGGCAAGCTCGCGACAGACCTTCATCGGGTCTTCGTGAGCTGGATCCTCGTTGGCAAAGATCATCAGGTCGGAATACGGTGCGGCCTCACGCGGAAGCTGCTCGCGGCGCTCCTGCGCCTTGCCGCCGGCAGCACCAAACACTGCGATGACCGGGCTAGCGGGAAACGCGCGCTTGACCGACGAGAAAAGCGAGCGGAACGAAAGCTGGTTGTGCGCGTAGTCGACGACGCAGATCACGCGGCCGTCCTTCGACTCCACGACCTCCATGCGGCCCGGCACACGCAGTTTGGAGAGGCCCTTCTTGATAGCCTCGATACCGATGCCGATCTCGCGCGCAGCGGCGATAGCGACCAGCGCGTTTTCCACGTTAAAGTCGCCCGCGATGCCCAGCAGGACCTTCTCCCCCGTCTCGGACTCGTCGGCACACAGGCCATGCAAGTTGAACTCGATGCTAAAGCCGACCATGCGTACGTCGCTTGCCCACAGGCTCGCCTCGGGATGCTCGACCCCAACGGTCACCAAGCGATCGGCCGTCGACGCTGCCTCTAGCACACGGTCAACCTCTTCGGTGCCTAGATTCACCACGGCGGTCTTTGCCTGGTCAAAGATCCTGAGTTTGCTCTCAAAATAATCCTCAAACGTGGGGTGTTCGATCGGCGAGATGTGGTCGCGGCCGATGTTGAGGAAGCACGCCACGTCAAACGGCAGATTCTCGACGCGTTGGTACTTGAGCGCCTGGCTCGAAACCTCCATGACCATGGACTGGCGACCGGACGTGCGGCAGTTGGCGATATGGCGCCAGACCTCGGGGGCCTCGGGCGTAGTATTGGTGCTCTCGTAGCACTCGATGCCATCGTCGGTACTCACCGAGCCGATCATGCCGCAGGACTCGCCCGCCGCTTTGATAATCGACTGGAGCATAAAAGCGGCCGTGGTCTTTCCCTTGGTACCGGTGATACCCACGATCTTGACGTCGTGGTCGGGACGGTCGTAGACCTCCGGCGGCAACAGGGCCATGGCCGTGCGAACACTATCAACAACCAGCATCGCAGCACCGCTCTCCTGCGCCAGCGGCTCCAGAGACTCGACCAGCGACTCCTCGCACACAAATGCGACGGCGCCCGCATCGAGCGCCATGCTCAAAAACGCGGGCTTAAAGGCAGCACCTTTGCAAAAGAATACGTCACCTGCCGAGACCGCGCGCGAATCAAACGAGCAGCCGGTCACGGCACGCTCGTCAACCTGCTCTGATGAGCGCAGCTCGCCGCACACATCGAGAAGCTTGGCAAGCGTATCGACCGTGGTCACGGTCGCGGAATCCGAATGGTGCATCTTTCACCTTTCTCAGCCATTTGGCAGGGACGGTTTTATAGTAACTGAAACGCACCCACGCAAAAACGGCTCCCGGAGGAGCCGTTACGCGCAGGCGTTCGTAAGCCGAGGCTAGGCAGCCTGAACAGCGGGCTGGTCCTCGTCGATAAAGAAGCGCTTGTACCACACCAGGAACACGAGCGGCGTATAGATCTTGCGCTGGAAATCGCCCTTGCCCGCAAAGTGCAGATCGAGCAGGTGCATGAGCTCATCGGTATCGAAGAACTCGCTTGCCCACGGCGCGGTGAAGTACTCCTTGACATAGTCGTACCACTTTTGCTCGCGCAGCCAGTAGACAATCGGCACCGGGAAGCCCACCTTGGGACGGGTGGCCCACTCATCGGGCAGCGACTTGTTGGCAGCGTGGCGGAGTACCTGCTTGTTGCCGTTCTCGTTGATGCGGTAGCGATCGGGAATGTGCTCGGCGAACTCCATGACTTTGCGGTCCAGGAAGGGCACGCGCAGCTCCAGCGAGTGCGCCATGCACATCTTGTCGGCCTTGAGCAGAATGTCGCCCGGGAGCCACATGTTCATGTCCAGGTACTGCTTCTTGACCAGTTCGGGCTGACCCTTCACGCGTGCGTAGATGGGTGCAGCGAGCTCAAAGGCGCCGTCGCCGGTGTTGTACTCGGGCTTGAGCACGCCGTCGACCTCGCGCTCCGGCCATACCAGAGCCTGTCCCAGGAACGACTTCTCGGGGATCTCGGCACCCTTGACCAGGAAGTTATGTCCCTTGAAGTACGGCATATGCAGCGCCAGGTTACCGAGCGCGCGACGGATGGGCAGCGGCACCATCTTTTTGTACTTGCGCACCGGGACCGTGTCCTCGTAGTAGGCGTAGCCGCCAAAGAGCTCGTCGGCACCTTCGCCCGAAAGCACGACGGTGACGTCCTTGCGGGCCATCTCGGCCAAGAACCACAGCGGCACGGAAGACAAGTTGGACTGCGGCTCGTCCATGTGATACTGGATGTCCTCGAGCGCACCGAAGAACTCGTCGGCGGTAATCATCTTGCGAACGTTCTCGACGCCGAGCTTATCGGAAAGCTCCTTGGCGTAGTTGGTCTCGTTGAAGTTCTTGTAGTCAAAGCCCACCGAGAAGGTCTTGTCGGGCATGAGGCAAGCGGCGATGTAGCTGGAGTCGACGCCACCGGAGAGGAACGACGCGACCTTGACGTCGGCGATGCGATGGGCCTCGACGCTCTCGTGCACGACCTCGTCCAGCTCGTCGACGTACTCCTCGAACGGCTTCTCGACGGCAGAGTAATCGCAATCCCAGTAGCGCTCGATGTTCATCTTGCCGGTCGGGATATCGACGGTAAAGTAGTGCGCCGGCGGCAGCTTGTAGACACCCTCGAAGAAGGTCTCCTCGGTTGCCGAATACTGCAGCGTCATGTACGGACGCAGGGCCTTTTTGTTGACCGCCTTGTGGAAGTGCGGGTAGTCCAGGAAGCTCTTGATCTCGGAACCAAAGAGCACGCCCGGAGCGCCGTCGCCCGCATCGGCCATGGGATAGTAGTAAAGCGGCTTGATGCCAAAGATGTCACGGGCGCCAAAAAGCTTGTTCTTCTTTTTGTCCCAGATGACGAAGGCGTACATACCGCGCAGGCGATCGAGGACAGCCTCGCCCCACTCCTCGTAGCCGTGCAGGAGGCTCTCGGTGTCGGCGCCGCAATGGAACTTGTAGCCCTTGGCTTCGAGCTCGGAACGGAGTTCTTGGAAGTTGTAGATCTCACCGTTGAAGACAATGACGACGCTGCCGTCCTCATTGGCCATGGGCTGAGCGCCGGCCTCGGTCAGGTCGAGGATCGACAAGCGGCGGAAGCCGAGGGCAACGCGGCCGTCGATAAACTGACCGCCCATGTCGGGACCGCGATGGACGATGCGGTCCATCATCTTGGTGAGCACCTCGGATTGGTTATCCGTCCCACCGACAAAACCGACAAAACCGCACATATACTATCCCCTCTGCTGTTGCTGGGCATCAAATCGAATCAGTAGCTTTTGAGTATACCCGAGGGCGTAAAGAGGGGCGGAATGTTCAGGCAATCTCAACTGAATCAGCTCCGCTGCGACACGTGCCAGTTACCTTTAATGGATATGAGATGAATGAGGCGATTGTTTTGCTATACTCTCTCCGCACGGGCGATTGGCGCAACGGTTAGCGCAGGTGCTTTACACGCACAAGGCTGGGGGTTCGAATCCCTCATCGCCCACCACTGATTTGATAGGCTCCCAGCAATGGAAGCCTTTCTTTTTTGGGCCCAGCGCATGGGATTCGAACCCGACAGGGTGCGGAGCTGAGGAAACGCGAAGCGTTTTCCAGCGCAGCACGCGAGGAGCGGAGCGACGAAGCGGGGCGCGGGCGGCGCCAGCCGCACGCGGACATCCCTCATCGCCCACCACTGAATTGTTAGGCCTCCAGCGATGGAGGCCTTTCCTTTTTCAGGCCCAGCGCATGGGATTCGAACCCGCCAGCACGTCTGTCACAAAGGCCGTGGTCAAAAAATGGCAAAAATGAGTACTGCTACTTTGTTTGCAACATATAAATAGACAGTATTTGCTTAAGTTACGCAACATATGTCCATTATAAGGGCTAACAGTTGAATCAAAATCGTGCTTTCATCGCCATTTCGACGGTCGCGCGCGCAGACGTGGTGTAAGAGTGTCCTGAGGTCCGTCGCTGCAAGTCCCGATGTTACTCCTTCTTGAGGCCGCGCTTCTCGACTATCTCGTCCACTATCTCCCTGGCGCGCCGCCCGAGCGCGCGGCGCCTCC
>JAXJBU010000043.1:0-10360 GCA_036302865.1 Collinsella sp. | reverse complement strand
CGACTCGGATTCCTTGCGGCCTGAACAATCGCAAGTGTCCGGCGAGGGGGCGGCTTTGTAAAGCCGTTTGGCCCCACCCGCATAGCGGGTGGTTTCTGATGCGGCGCGCTGCGCGCCCCGCACAGGCTAAAGCCTCTAAAAGAGAAGAGGCGGGGCATGCCCCGCCTCTTACACCACATCTCTGCGCGCTACCACGCCTCGCTTCGGTCGCACTTGAGGCCCATAGCGAGTGCGATGGCATTCATCGCCCGATGCAATTGCAGCCGGTTGGCAAACTGAGTCCCGGTGAGGACGATCATCCTAAAGCCCAGCGCGCTCAGCACGGTCATACGCTCCGCATCCGACGCGCTGCGCTGTTTATCAAGATGGTCCGAACCGTTGTATTCAATCCCCGTACCGCTCGCAGGCGCATATACGTCGATCTCGAAATACCCGGCCTTTGCGAGATACTTGAACTCGTTGGGAACATCGACCCGATGGTTGAGCTCGATCTTGGCGTATCCCAGCCCGCCCTGGGAACGTTTTGCTACGACCATGATTGCGGTGGCCGTCTCCATGGGCGACCGCGCGCCATCGTGCACGCGCTTGAGCACGGCGGCCGCGCGTATAGCCCCCTGACGAGATCGGTTCTCATTGCAATAGGCAATCAAGTCGGCAACGGTATACCTCTGCCCCATCTCGACATAATCGTCCGTCGACAGATGATTCAAATGGTATCGGGCACAGATTTCGTAGCCATATTCCAGCTGCTCGGGTTCGCTCATCCACGAACCCGCTTGGACAAAACACATGACCTCATCAACCACCAGAAGGCCCTCTGCCACCTCGATAAGATGGCTTGGAGGTACCGGCGCCCCAAACACGTGGCACCTAAATCCAGCCGGCGTCGAGCGCTCAAAATCGAAGTTGACGAGCGCGTCGATATGATCGAGCTCTTCTCGCGGAATACCAAGCGAAACCAGATAGTCGGTAACGATCCCAACCGCCGTTGAAGCCCTCGGCCCCTTGGCATCTAGCCCCAATTTGGGCAGGTCCGCAGTCGGCTCCGCCTCGTTAGCAAGCGAGTCCTCATCGTATAGGCTGCTTGCTCGCGAGAGCGGCTCGGACGGGCGCGCCACGTTGTGGTACAGCCAGGCAGTCTTATGGGACAGGACGATCGGCAGGTCCATGAGCCCTCCAATGGAGTCGGATAACCAACCTTATTCCCCTGCCCACGAGTCCGCACACCTTCGTGCGCAAGAAAGCGATTCCACCCGATCGAGTGGCAGAAAAACCATCACAACATTCGATGCTTTTCCCGATTTTGGCAAAAAGCGTCGAATGTTGTGATGGTTTGAGACGAGGTGAGGAACACGGAGGGGTCAAAGCATCGTGCTCGAACGGGTTAATCCAACTCTTTTAAGCCATGCGCCAGCTGCCAGTACTCGCCGTGCTGGGCGAGCAACTCTTCGTGGGTACCGCGCTCGATGATGCGGCCGTGTTCGAGGACCATGATGGCGTCGGCGTCGCGGACGGTGGACAGGCGGTGCGCAATCATAAACGTGGTGCGTCCGCGCATGATGCGGTCCATACCGCGTTCGATGAGCTTTTCGGTGCGCGTGTCGATAGAGCTCGTGGCCTCGTCCAAGATGAGCACGGGCGGGTCGGCAACAGCCACGCGCGCAATGGCGAGCAGCTGGCGTTGGCCCTGCGACAGGTTGGCGCCGTCGGCCGTAACCGGTGTGTCGTACCCTCTAGGCAGGCGGCGGATAAACGAATCCGCGCAGGCTGCCTCGGCTGCGGCGCGCACCTCCTCGTCAGTCGCGTCGAGCTTGCCAAAGCGGATGTTCTGCGCAATGGTGCCGCTAAACAGGTGCGTGTCCTGCAGCACAATGCCCAGCGAGCCGCGCAGGCTAGCCTTGGCGATATGCTTAACGTCGATGCCGTCGTACGTGATCTCACCGTCATCGACCTCGTAGAAGCGGTTGATGAGGTTGGTGATGGTCGTCTTTCCGGCACCCGTGGAGCCAACAAACGCGATCTTCTGCCCCGGCTTGGCAAACAGGTTGAGGTCCGTGAGCACGCGCGTGCCCGGCACGTAGGAAAAGTCCACGGCATGGAAGCGCACGTCGCCGGCAAGCGGGACGAGGCCGGTGACAAGCTCGGTGCCGTCGGCAGCCACCGCACGGCCCGCGTCATCGACCGAGGCCACATCGTGCAAATGCCCGTACGCGCCCACGCCACGGCCCTCGGGAATCTTCCACGCCCACGCGGACTCGCCCGTCTGCACCAGCTCCACGCAGCCCTCGTCCACCTCGGGCTTAAGGTCCATAGCGGCAAACAGGCGCTCGGCACCGGCCAGCGCGTTGAGTAAGAAGTTGCCCAGCTGCGTAAACTGGTTGATGGGCATGGCCGCCTGGCGCACAAAGACCAGGTAGCTCGCGAGCGCACCCACGTCGGCAAGTCCCTTGATGCAGAGCATGCCGCCCGCCACGGCAACGATGGCGTAGTTGACGTAGCCGATCACCACGGTCATGGGCACCATTGAGTTGGCGTAGGCCTGTGCGGCGCCACCGGTATGGCGCAGCTCCTGGTTGCGCGTGTCAAAACCGGCAACATTGGCCTGCTCGTGGTTAAAGACCTTAATGACCTTTTGGCCCGAGACCATCTCCTCGACGTATCCGTCCAAGTCGCCAAGCGATGCCTGCTGGGCGGCAAAAAAGCGCTTGGAGCGGGCACCCGAGTAGCGCGCGTACAGCACAATGGCAACATCGCACGCGAGCGTGATAATCGTGAGCTGCCAGTTAAGAATGATGAGCATGGCTGTGGTACCGATCACCTGAATGGTCGCCTGAATCACGTTGGCAAAGCTGTTGTTGAGTGCCTCGGAGACCGTGTCGACGTCGTTGGTGAAAAAGCTCATGATGTCGCCCGAGCGCGTACTGTCAAAGTAACTGAGCGGCAGCGTCTGGATGTGCGCGAACAAGTCGCGGCGAATATCGGACACCACGCGCTGGGCCGCGCGCACCATAATCTGCGAGTAACCCAAGGCCGAGAGCACGCCCGCGGCGTAGATGACGGCCGTAAAGAGAACCTGCTTGGTAAGCAGCTCCTCCCCACCCGCGGCCAGGCCGTTGACGATGGGGCGCACCATATAGGTGCCGGCAAGACTCGCGATGGCGGCGACAGAGGCCAGCACACCAACCGCCAGCAGCGAGAACTTGGCATGGCCCATGTATGAGAGCAAGCGGCGAAGCGTTCGGCGCAGATTGGCCGGACGTGCCTGAGCGGAAGTCTTAGGCATGGCGCTCACCCCCTTCCAAGGGTGATCCGCATGCGACGGAGGAAAACGGGTCATTCGCGCAGCCATCGTCGCTGCCGTCGCCGGCGTCCGCGTCCCCCGCAAACTCCATCTGCGAGGCGTAAATCTCCTGGTATATGTTGTCGCCCGCCAGCAATTCCTCGTGCGTGCCCACGCCGTGGACACGACCGTCGTCTAACACCACAATGCGATCGGCATCCATGACGCTCGCGATGCGCTGGGCGATGATGAGCACGGTCGTATCGGGAATCTGCGCGATGTGCTCGCGGATCTTGGCATCGGTCGCCATATCGACCGCACTGGTGGAGTCATCAAAAATGAGCACGCGCGGGTGCTTGAGCAGCGTGCGCGCGATGCACAGGCGCTGCTTCTGGCCACCCGAAACGCCGGCGCCGCCCTGGCCCAACTCGCCGTCGAGCCCGCCGATGCGCTCCAGGAACTCGTCCACGCACGCCGCGCGGCAGGCACGCAGCAGCTCCTCGTCGGTGGCATCGGGCGCGCCCCACTGCAGGTTCTCGCGCACGGTGCCCGTAAACAGCACGTTCTTTTGCAACACAATGCCCACGGCATCGCGCAGGGCGACCAGGTCGTAGTCGCGCACGTCACGCCCACCCACGAGCACGGCGCCCTCGGTCGCATCGTATAGGCGCGCGATGAGCTGCACGAGCGAGCTCTTGCCCGAGCCCGTGCCGCCGAGCACGCCCACCGTGGAGCCCGGCTCGATGCGAAGGTCAATATGCTCGAGCACGTCCTCGGCAGCATCCGCGCGGTACTTAAACGACACGTCGCGGAACTCGACGCTTCCGTCGGCGACCTCGTGCACAGCCGCGTCTGCCGCAGGCGCCTGGATGAGCGATTGCTCGTCGATCACGCGCGAAATGCGCTCCACGCTGGCGAGCGCGCGCGTGAGCAGCAAAAATACGTTAGAGATCATCATGAGCGAGTTCATGATCAGCAGCACGTAGCTCATAAAGCCCGTGAGCGAGCCAACGCCCAGCTCGCCGGCGATAATCATGCGCCCGCCGATCCACAGGATGGAGATGGCGGCCACGTACATCGACAGCTGAAACACCGGCAGATTGAGCACGGCGTTGCCGAAGGTCTTCGTCGCCGTGTGCGCGAGCTCGGTATTGACGGTGTCGAACTTGGCCTCCTCGTGCTCGGCGCGCACGTACGCTTTAACGGCGCGCACGGCGGTGAGGTCCTCTTGCACCACGCCGTTGAGGTGGTCCATCGAGGTCTGCAGCTGGCGGTAGAGCGGGCTCACGCGGTAGGTGATGACGCCCAGCACAATCGCCAGCACGGGCAGGATAATCGCGAAGACCGTGGCAAGCGGGCGCGACAACACCAAGGCATAAACCAGACCGACGATGAGCGTCACCGGTCCGCGCACCATGGGGCGAAAGCCGTTGCCGATGGCGTTTTGGATGACGGTGATGTCGGTGGTCATGCGCGTGACGAGCGAGCTGGCGTCGTAGTTGTCCAGGTTGCCAAAGGCGAGCGTCTGGATCTTGCGATACTCGGCCTCGCGCAGGTTAGCGCCCAGGCCCGATGCGACACGGGCGGACGTGCGCGCGTAACCCAAACCCAGTACCAGCGAAAACGCGGCACACACGATCATGAACGCGCCCTGCAGCAGCATGTAATTGACGTCGCCCGTGGGCACGCCCACGTCGATGATGTTCGCCATGATGACCGGGATAAACAGCTCAAGCGCGGTCTCGACCGAGACGAACATCACGCCGAGTATGGCATCGCGACGGTATTCTCCCAAATAGGAACACAGTATTTTGAGATTGCGCACGCAGGTTCATCCCCCATCAAACGTTGTTCGCAAACGCACGTATTATTGCGCGCCGAGCGATGGTGTCAAGTGTTCCGAAATCGATTTCTATAAGGCCGACGCAGGCGCTAAGCCCGCGCGGCGCGCGACCGTATTCAAACCGAAATGATTGAAGGCGAGAATTATTCGCTCCACCGGCAACATGGACCTTGACTCTACAATCGTTGTAGGGTTTTCACTACACTGGTACGTAAACGATCTAAGCCAGAAAGCGCCCCGCCCATGGAACACGACCTCACACGCGGCAATGTCCTCAAGACCATCGCGGTCTTTGCCCTGCCCTATATGCTCTCGTACTTTTTGCAGATGCTCTACGGTATGGCCGACCTGTACATGATGGGGCAGTTTAGCGGCGCCGCCGGCATCACTGCCGTGGGCAACGGCGCGCAGACGCTCTATATCATTACCGTGACGCTCGTGGGCCTGGCCATGGGAACGACGGTCATCGTCGGCCACGCCGTGGGCTCGCGCCGCTTCGACCGCGCCGAGACCGCCATCGGCAACACCATCACGCTCTTTATGGGTGTCTCGGTGGTGCTGGCCGCTGTCCTGCTCGCGCTTTGCCCGCAGATCGTGGCTCTCATTGGCACGCCGGCCGAGGCGGTCGAAGGAACCGCCGCCTACCTGCGTATCTGCTTTGTCGGCATTCCCTTTATCGCCGCATACAACATCCTCTCGGCCATCTTTCGTGGCCTGGGCGATTCGCGTTCGCCCATGTACGTGATCGGCGTGGCGTGCATCATTAATATCGCGCTTGATTTTCTGTTTATCGGCCACATGGGGCTCGGCCCCGTGGGCGCAGCGCTCGGCACGGTGACCGCGCAGACAGCCAGCGTTGCCCTCGCGCTCGTGTGGCTCAAGAGCCGTCGCACAAACATCCACGTTAAGCGCAGCGACCTGCGCCCCCAGCCCGAGGTGCTCGGCAGCATCCTTAAGATCGGTGTGCCCGTGGCCGTTCAGGACGGCTGCATCCAGGTGGCGTTTATGTTTATCACCGTCATCGCCAACCACCGCGGCCTGGTCGACGCCGCCGCCGTGGGCCTGGTCGAAAAGATGATCAGCTTTTTGTTCATTGTGCCGAGCTCCATGGGCGCCACCGTCAGCGCGCTCACGGCGCAAAACGCCGACGCGGGAAAGGGCAACCGTGCGCGTCAGGTGCTCAAGGACGCCATGACCATCTCGGTGGTGTACGGCTGCCTGATCACGGTGCTGATGTGGCTGGTGGCGCCGGCGTTTATTGGCTTTTTTGCCAAGGACGCCGCGGTGGTCGCCGCCGGTACCGGCTATATGCGCAGCTACATTTTCGACGCGATTTTTGCCGGCATCCACATTTGCTTTAGCGGCTTTTTCGCTGCGTATGGCAAGAGCTACATCGGCTTTGCGCACAACGTGCTGGCCGTCGCGCTCATTCGCGTGCCGGGCGCATGGCTGTTGTCGAACGCCTATTCCGACACGCTGTTTCCCATGGGCATCGCCTCGCCGTGCGGTTCGATTTTGTCGGCAGTCATCTGCGTGATTGCATTTACTGTGCTCAACCGGCGCGGAACTTTTGACAAGCTGGTGGCGTAGCGAGGCGACGCAGGCCTAGCGCCTCTCCCCTGTTTTACCGAAAGGAGCGGTCCTGTGACCGACATGCCAAGCGAACACACCGAGGGCCTGCTCCGCATTGGCGAGGTGGCGCGCTTGCTCAATTTGAGCGTGGGCACACTGCGCCATTACGAACAGATGGGGCTATTGGAGCCGGCATATGTCGATCCGGCGAGTGGGTACCGCTACTACGGATCCTGGCAGCTCTCTACCCTCAACACCATCGGCAACCTGCGCGTTCTCGACCTGCCGCTGGCGCAAATTCGCGAGTTTGTGACCACACGTGATGTGGACCTCATGCAGCGGCAACTGGCCCAGCAGCAGGAGCTCATCGAGCGCAAGCGCCGCGAGCTCGAACGCGTGTCGTGCAAGATCGATAGCCGACTTGCCCTGCTGCACGATGCGTTGAACACCGAGCTTGATGCTATTTGCGCAATCGATGCGCCCGAGCTTCGTTGCGCCGTATTGCGCGAACGCGTCAACCCTACCGATGCCTATGCGCTGGAGTGGCAGATTCGTCAGCTGCAGAAAGGCCAGCACGAGACGTTTGTTTTTCTGGGCAACTTGGGCGTGGGCATCGCACCCGAGCGCCTTGCCGCCGGCGACTTTGATGGCTACGACGAGGTCTTTTTGCTGTTGGATGACACGGACGACTACCTGGGGGACCTCGAAGTTCGGCCCGCCGCACGCTGCCTGACCGTAAGCTTCCGCGGCACGCATGGGCAAGCGGCTTCACGTTACGAGCAGTTGCTCGGCTATATGCGTGAGCACGACCTGACACCCACCGGTCCCTCGCGCGAGATCGCCCTCATTGACGACATCATCAGCGACGATCCGGCGACCTACGTGACGCAGATCACGGTGCCTGTTACCGCATCCAAATAAAAACCGCCCGGAAAGCGTTAAGCTCTCCGGGCGGTTCTTCTATCTGGCTATCAATGCCTTAAGCCTGGGGCACCTCACCAGTAGCTAAGATCTGCTCGAGCGCGTCCTCGTCCAGCACGGGCACACCCAGCTGCTCGGCCTTGGTGAGCTTGGAGCCCGCTTTGGGGCCGGCGACCAGATAGTTCGTCTTCTTTGACACGCTACCCGAAACCTTGGCGCCGAGCACCTTGAGCGCCGCGCCCGCCTCGTCGCGCGTGCGGTTGACGAGCGTGCCGGTGAGCACGAAGGTCAGACCCGCAAGCGGCTGCGCGTCGGCGAGCTCGCCCGCTACGCCGGCATCGGCTGCGGCCTGTGCATGCGCAGCTCCCAAGTCGACCTCGAGCGACAGGCCCGCCTGGCGCAGGCGCTCCAGCACGGCAAGGTTCTCGGGCACGGCCAGGAATTGTTTGACGCTCGCCGCGATCTTGGGACCGATGCCCTCGCACTCGGCGATGTCCTCTTCGCTCGCGAGGATAAGCTTGTCGATCGACAGGAATCGCTCGGCGATGACCTCACCCACGCTTTTGCCCACATGGCGGATACCCAAGGCAAACAGCACACGCCCGAGCGGCTGGCTCTTGGACTTGTTGAGCTCGGCGATGATTTTCTCGGCCGTCTTGAGGCCCACCGGAATGGGGTCACCCTTCTTGACGCCCTTTTTGCTGTTGGAGCTGGCGTACACGCGGCCCGTGTCCAGGCCGGCGATGTCGTCGACCGTGAGCTGGTAGAAGTCCGCGACATCATGGATCAGACCGGCGGCGATCATCTTGTCGACGATCTCGTCGCCCAGGCCGTCGACGTCCATGCAGCCGCGACTCACCCAGTGGAGCAAGCGCTCCTTGAGCTGCGCGGGGCAGTCGATGGACACGCAGCGGTAGGCCACCTCGCCATCCTCGTGAACCACGGGGCTGCCGCACACGGGGCAGACCTCGGGCATGTGCCAGTCGACCGAATCGGCCGGGCGCTTGTCGAGCACCGGGCCCACAACCTCGGGAATCACGTCGCCCGCCTTGTGCACGATGATGGTGTCGCCCTCGCGCACGTTTTTGCGGCGGATCTCGTCGATGTTGTGCAGCGTGGCGCGCGCGATAGTGGAGCCGGCAACCGTCACCGGGTCGAACTCGGCGACCGGCGTGAGCACACCGGTGCGGCCCACCTGGATGCGAATCTCGCGCAGGACGGTCTGCTTTTCCTCGGGCGGGAACTTAAAGGCAATAGCCCAGCGCGGTGCGCGAGCGGTAAAGCCCAGGTCGAGCTGCTGCTGGAAGCTGTCGACCTTTACGACCACACCGTCGATGTCGTAATCCAGGTCACCGCGGTGCTCGAGCGCCTGGGCACAGAACTCGTGGACCTCGGCCGGCGTGGCGCAGCGTGCCACGTTGGGGTTGACGCTAAAGCCGGCGCTACGCAGCCAGTCCAGAAACTCGCGCTGGCTGTGGACGTGCAGCGGATCAGTATCGGCGATGGCGTAGATAAAGGTGGCCAGATCGCGGCGCGCCGTGATCTTGGGGTCCTTTTGGCGCAGGCTGCCGGCGGCGGCGTTGCGCGGGTTGGCGAAGGGGTCGCGGCCCTCGGCATCGGCCTCTTCATTCAGACGAACAAAGCTGCCCTTAGGCATATAGACCTCGCCGCGCACTTCGATAGTACGCTCGCGGTCGGCGCCCATATGAGCGAGCGCCGGCTCGGACAGGTGCATGGGCACATCCTTGATGGTACGCACGTTGAGCGACACGTCCTCGCCCGTGGTGCCGTCGCCGCGCGTGGCGGCGCGTACGAAGGTGCCGTTTTGGTAGGTAAGGGCCACGCCCAGGCCGTCGATCTTGAGCTCGCAGGTATAGGTGACGCTACCGGCACCGAGCGCATCCTCGGTACGCTGGAGCCACGCGTCGAGTTCGTCCAGGTCCATGGCATCGTCCATGGAATACATGCGTGCCATGTGCGTTACCGGCGTAAACTGCTCGCTCACGTATCCGCCCACACGCTGGGTATAGCTGTCGGGCGTTACCAAATCGGGGTAGGTCGCCTCAATTTCCTGCAGCTCAACGAGCATTTTGTCAAAGGCGGCGTCCGTGATCTCGGGCGCATCGAGCATGTAGTAGCGATAGGCGTGGTAATCGAGCTCATGGCGCAGCTCGGCCGCACGCGCTGCCGCCTGGGCACGGGCATCGGCCGATGCAGCGGTATCCGCGCTCGCGGGCGTTTCGGTATCGATGTCCACACCGTCACCAAACAGGCTCGATTGCTCCATAGCGGCACTCCTTCGCTCGATTTCAAACGGATACAAGAGTACCACCGGGCGCAACGGGGCCGAATAACCCTTTCAAACCGCACCGAATCGGCAGCCTCCAGACTGGGGTGGACAGTTAGTTCAGATACGTATAAATCCTAGAGCTGGATCAGGCACGAACACCCCTGTTTCAACTAATTTGGGCTCCTCGAGACCATGTAAACGTCCCGCTCTCCCTTCCAAACACCAATTCGTGCCCCATCCCAATCAAAAATTGCTCAAAACGCATCCCAAGCTGCCCCAGATTTATACGTATCTGAACTAACTGGGTAGCGCGCAGAGATGTGGTGTAAGAGGCGGGGCATGCCCCGCCTCCGCCCTTTCAAGAAAGGACGGGGACACCGCCTAGAATTCGTCGTTGGAGTAATGAAGGTGACGAATGGAAGGAAAGGCGATGCCCCAAGAAGAGAGTGTACTG
>JAXJBU010000042.1:0-22854 GCA_036302865.1 Collinsella sp. | reverse complement strand
GACTCGGATTCCTTGCGGCCTGAACAATCGCAAGTGTCCGGCGAGGGGGCGGCTTTGTAAAGCCGTTTGGCCCCACCCGCATAGCGGGTGGTTTCTGATGCGGCGCGCTGCGCGCCCCGCACAGGCTAAAGCCTCTAAACAAAACGGGGCCCGATGCATTCGCACCGGACCCCGTCCCGATTCTAAAGGCATTCGGCAACCGAGAGACTACTCCTCGGAAGCGTCCTCGCCAGCAGCCTTGTTCTGCTGATCGAGCTTATGCTTACCGCTCACGATAGACGTGGCGCCCAGCGTGGCCAAGCTTGCGCTCGCAAGACTCGCCATCACGATGACGTCGCCCGTCTTGGGCATATTGCCACCCGAGGCCTTGGTCGTCGTGGTGGTCGTAATGCCACCCTTGTCACCGGTCTTCTGAGCATCGGCGTCGGATTGTTTCGCGCCCGCGCCGGCGGAAGCATCAGAAGCGCCGTCGGCATTGGAGCCGGAGCCCTGACCAGACGCCCTCTCATCAGAAGAAGATCCGCCGTTAATGCCTGCCATCAAAGACGAGCCCAACATAGAGCCAAGCTGCTCACCAGTAGAAAGTTTGTTTTCCGTCGAGGAATCGGCAGCATCGGAGCCCTCGTTCGAACCGTCCCCGGAAACATCGGAGTCAGAACCGTTAGAGGAGCCAGCACCGGCAGAGGAATCGCCAGCGCCGTTGGAAGCATCCGCATCGGCAGAGCCAGAAGTCGTGCCATCCGTAGCGCCGTCGGAACCAGAAGTCGACGAATCGCCCGAAACATCGCCAGAAGCAGTGCCACCAGCAGAGCCGTCGCCGTCAGTATCGGTCGAAGGCGCATCCGTATCGTTATCGTCGCCCGCACCGTCATCGGTACCAGGCGTCGGTGTGGCGGGAGCAGTGGGCGCCATGCTCGGACCGGGCGCCGGCGCGGGCTTGGGATCTGCAGGCGTTGCCGCGGCAGCCTCGTCCTCGGCAATGTAGACCAGGCAGTCCTTGAGCTCGTTCTTATAGCGATTCTTCCATCCCTCATGGTACTGAGGCTGACTCGAATACTTGCGCGCCACGTTATCAACCACGCTGTTGGAAAGCGCCGTCACAAACTCGCGGTCGGTCATGCTGTTAGAAAGGTTTGCCCAGCGGAAAAAGTCCTGGCAGCCACCGGTGCCGCACATATTGGTGATACTCCACACCATACCCTTGACGCAGTCAGCACGACCGGAGATGTCAATGCCAAGAGCGCTCTTGAGCCATGCCTCGGTCACTGCATAGTACGAGTTGTACGCATACGCATCCTGCAGGGCGGAGAACTCAGTAGGGTCGGTGTTATAAGCGCCCTGGAAGGCCTCCTGCGCAATACGACCAAGCTCGGTGAGCTGGCCGTTCGCATACATGGGGTTATTCGCGTTGGAAATCTCGCTGCCGCGATCGATTGCAGCCTTAAGCATGCCGTACTTGGCAGAATCGTAGTTGTAGACCTGCTTCATAAACGGAATGAGCGACCAACGACGGTCGAACTGGTAATAGCCCAGCGCGTTATAGCCGTCGCCATACGAAAAGCCCTGACTATAGTTGCCGTGACTCTCGTATTTGGTGAAGTACTTCATCTCGGCGGTCACGTTGACAAACGAAACACCCTGAACCGACCTCAGCACGCCCGAGAAGGACTGCTGGGTGTAAAGGCCCTTATCGATATCGGTGGCATCCGAGGCAACGCCCGGCGTGGGCTCCTCGGCAACAGCAGTCACAGGCGCGGCAACGGTGCCAAACGAAAGCGCCAACGTCAGGCCCGCGACAATTGCGGAATGCTTGGGCTGCATAGATCCTCCCTGCATTGGTGTAGTTAAAGTGCAGTTTGCAAAGATGTATTTAAGTATTGCAGCTCCCCGTTTGTTGCACAACAACCCATCGGCAAACGGCAACAGCCCTCCGCGAAATCTTAAGGAATTAAACAAACTGGTCGTCGGGCACCAGAAGAAGCTCGCCGTAACGCTCCATCAGCCCGTCTCGCAACTGACAGAAAGCGGGGATATAGACGTTCAAGATGCGCTGAATCAAATCCTGAGCGAGCTTATTGTCATAGATATGAACGTTCGTATTGCGGTCTCTGAGCATATCTAGCCAGGCCGCCTCATCAATAAAGTCGTAGAATCGGTAGGCCTCCTTCAAGATGGCACGAGGAGACCCCGACGCGGCAAGCGTGGCGCCCTCATACTCGAGCAGACGCTTAAGGAGCTTCCAGCTCAGTTCAAATTGAAGATTGAACTTATTAATCAATCCACTCTGAACAAAATCATTGTTGAGATCCTGATTGGGCGCATCCTCAAGATTCGCCAAGGCGCTAACAAAGTTCTCATATTTTTTCATACAGAATCACACCATCCCTGGCAATCTCATCGAGCAATTGCTGCGAGAGGGACTCGTCGAGATTGACGACATCTACATCTAAAAGAGTATCAAGATGTTCCTCGATCAAATATGAGAAACGGCCGAAATCCCGGCAACCTGCTACGGCGATGTCAATATCGCTCTTGGGCAAGTTGTCGCCTCGAGCACGAGAACCAAACAACACGACCTTCTCGGCGTCACATTCCCGAGCAAAATCTTCGATTTGCTTGTACACCTTGTCGAGAGATGCCATTTGCACCCCTACAGCTTAATGTCAAAGTTGATTTCGGGGACGGCGGCCAGGTCGGCCAACGTCACGCCGTCGACGTACTTTTCGATCACGTCGTCCAAACCGCGCCAGAACTTGACGGTCGAGCACAAATCGCTGCGGGTGCAGCTGTTGTCGATGCCATCGCACGCCACCGGAGCCGTGCTGCCCTCGACGGCACGCAGGATGTCGCCGGCGCGCACCTCGGCCGGGTCCTTCGCCATCATGTAGCCGCCGCCCTTACCGCGCACGCTCCTAAGCAGGCCCGCCTTCATGAGCGGACGAACCAGCTGCTCCAAATACTTTTGTGAAATATGCTCGCGGTCAGCGACCTCGCGAAGGGCAATCTTGCCCTCGGCGTCACCAAGCGCTGCGATATAGATCATCAGACGGAGGGCATAGCGGCCCTTAGAAGAAATGAGCATACCTACCCTCTCATCGTAGCCGAGACAAAATACCAGGCTTGTTTGTCCCAAATCTTATGCACGCGGGGCAAACAAGCCTGATTATTATGTCCCACATCTAAAAAGTCGAGTGGATTAGTCGGGTTTTCCCTTGACTAACGCCGAACCCATAGTAACTTTATTCCGAGAAGATTCCTAGGGTTTAGTACACCTATGAGTACACCATATACAGAGAGGGACAGCATGAGCGCAAATCCGCTGCTTTCCATCGAAGGTCTGACCGCCTCCGTGGACGAGAAGACCATCCTCCACAACGTCAACCTCAACGTCGCCGCCGGCGAGACCCACGTTCTGATGGGACCCAACGGTGCCGGCAAGTCCACCCTCGGCCACCTGGTCATGGGCGACCCCGTTTACACGGTCAACGACGGCCGCATCGTCTTTGACGGCCAGGACATCACTGAACTCACCACCGACAAGCGCTCGCGCGCCGGCCTGTTCCTGAGCTTCCAGGCCCCGGTCGAGATTCCGGGCGTGCCGCTGTCGAGCTTTTTGCGCGCCAGCATCGCCGGCCGCCCCGGCCTGGAGATGAAGGGCAAGGAGTTCCGCCGTCGCGTCAAGGAGCTCGCGGCAGAGCTCAACATGGATACCGCGTACCTCAACCGCGAGCTGGGCGTGGGCTTCTCGGGCGGCGAGAAGAAGAAGGTCGAGATGCTCCAGCTCCTGTTGCTGCAGCCCAAGCTCGCCATCCTCGACGAGACCGACTCGGGCCTAGACGTCGACGCCCTGTCCACCGTCAGCCACGGCATGGACGCCTACCGCAAGAGCTGCGACGGCTCCATGCTCATCATCACACACAACACGCGCATCTTGGAGCACCTGGATGTCGACCGCGTCCACGTTATGGTCAAGGGCCACATCGTGCGCGAGGACGACGCCTCGCTCATCCCCTGGATCGACAAGAACGGTTTTGAGACCTTCGAGCGCGAGGCCGCCGAGCAGCGCGCCCAGGCCGAGGCCGCCGCTGCCGAGCAGCAGGCGTAAAGGGGCGACGCAATGACCAAGAACCGCACCGAGGTCGCGGACATCGACCGCAGCCTCTACGACTTCACCTATGGCGAGGAGGGATTCGAGCGCCTCGACGCCGGCATCACGCCCGACATCGTGCGCGAGATCAGCGCCAAAAAGGACGAGCCGCAGTGGATGCTCGACCTGCGCTTAAAGTCCCTCGAAATCTTCAACCGCTTCCCGGATCCGACGTGGGGCCCCTCCATCGAGGGCCTGGACATGGACAACATCGTCACCTACGTCAAGCCCAACACCGACCAAAAGCACGACTGGCAGTCGGTGCCCGACGACATCAAGAACACCTTTGAGCGCCTAGGCATCCCCGAGGCCGAGCGTAGCTACCTGGCGGGTGTCGGCGCGCAGTACGACTCCGAGCTCGTCTACCACAACATGCAGGACACCGCGTCCAAGATGGGCATCGTCTACTCCGGTATTGAGGAAGCCCTGCACGATCCGCAGTGGGAACCGCTCATCCACGAGAAGTTTATGACACTCATCCCGCCCACCGACCACAAGTTTGCGGCCCTGCACGGCGCCGTATGGTCCGGCGGCTCGTTTGTCTACGTGCCCAAGGGCACCAAGCTCGATTTCCCGCTGCAGAGCTACTTCCGCCTCAACGCCAAGGGCGCCGGTCAGTTTGAGCACACGCTCATCATCGTCGAGGACGATGCCGACCTGCACTTTATCGAGGGTTGCTCCGCGCCCAAGTACAACGTGGCCAACCTCCACGCCGGCGCTGTGGAGCTTTTTGTGGGCAAACGCGCACACCTGCGCTACTCGACCATCGAGAACTGGTCCAAGAACATGTACAACCTCAACACCAAGCGTGCGCGCGTGGACGAGGACGGCGACATCGAGTGGATCAGTGGCTCCTTCGGCAGCCACGTGGGCTACCTCTACCCCATGAGCGTGCTCAACGGCCGCCGCGCCCGGTCGAGCTTTACCGGCATCACCTTTGCCGGCGCCGGTCAGAACCTCGATACCGGCTGCAAGGTCGTACTCAACGCACCCGATACCTCGGCAACCGTCGAGACCAAGGGCATCTCTAAGAGCGGCGGTATCCAGACCTTCCGCAGCTCTATCGTTGCCACGCCCAAGGCCGAGGGCTCCAAGGCAACCGTGAGCTGTCAGTCGCTGATGCTCGACGACCAAAGCCGCTCCGACACTATTCCGGCCATGGACATCCGCGCCAAGAACGTCGACATCGGCCACGAGGCCACCATCGGCCGCATCGGCGACGATAAGGTGTTCTACCTGATGAGCCGCGGTATCTCGGAGGAAGAAGCCCGTACCATGATCGTCAACGGCTTTGCCAACCCGGTCTCCAAGGAGCTGCCGCTGGAGTACGCCGTCGAGATGAACAACCTGATCAAGCTCGAGATGGAAGGAGCGATCGGATAATGAAACAGGAAACCAACACCGCTGCTACCACGCTCGAGCAGGTCAACGCGATGCCGGCTGCCACTTGGGGCTGGCTGAAGATGAATCAGACCAAGCTCGAGCTCTCTAACGAGCTTGCCGCCGCTCCCACCGAGACCATTGAGGTCGAGGGCTTGGACGAGCAGTTTACCGGCGTGGCAGACGCGTTCGACGCCGCCATGGACGCCATGGCCGAGCGCTTCCCCGAGCGCCGTGCCTCCGCCCCCGGTGATGCCGCCGACCGCGCCCGCATCACGCCCGAGACCGAGCTCGACGTGCCCGCAACCTCCGTCTACCAGGCCGGCGCCATTAAGCTCGAGGAAGAGCTCTCCCCTGCTGAGGCCTTCGAAACCGGCATGGGTGAGGCTGCCTACGCCTACTTGGCCGAGCACGCTACCAAGCGCATCGTCATCGATGTGCCCGCATACAAGCACGCCACGGTTACCGTGCGCGTGAGCGGTGTCGATGCAGCCGCGGCCATCGCCGCCATCGACGTCGTCGCCCGTCCCCAGTCGACGCTCGATCTACATATTGCCCTAGACTCCCCCGTTACCGGCGAGGGTGTCGTGGGCTCCGTGCTACGCGTGTGCGCCCACGAGTACGCCACCGTCAACGTGACCTGCACGCAGACGCTCGACGATAGCTGGATCGCGCTCGACGACACCGGCCTGTTCCTGGACGAGGGCGCGCGCGTCAACGTGCAGCACACCGTCCTGGGTGCCGGTGCCAGCGCCACCGGCCTCGCCGGCGACCTGTTGGGCGATACCGCCAAGGTCACCATCGATACTGACTACCTGGGCGCCCGAGAGCAGGTGCGCGACTTTAACTACGAGCTGCGCCACCGCGGTCGCAAGACCGAGTGCGAGATCGACGCCAACGGCGTGCTGACCGGCACGTCCAAGAAGGTCTACCGCGGCACCATCGACCTCGTGCACGGCTGCAAGGGTGCAACCGGCACCGAGCGCGAGACGGTGCTTTTGGCCAACAAGGGGGTCGACAACAAGACCGTCCCCGTCATCCTGTGCGACGAGGACGACGTCGCCGGCAACCACGGAGCCACCATCGGCCACGTCCGCGACGAGCAGCTGTTCTACCTCGCCTGCCGCGGCCTTGACCAAAACGCCGCCGAGGACCTGTTCGTCCGTGCCAAGCTGGAGGACGCCGCGCTTTCCGCCACCGACGAGCGCACCCGCGCCGCCGTCGTCCGCCTGGGCAACAACCTGATCGACAACTTTGAAGAGGAGCTCGCATGATCGACACCGAGCACGTTAAATGCGATACCTGTACCGCACCGGAGCCTATGGAGCTCGACGCCAGCGACGAGGCCTCGCGCGGCTGGCCTACCGTCGACATCGAGACCAATCCCTACAAGGCACAGTTCCCGCTTTTCCAGCAGCACCCCGAGATCGCCTTCCTCGATAGTGCCGCCACCGCGCAGCGCCCTGCCTGCGTGCTCGACGCCGAGCGCGACTTCTATCAGCGCATGAACGCCAACCCCCTGCGTGGCCTGTACTCGCTGTCCGTCGAGGCCACCGACGCCATCGCGAAGGTCCGCCAGCAGATCGCCGGCCTCATCGGTGCCTCACAGGCCAACGAGGTCGTCTTCACCCGCAACACGAGCGAGTCGCTCAACCTGGTCGCCAAGAGCTTTGCACCCACGGTGCTCGAGCCCGGTGACGAGGTCGTCATCACCATCATGGAGCACCACTCCAACCTGATTCCGTGGCAGCAGGTCTGCCGCGAGACCGGCGCCAAGCTCGTCTACCTCTATCCCACCAAGACCGGCCAGCTCACCACCGAGGAGGTTCTGGCCAAGGTGGGACCCAAGACCAAGATCCTGGCCGTGGGTCAGGTCTCCAACGTGCTAGGAGTCGAGAACCCGGTCAAGAACCTCGGCAAGCTCGTGCACAAGTACGGCGGCTATCTGGTCGTCGACGGCGCGCAGTCGCTGCCGCACATGCCGGTCGATGTGGCCGACCTGGGCGCCGACTTCTTTGCCTTTAGCGCGCACAAGGCCATGGGCCCCATGGGCATCGGCGTGCTGTGGGGCAAGATGGACCTGCTCAACGCCATGCCGCCAGTGCTTACCGGCGGTGAGATGATCGATTCGGTCACCGAGCAGGACGCCGTCTGGGCGCCCGTTCCCGAGAAATTCGAGGCCGGCACGCAGGACGCCGCCGGCATCTTCGCCACGGGTGCGGCACTCGACTACCTGGTCAACACCGTGGGTTACGAGAACATCCAGGCCCGCGAGCAGGCACTCGTCCACTATCTGATGGGCGAGCTCATGCAGCTCGACTTTGTCCAGATCATCGGCTCCATCTATTGGGACAACCACCACGGCGTTGTGAGCTTTAACGTCAAGGGCATCCACCCGCACGACGTCGCGAGCATCATGGACATGGACGGCGTCTGCATACGCGCCGGCCACCACTGCGCGCAGCCGCTGCTCACCTGGCTGGGCGTCGAGAACCTTGCCTGCTGCCGCGCCAGCGTGGCCTTCTACAACGACAAGGCCGACATCGACAAGTTCATCGCCGGCCTGCATCACGTTTGGAGCACGTTCAATGGGTAATCTGTACACCTCCACCACATTTATGGAGCACAACTCGCACCCCGACTATAAGTATGAGATGGATGCTCCCACGCACGAGCACGACGGCATCAACCCCAGCTGCGGCGACGAGCTCACCTTGCAGCTGCGCGTCGAGAACGGCGTGATCGAGGAGGCCTCCTTTACCGGCCACGGCTGCGCCATCAGTCAGGCCAGCGCCGACATCATGGCCGACCTCATCACCGGCGAGACCGTCGAGGAAGCTCGCCGCCTAGCAGAGCTCTTCCTTGCCATGATCCGCGGCGAGCAGCTCTCCGAGGAGGACCTGGAAGACCTGGACGAAGCCGCCCAGCTCCAGGACATCTCGCACATGCCCGCCCGCGTCAAATGCGCCGAGCTCGCCTGGCGCACCCTCGACGGCATGCTCACGGGACAAAATAATCAGTAGAACTTGTCCCAAATCTTAAGATTTTTGTTGGCCGAATCGCTTGACAAGAGTGGTTCGGCCATTTTCTATTCCGAGAGCTCAGCCTGTGCCTTCACCCGCGCATAAGCGCGCACGATACGAGATACGGTACTCTTGCTGATTCCCGTATACCGTTCGACCTCGCGCACCGTGTAGCCGCCATCGTGCAGAGCGAAAATGATTCTGTCTCGCCGCGAGGGCGCAACGGTCTTGAGTTCGTTGAGCGGAACCCCGAGGCTCTTCGCCATCTTGTCGGCAAAGGCGTGGCGTTCCCACTCCGTCTCTTTCATATCGCACAGCGCTGGCTCACTGCCGTCGGGCGTCGAAAGCGAATAGGCAATAAAGCCCTCGGCAGAGCCAAAAAGCTCAAGCACACAAGAAGGATCAGAAAATCCCCTCGCGGCATCGGCCACATCACCGTCGTAAGCGCGTAGATGTTCCGGAAAGCTGCTCCAGGGATAACGCTCGATTAGGCTAACGCCCACCTCCTGCGGATCGGCGTGTACAGAGCGAATAGCCTCCATCACCTGCCAGTCGGTATCGAGCGAGCGCCGGTCAAAACGGTTTTGGAACAGATGGCCTGTGCGCCCCGTGCGCTTATTGAACCGCCGCGCGTACGTCAAAAGCAGCCGGTGCATTGCCGCGCTCATCCTGTCCTCGTAATCTGCAAGCACCAAATGCACGTGATTGCCCATAAGGCACCAGGCGATAACCGTCACGCCCTCCTCGCGACAGCACTCGCGCATCAGCTCCAAAAACTCCCACCGGTCGTCATCGCCCTCAAAGATGAGCCGCTTGCCCGTACCGCGGGCACAGACATGGTAAAAGCCGGTAACCGTTCTCCAAACGCGCTGCATGGCGCTCCCTTCACCGGGATCTGCTTGCCATCCAATACAGCACGATTGAAGCGTGCCATCAAAACATTCACGCAAAACAATACACTCGCGCGGCCAAAGGCAGTAATCAGGCGGCGAACGGCACCGTTGCAACAGGTCAACCCCTGCAACGCTTACAAGAGCTGACCAAAAGCTTGCCAAAGACGGACCCCCTCTACGGAAGTTCGCGACCACAGAACATAGCGTTAAACCGTTTCAATTAAAACTTCCGGACTTCTCGCTACGAAAACTGAGCCGTTCGCCGAATATTCCGTGCATTTCGCGGTATTATAGGGGCTGCATGTCATGTCCCTTTCGAAGGGTCGCCCGGCAATCGCCAGCCACGACCCCCAGACGGGACGCCAACACGATAGAGAGGAGAGGCATGCAGTACTCACAGGAAGTGGAGAACATGTGCCCCGTTGCCAAGGGTGCATACCACGGCCCCGCACCCATCCCCGAGGAGGGCAAGTGGGTCCAGGCTAAGGAGATTTCCGACATCTCCGGTCTTACGCACGGTGTGGGTTGGTGCGCACCTCAGCAGGGCGCCTGCAAGCTCACGCTGAACGTCAAGGACGGCATCATCGAGGAGGCCCTCGTTGAGACCATCGGCTGCTCGGGCATGACCCACTCTGCCGCCATGGCTTCCGAGATCCTTCCCGGTAAGACCATCCTCGAGGCCCTCAACACCGACCTCGTCTGCGACGCTATCAACGTTGCTATGCGCGAGATCTTCCTGCAAATCGTTTACGGCCGCAGCCAGACCGCGTTCTCCGAGGGCGGCCTGCCCGTGGGCGCCTCCCTCGACGACCTCGGCAAGGGCCTTCGCTCTCAGGTCGGCACCATGTTCGGCACCAAGGCCAAGGGCGCTCGTTACCTCGAGCTCGCTCAGGGCTACGTCACCCGCATGGCTCTCAACGACAAGAACGAGATCATCGCATTCGAGTTCCTGAACCTCGGCAAGTTCACCGACGCCGTCAAGGCCGGCAAGACCCCCGAGGAGGCCATCGCTGGCGCTATGGGCCACTATGGTCAGTGGGAGAACGCTGCCAAGTACATCGACCCGCGCACCGACGAGGAGACTCACTCCGTCGCCAGCGTGTTCCCGGTTCACGAGTAGAAAGGGAGGGAAATAACTATGACTGTTACGTTCGAAGGTTACGAGCGCCGCGCTGACAAGATCAACAAGTGCCTCGCCGACAACGGCATCGCCTCCCTCGAGGAAGCTCTGCAGATCTGCACCGACAAGGGCTTCAACCCGCGTGAGATCGTCAACAACACCCAGTCCATCGCCTTCCAGAACGCCGAGTGGGCCTACACCCTCGGTTGCGCTCTCGCTGTCAAGCGTGGCGCCAAGTCCGCTTCTGAGGCTGCTGCCATCATCGGCGAGGGCATCCAGGCCTTCACCGTTCCCGGCTCCGTCGCCGAGGACCGCAAGGTTGGTCTGGGCCACGGCAACCTGGGCGCTATGCTGCTCTCCGACGACACCGAGTGCTTCGCCTTCCTGGCCGGCCACGAGTCCTTCGCTGCCGCTGAGGGCGCTATCGGCCTGGCTCTGAACGCCAACAAGGCTCGCAAGAAGCCGCTGCGCGTTATCCTCAACGGTCTGGGCAAGGACGCCGCTCAGATCATCGCCCGCATCAACGGCTTCACCTATGTGAAGACCCAGTTCGACTACTACACGGGCGAGCTCAAGGTCGTCGAGACCATCCCCTACTCCGATGGTCCCCGCGCTGCCGTTAACTGCTACGGCTCCGACGACGTCCGCGAGGGCGTTGCCATCATGTGGCACGAGAACGTCGACATCTCGATCACCGGTAACTCCACCAACCCCACGCGCTTCCAGCACCCCGTCGCTGGCACCTACAAGAAGGAGCGCATCGAGGCTGGCAAGAAGTACTTCTCCGTCGCTTCTGGTGGCGGCACTGGCCGCACCCTGCACCCGGACAACATGGGCGCCGGCCCTGCCTCTTACGGCATGACCGACACCATGGGCCGTATGCACTCCGACGCCCAGTTCGCCGGTTCTTCCTCCGTGCCTGCGCACGTCGACATGATGGGTCTCATCGGCATGGGCAACAACCCCATGGTTGGTGCCACCGTCGCCTGCGCTGTCGCCGTCGAGGAGGCCCTCAAGGCCTAATCGCGCCCGCGCGATGCTCATATAGTTGAGCTTTGGAGCCGCTACCTTTCGAGGTAGCGGCTCTTTTTGTTTGCCCCGTCTCAAATTGGTTACTCTTATTAAAGGGTCCGATGTATCAGTTGTGGTGAAATACGGACTGAATTGCATCCATACAGGCCAAAACAGTCCGTATTCCACCGCAACTTATCAAATGGGCCGACCGAAGTGGCCGAGTCCACCTGACGCCCACCTGCCATATTTGCCCTTTACCGATTTGCCGAGTCTTTGCGGCCCCATTGCCGATCACCCGTGCGACAATGCGCCGGACGAGAAAGGAATCCGATGGAATCGACTGATGTACTGGTAATTGGATCTGGCATTGCGGGCCTTTGTGCCGCCATCGAAGCGGCACGCACGGGCGCAACCGTCGCTGTGGCAAGCGCCGGCAAGACCATGAGTGGATCGAGCTTCTTCCCTGGAACCTGGGGCCTAGGGCTTATCGGACCCGTTAACGAAGACGACGAACAAGACCTCATCGACACCATCCAGACCGTCGGCGGCGGTGTCGCCGACCCCGAGCTTGTCCAGACGTTTGTCCACGGCATTCCCCAGGCAATTGAATGGCTCGAGCAAGACCTGGGCGTTGAGCTCCAGCGTCCGCAAAGCGCTGAGAGCGCTCAGCAAAAGCAGTTTATCCCCTGCTTTGACCACAAGACGCGCATGTGGCGCGGCCTCACCCGCAAGCCGCTTGAGGACGCTCTGACGACCCGGATCGAGTCGCTCGGTATTCGCCTGCTCCCCCGCCATGAGCTTATCGACCTTGTTGAGGACACGAACGGCAGAATCATCGGAACCGTGCTCTACGACCTCACCGAAGATCGAATCGTGCCCTTTGCTGCCAAGGCCACGATCATCGCAGCCGGTGGCACAGGCGGCCTGTTCGAGCGCAGCCTTACGTCGGCTGATGTGCTCAGCTCCTCGCAGGCCATCGCACTGGCGCACGGCGCATCGCTTACCAATATAGAGTTCATGCAAATGATGCCCGGCTTCATCGAGCCCAAGCGCAACCTGGTCTTCAACGAGAAAACCTGGCGCTATGTCAAGTTCGACCAGCCGGCAGATATTGCCGATGACAAGCTAGACGACCTGCTCGAGCAACGCTCTGGATATGGTCCCTTCACGTCACGCTTAGCCTCCCGGGCTATCGATCTCGTCATCGATCAGGCTGGTGCCGAAGGCCTGGCACTCCACTACGACTTCCCCCGCGAGGATGTCCCAGAGTTTGTGCAGACCTTTGCCACCTGGCTGCAAGACGAGCACGGCATCGCCCCGACTGACGAGATGCGCGTTGCGATGTATGCCCACGCCGCTAACGGAGGCATCAAGATCGATAAGACCGCGCACACGGGCGTTGAGGGCCTCTACGCTTGCGGCGAGGCGACAGGCGGCATGCACGGCGCCGACCGCATTGGTGGCTTGTCAAGCGCCAACGGCATCGTATTCGGACACATCGCGGGCGCATCGGCAGCCCTTGCAGCGCAGAAAGAGCCTGAGGCGGCCCTGAAGGCGGATATCACCCTCCCCCAGTACGGCATTGCCACAACAGACGCCGAACACCTGACACGCAGCCTTAAACACACGATGAGCACCTATTGCATGATCAACCGCACCGAGACGGGCCTATCCGAGGCTCTGCAACAGCTTGAAAGCCTGCAAGACAAGGCCATGGCGCTGAACAAGCCGCATGCCGATGACAGCGAGATCGCAACCCTCGCCCGCCTACAGTCGCAGATTCAGCTGTCGATGGAGATGGTCAAAGCCATGCGCAAGCGAACCGAAAGTCTCGGATCGCACTATCGAGCGGATTAAACCGGACACCTATCTAAAGCAGAACACAACCAATCGATATCCATGGGCCCCGTGAGCTCGAAGCAGCACGGGCCCATTCGTGTCCGCACGGCAGCGTATCCTTATTCTGAATACAGAGTGGGCAAAGCCCGCATAGACAATAGACCAGCGAGGAGGAGATATGGACAGTAGAGATATCGAGAAGTGGCGTGTCGAACTTGATAGCTACGCCAATGTGGAAGACGGCGTTGAATATTGGCTCGCACGCGATTTAATGGAACCCATGGGGTACACTCGATGGGAGAACTTCGCCGAAGTTGTTAAGAGGGCAAAAGTCTCGTGCGAAACAAACAAAACTCCAGTTGATTCCCATTTTCGTGACACCACGAAAATGGTAACTGCCGGTGTCGCCGCTCGCGCGGTTAAAGACTACAAACTTACGCGCTACGCATGCTATTTAATCGCCCAAAACGGAGATCCAAACAAGCCGGAGATCGCGCTCGCGCAGGCATACTTTGCCGTCCAGACGCGCCGCCAAGAGCTCATAGAGCAGCGCTTCGCAGAGATTCAGCGCTTGCAGGCGCGCCACTCGCTATCCGATTCAAAGAAACAGCTCTCGGGTATTGCGTTCAAACGCGGCGTTGACTCCAAAGGATTCGCGATCATCAAGTCGAAGGGCGATGAAGCGTTATTCGGCGGCAGAAGCACGGCGGAAATGAAGCAGCAGCTCGGCGTACCCAAGAGCGCGGCATTGGCGGACAGGTTAGCCGATGTCCTCATCAAAGCAAAGGACCTTACGAACTCGATGACGGCCTTCAACGCCGAGGAACACGACCTGTACGGTCTGGACCAGATCAAGCAAGAGCACGTCGAGAACAACACAAGCGTGCGTGGCAGCCTCATCGACCGCGGAATTGTCCCCGAGAACCTACCGCCTGCCGAGGATACAAAAAAGCTCGAGCGTCGTGTGAAGGCAGACGAGAAGAAACTCAAGGAGGGTACTGACGGTTTTACCGATCCCCAGGGTAGGCTCGATCTGTGAAAGCAGCTGTGCACCGACGGGTTCGACCCCATGCGAGGTCAGCAAAAAAGACGGCCAACTTTCGTTGACCGTCTTAACTTGCTTTGGCGGGCCCTCAGGGGGTCAGCCTGCTGCGCAGGCGACCGCTGCGGCGCCAAGGCGCCTTGCGCGCTACGCTGGTAAATGCTTACGTATTTCCTCAGCTCCGCGCCCTTACGGGTTCGACCCCATACGAGGTCAACAAAAAAGCGACCAGCCTGAGCCAGTCGCTTTAACAATCTTTGGGTGGGCCGTCAGGGGGTCGAACCCTGGACCTTGGGATTAAGAGTCCCCTGCTCTACCAACTGAGCTAACGACCCAAAGCTAAAGTCCGTTGTGGCGGACTTTAGAGGAGATATCGTGTGGTGGGCCGTCAGGGGGTCGAACCCTGGACCTTGGGATTAAGAGTCCCCTGCTCTACCAACTGAGCTAACGACCCGATATCAACACGAAGCAAGAACTGGGGTGGGTAAAGGGACTCGAACCCTCGACCTACGGGACCACAACCCGTCGCTCTAGCCAACTGAGCTACACCCACCGTGTCCTGTGCGCTTCGCGCTCGACTATTATTGCAAGGAACGCCACGCGATGCAAGCCCCAATTTTCAAGAATTTTGAAAAGAGTTTTTCGAGACCATTTCGAGCAAATCCCACCGGTTTCATAGGAGTAAACTTGCCCCACTGCAAATGCTCGAAAGGACCGGCATGAAAGAACTCTCCAACCGCACGGCAACGTTTACCGATTCCGTCATCCGCCGCATGACGCGCATCTCCAACAAGTATGGCGCCGTCAACCTGTCGCAGGGCTTCCCCGACTTCGATCCCCCGGCGCAGCTGCTCGATAGCCTGAGCACCATCGCCAGCGACCCCAAGCCGCTCTATCACCAGTACTCCATCACCTGGGGCTCCCAGGCCATGCGCGAGGCGCTCGCCGCCAAACAGGAGCACTTTATGGGCATGCCGGTGAACCCCAACGAGAATATCGTAGTCACCTGCGGCTCCACCGAGGCCATGATGGCCGCCATGATGACGGTCACGAACCCCGGCGACAAGGTCGTCATCTTCTCGCCGTTCTACGAGAACTACGGCGCCGACACGATCCTTTCGGGTGCCGAGCCCATCTACGTGCCGCTCAACCCACCCACATTCGACTTTGACCGCAAGACACTCGAGGCGGCCTTCCGCGACAACGACCCCAAAGCCATCGTCCTGTGCAACCCTTCCAACCCCTGCGGCAAGGTCTTTACGCGCGAGGAGCTCACCTTTATCGCCGACCTCTGCAAAAAGTACGACGCCTACTGCATCACCGACGAGGTATACGAGCACATCGTCTACGCACCCCATGAGCACGTCTACATGGCCACGCTGCCTGGCATGTTTGAGCGCACCATCAGCTGCAGCTCGCTGTCCAAGACCTACTCCATCACCGGCTGGCGCCTGGGCTACACTTTCGCCCCTGCCGAAATCACCGAGCGTATCAAAAAGGTCCACGACTTCCTCACCGTGGGCGCCGCCGCTCCCCTGCAGGAAGCCGTCGTCACCGCCCTCAATTTCGACGACAGCTATTACGATGAGGTCCTCGACCTCTATACCGCCAAACGCGACCTGTTCTGCCAGGGACTCGACAGCATCGGTCTTGAGCATAACGTGCCGCAGGGCGCCTACTACGTCATGATGGACATCTCTGAGTTTGGCTATGACAGCGACCTCGAATTCTGCGAGGACCTCGCGTCTAAGGTGGGCGTGGGCGCCGTGCCCGGCTCGAGCTTCTTCCGCGAGCCCGTCAACCACCTGATTCGTTTCCACTTTGCCAAGCGAGACGAGACGCTTAACGCGGCACTGGAGAACCTCAAGTCCCTGCGTGATAAAATCAAACCGCGCGGGTAAGGACGGCCCGGCAACTAAAGTAACTAAAGAAGCCCCGCACCGCCTGCCGCGTTGCGAGGCTTCTTTTTATGGCGCTTTCTTAAATGGTTTAGAGCTCTATACTTTAGTCATGGAGCAACTCGTCCCAGTGAGAGGAATATTATGGAAGAGCAGCAACTTATCGGAGCGCTCGAGGCCGGCGGCACCAAGATGGTCTGCGCCACGGGCTATGCAGACGGCACGGTCCTGGAACGCGAGCAGATTGCGACCACGACCCCGCAGGAGACCGTTGAGGCCGTCAACGCATGGTTTGCCGACAAGGGCATCGCCGCGCTGGGCATCGGCGCCTTTGGCCCCACCGCAGTCAACCCCGCCTCGCCCCAATACGGCAAGATCCTGGAGACGCCCAAAACGGGATGGCGTTACTTTGACCTGCTGGGCACCATCCAAAACGAGCTCAATATTCCCTGCGGCTACGACACCGACGTCAACGTCGCCTGCCTGGGCGAGGTCACCTTTGGTTGCGCCCAGGGCCTCACTGACGTGGTGTATCTGACCATCGGTACCGGCGTGGGCGCCGGCGTGCTCTCGGGCGGTAAGCTCGTGCACGGCATGATGCATCCCGAGGCCGGCCACATCCTGGTCACTCGCGACCCGCGCGACACCATCGGCGAGCACAGCGGCTGCCCCTTCCACGACAACTGCCTCGAGGGCCTCATCGCCGGTCCCGGCGTCAAAAAGCGCTGGGGTGGCAAGAGCGCCGGAGAGATGGCCGATGACCCGGAGGCCATGGACCTGCTCGCCGGCTATCTGGCGCAGGCGCTCATGACCTACATCCTGTGCTACGCACCGCAAAAGATCGTCATCGGTGGCGGCGTGGCCGACCACACCCCCATCGTGCCGCTCGCGCGCAAGAAGTGCGCCGAGATGCTCAACGGCTACATCGTCACGCCCGAGATGGCCGACATTGATAGCTATATCGTCAACAACAGCCTCGAGGGCAAACAGGGCATTATGGGCTGCTTGGCCCTGGGCGCTCAGGCGCTTCAGTAGCAGACGCACCCACAGGGCGTGGCGCGCCCGGCAAATCCGACCTACGGAACGACGCCACCACGCCTCATATAAGCCCTCAAATAAAAAAGGCCGCCTAGGACCAAACAATACGTCTTAGGCGGCTTTTTTGGCGCGCATCAGCGGCCGTAAGAGATATCGGAGCACAACGCCCGTTGCCGCACCACAGCAGTCGATCATCACATCGGTGATCATGCCGGCGCGTCCCGGCACAAAGAGCTGAATCGTCTCGTCGATCGAGGGAATCAGCAGCAGGAACACCGCCGTGGGCAGCAGCACGTCAAAGGTGCGCCGGCCCTCAAAATCAAAGGCGTGCGTTGCCAAGATACCGAGCACCATATACTCGGTAAAATGCGCGCACTTGCGAACAACAAAGTTGGTCACCCATGCATATGGAAGTCCCACGCCGTGCAGGAAACCGCGGATAGCTTCCATGACCGTTAGGCTCAGCGAGCCCGACCCCGAGCCGGGAACCAGCGAATTGCCCCAGATCAAGAGCGCCATCAGGCAGGTCACGACCGCCCATTTTCGATTGATCTTAACCATGCAGAAGTTATGCCTCCGCGCGGAGCGGCGCGAAGCTGGCGGTACCGCCCTCGATAACGCTCAGATAGGCACGGCCCGTACGCTTGGCGGTAGAGGACTGCAGGCGCTCGATCTCTTCCTCGAGGATCTGATTGACGCGCTCGTGACGACGATTTTCCATAATGCCGGCGGCAATAGCCTCGGCTCGCTCGATGCTCTCACGCGAGATGCGGGCAGTATCCTCGGGGAACACAGCGCTGTGACGGCCGACATAGGCGGGGGCAGCAGGCTGAGGGGCAGTGACGGGAGCGGGGGCTGCAACAGGAGCAGGCTCGTCAATCTCATCCAGAATCGCGGTGGCGGCGGCCCACATGTCCTCGTGGCCTGAGTAATCGGCCATAGGGACATCAACCTCGAGCGAAGCGTCCGGAAGGTCGCCGGTGTCGATGCGATCTTGGGCATCAATCGATGCGGTGATGGCTGCAGGCTCATCGAGGTCATCGAGATCGATGTCCGCGACACCGGAGATGATAGGCATGCTGGCGAGGTTTGCGTTGTACGGCGCAGCCTCAGCCGCCTGCTGCTGGGCAGGAGCGCCCCAAAGCGAGCTTTCGGCGGCGCGGCGGGCGGCAACGGCCTCCTCGTCCGCGGTCATGGCTTCATCAACGTACGAATTATCGGCAGAAGCGTTCGCGTCCGCCGAGGTAGCGCTGTAGGCGTTATTGGCTGCCGCGTTGGCGACGAGTGCCACGAAAGCCGCCGTGCTGCCCGCAGGGGCGGCCTGGGAGCCAGACACGGCGCGTGCCGCGGCGGCGATGTCGTCGCGATTGAAGGAACCGGACTGCCCGCCGTTGGTGAGCTCGTCGATGGCGACTTGATAGACGTCGCGCGAGTGTGCAGGGTCGCAGCTCACCGGCGAATCGTCGTCGAGCATACTGTCGATCATGGACCAAGCCTCGTCCTCGTCCATAGCATCTGCGGCTCGAGCGATGGTAGGGACACCATCATCGGCATGACGGCGCTGGAACGCACCAGTCAGGCCGGAAAGGAATGCCGAGGTAGACTGCTCCGCCTGAGCCTGAGAAGCAGAAGCCGCAGCGTAAGGAGTCGCATCCTGCTGCTGAGCTGGAATCGAGGCGGTCTTGAACTCGCTTTGATGCTGATTGAGATTGGCGGCACCGCCCATGGCATCAGGCTGGAATAGACGCTCTTCACGCTGCGCACGGTACTCGGAAATACCCAGCGAGGCGGCATAGATACCCACGCCCGCCACCGCGCCCACGGCGAAGGGAACCGCACCCGCCACGACCGTCTCGTTCACAGACGAAAACGGCAGCGTCGCGGCATACATAACCACGGGAGCGGCAAGGCCGATCCCGCACGAAAGTCCGGCAAGGACTGCTCGTTGTGTTGCATCAGAAGAAGCCATGAGCTCTCCCCATCTTCCAGCACCCAAATCGCATCATTCAGTTGGCTGCGCGAGAGAAGATGAAGCGGGGCTATGCCCCAAAGCAACGGTATATGGTTCGTTTCATCTGCGTTTTCCGTCGCGAAGCTTAAAAGCTATTATGCGAAACCGCCCTGTCGATTGCAAGCGACGATGTCGGATTGAAACGGGAAACCTGCTGCTTGCCAGTCTTATGGTCAAAAAAGCGCGGAGCGGCAATATAGAAAAGGGCCGAGGCTCAAAGCCCCGACCCTTTATTGCACTGATGACTATCGCTGCGCGTGGATGACAACCTAGAACGTCTGCTCGTAGTCGCTGTGCTTTTTGGCCGAACGCACCAGGAACTCCTGGTTGGTGTTGGTGCCCTTAAGACCCTTGATAAACGATGCGGCCGCGCGCTCGGTGTTGTTCATGCCGGCAAGAATGCGACGCAGGCCAAAGACAAACGGACGCATCTGCTCGTCAACCAACAGGTCCTCGTTACGCGTACCGGAGGCAACGGGGTCGATAGCCGGGAAGATGCGGCGGTCGGCCAGGTCGCGGTCGAGCTTAAGCTCCATGTTGCCGGTGCCCTTGAACTCCTCAAAGATGACCTCGTCCATCTTGGAACCGGTGTCGATGAGGGCAGAGGCCAGGATGGTGAGCGAGCCACCGTTCTCGATATTGCGGGCTGCGCCCAGGAAGCGCTTGGGCGGATACAGCGCCGCCGAATCGACGCCGCCCGAAAGGATGCGGCCCGAGGCGGGCGCCGCCAAGTTGTAGGCGCGGGCAAGACGCGTGATGGAGTCGAGCACCACCACGACATCGCCGCCCAGCTCCACGATGCGCTTGGCGCGCTCGATGACGAGCTCGGCCACGCGGGTGTGGTTGTCGGCGGGCATATCGAAGGTCGAGGCCACGACCTCGCCCTTAATGGAGCGCTGCATATCGGTGACCTCTTCGGGGCGCTCGTCGACGAGCAGGCAGATGAGGTGCACCTCGGGGTTGTTGATCGAGATGGACTGGCAGATCTTCTTGAGAATCGTGGTCTTGCCGGCCTTGGGCGGAGACACGATCAAGCCACGCTGACCCTTGCCGATCGGCGACACGATGTCGATGGCGCGACCGGTAATGGAGTCCTTGCCGTGCTCCATGCGCAGCGGCTCGTTGGGATAGACCGGGGTGAGGTCACCAAACTTGGGGCGGTTGCGAATCTGCTCGGGGTCTAGACCGTTGACGGTCGTGATTTTGGCGAGGCCGGCGCGCTTGTCGCCGCCGCGCGAAGGACGAAGCGAGCCCTCGATGACGTCGCCCGTGCGCAGACGCGCGGAGCGGATGAGGTAGGCGGGGACGAAGGCGTCGTCGTTGGACTTCATGTAACCGTGGGCGTGGATGATACCGGAGCTGTCCGGACGAATCTGCAGGATGCCCTTGATGTCGCGGAAGCCCTCGGCCTTCGCGGCGGTGACGTAGATCTCCTCGACGAGCTCGGCTTTCTTCTTGCCGGTCGTCTCGATCTCGAACTCCTTGGCCTTCTCGCGCAGCTCGGCGACCTTCATGGCCGCGAGTTCCTCACGCGAAAGCGTGGGCTCGGTGGGGGCGGCGTTGCGCTCCTTGTTGCGCTGTTTGCGATCGCGCTGGCGGTTGCGGCGGTCGTTGTTGCGCTCGTCCTTGCGCTCGTTGCGCTCGTCGTTACGCTTGTGCTGGCGACGGTTGGGGCGAGCGTTGTCTTCGGCCTCGGCGGGCGCGGCGCCATCGGTTGCGGCGGCGTCGGCATTGACCGCAGCGGCTTCATTGGCCTCGGCGCCAGAATCGACCTGCGCTTCGACATCAGCCTGCTGCTCGGACGCCTTGGCCTTAGCGGACTTCTTACGACCGCGCTTGGGCTTCTCGGACGCAGGCTGTTCGACATCTTGGGGCTCGGCGGCATCAGTCGATGCATCGGCGGTCGTCTCGTCGGAATCCTCGGACGTACCCTTCTTGGCAGCCTTAGCCTTGGACGTGCGCTTAGCAGCAGTGCGACGGCTGCGACCGGGACGGACGTCGGCGGGCTCGACATCGGCAGAAACGGCCTCGGAAGTCGTAGCATCCTGGACGGGCGCATCGGCAGCGGTTGCAGACTCGGCGGTCGCCGCAGCATCCCGAGCGGCGGCGGCTGCGGCTGCAGCCTTCTCCGCCTCGACGAAGGCCTTGGGCTTGCGGCCGCGACGGTGCGGGCGCAAAGCCGGGTCGACAACGGGAACTTCGCTGGCCTCGACAGGCGCAGCGTGCTCAGCAGGCGATGCGCCCTCCCCTGCCGCGGAACGGACCGAAGCCTCAGTGAGCTCGGGAGTTACCTGATCGGCAACCTGCTCAGCCTTAGCAGCCGTGCGACGGCGCGTGCGCGGTGCCGGCTTCTCGGTCGGCTGGTCGGCGGCAGGGGTCTCGGTGGCGGCAGGCGTCTCGGGCACAGACGGAGCTGCAAGCTCGGTCAGAGCCGCGGCCTCGCGCTCGGCAGCACGACGGCGGGCGCGCACCACCTGAGCCTCGCTAATCTGCGCCAACGCACGTGCCTGCGCGACCTCATCGGAAATCGGCGCCGAGGAGTCAGCTGCAACGGTGCGCTTGGCGCGCGTCGTGCGCGTGGCACGGCGCTTGGGCTTGGTGACCTCCTCGCCGTCAGCGGCAGGCTTGATCGTGCGGCGCGTACGCTTGGGCTTTGCCGGAGCAGCCTCCTCACCAGTTGCAGACACGGCCTTCTCAGCCGCTGCAGGCGTAGGCGTCGAAGCAGCCTTAGGCGTCTCAGGAGCCGAGGCTTGCGCGGGCGCCGCAACCTGGTCCGACGCAACCGGTGCAGCGGGAGCGGTCTGCGTCGTCGTTATTTCGTTTTCTTGCTGTTGATCAGACACAGTGTTTGCTCAACTTTCTTTTCAAGCCCTGTGATCACATGCTCCCTGCATAAACCTTCAGGGCGGCTAAACAGTCTAGCTCCGTCAAATACCGACGGACATCATTGATCTGTATCGAGATATTTGCGTCATATACGCAGCGTTAGTGTAACACAACCGCCGCCACCTGCAACTTAGTCATTGGACGTTCTTAAACGCCCAGTCATCAGGGACACTCCTCCTCAAAAGCGCCTTGAAATGTCGCGCCAGAGGAGTGAAGCCGTGGCACCTGGAATAGCCGCGCCACGAATCGCGCCCATCTGCTACGTTTGCCCCGAGCCCCTGACCATACCCTTGTTTTTTCAAAAACAACGAGTCTGCTACCTGCGGTTTTAATATCGTACTTTTCGGCATGGTTCGGGATATGCGTCCAAACGTAGGAGATGAGCCCAATTCGTGACGGACGGTATCCCGCCAGGTAGCGCACAGAGATGTGGTGTAAGAGGCGGGGCATGCCCCGCCTCCGCCCTTTCAAGAAAGGACGGGGACACCGCCTAGAATTCGTCGTTGGAGTAATGAAGGTGACGAATGGAAGGAAAGGCGATGCCCCAAGAAGAGAGTGTACTG
>JAXJBU010000041.1:0-5881 GCA_036302865.1 Collinsella sp. | reverse complement strand
CCCCATCGCTGACAAACGCAGCGTGACGGACTATAGCGACTGGCTCGTGCGCGAAATTCTGCCGATGCAGGATATCCCGCAGATCAAGTATCTTGCCGGCGTGCATCCGTATGGCGCGCCGGACTATACCGACGACGTTCACGCACAGGTCGTTGCCGCACTCGATGACCCTTTGTGCGCCGGTATCGGCGAGATCGGTCTGGACTACCACATGGATTACGACGACGATATCGCGCCGGCGCCCCACGACGTGCAGATCGACTGTATGGCGCGCCAACTCGAGGTCGCCGTACGCCGCAATGTGCCGGTAGAGCTGCATCTGCGTCATGAGGATACGGACGAGGAGCGCACCTCGCATGTGGACGCCTACAACGTGTTGCGCGAGGTCGACGTGCCCCAGGCCGGTTGCGTACTGCACTGCTTTGGCGAGGACCGCGCCACGATGGAGCGCTTTGTGGAGCTGGGCTGCTATATCGCCTATGGTGGCGCGGCCACCTTTAAGCGCAACGACGACGTGCGCGAGGCATTTGCGGCAACCCCACTCGATCGAATTTTGTTCGAGACGGATTGCCCGTATATGGCTCCGGAGCCCATCCGCGGTCTTGAATGCGAGCCCGCAATGATCTCCATTACGGCAAACGCGCTGGTTAACGACCGTGTCGATCGCACAGGTGAGGACGCCGAAACAATCGCGCAAGCCGCTTGGGAAAATGCCTGCAAACTTTTTCAAAAATAGTTCTTGCGTTCGCGGTGGCGCTCCGTTATTCTAATTCCTGCACGCGGGCGTGGCGGAATTGGCAGACGCGTACGGTTCAGGTCCGTATGGGGGCAACCCCATGAAGGTTCAAGTCCTTTCGCCCGCACCATTAAATGAAAGAGCTCCCAGCGATGGGAGCTTTTTTGTTATGAGCCCATCGCAGGGACTTGAACCTGCGAAGGAGCGAGCGTAAAGAAAACGCGGAGCGTTTTAGCGAGCTGGCGAGTCCGCCGGCAGGCGGGCGAAGCCGGTGCGGATCCGCGCAGCGGATACGCGGACGTCCTTTCGCCCGCACCATTAAATGAAAGAGCTCCCAGCAATGGGGGCTTTTTTGTTATGCACAATCTCCTTGGACGGGTATCCTAATGCCAACGTGTGCCTATCAGAGGAGAGACCATGCTGTTGTCCGGTATCATTGCCGCCCTTACGAGCCTTTTGATTCCCATCATCATTTTGCTGCTGCTGCTTCCCAACGCCTGCTATGTCGTTGAACAACAGCATGCCGTGATCATCGAGCGTCTGGGCAAGTTTAACCGCATCGTCAACGCGGGCTTCCACATGAAGGTGCCCGTGATCGACCGCAAAGCCGCCACGGTGAGTCTGCGCACCATGAAAAACGGTTTTGGTATCGACGTTAAGACCCAGGATAATGTGACCATCGGCCTCGAGGTCTCTGCTCAGTACCACGTGAGCTATGACATGGGTGCTGGCCCGGCAGATTCGGGTATCTACAAGAGCTACTACATGCTGCAGGAGCCCGTCGACCAGATGCGTGACTTCATCACCGACGCCCTGCGCTCTTCGATTCCCGTCTACACACTCGATGAGGTCTTTGCCAAGAAGGATGACATCGCCAAGGACGTCAACGCTACCGTTTCCGAGCAGATGGCCGCCTACGGCTTCACCCTCGTGTCGACGCTCATCACCAAAATCGCACTGCCGACCGAGGTCGAGAACTCCATGAACGACATCAACGCCGCCCAGCGCAAGCGCGCTGCGGCACAGGAGCTCGCCGAGGCCGACCGCATCAAGCGCGTCACCGAGGCGACCGCCGAGGCCGAGGCTATGGAAAAGGCGGGCGAGGGCATCGCCAACCAGCGCAAGGCCATTGCACTGGGTATCAAAGATTCGCTCGAGATCATCCAGGAGACGGGTGTCGGCAATGACGAGGCCAACCAACTGTTCATGTTTACGCAGTGGTCCGAGATGATGACGGAGTTCGCTCGCACGGGTAAAACCTCGACGGTCGTGCTGCCGAGCGACTTTTCGCAGTCGGCCTCTATGTTCGAGCAGATGCTGGCTGCCGGTAAGGTTCAGAACGAGTCAAAGGAGTAGGCACGCGTGAAATACACCGTCGTTTGTGTTGGCAAGCTCAAAGAGCGCTTTTGGAAGGACGCGTGCGCTGAGTACACCAAGCGCCTAGGCGCCTATGCCAAGGTGGATATCCGCGAGGTGGCCGATATCGACCCGGCTAAGGCGGGCGGCGTGGATGCCGCGCGCGACAAGGAGGGGGCGGCAATTCTTGCTGCATTGCCGTCTCGAGCGCATGTGATCCTGCTGGCTATCGAGGGCAAGGAGCGTTCGAGTGAGGAGCTCTCGGCGAGGCTCGACGATCTTATGCTGCGAGGCAGCAGCGACATCGCCTTTGTGATTGGCGGTTCGGACGGCGTGAGCGATGAGGTGCGCGCCCGCGCCGACGAGATGCTCAGCTTTGGACGCATTACCTTGCCGCATAACTTGGCGCGCGTGGTGCTGCTGGAGCAAATCTACCGCGCCTGCAAGATCAGCCGTGGCGAGCCGTATCACAAATAGGTCGGCAATACGAAACAATGGCGTGGGACAATAGCTTTCGTTTTGAAGAGCGTGTCTGAGAGGACTATGAGATATGAAGATTGGATTTGTCGGTTTTGGCAATATGGCGAGCGCTATGGCCGATGGCTGGATCGCTGCCGGTGTAGCTGCGAGCGACATGTGCGCCTGCGCGGGTCGCTACGACGCACTGGTTGAGCGCTGCGAGGCGCGCGGCATGGTCGCCTGCCACGATGCCGCCGAGGTTGTCGCCGCATCCGATATCGTGGTCGCTGCGGTCAAACCGTACATGATCGAGAAGGTATTCGCCCCGCTCAAGGATGCTCTTGCCAAAAAGGTCGTTCTGTCGGTTGCCTGGACCTGGGACAGTGCCAAGTGGGAGCAGGTCCTGCCGGGCGTCGCGCATATCTCGACGGTGCCCAACACACCGGTTTCGGTGGGCGAGGGCGTCATCGCTTGCGAGAAGGCTTCCACGCTTAGTGATGAGCAGAGCGCCGTGGTGCTTGATCTGCTTGGCAAGCTCGGTGCGGTGGTCGAGCTTGATACGAGCCTGCTGTTCGTGGGCGGCACGGTGGGTGGTTGCGCTCCGGCATTTGTCGCTATGGCAATCGAGGCCCTGGGCGATGCGGCGGTCAAGCACGGTATCCCGCGTGCCGATGCCTATCGCATTGTGAGCCAGATGGTGTTGGGTACGGCAAAGCTGCAGCTTGCAACTGGTCAGCATCCTGCGGCGATGAAGGATGCCGTATGCTCGCCCGGTGGCGCCACCATCAAGGGCGTCGTTGCGCTCGAGGATGCCGGCATGCGCAGTGCCCTGGTCAAGGCAATCGACGCAACTCTCCAGTAAAACCTGCCATTTAGGGACAGGTTTATTTTGGCAGGTTTTTCCTGCGGTTTTGTCGTATGTGCGAAAAGCGCCCCGCAACTGGCTCAATTCCAGTTGCGGGGCGCTTGCGTTTGCCCAGATAAAACCGACCAAAATAAACCTGGCCCTTTTTGGCAGGTTAGTCCCAGAAGCTGTCTTCCTCATCCTCGGACTTGGGTCCGCGGTCGACGTACATCTTATGGGTACGCTTCTCCATTACAAAGGCAAGAATCGCAAATAACAGGATGCCGCCGGCGAAAAGGATGGCAAAACCGGTGCGGGTGCCAAACAAAAAGGAAAAAACTGCGTCCATTGGGTGCCTTCTTGCGTAGTTGAGTTGGGTCGTAAACGCTCATAAGTATATACTTGCCCATACATGTACAAGGTTGCAACCTAAATGGAATGTATATCGCCGGAGGATCTAATGCTTGATATCAAGTTTGTTCGCGAGAACCCCGATGCCATCGATGTCGCCATGGCTAACCGCCAGACGTCTTGGGATCGCGAGAAGTTCTTTGAGCTCGACGACGAGCGCCGTGCCGTCATCACCGAGGTCGAGGAGCTCCAGGCTACGCGTAATGCCGAGTCCAAGAAGATCGGCGCCCTGATGAAGGAGGGCAAGAAGGACGAGGCCGAGGCTGCCAAGGAGGCCGTGCGCGCCGTCAACGAGAAGATTGACGGTCTGGCCGAGCGTCGTACCGCCCTCGAGCAGGAGCAGTACGACTTCATGGCTCACCTGCCCAACATTCCTTGCGAGGCCACGCCGTACGGTAAGGACGAGGACGAGAACATCGAGCGTCGCCGCTGGGGCACCCCGCGCGAGTTCGACTTCGACTTTAAGCCGCACTGGGATCTGGGCACCGATCTGGACATCCTCGACTTCGAGCGTGGCAACAAGCTCTCCGGCAGCCGCTTTACCGTTCTCGGTGGCGCCGGCGCCCGCCTGGAGCGTGCCCTTATCAACTTCTTCCTCGATACGCACACCAGCCGTGGCTTCAAGGAGTGGTGGCCGCCTATCGTCGTCAAGCGTCAGACTATGTTCGGCACGGGCCAGCTGCCCAAGTTCGAGGACGACGCCTATCATGTCTCGGGCGACAACTTCCTGATCCCCACCGCCGAGGTCGTGCTCACCAATCTGCACGCCGGCGAGGTCCTCGATGCCGACACCCTGCCGCGCCGCTACACCGCCTTCACCCCCTGCTTCCGCGAGGAGGCCGGTTCCGCCGGTCGCGACACCCGCGGCATCATCCGTCAGCACGAGTTCGACAAGGTCGAGATGGTCAAGTTCGCTAAGCCGGAGGAGTCCGACGAGGAGCTCGAGACCATGACCGCCGAGGCCGAGTACCTGCTGCAGCAGCTGGGCCTTCCGTATCGCGTGATTAGCCTGTGCACCGGCGACTTGGGCTTCTCTGCCCGTCAGACCTACGACGTCGAGGTTTGGCTGCCGAGCTACAACGCCTACAAGGAGATCAGCTCCTGCTCCAACTGCGGTGACTTCCAGGCTCGCCGCGCCAACATCAAGTATCGCGACCCCGAGAACTTCAAGGGTTCGCGCTACCTGCACACTCTCAACGGTTCCGGCTTGCCGGCCGGCCGCACCATGGCCGCTATTCTGGAGAACTACCAGAACGCCGACGGCACCATCACGATCCCCGAGGTCTTGCGTCCTTACATGGGCGGTCTCGAGAAGATCGAGCCGGTCGCGTAAATTGGCTGCATAGGGGATATGCAAGGGCGCTCCTTCGGGGGCGCCCTATTTCGTGCGCAGGTCCATACCATGCCGTGCGGACAGCTCAATAGAAAACACACGAACAACTGTTCTGTATACAGCCATCTACCTGCTATGCTTTTGCTAAATAAGAGCGAGAGAAAGGGGACGCGATGGAGCTGTTTGATGATCGGGTGGTTTTGTTTGAGAGCGACGAGGGCGGGGAGTACCTGCTTGTAACGTGTGAGCCGTCTGGCATGGGTGGCCTGGTGGTTCGACAGACGAGCGAGGGTCCGTTGACACAATGGTGCTTTGAGGAGTCGCCGCATGTGGTCGAGACCTTTGTGACGCACGAGGGACTTGTGGCGCTGGAGCACTTCTATGGAGTTGGGACTTCCAACCAGGTCGCGCGCATGCTGAGCATCTCGTTTGCCGATTATGATTGTGCCCAGCGGGTGAGATCGCTCCTGAGGGAACTTGACGCTAAGTTCGACGTGATCGAAAAGCCAATCGATCGTACGGGGAACGGCGGTATATGCGGAGCAGCATGACAAAACTGCGTTCCACAAAAAAGTTTGAGATTGTGCTTGACTCCAATAAGCTAAAGTGGTTTTATATGTCTTGCGCTGCGGCGTTACCTCAGCTGGATAGAGGGTCTGACTACGAATCAGAACGTCATAGGTTCGAATCCTATACGCCGCACCAATTGAAATCGAAAGCCTCCGGCAACGGGGGCTTTTCT
>JAXJBU010000040.1:0-20991 GCA_036302865.1 Collinsella sp. | reverse complement strand
TCTCGTGTATCTTGTCCATATGCGGTTATTGCCTTTCCACGAATCCTGACTTCAGCAATTAGAATTCTAGGCGATAACCGCTTCCTGCTTTCTACGGCCAGGGAAGCGGCTCCTTACACCAACATTCGGCACGCGATCCGCGATCCACCCGTCCCGTGCGAAAAAGTGTTTACGAGCGCTTGCGGCTCACCACGGCGCCCGCGGCGATGGCGGCTGTTCCCGCAAGGGCGGCTGCCACGATGGCTGCGCTCGAGGCGTCGCCGGTTGCTGCGAGTTTGCCGGCGATCTTGGCTCCCGTGGCTGCAACTGCAACGGTCTTGGTCGTCTTCGTGCCCTCGGACTTGGAACCCTCGGGCTTGGTCTCGCCTGGCTTCTCCTCGGGTTTGATCTCCTCGGGAGGCGCGATGACCGTGCTCTTGGCGACAGCTTCGTTATAGGGGGAGTCGATCACAGCGTCGCCCGTGCCGATGGTTTGACCCACCACGTAGAAGATGCCGTCATCGAGTTCTTCCTTGTTGCGATAGCCAATGATCTTGCCGCCTGTGGGCGTCTGTATGGGAGCGCCTTCGATCTCGATGGTGCCGATTGTCTCGCCGTCCGCGCTCACGGCAAGGGCGAAGATTGCCGCCGTGTCTCCCTCAGCTGTGACCTTACTGCGGACAATCGAGATGGTCGCGGGCGTGATGCCCTCCTTGGTCCGGGCAAAGATGCCGATGTTCATGCCCCTATGCTCGGGAATGACCGCGCCACTTTGGTCGTTGCTGTAGTGATCGGGGCCGTCGCTACCGGACTCGACATAGCGGGCTATAGCCTTGACAACGGAGTCACTAATGTAGATGTGACCACCCGCTTCGTTGGGGTAGTAGTTTCTGGTGAAGATTGCGGTCGAGAACTGGCCTTCTGCGAACGCGTCCACGATCGAGCCGTTCTTGATGACGATGTCGTCCTCGTCGGTGAAGAGGGCGCTGGCTTCATCGTTCCCTGCACTTGCACGGACCGTTACGGTTGCGCCATCGAACGTGATGCCCTTGTAGACATAGATGCCATACCCAACGCCACTTGCGTTGAGGGAAGCGTTCGTGACCGTGAGGCTGTTTTTACCGTCGATGGTGGCGTCTTCCTCGGAGCTTGCCTTGACCTGGCTGCCACCCGAGATCTCGATGTTGCCGTCGGCCCAAATCGCATTGTCTTTGATAGAGCTTGCCTCTACCTTGCCGCCGCCCTTTATGATGAGGTTCTCGTTAGCATCGATACCCTGATCCTCGGTGGCCTTGGCGGTGACGGTTCCGCTGTTGTCGATCGTGATGTTGCCGTCGGCCCTGATGCCATCCGAATCGCCCGTGGCGTTAACGTTTCCCGAGCCCTTGATGGTGACATCGCCCCCGGCATCGATGGCATCGTGCTCGGTGCTCGTGGCGTTGACAGTGCCAGCGCCGTCGATGTTGATGCTGCCGACGGAAGTGATGGCGTCACGAGAAGATGTCACGTTGAGCGTGCTGGACGCGTCGCCCTGAATATTAAGCTCGGCGTTCTCGTTCGCGCCATCCTTAACCTTGATGCCGCGGCCGTCGCCGTTAGTGACGATGTTGTCGCCCTCGTAGCTCACGTTGAGCTTGCCCGCTGCCTCGATCGCGCCGCCGTTATAGCCGTTGAGCTTCATGTCATCGGCGCCGTCCCAGCTCCAGGTGCCGGCGGCGTCTCCCGCGGGCCCCGCGGCCGCTTCGTGGCGGACGCCGCCGACGTCCACCCACTCGGCCGCGAGCGAGACGCTCGGCATGAGCAGCGAGCTCACCGTGAGCGCGCAGGCCAGGCCGCAGACGATGCGGCGCGTCACGCGGCGCCAGCTGCCGTGTGCGAGCAGCGTGCGACGGCACACGTCGGGCTCGACAAAATGGGCTCCAGAGGTTTTGTCATTGCGCTTGGGGGTCGTGAACAAGGCGGCCATGGTTACTCCCATCCTCATGGGGCCTATGCGATTAAGCCCAGCATATCTGCAGGATGTAGCCGGCGGTAGTGCCGTTTGGAGGGCAAAATGTCCAAAACTTGGGAAGCAAAACATCGCGCGTCCGTGCGTTGCCTGGCTTTAAAAGAAAAGCGCGGAGCCGCTCGATGCGACTCCGCGCTTTGGTGTTCTGTTTTAGCAGACTATGCCGCTACGCTACAAAGAAGTAGACGAGGAAGGCAAGGGCTGCGATCCACATGAGCGGCTTGATCTTGGAAGCCTCGCCCTTAAAGAGCGCGACGACCACGTAGGCGATAAAGCCCAGGCCAATGCCGGCAGAGATGGAGTAGGTGAAGGGCACGCCGGCGACAATCATGAACGCCGGGAAACCCTGCGACACGTCGGACCAGTCGATCTCGGAGGCCTCGCTCATCATGAGGTAGCCGACGTAGACCAGAGCACCGCAGGTGGCGGCGCTGGAAACGATGGTGACGATGGGGGAGAAGAACGCGGCGAGAATGAACAACACGCCGGTGGTGACGGAGGTGAGGCCCGTGCGGCCACCGTCGGCAGCGCCAGAGGTGGACTCGACGAAGGTGGTGATGGAGGAGACGCCCATGAAACCGCCCACAGCAGCGGCGGCGGAGTCGACGATCAGGATCTCCTTGATATCCTCGACGTTGCCGTCGTCGGTGAGGAACTCGCCCTGCTTGGCCACGGCCATCGCGGTGCCCATGGTGTCGAAGAAGTCGCTCATGAGCAGCGAGAACGAGATGACGAGGAGCGTGGGGTCGGTAAGGACCTTGACGATGGCGGGCACGCCGCCGGCGTCGGCGATGGGGCCACCGATGCTCGAGAAGTCGAGCGGGGCGATGATACCGGTCGGAGCCTGGGTCACACCTAGGGGGATACCGGCGATGACGGCGACGACGATGCCGATGAGCAGCGAGCCGGGGACGTTGCGGCAGGCGAGGGCGACTGTCACCAGGATGGAGATGATGCCGACGATGAAGGTGGGGGAGGTGATGTCGCCCAGACCGACGAGTGTACCGGTGCCAGCGGTGATAATGCCGGCATCGCACAGGCCAATCATGGCGATGAACAGGCCCAGGCCCACCGAGATGGCGTGACGCAGGACAACCGGGATGGCGTCCATGATGGCCTCGCGCAGGCCACAAAGCACGAGCAGCAAGATGACGATACCCTCGAGGAAGATGACGCTCATGGCCACGTGCCAGTCACCGCCGCAGACGGTGGTGGTGATTCCAGCGATCATCGCGTTGACGCCTAAGCCCGACGCGCAGGCGAGCGGGCGGTTAGCGAAGATGCCCATGCAGATGGTCATGATGCCGGCGCCCAGGCAGGTGGCGCAGGCGAGCGCTCCCGCATCGATGCCAGCGCCCGAGAGCACCGCGGGGTTGACGGCGATGATGTAGGCCATCGCCAGGAATGTTGTCAGTCCAGCGCGGAGTTCGGTCCCGATTGTGGACTTGCGCTCACTGACGTGAAATAGTTCGTCCATGCATACCCTTTCCTTGTTCGGCCCCGAGTTTAGGCCGATTGACACGAACTCACCCACTATATCGCCTTTGTGAAGTTGGTGTTCCTCGCATGTTGATGTTCGGCGGTTTGTAACGGACGGGCGGTATCTTTCGCATGAAATTGTGTAGGTACCGTATACTTAAGCGGTTACAACGACCCCTATGGAGGAACGTATGATTAAAGAGCTTTGCCACGACGAGGCTATCCTGTCCCAGCGTTGCGAGGTTGCGACTGTCGAGGACGAGTCGGTTGCTCAGGACCTGATCGATACCATCAAGTCGCTCGACGATGCCGGCTGCTTGGCCGCTAACCAGATTGGCGTTACCAAGAAGGTTTGCGTCTACCTGGACGATGCCGGCGAGCCCCACGTGCTCTACAACCCCCGTCTGGTGTTTGGCCTGGGCGCCAGCAAGATGGAGGAGAGCTGCCTGACGCACGAGGAGGTCACCAAGTCCACGCGCTATATCAAGTGCAAGGTCGCTTATGACGTGATCGTCGACGGCAAGATGCGCGAGCGCAAGCAGGACTTTGTGGGCTTCGAGGCGCAGATGATTCAACACATGATTGACCACTGTCTAGGAAAGTTGGTCTAAGGGGACCAAAGCACCGCACTTCGTCTCTTTTGGTCCGGGCGTGACATTGTTGTCATGTCCGGGCTTTTGTGTTTAGCGCCTTTTTGTTTGGTGACAATAACCTTAGCAGGAACGTAAAGCTAGGAGGCGCTATGTGTACGAGCATTCGATTTACCGATAATTCTGGCCACATGTATCTAGGCCGCAACCTCGACTGGAGCTTTGACTACGGCCAACAGGTTCGCGTGATGCCGCGCGGGTTCCACATTCCGTATTCGTTTATCGACGATGCGTCGGCGGCGCACGCGGTAATCGGCATGTGCATCGATTACGAGAACTACCCTATGTTTTTCGACTGCGGTAACGATGCGGGTCTGGCTGTGGCGGGGCTCAACTTCCCCGGCTATGCCGAGTATGCCGATGGCCCTGTCGACGGCAAGAACAATATCGCGGCCTATGAGTTTCCCCTGTGGGTGGCAGCGACGTTCTCGACGGTCGATGAGGTCGAGGCCGCGCTGCGCGACACGGTGATTGTCGCCAAATCTGCCGGAGAGGGGCTGGGCGTGTCACTGCTCCATTGGATTATCGGCGACAGCCAACGCAGCATCGTGGTCGAGATGATGGCTGACGGCCTGCATGTATACGACAATCCGGTCGACACCCTTGCCAATCAGCCGACTTTCCCGTGGCACATGGAAAACCTGCGCACCTATATCACGGCCACAAGCGATTTTCCGCAGACGGCGACATGGCGTGGCGCCGAGCTTAAGCCCTATGGAGCCGGTGCCGGCATGCGCGGCATTCCGGGCGATTGCTATTCGCCGAGCCGTTTTGTAAAGGCGGCGTACCTCAATGCCAATTACCCACAAAAGGAGAGCGAGACCGAAAACGTCGTTCGCATGTTCCGCTCGCTCGAGGGCGTGGTGATGATCGAGGGAGCGTCCAGGATGGGCGATGGCAAGTTCGAGAAGACTATCTACACCGGATGCTTTAGCGCGCGCACGGGCAATTATTACTACGCGATGTATGGGGATCCGTCGATTCGCTACGTGAGCCTGATGGATGCCGAGGGCGCGAGCCCCGATAGGCTCGTGGTTCCCGAGCCGCGTCGTTCGTAGCTCACTGGTCCGTTGCGACATAAAACGGCCTCGCACCTCTTATGAGATGCGAGGCCGTTGTCGTCAATGGCTGGTGGCGTGTTAGAAGTTGGCGTCGTTGAACTGGGTGCTCTCGAGTCCGTCGAGTTGCTGTTCGGGCGTATCGGCGACGCTCTCGAGCAGCTCGGTGGGATCGACGTTCATGCTCTTGCCGGCCTCGTTGCCGTTGACCAAGTCGTCCGAGAAGATGTCGACCTCCATTTCCTCGGCCTCTTCGATCTGAACTTCGAGCGGCACCTGGGTGCGCACAAGTTTGACGGCCGGGCGCATGCGGGCAAAGAGCGGTACGTACTCGATGATGATGGCCGAGTTCTCGAGACCGTACCAGCGTGCCGGGCTTCCGCAGGCGCGGCGGACGGCGTACTTGATGGCCATCACGCGGTGGTCATTGCGGTTGATGTCCGTTTCGGGGGCAAGCATCTTGCGCAGCATACAAAAGCGGAAATCGCCCACGTTGCCGCGCGTCTCGTAGATGGAGTAGGTGTGATGTTGCGGCGGCAGCTCGCCCGATGCCATCAGGTCGCCAACGATCTGACGCAGATAGGCGTTGACGCGCTGGTTGACCTTAAAGCCCAGGTCCAGGCGCACGCGGAACAAAAAGTCCGTGCCAAAGGTCTCGACGGAATACTCGTGCGTATAGGGTTCGTCGGTAACGTGCACGTTAATGAACCAATATGCCTTGGCGCGCTTGGGATGCTTATCCAGGATGGAATAGAGCACGTCGCGGTCGAGTGTGAGCGGGTCGGGGCTGTTGGTGAGAAATACCAGATTGTCGGCGAGCACGGGATAGGTCTCGTCGTTGCGCAGGCGGTTGAGCTGGTCGATGTACTTGGAGACGGGCAGCAAAATCGTCTGCGTGCGCTCGATGGCGGTGCCGCGGCGCCACACGTACATAAGGCCAAACAGCAGTGCGGCCAGGAAGATCATGACGTAGCCGCCGTCAAAGAACATGGTGAGGCACGAGGCGAAGAAGCACAGCTCAATGGCACCAAAGAGCAGGGCGAAGACGCAGGCACCCAGCCTGTGCTTGAGGATGCCGGCGATGTAGCTCGTCAAAAGCGTCGTGGTCATGAGCATGGTCACGGTAATGGCGAGGCCGTAGGCGCTCTCCATGCGCTCGGAGTTTTGGAACAGCAGCACGATGAAGATGCAGCCGACCCACATGATGTTATTGACGAGCGGAATATAGAGCTGGCCCTTGGTGTCGCTGGGGTAGTGGATGCGCAGATGCGGCATAAGGTTGAGACGCGTTGCCTCGGATACCAGCGAGAACGAGCCGGTGATGAGCGCCTGCGAGGCAATGATGGCCGCCACGGCCGAAAGCACGATGGCAAAGGGGCGCAGGGGCTCGGGGAGCATCATATAGAACGGGTTGACGATATCCATCGCGAGCAACTGGGGATTGGAATTGTTGGCGAGCAGCCAAGCGCCCTGACCCAGGTAGTTAAGGATAAGCGCCGCTTTAACAAACGGCCAGGATGCGTAGATGTTGGCCTTGCCCACGTGGCCCATGTCTGAATAGAGCGCCTCGGCGCCGGTCGTCGACAGGAAGACGAAGCCGAGCACCATGATGCCCGAGTGGTTGATGGGCGAGAACAGGAACATGACGCCGCGGATGGGGTTAAGCGCGCGCAAGATGGACAGGTTGCCGAGCATGTTGAATAGACCGGCGCCTGCCAGGAACAGGAACCACAGCGTCATGAGCGGACCGAACAGCTTGCCGATTGACGAGGTGCCAGCGCGCTGCATGGCAAACAGGCCACAGATAATGATGATGGTAATAATGATGACGTTAGTTTGCCCGTCACCCAACAGCGCGTGGCCCCACTCGATGGTGCGCAGACCCTCGATGGCCGTGGTAACCGTGACGGCGGGGGTGAGGATGCCGTCGGCGAGCAGCGCCGCACCGCCGATCATGGCGGGGAGAATCAGCCACGGTGCCACCTTGCGTACCAGGCTAAACAGGGCGAAGATGCCGCCTTCGTTGTGGTTGTCGGCCTTCATGGCGATTACCACGTACTTGACCGTGGTCACGAGCGTCATGGTCCAGATGACGAGCGAAAGCGCGCCCAGGATCATGTCCTCGCTGACGGTACCGATGCCGCCGTTGTTGGCGACGATTGATTTCATGGTGTACATGGGGCTCGTGCCGATGTCGCCATAGACGACGCCGAGCGTTACGAGCAGCATGCCAGCGGAGAGGGGGATGGCTCCGTGCCCGCCTTGACCACGCTGGTCTTGGGGGTTTGCCTCCAGTTTGTTGTGTGCCACGTGGACTCCCTTAGACATCCGGTTGTCTGTCTAGGACAGACAATCTTTATGCCGTCTTTATACATACAAGAGCAGTTTGGCACATCAGGTTATTTTAGACAATAATCCCCAGCTGGGGATTATTTATGTACGTAGGTAGCATTTCAAAACAGGGGCTTTTAAGCACGTGCTGTCTGGGCTATGCCAGCCTTGGCGCTTGCGCGTTTGCCGGCGAGTTCGCAAAAAATCGCGCCGCCGATGATAAGCGCGGCACCCATCAGACGGACCGGTGTTATGGCTTCGCCCAAAAGGACGGCGGAGAACACGACCGCCGAAAGCGGCTCGAGGTAGCCGACAACGGCGACGGTCTGCACAGGCAGTTTGGCGACGGCGCTAAAGTAGAGCAGGCAACCAATGCCGGTGTTGACGACGCCGAGCATGACGACGGCGCGCCAATCGATGCCTGCGGCGACGCCGGCGGACAGGAATGAGGGTGCACCCTGCGTGATGAGCGTGAGGACCAGCGCGGTCACAAAGGCGGCACTCACCTGGAGCGTGGAGTTCTCGAGGCCTTCGATGTGTGGCGCGCCCTTGCTAGCGATGACCATCAGCGCATAGCAAAATGCCGAGGCGATGCCGCAGGCGATACCTGCAATGGGCATATTGCCGCCTAGACCTTGCGCTGCAATGAGAAAAGCACCGCAAGCAACGGCGATAAAGCCGGCGATTTTGCCGCCGGTCAGCTTTTCGCCAAAGATGAGCGGGGAGAGTGCCATGACAATGATGGGGCCGCAGTAGTACAGCAGCGAGGATACGCCGACGCCGACCGTCTGGTAGGCGCGGAACAGAAAAATCCAGCTGGCGCCCAGCGCAGCTCCCGAGAGGAGGAGGGCTGCGGCTTCGCGGGGGCGAGATGGCGCCTGCAACTTATGGCGTTGGGTGATGGCGAGAATGGTGACAAGCGAGAGTGCGCCCAAAAACGTGCGTAGTAGCACGATATCCGAGCTCGGCAGCGCGATGGCGGCGGCGATGATGCCGTTGGAGCCAAACAATAGCAATGCTGCTAAGTACGTAAACAGTCCGTTGTTCATGCGCTTCCGTCCCTTCTATATCCGAGCATGTTCACTATGGGTGAACTGGCTTTAGAAGAAAAGCGAATATAATGCATGGATAACATGACAAAAACTCATGCAAAGGTGGAGGGGTGCCGTGGAAACGAATATTCAAAAGATGCAGGTGCTGCTCGAGACCGTGCGCGCCGGCAGTTTTACGCGCGCCGCCGAGCGCCTGAGCTATTCGCAGTCGGGCGTGAGCCGCATGGTGGCCGATCTCGAGGCCGACTGGGGCTTTAAGGTGCTCGACCGCAGTCGCGAGGGCGTAGTACTTTCTGCCGATGGACGGCAAGTTATGCCTGCGGTTGAGGCGTTATGCGAGGAGTTTGGCCGCCTGCAGCGACGCGTGGATGAGATGCGCGGGCTCATGCGCGGCAAAATCTGCATCGGTACGTTTTCGAGCGTGGCGACCCACGTGCTGCCGCCGGTGATTGCGCGCTTTCGCGCCGATCATCCGGATGTCGATTACGAGCTGCTGATGGGTGATTACTCCGAGATTGAGCAATGGGTGGCGGAAGGCCGCTGCGACCTGGGCTTTATCCCGCGTGAGCCCCGAGAAAACGGCATGGCATCGCGGTCTTTGGTGCGCGACGAGTTGATGGCAGTAGTGCCGGCAGACTCTTTGCTTGCCACGGCGGAGGTCGTTTCTCTTGCCGATTTAGCCAACGAGCAGTTTATTCTGCTAGAACGCGGCACCGATGACGAGATTACGCCGTTGTTTCGTCGGGCGGGACTGGCGGTGCGCTCAAAACTGTCGACTTGGGATGACTATGCGATTATGGCTATGGTCGAGGACGGCTTGGGCGTGAGCATTCTTCCCGCGCTCATCTTGCGCCGCTGTCAGTTCGATGTTGCCGTGCGACCACTCGAGGGACATCCTCATCGGCAGATCAATGCGATATATCGAACGGCCGATGTTTCGCTTGCCGCCGTCCGTTTCCTCGAATACCTCTAAACGTGTGCGCGTCATTGCCCACTTTGGGCAAATCTCAGAGTCTGGTGCATTTTCTTATGAAATTGAACTTTCGAATGAGGTGCCGCGTTATACTGCTGCCTAAATTGAACCATGGTTCAATTCGTGTTCTATAAATTGAACTTTGCCAGCAAGGAGGTTCTAGTGGCCCAAGAGACGTTTAGCGATCGCCTGCGACAGGCTATGTCCGATCGCGACGTTCGCCAGTCGGACGTGATCCGCGCATCGGAGATGCTCGGCAAAAAACTCGGCAAGAGTCAGATGAGCCAATATGTGAGCGGCAAGACGATCCCGCGGCGCGATGTGGCTGAGCTGCTCGCCCGTATTTTGGAGGTCGATGTTACCTGGCTGCTTGCCGGCGACGCCGATCAAGGCGAGGCATCATCACCCCGCAACGATTCCAAACCCGAACCCCATCCCTCAGCTCAAATTGCAAGGAGCACCACCATGCGTACTTTTTCTAAATCCACCAAGCTCGATAACGTCCTGTATGACGTGCGCGGTCCCGTCGTCGACGAGGCCGCCCGTATGGAGGACGAGGGCGAGCGCATCCTCAAGCTCAATATCGGCAACCCGGCGCCCTTCGGTTTCCGCACGCCCGATGAGGTCATCAAGGACATGCGCCAGCAGCTGCCCGACTGCGAAGGCTATTCCAACTCGCGTGGCCTGTTCTCCGCGCGCAAGGCGATCATGCAGTATTCGCAGATCAAAGGCCTGCCCAACGTTCAGATGGAGCATATCTACACGGGCAACGGCGTGTCCGAGCTCATTCAGCTTTCGATGAACGCGCTGCTCGACAATGGCGACGAGATTCTGATCCCCAGCCCCGACTATCCGCTCTGGACGGCGTGCGCTACCCTTGCTGGCGGTCATCCCGTACATTATCTGTGCGATGAGCAGGCGGATTGGTATCCCGACCTGGAGGATATGGAGTCCAAGATTACGAGCGCGACCAAAGCCCTCGTCATCATCAACCCCAACAACCCCACGGGTTCTGTCTATCCGCGCGAGGTGCTCGAGGGCATCGTCGAGATTGCACGCAGGCATCAGCTGATGATCTTTGCCGATGAGATCTACGACCGCCTGTGCATGGACGGCTACGAGCACGTCTCGATTGCCTCGCTCGCTCCCGACCTGCCCTGCGTTACCTTTAGCGGCCTTTCCAAGTCGCACATGATCGCGGGCTATCGTATTGGCTGGATGGTGCTTTCGGGCAACCAGCGCTGCATGAGCGACTTCATCATGGGCATCAACATGCTCTCCAACATGCGCCTGTGCTCCAACGTGCCGGCTCAGTCGATCGTTCAGACGGCACTCGGTGGCCATCAGTCCGTTAACGACTACATCCGTCCCGGCGGCCGTGTCTACGAGCAGCGCAACTTTGTGTATGAGGCGCTCAACAAGATTGACGGCATCTCGGTGGTTAAGCCGCGTGCGGCGTTCTACATCTTCCCCAAGATGGATGTTAAAAAGTTCAACATCACCGATGACGAGCAGTTTGCCCTCGACCTGCTGCACGAGAAGAAGATTCTGATCACGCGCGGCGGCGGCTTTAACTGGGCAGAGCCCGATCACTTCCGCATCGTGTACCTGCCGCGCATGGAAGTGCTCAAAGAGTCGCTCGAAGACCTCGCCGACTTCTTTGATCATTACCGTCAGGCGTAACGGCAAAGGTAGCCTGTAATGAAACGGTCGGCCCGCAACGGATGCGGGCCGACCGTTTTCTGTTAAAGCTCGCGTTGTCGGCGTCTCGATCGTTTGGGCGAGTGGGAATCGCGTGTGAACGGAAAACTGTATTCCAAAATGGAATACAGTGTGCTTCAACTGGAATTGATGTCCGTGTGTCCGCTTTTTTAGAATGTTCTCGACAAGATGAAAGGCGGTCCCCACCAATGATTATCGATGCAAATTCCTACTGGTTTGACGAGCGCATCTTCCATGACGAGACACTCTGTGAACAGTTTTTGGCCGAGGTGCCCCGCGCTTACGACACCGAGGGCTACCTGACCGTAAGCCCCACGGGCAAGCGACAGATTGTGATCGAAAAGCCCGCTGGCTTCCCAGGCCTCAACTATATCGAGGGAGACTACACCCTTGAGAAGCGTCTGGCAGACATGGACGAGGCGGGGGTCGATAAAGCGATTCTCAAACTCCCCGGCTGCCATGAGTGGATGTCACTCGAGATGTGCCGGCGCTTCAACGACGGTATGGCCGCTGACGCAAAAGCGTCGAACGGTCGCTTGATACCGCTTGTCGCCGTGCCTCCCTTTGGCACCGAGGCGAACCTCGAGGAGCTCGATCGCAGGCTCGACGAGGGTTTCGCGGGCGTGCAGCTCTGCGCCCACTACGGCAAGCGTTATCTTGACGATCCGATCTTTTCGAACTTTTTTGAGCGACTGAACGAACGCAGCGTCACCGTTTACGTGCACCATGTGCCCGTACCGGTCGAGCATACGTCGCTGCTCGCATACGACAACCTGCGTCGCTCCTACGGCCGTTGCGTCGACCAGACCACGGCAATCGGTCGTGAAATCTTCAGCGACTTCTTCGAGCGTTATCCCAACGTCAAGATGGTCCACTCCATGCTCGGTGGCGCTTATTTTGCGTTTAAGGAGATGCTGCTGCCGCACGGTCCCAAGCGTTCAGATGCCTCGGGTCGCTTCCAGACCGATACCGAGACGGTCTCCAAGCGTCTTGAGAACAACATCTATTTCGACATGTCCCATGCTCAGCCTTGGGGCGAGACGCTTCTTGCCTGTGCGGTTGAAGTCCTTGGTGCAGACCATATTGTCTTTGGTACGAGTTATCCCGTTAAACGCGAGTGGCTAACAGAGGGTGTCGCCTGCGTCCGCGCTACAGATTTAAGTGATACGGACAAGGACCTTATGCTTGGCGGCACGGCACAGCGCTTGTACGGCATCGAGTGAGCGACAGATAAAGGAGGGCGTTCGCCATGGATAAGGGAGAGATGAAGGCCGGAGCCGCCCGGGTGGCCATTAACTTAGAGGACGTATTGCCGTTCGACGGTTTCGACGCACTCCGTCATGAAATCTTTGCCCGTGCCTTCGTGGTCGAAGGGATGGGGCGGCGCGCTTGCATCCTTTCACTTGAGGTTACCTCGATCGCTCCGGCCCTACTCGTCGATCTGCGTGAGGTTGTCAAGGATGTCTCCAATTGCGACGGCGCCTTTTCTTGGGTGGTCCCGACCCACACGTTTTCTGCGCCTCACGTGCGCACCCCTGGGCATCTGGCCGACACCGATGCCCGCGATCGAAATGAGCGCTATCGTGCCGCGCTCATCGCCGCGACACGCGCGGCCGTTGAGCAGGCGGTTGCGGGCATTCGCTCTGTCACGCTCGCCTCGGCGGAGGGCTACTGTCCTGTGAACGTTAACCGCGACATTGAGACACCGGCCGGCTGGTGGCTGGGAGTAGACCCCAAGGGGTTTGCCGACCACGCGATGCCCGTACTTGTCGCGAGGGATGCCGAGGGCGGGTTCGTTGCCATGCTTGCGACGGCTGATGTCCAGTCTTCCGTGCTCGACGGATCGCACGATTCTCAGGGGAAGCGCTTGGTGAGCGGGGACCTCTTTGGCTTTGCCGCCATGGCTCTCGAGCGCGAATTGGGCGGAGTCGTGTTGCTGCTACCCGGTGCCGCGGGGGATCAGAGTCCGGCGGAGCGCGCCGTGACCGTTGCGTTCGATTCGACCGGGGCGAAGCAAACGTTAGATGCTCACGAGAGTGGATATCGCATGCTGCATCGACAGGGTCGCGCTATGAGCGATGCGTTGATTGAGGCCGTCCGTGCGGCGCGTGAGGACGATGCCATCGGCGTCGATGCTCGCACGGTCGACGTCCTTTTGCCCGCCCAGACGCGCGCCGACTTCTGCTCATTGGCCCCGCATCGAACTTATGAGTTTCATGCGGCAGGCGAACAGCGTACGAGGGTCTATTTACTTCGGCTGGGAAACGTCGAGCTTGTCGGCGTACAACCCGAGGTCTCGAGTGCATTCGGCGCCACTGTGCGCGCCGCTCGGTCCGGCTCTGTGTTCTTTGCCACGCTCGTCAACGGCGGACAGAAGTACCTACCGGCTCCCGAGGCGTACGAAAAGATCACCTATGAGGCCATGAACTCCGGTTTTGCCGCCGGATCCCATGAGCGCCTCGTCGAAATCATCATTGCCGCCTTGAATGCGGCGTGACACAGAAGGAGAACGTGCATGAACATTGGACACGCGCGCCGCAAAATCACCCCACAGGGCGACATCTACCTGATTGGCTACCGCAATCTTCCCAACCGTCTTGAACCTGCGACGGGCGTCCATGACGACGTCTTCGCCAACGCCATCCTCTTCCAGCAAGGCGAACGTGAAGTGTTTCTCTTTAATGCCGATGTCCTCGAGTTCGAGGAAAGCATGGCCGAGGAGGTCAAGACAATGCTCGCCGAGCGCTACGGCATTGACCGTGATTGCGTCCTGCTCTCGGCGACGCACGACCATACTTCAATCGTCGCTTACCACCGCAGCTGGTGGACGGGAAAATTCGACGAGAACTACTACCGCTGGTTCCTCGATACCATTTGCCAATGCTTTGAGGAGTGCCGTGCCAACGCACAGCCCGCGATTTGTCGCTTGGGCAAGCAGGTCATCACCGGTTTCTACGACAACCGCATCATCCCAGGTGAACTCGCCGACAATGAGGTCATTGTCGTATCGTTCTTCGATACCGAAGGCAAGCCATTTGCGGGCTTTGTGAACTGGGCGGTGCATTCCGCTTGCGTCGGACCCGACTGCACGGAGCTCACGAGCGAACTCGCCGGTCTTACCGGCAAAAAGCTCGCTCAGAGTCTTGGTTACTATCCGGCCATGGTCGTCGGTGCTGCTGGCGACTGTAGCGACCGCAATTTTCGACAGGGACGCGGCATTCCCGAGGTTGAGCGTGTTTCGACCGGTCTTGCCGAGGCGATTTCCCAGATCAAGCTCGATTGCGAGGTCGTTCTTGACCGCATCGAGCCTCAGACGTTCTATCACACCGTTGCCCATGACGACTTTTCACTCACGCTTAAGTGCGCCGTCATCAGTCTGGGCGGCCTGCATCTCTTTGTGTTCCCGAGTGAACTCGGCAGCGACCTGGGCATTCGCATGAAGCGCGAATGTCCGGTCGAGGGAATAGTCTGCGGTTACACCAACGGCTATTTTGAGTATTTCCTTCCGGCACGCGAGTACGGCCTCTCCTTTGAGACCGAGCGTACTCAGATTCCCCAGGGCGAACCGGAACGTCTGTGTGACAAGTTCTGCCAGACGACGAGACTTCTCGGCGCAGCAGATTCGCGTCTGTAGGCCTGATTGCGTGATATGGGCCAATGAGGCTCATTGCCATGTGATCGGCATCTTCCATCTTCTCTGCCGTTCCCCATCCCGGACGTACGTGCGTCCGCGGATTTCAAAGGGGGAAGCGGGTTCCTTGCCCTCCCACGTCGACTACGGAGGCATGAAATCGATGCTATACCCCGCTCAGAAAAGGAGAATTCCATGAAATACCAGAAGCTTTGCGATGAAATCATCACAAAGGTCGGTGGTCGAGACAATGTGTTAGACGTGAGCCACTGCATTACGCGTCTCCGCTTCCGCCTCAAGGATGAATCGCTCGCCCAGACCAATGAGCTTAAGGCGACGAAGGGCGTCGTTGACGTCATCCAGGCCGGCGGACAGTACCAGATCGTGATCGGCGCCACCGTCGAGGCCGTCTACAACGACCTTGTTCAGATTGGCGGGTTCGACGCCAAGCCTGCGCTTGATATCGATGAGGGCGACAATGTCAAGAAGGGCGATCCGTTCTCGCGCCTGCTTGCCATCATCTCCGAGATTCTGCAACCGGTTCTTGGTGTGCTTATGGCTGGTGGCTTCATCAAGTCGATGCTTGCGCTCTGCACGGTTGCCGGTTGGCTTGCCAAGGAAAGCAATACGTATGTGACGCTCTCGGCAATCGGAGATTCGGTCTTCTATTTCTTTCCGCTAATCATTGGCTGGACGTCGGCCAAGAAGTTCGGACTTAAGCCCGTTATGGGAATGGCGCTCGGCGGTATCCTCGTCTACCCGACGCTCGTTGCCCTTATGGGCGGAGATCCGCTCTACACGCTCGGCGCCGGTACGGTCTTCGAGTCCAATGTCTACGGTGATATTTTTGGCATCCCGCTGATCATGCAGAATTACTCATCGACGATTCTGCCTGCGATCTTTATCGTCTGGATTGCCTCCAAGGTGCACAAGGCCCTTTCTAACGCGCTGCCCGCGCTTGTGAGCTCGTTCTTCTCCAACATCCTGACGCTCCTCATTTGCGGCATCCTTGGCCTGCTTGTGGTCGGTCCGGTCATGACGGTCCTCTCCAACATCGTTGCCCAGGTCATTCTGATGCTCATCAACTTCCAACCCGCCATCGCCGGCTTCGTCATCGGCACGTTCTGGAGCCTGCTCGTCATGTTCGGCCTGCACTGGGGTATCATCCCGCTGTGGTTCCTCGATGTCGCAACCTACGGCTATGACCTCATTAACCCGCTCGTGTATGCAGGCGGTTGCGCCATCGCCGGCGCTGTGCTTGGCATGATCATCCGAACCAAGGACTCCGAGGAAAATGCTGCCGTCAACATTCCCGCCCTTGTCTCTTCGATTTTCGGTGTCAACGAGCCTGCGCTTTACGCCATCTTGCTGCCGCGTAAGCGCCTTATGTGGGCAACCTTTATTTCCGCTGGTGTAGGCGGCGCCATTGCCGGCCTCATGGGTGCCAAGCTCTATGCCTTCGGTGCCTCCGGCCCGCTCGGTTTCCCGAGCTTTATTAACCCTGCCGGCATCGACACGGGCTTTATCGGCCTTGTCATCTCCGGTGTGGTCGCTTTCGTTCTGGCTCTTGTCGCCGCTATGGTGATCGGTACCAAGAAGGACGAGGGCGGTAAGGCACTCAACATCTCGGTGGACTAGTCTTTCTGCGCACTTTAACTAAATATGCCTCGGACGGCGACGTGCCGCCCGAGGCATATTTGTGTTTTGTGCCGCTGTCATCGTGTTTGCGGACACAAGTCTGCGGTTGTGGAGCAGCGGGGATTATGACGGTCGTGCCGCGTTAGAAGACGTACGGTCGCCCTGCAGGAGCTGACGGTAGGGGAGGAAGCCGATGAACGAGACGACCGCCTGCGAGTGCGCGGCGTTCCGCTTGAGGTAGAGCCTGACCTCGGAGGTCGTCGCGGGCTCAAGCGGCACCAGGGCTACCTTTCCGCTGGCGAGCGATTCCGCCGGCTTGCGCATGAGGAATGAGACGCCGGCGCCGCGCGCGACAAGGGAGATGATGTTCTCGGCTCGTTTGCCGGTGAACGTAACACGTGGGCCAAATCCAGCTTCGCGACAAAGGGAAAGGACGAGCTCGCTTACGAACGAGCCTTGGGGAAGCATGAGGAAATTCTCGTCGATAAGGTCGTCTATCTCGACGGTGTCACGTTCGGCGAGCGGATGGTCGAGTGGAAGGACGGCCACGAGCCGGTCGGTCGTAAAGGGAATCTTTTTGAACTCCGGCTCGATGGCGCCGCCGTCACGGATGAAGGCCAGGTCAATGTCCTCGTGCAGGAGCATGCGCTTGAGTGTGTCGCCCTCGCCCTCGATGAGCTCAACAGAATATGAGGGGTTCGCCTGCTGAAAATCGATGACGGCGTCCGTGATCCCATAAGGGGCCATAATGGGGATAGAACCTACGGTGAGGTGCTCGAGCGGCTCACCTGCGCCTATTTGAATGGCGGCAAGATAGCGGTGCTGAAGCGTCGCAATTTTTTGCGCATAGGGGAGGAGCGCTTCACCTTGCGCGGTGAGTGTTACGTGGCGCTGGCTTCGATCGATGAGCTTGCAGCCGAGTTCGTGCTCCATTGCCATGATGTGCTTAGAGAGGGTTGATTGCGACATGAAAAGCAGTTCCGCCGCATCAAGAAACGTGCGTGACTGCGCTAAGATGGCGAATTCGCCAAAGCGGCTGATATCCATAGGGAGGCCTCCGGTACCCTCATTTTGGCAGGTGGCCTAAACCACGACGCCGTTGCAGTGGTCGATTTCGTGTTGGATGATCTCGGCGGTGTAGCCCGAGAAGTTTTTGATGCGGTGGACGAAGTTCTCGTCCAAATACTCAACCTTAATGCGGCGATAGCGGGTACAGGGACGCTCGCCGATCAGCGAGAGACATCCTTCGCTCGTCTGGTAGGCGTTGACCTGCTCAAGAATTTGCGGGTTGTACATAAGCAGCGATTTGCTGCCGTCCTTTACGCAGATGATGCGTTTGCGCACGCCGATCATGTTGGCGGCGAGACCCACGCACTCGTGCTCATGCTCGTGGAGCGTATCCAGGAGGTCCTGCCCGGTCACGGCATCGTCGGGCCCTGCGTCTTCGGAAGACAGGCGCAAAAAGAACTCGGATTTCATGATGGGCTTAATCATGGCGGGCTCCTCATGTCTTATGCTTTCGTGGACTTTTAATAATAGCGCGGAAGGAAAGCTGTGCGTCCGCGTTACAATCTTTCGACGTTGGACCATGTTGTCAGACTCGTCGAGTACGGCGTCTGGCGTAAGTCTAGGGCTCATTTTTTCGCCCTGGACTGTTCCTCTGGGGCGATGCGACTGTCGTTCCAAGAGGAAGGAAATGCATGGGGAGCAAATCTCAGCAACAAGTTCAAGCAACGCCATCGGCCACCGCGGCGATTCTCGTCGTTATGTATATTGCAGCCTTTGTTGCCGCGTTTAACGAGAACATCATTAACGTGGCGTTGCACGACATTATGACAGCCTTTTCGGTGAGTGCTACCACGGCGCAGTGGCTCGTCTCGGGCTACATGATCGTGACGTCGATCTTTACGGCCATCATGGCCTTCCTGTCCGGCCGTTTCTCGACGCGCAAGCTGTTATTTTTCGCATGCGGATGTATGGTCGCCGGCGAAGTCCTGTGCCTGGTCGCTCCGTCGTTTAGCGTTTTGCTGCCAAGTCGTATTTTGCAGGCTGCGGGATCGGGCATCTTGTTCCCGCTCATGATGAACGTGGTGCTGTCTTGCGCCCCGCGCGAGAAGCTCGGTCTGTATCTGAGCCTGGGCGGCGCCTGCATTACGCTAGGGCCGGCGTTTGGACCCGTGATCAGCGGTTTTATGTGCACGTTATTTGGCTGGAGGGCGGTGTTCGTAGTGCCGCTGGTGGGCGGTATTGCGGTCGCTGCGGCGGGCGTAAAGCTCGTTCAGAATGTCGGAGAGCGCTTGAACACCACGCTTGATATTCTGTCGGTTGTTTTGCTCGCCGCCGGCATTACGGCATTTGTGTATTCCGTAGGCGAGTTCTCGACCAATCTGATTGCCGGCATCGTGACGCTTTTCGCTGCCATTGTGCTGCTCGGCCTGTTTGCGGCCCGCCAGCTTAAGCTCGAGCATCCGGTGCTTAACGTGCGTCCTATGGCGAGCGTTCGTTTTTGGCCTGCGTGCCTGCTCGTGGTGGTGTCGATGACGACGACGTTCTCGATGAGCGTTTTGTTGCCGCTCTATTTTGAGGGCGCATACGGCATGACCGCACTTGTTGCGGGCCTGCTCATTTTGCCAGCAATTGCCTGCAACGCCGTGACCTCGATTGTGGGCGGACGCGTGATGGACGCCCGTGGCGCATGGCCGCTGCTGCCGGTCGGCTTTGCCCTGATTGCCGTGGGGCAGACTGCCATCTCGATGACGGCGGCAAGCATGAACATCGGCGTCGTCGTGGCACTGACCGTTGTGGTGTATGCCGGAGTCGGTTTGGTGCTGAGCCCCTCGCAAACGGCCGGCTTGGAGACGCTACCCGCCGCTGAACATCCTCACGGAACGGCATTGCTTAACACGTGGAATATGATTGCCGCATCGTTTGGCCCGTCGCTGTTTATCGGTCTGCTCTCGAGTTCTGCGGCGACTGCCGGTGCGGCTGGCGTTGCGACCGACGTTGCCCAGGCGATTGGATTTGCAGCTGCCGTGCGTGTGGCGGCTGTAATTGCCGTGGTCGGGTTCGTGGCGTCGCTGGTGTACGCTCGTCGCGAGTCACACATGTCGCATTAATGTGTACACATAGATTCTGCAGCTAGATTGGATGGCGACACCATAAACTAATGGACGTTTTGCCGAGAGGCATGAATGTTTAAAGCGCAAAGAGTGCGCGACGGGCCCCGCGAATGGGGCGATGATGCCCGAGAGGGCCAAGAAGGAGTCTCATGTCTGAGAACGAAGAGATCATGAACGAGACCGAGAACGAGACCGTGGCTGCCGAGGTCGAGGCAGTCGAGACCGTGGAGACCGAAGCTGCCGAGGTTGAGGCTGCTGACGAGGTTTCCGCCGAGGAGGAGGCCGAGGTTGTCGAGGCCGCCGTTGATTACGATGACGAAGAGCTGATGGACAAGATGCAGAAGGCCGCCCGCCTGCTGCGTAGCCGTCGCTTTGCTATTTCCAAGGAGGAGGAGGCCAAGGCCGAGCGCATGGCGAACATCGAGCGCGCCATCAAGCTTCTTGACCTCAAGCCCAAGATGGAGCAGAAGGAAATGTCTGACCTGCTGGGCATGCGCCTTCGTGAGCTCGATGGCCTGATGGCCGAGGCCGAGGCTGCCGATCTGGTCGGCCGAATCGACGACGCCGAGGGCGATATGCGCAAGATTGTCGTCTTCGCTGCCGAGGATGCCGCTGAGGGCCTGGTCGAGCTTGCCAACAAGAAGGAGAAGCTCCTGCCCGAGCTTTCTTACGAGGAGGCCACCGAGCTGATGGCCGCTCTCGATAAGGTCATTGCTCCGCTCGTCGCCATGGGCCTGGACGAGGACCGCGGTCCTCGCGGCGGTCGTGACGATCGCGGTGGCCGTGGCGGTGACCGTGGCGGTCGCGGCGGCTTTGGCGATCGCGGTGGCCGTGGCGGTGACCGTGGCGGTCGCGGTGGCGATCGCGGTGGCGATCGCGGCGGCCGTGGCGGCTTTGGTGACCGTGGCGGCGACCGTGGCGGTCGCGGCGGCTTTGGCGGCAACCGTGGTGGCTATGGCGACCGCGGCGGCAACCGTGGCGGCTTTGGCGGCAACCGCGGTAACGACCGCGGCGGTCGCGGTGGCGACCGTGGCGGCCGCAACGGCGGCGGCTTCCGCGGCAACCGTTTTTAGTTACGGCGTTTTACCAAACGCCGTAACCAGTTGACGCTGCAAACCCGCCAGAGCGGCAATCTGCCTTTCAACTTCGGCGGCATGACCAGAAGGTCAATGCCGCCTCGTTTCAAGGCACCTTGCTCGCTCTGGCGGGCTTTCGCTCATATGACCCAATCCGCTGTCAAGAGCCACAATGGCCCCGCCGACCGCTTGCAATCGGTCGGCGGGGCCTGCCGTTGAACCCGTCCCGGTCCGCCCCCGGCATGTCATCGACGCCTTCGGCTCAGTCTCATATC
>JAXJBU010000039.1:0-4430 GCA_036302865.1 Collinsella sp. | reverse complement strand
GGTCGAGGCCGAGCCCCCGGTCCGGCTGGGATAGAATGTCGCTGTGGGTCATCGTCTTTCCTTTCGTCGAATATCTAGGCACTGACGATTCTAGGCGATGGCCCTCCCTTGCTTCTTACACCACGACTGTGTGCGCGACCCACCTTTGCACCGGAAAACGGAAAAGTCTGACTCAAAACACTCGCTAGGGATATCCGAAGGCCACCGCTGGCGACGTCGAATCGTATGCAGGCAACTCGATCTGCAGAATACTCCAAAAAATGCACGGCGCACCCCATGGGACCCATTGCCGCATGGCTGAAAACGGGCCTTCAGCATCCTCCAGGTGCATTCCTGAGCAAATCACACCGGACCAACGGTCGGATGCGGCAAACAAAAGGGCCCCGAGCGTAGTTGCTCGGGGCCCTTAGTTCGCCTCGCTCTAGCGTGCGACGCGTATGTTACTTGCGCTTGCCGCCGCCGTCACCGGGGCGACGGGAGCTGCCGCCGCGCTTGCCGCCACGATTGTTGCCATAGCTGCCACGGTTATCGCGACCGCCGGCACGACCGCCGCGGGAGCCGGCCTGGTTGCCGCCACGCCCGCCGCGATAGCCGCCACGACGCTCCTCGCGGGTATCGTCGTAGTTGCGCCAGTCATCGCGACGATCGCGGCTGGCACGCGGGTCACGACGATCGCGCGACTCGTTAGAACGACCAGCGCCGCCGCGGCCGCCATTGCCGCGAGCACCCTCGCGACGCTCGCCGCCGCGGCCACCGCGCTCTTCAAAGCGCTTGCCGCCACGGGACTCGCCGCCACGGGCACCTCGCTCACCGCGGCTCTCGCCGCCGCGACGCTCATCACGGCCACCGCGCTCGTCATCACGACCGGAACGACGGCGGTCGCCCGAACCGCGCCTGCCACCGCGCGAACCGCGGCCCTCGTCCTCGCGCTCAACACGGCGACGACCGCCGCGGTCCTCGTCCTCGCGGCGACGACGATGCGCCTCGCCCTGGAACTGCTTGGCGCGGCGCTCGGCACGGTTGCCACGCGGGGCCTGCTTGACGGCGTCAGCACCGCCGCGCTCCTCGGCAGCCACCTCGCGAGCCACGCTCTCCACGGCCTCGTCCACGCGAGCCTGAACGCCCTCGCGCACGCGGGTCTTACCGCCACGCTTGGGACGACTCGGACGCTCGCCGTCGCTGCGGCGCTCGTCGCGACCGCGGTTGGAACGACCGGCCACATCGCCGTAATCGTCGCCGTTGCGCTTGCCGTCGCGACGTGCCTGCTCAAGTTTCTTCTTGCTCTTGGACTTGCCGCGCTTGGTCTTCTTCTTCACCGTAAAGGCCGCAGGGTCGCGCTCGGGGTCAACCGCGGGCGGGTTGGGACCTACATGCAAGTCGCCGGCCTCGTAGATGTCGGCCGTCTTGTCCATGAGCTTCTCGATCTCGTAGAACTCATCGACGTCCTGCTCGGTCACAAACGTAATGGCCCAGCCCAGCTCGCCGGCGCGGCCCGTGCGGCCGATGCGGTGGATGTAGTCGGTCGGCTCTGCCGGCACGTCAAAGTTCACGACGTAGCGCACGTCGCTGATGTCGATGCCGCGGGCGAGCACGTCGGTCGCCACCAGCACGTCAACGGTGCCGTCGCGGAAGGCCGAAAGCGCGCGCTCGCGCTGGGCCTGGCTGCGGTTGCCGTGGATCGCGGCCGCCTTGATGCCCTTGCGCTCCAGACGACGGCAGCAGCTGTCGGCGCGGTGCTTGGTGCGCATAAAGACGATAGTGCGCTCCGGGCCCTCCTTTTTGAGGAACTCGGGCAGCAGGTTGTTCTTGGCCTCGATGGACACCGGGAACACAAACTGGTCGACGGTGTCGGCGGTCGACGTGGCGGGCGCGATCTCCACGCGGGCCGGATCGCTCACCAGGTCGGTGATCTCGCCCACGGCCTCCTCGTCGAGCGTGGCCGAGAACAGCAGCGTCTGGCGCTCGGCCGGCGTCTCGCGCACAATACGGCGGACGGCGGGCAAAAAGCCCATGTCGAGCATGCGATCGGCCTCGTCGAGCACCAGGACCTTAACCTCGTCCAGGTGGCAGGCACCCTGCTCGATCAGGTCGACCAGACGGCCCGGCGTTGCGACCAGGATGTCGCAGCCGTACTTGAGTGCCGCGGTCTGGGGCTTGTAGCTCACGCCGCCCACGACGGTCACGGCGACATGGCCGGTGACGTCGGCAATCTTGCCGGCGACCTCATCGATCTGCTGGGCAAGCTCGCGCGTGGGGGTGATGACGAGCATCGCGGGGCCGCGGCCGTTGCCCTCGGGCTTCTTGGCGCCGCGACGGCGGTTGCGGCCGCCACGCTCGCGCACGGGCTTGGGCGGAGCGATGTGCTCCAGATTGTTCATGGTCGGCAGCAAGAAGGCGGCCGTCTTGCCGGTGCCGGTCTGAGCGGCGGCAAGCAGGTCACGGCCCTCAAGCACCACGGGGATCGAGCCGGCCTGGACAGGCGTGGGCGCCGTGTAGCCTAGGTTCTCGATGGCACGAAGCATCTCGTCCGAAAGTCCCAGCTCGTCAAAGGCGGGCAGGTTCTCGGTCGCGGACTCGACGGTCTCGGCGGCGCTGGCCTCGTCGGCAGCATCGAAGGCAGCCTGGGTCATGGCCTCGCGGGTCTCGTCCAGAATCTCGGCGTCCGTGACGTCGGATACAGAATTACGCATATGTTGTTGTTCCTTATCTGCACGCGTTATGGGCACGGCATGCGGCCGCGCGAGCGTGCTTGGTAGTGCGCTAATACATACAAAAACAGGTGCGCACAGAGAGGACGTTGCTCAGCACGCTGGCGATCGCTTTGGCAGCCCTATCACGCGCCGTCCAGACGCAGCAGCTCTAAGCGATGGAGCAGATTCGCCGCCGGTTAGTATACCCGCGCTTCGCATGCCCCCACGTAAACCACAGATGACGGGACGGACGAGGTGGGCCCGGCCGATTATCTCAATCTGTAACAGATGCAGGGCAAAATCGGGTCCAAATGTTACAGATCAAGACAGAGGGGGATTTCCGTCCAGTCCAAACCAAATCTCTCAGTCTTCCTGCAATTTCGAACATGTGGCCTATAATGTTGCTTTGGTTACACTATTTATTGTGCAGCCATTTAATACGTCGCCCACCGGGGCCATTAATTCCTATCGCCATATTGGCTAGGAAGCAATCAAAGGAGGTATCCGTGGCAGCAGAGACGCCTTGCTCGGTCCTCTATAACGATATTCGCTCGTTCGGCGGTCTTAAACATCTCGAGATCGCCCGAATGCTCATCAATGGAAACTCTTATCTCGGCAGCACCCTGCTCGAGAAATGTTCTTCCAACCGCTCGTATCTCACCCGTTACATCGTCCATCGCAAGCCTGACCAGTGCGCACCCTCCATCTACAGCGACTTTACCGTCACCACACTCAACCTTTCCTCGGCAATCTGCAGCAAGCTCGGCGGCGGCGAGTCCGCCTATCGGGCAATCGCCGAGCACTATCGCGGTCCGGCCGCCAACGAAATGATGTCGGCTCTCGCCAGCTACAAGCTGGACAGCCGCCTATATGCAAATGCCCTCAATCGCATCGACAACTTCGACGGCAATGCCGTGCGCGAGAAAAGCACGCTTTACCTTATGCTCTTTGTGGCAACGGGGGCGCTCGCCGATCCCGTTCAGGGCGTGGCCACCGTCGAGCGCTTTTGCGACAGCAAGACGGGCGGGCACTTTGGCACCACCGAAACTACCGTCGGACGTGGCTTTATGAGCAGCCTGGAACAGCCGCGCACCGTCGCCCCCAATCTCGGTCTGCTCAGAACCCATGCCGACAACTGCGCCGACATGCAAATCCATCCCCTCACACGCGATCCGCGCGGCACCGTGATTGGTTCTTTGCCCAAAACCTCGCCCAGCATCACCGATGTGGGCGCCGACGCATCGCGCGAGCATCTTCGCATTTGGCTCGAGGGTGAGCACTGGTACGCCCAGGGCCTTGGATCGACCAACGGCACAGTGCTCGAATCGGGCGCGGGCGACGGCGATATTGTGATTGAGCCGCCGCGCGACCAACGCGAGCCCGGCAAAGTCTATCCCCCCGTGGAAATCGCCAACAGCGACAGGCTCCATCTGGGTCTCTACACGACATTCCTTGTCATTGTGGACTAGCACGGACGGCGATCGGAAGACGGTCGCCGTCCGTCTTTCGTCTTCTATCTTCTGCGTCGTAAACGACAATACCCAGCGGTATACGTGGGCAGTGCGGCTATCATGGTACTTTACCGATATCCACACTGCCCACGTATACGCGCGGCAACCCATGCTAGACAAAGGAACGCCATGGATACTACCGATAGCGCCTATGGCGACAAACTCATCCGTCTTGACACGTTCGATACCGCCGTAGCAGTCGACCCCAACGCCGAGGACGACGCCAAGC
>JAXJBU010000038.1:0-3252 GCA_036302865.1 Collinsella sp. | reverse complement strand
GACTCGGATTCCTTGCGGCCTGAACAATCGCAAGTGTCCGGCGAGGGGGCGGCTTTGTAAAGCCGTTTGGCCCCACCCGCATAGCGGGTGGTTTCTGATGCGGCGCGCTGCGCGCCCCGCACAGGCTAAAGCCTCTAAATAAAAAAACCGCCCCGTATGGAGCGGTTTTGCCCTTTATATATCGAGCGCCTCGGCCATCGCTGCCGTAGTGATTGCCGTGGTTCCACAGCAACTGCCCACCATTGCGGCGCCGGCATGTCTCCATTCGATGCATGCGCGCGCGAAAGCTTCGGGATTCTCGTGCCATACGGGGCCATCCTGAGTCTGGACCGGATCGCCTACGTTGGGACGCACCGTAACGGGAGTAGTCGCCGATGCAACCATCCTGGGCACCGCCGCATTCGCGGCCGCAAGCGAACAGCAATTAACACCAACCGAGTTTGCGCCGTGTTTTTCGGCGTACAAAACGGCTGCCTCGATGTTGAGGCCATCGCCCAGCAGGTCGCCTTTATCGTCAACGACAAAACTCACCAGAACAGGCATGCCGTCGGCGGCATCTCGGGCGCCGGCAAGCATGGGCTGCAGATTACGGATAGATGTCACCGTCTCGATCAGCAGACCGTCAACACCAGCATTGAGCAAGGCGTGCGCCTGTTCGCGCGCAATGCCGCGGATTTCACGATACTCGACAGAGTCCTCGGCAAACCACTCAATACCGATCGGGCCCATCGAGCCCAGCAGTAGCTGAGGGTGCGCCTGGCGGGCATCGTCGACGGCCCCGCGATTGACCTCCGCCACGGACGGCGCAATCTGGTCGTGCTTGAGGGCATAGCTCGATGCCTGAAAGGTATTGGTAATGAGCACCTGCGCGCCGGCGGCGACATACAAGCGATGGATACGAGAAACGGTCTGCGGCTCTGCCAGATTCCAAAACGCCGGTGGAATGTCGGCGGCATCGTACTCACTCAACAAAACACTGCCCATGGGGCCCTGCGCCAACAAGGTCTCGCTCGACAAGCGGCGCGTAAGTTCCTCGGCACCAAAGCGGTTGTAATAACTCGTATCCATATATATCCCGCTATTCCTCGACGCTGATTCCCTGCTTTTCGAGATAGGCGAGCCAGCGGCTCATCGTGTCCTCGGATAGCGCATGCTCCATCATGCAGGCCTCGGAATCGGCTCGCTCAAATTCGACACCGAGCTCCTGAACCAAAAACGTGCGGATGAGGCGATGACGGTACCAGATAGCCGTGCCAACCTCGCGGCCGCGATCGGTCAGGATCACCTTGCCGTAGTGCGATTGCTCGACAAGCTCGGATGCCTTGAGAGCCGAAACCGCTTTATTGACCGATGCCTTGGAGACGCCAAGGCGCTGCGCGATGTCGACCGATCGCACGCCGTTGGTTTCCCCCTCTTCGCTTTCAATGCGAACCATGCACTCCAAGTAGTCTTCGTTCGCCACCGTCAGATGTAGTTCGCGCGAGCTATTTGTCGTATCCATGATCTTCCGTCCCTTCTGCATTCAATGGCTGATTCTACCCCATCCAAGCGTCGTGGTATGCCGTGGCATACCGTGCTAGAGTTCTTGTTGCACACGACGACCAAGATTGGAGCGGTCTTTATGGAAAACACCACCACGAGCCCCGATGTCCTCGAACGCTTTTTGCGCTACGTCCAGATCAACACGCAGTCCGAGGATGCAAACTGCGACCAGGTACCCTCGAGCGCCGTTCAGTTTGACCTTGCCAACGTGCTGGCTGAAGAGCTGCGCGAGCTTGGTGCGGAAGATGCCCACGTGACCGAGCACGCCTATGTCTGCGCGCATATCCCCGCAAGTGCGGGCGCTGAGGACAAGCCCGCCCTGGGCCTGATCGCCCATCTCGACACCACCGAAGTTGCACCGGGCGCCGGCGTGAAGCCGCACATCGTACACTACGAAGGCGGCGACCTGGTCTGCGGCACGGTTGACGGTAAGCCCGTTGCCATGAGTACCGCCAAGCTTCCCGCCCTGAATGACCTCGCGGGTGAGGACCTGGTCTGCAGCGATGGCACCACGCTGCTGGGCGCGGACGACAAGGCAGGCGTCGCCGAGATCATGTCGCTTGTCGCGCGTATCGCTCAGGACCCTTCTCTGCCCCATCCCGCACTCGGCATTTGCTTCTGCCCTGACGAGGAGATCGGCCACGGAGCCGAGCTGTTGGATATCGATACCTTTGGCTGCAAGTACGCCTACACGGTCGACGGTGGCCCCATCGGCGAGCTGGAGTGGGAGTGCTTTAACGCCGCCGAGGCGACCGTCCGCTTTGAGGGCCAGTCCATCCACCCGGGCGACGCCAAGGGCCGTATGGTCAACGCAGGCAATCTGTTCTGCGACTTCAACGCGTTGCTCCCCTGCGTGCAGCGCCCGGAGTATACGGAAGGCTACGAGGGCTTTTATCATCTTGAGGGTGTATCTGCAACCGTCGATCACGCCACAGCGCGCTATATCGTCCGTGACCATGACGCCGCCAAGTTCCAGCAGAAACTCGATCTTATTGATGCCGCCGCCTCGATGCTCAACCAGCGTCTGGGTGAGAAGCGCGTGACGGTCGAGATTAAGCAGCAGTATCGAAATATGGCCGAGATCGTTCGTGACTATCCCGAGCTTATTGATGTTGCCAAGGAAGCCTACCTTGCCTGCGGCGTTGAGCCCCAAGTGCTGCCGATTCGCGGCGGCACCGACGGCGCGCAGCTGTCGTTCCGCGGTCTGCCCTGCCCCAACCTTTCCACCGGCGGCTATTGCTACCACGGCGTCAACGAGTTCGTCCCGGTCAGTTCGCTCGTCAAGATGACCGACGTGCTCCAGGAGCTCGTCGCCCGTTTCGCATAAGACTGGCCGCATAAGCCCAAAAGACGAATCGCCCCGTCCTCAACCGAGAACGGGGCGATTTTTTGCTGCAATGAGAACAGGTTGACGCGCGCCAGCCTCTTGACGCAAGGAGCGTCCCAAACTGCCGGCACATGAGGAACGTCCCCAAGTGCCAAGTGCATCAAGAGTGTCCCCTTTGACCAGTCGTTTAAGAACGTCCCCAATGACTAACGTCGCAGGTTGAGGACGGGCAGCGAGCGGGTCGCATTTGAGACAAGGTGACGTGAAATCAAAACCACCCCTAAAAGGGGTGGTTTGCTCTTAGGGTATAACCCTTGGATTTCCGGCACGCGTCTAAAGGCGCCGGCCCTCACGGGGTTCGGGCCGCACTGCAGATTGACCCG
>JAXJBU010000037.1:0-31668 GCA_036302865.1 Collinsella sp. | reverse complement strand
CGGGTCAATCTGCAGTGCGGCCCGAACCCCGTGAGGGCCGGCGCCTTTAGACGCGTGCCGGAAATCCAAGGGTTATACCCTAAGAGCAAACCACCCCTTTTAGGGGTGGTTTTGATTTCACGTCACCTTGTCTCAAATGCGGCCCGCTCGCTGCCGTTGCCAAGACATCGGTGTTGCCTTGCTTCGGGAATGCGGCAGATGGGGACGTTCCTTTTTTGCCGGCAGTTTGGGACACTCCTTACGGGGCACCCCCTCCACAGCGCCTATGCCAGCTTGTCGATTTGCCCAATCTCCCAGAGCGGAATATTGACGAGCGTGCCTTCGTCTCTATATGCCGCTAACGATGTTCTCACGCAGCGCTCGAGCTTGAACTTCTCGCAGGCAATCCTCAGGCTCTTTGCTTTGAGATTCTCTGCTGCCTTGACCTCGAGCGGAAGCACGGTCCCCGCATGGTCGATGGCAAAGTCAGTCTCTGCATTGCCGGAGGAGGATGACCAATACGCGGGAGTATTGCCTTGGAGCAAAAGCTCCTGTGCGACGTATTGCTCGGTCAGCGAGCCTTTGAACTCCGTAAAAACAGCGGGCCCGTTCAGAACAATGGCTGGCGTGAGGCCGGAGAGTGCTCCGAGGATGCCGGTGTCGATGCAGAACAGCTTGAAGCCCGAGAGATCCTCGTAGCTTGTGAGCGGTGCTCTTAGGGCGGAAACACGTGGCACCTTATGAACGATTCCATAGTCCATGAGCCACTGGAGGCTTTCCTCAAAATCGCGTGCGCGCGCCCCGGGACGAAGCGCGCCGTAGACGAACTTCTTGTTTTCCTTTGCGAGCTGGCCGGGAAGGGATTTCCAAACCAGCCTCATGCGCTCGACGATGCGGGCTGGCGCATGCTTGCCAAAATCGGATTCATAAGCTTCGATGATTTGCTGCTGAAGCCTGCGGGCCTCGATGAAATCGTGGGAGGCGGCGAAAGCGGAGACAACTTCTGGCATGCCACCGACAACGAGGTATTCCTTGAGCAGGCGCTCGAGCTTTTCGGAAACGTTCGCCAGCAGGTCCATGTCTGCGGCAAGGATGGCATCTGCGAGCGGATCGCCATCGACGGCACGAACGAACTCGACAAACCCCATGGGGCGCATGGTAAGCTGGTCGATCTTGCCGACGGGGAACGACTCGTTTTCGCGTCGGAGCGCGAGCCCCATATAGGAGCCGGCTGCCATGATATGGTATTCCGGCGCCAGCTCGTTGAAGTATTTGAGCGAGGTGATGCCACGCGGTGCCTCTTGGATTTCGTCGAAGATGATGAGCGTGTCTGTCGGCGTTATGGTCTGGCCGCGCAGGAGCTCTATCTGGGAGATGATGCGTTTGGGGTCAAGGCTTCCGTCGAACAGCGAACGTGCGCCCGGTTCGAGCATAAAGTCAAAACGGATGACGTTTTGATACTGCTGGCCTGCGAATTCGTTGAGAAGCCAAGTTTTTCCCGTCTGGCGGGCCCCCTTAAGCAGGAGGGGCTTGCGGTTTGACCTAGATTTCCAAGCGATGAGTTCGTCCATTAGCTGTCGCTGCATACTGCCCCCTAACGATCATGGTTAGTATAAGACCGTTTTGGTCTTTCCATCGAATAATGTGGGAGTAAACCACGTTTCTCCATCGAATAATGTGGGAGGTAACCACGTTTTTCCATCGAATAATGTGGGGATTCAGGTCGGCAGGTGGGAGCGTTCCTTCTCTGTCGGCAGTTTGGAACACTCCTTGTTTTGGTGCAAATTAGCTACCCTTGCATCAGAAAACGGCGCCCGTCGGCGATGTTGCCGGCGGGCGCCGTGGTCGTGTAGGCGCTATTTGTTAAGTGCGTGCTTTCGAGTTCGCGTACTACAGCGAGTCGATAAAGCGCTGCTGGGCGGCGCGGCCGGCTTCGTCCCACTTAAAGACGCCGGCGTTGTCGAGCACGTGGCCAAACACCACGCCGACCTCCTCGTGCAGGATATCGATGGCGTTATCCGCCGTAAGCTCGTCGGCGCGGCGAGCAAAGACGTCCTCGGCCCATGCGGTGTGGCTGGGGCAAAGGTCGTCGCCCTCGAGCGCACCGGCAAGGTCGTAGCTGGTATCGACCTTGGCTGCCAGCAGATGCTCGCGAACGGCGCCAAGCTCGGGAACCAAGCGCGGCGGAAGAATGGCCAGGCCCATGACCTCGATCAGGCCAATGTTCTCCTTTTTAATGTGGTGATACTCGGCATGCGGGTGGAATACGCCCAGCGGATGCTCATCGGTCGTGATGTTGCAGCGAAGCGCCAGATAAGCCTCGTAGATATCGCCACCGGCATTGCCGCGGGAGTCGACGCGGCGGATGACGGGCGTCACAGTGTTGTGCGCCACGCCGTCGGCTGTGTGCGCGATGACGCCCACCGACTCATCGGTCCACTCGCGCCAGGCGAGGATAATCTTCTCGGCAGCGTCGAGCAGCTGAGCGCGGTCATGCGAGCGCAGGCGCAGCACCGAGAGCGGCCACCGCAGCACGGTACCGCTGACCTGGTCAAAACCGGGTACGCTAAACTGCGAGACCTCGGCGGCGTGCATCATGGGGAACTCGTGCGCGCCGCCCTGGAAGTGGTCGTGCGACAGAATCGAGCCGCCCACGATGGGCAGGTCGGCGTTGGAGCCAATAAAGTAGTGCGGGAACAGGTCGACAAAGTCGAGCAGGCAGGTCAGGCCCTTGCGGTCCACGTGCATCGGGCGATGCTCGGAGCTCATAGCAATGCAGTGTTCGTTAAAATACGCATACGGGCTGTACTGGAAACCCCAGCGCTCGCCGTCGAGCTGGATGGGGATAATGCGCAGGTTCTGGCGGGCGGGGTGAGCGCCGCCGTCGGCTGCGGCGGAGCGTCCGGGGTAGCCCTCGTTTTCGATGCAGAGCTGACAGGCGGGATACTTCTCGCCTGTGTTTTTGGCGGCACCGGCCGCGGCAATATCGCGCGGGTCCTTTTCGGGCTTTGACAGGTTGATGGTGATCTCCAGGTCACCCCAGTTGGTGGAAGTGCTCCATTTGATGTTGCGCGCGATGGCGGCGCGGCGCACGTAACCGGCGTCACAGCACAGGCCGTAGAACCAGTCGGTCGCGGCGCGGGGCTCGTTGACGCCCATGCGGCCGTTGAATTCCTCGTTTACAACCGAAGGCCTCGGCATCAGCACGCCCATGATGCGCATGGCGATGCGGTCGCGGCCCGATGCCGTGTCCTCGGCGGCACCGTTGACAACGGCGGCCTCGGAAAGCGCGGCAAGCGTGCCCTCCAGGTCAAAATTGGGGAGTGTATCGGGGTGCAAGAACGAGAGTTTCTCGACCTGGAGCGCCCAGGCCATGTCGAGCGCCGGACCCGTGGCGCCGATGCACTCGAGAATGGTGTTGTAGGCCCAGATGCGATCGTCCTGGCCGATCATCGATCGATGGATGGCATACTCAATCAAGCCCTGCGCAGCCTCGCGCACGTCGGTCATTACAGCCATGCCGCGTAAGCCCCCTTGTCAGTAATTGCGTAGTGGCGGGCAGAGCCTTCGCCCAGCCAGCTGTTCATCTTAGTGATAAAGGTGTCGACGAGCTCGAGCGGCACGAAGGCCTGGATGGTACCGCCAAAGCCGCCGCCGTGAATACGAACGGCGCCACGGCCGTCGAGCACATGCTCGGCAAGAGCAAGCGCGTACATGGAAGGCTGCTCGGCACCCAGTTTGGCGACGACATTCTGCAGGTACATGGCAGAGCTGGCGCCGGACTCGCGCGTGAGGACCAGGAACTGGTCGATGTCGCCGGCGTTGAGAGCTGCCCAGCGCTTGTCGACCAGGCCGTTCTCGTACCAGTAGTGAACGGCGCGCAGGCACGCGCGGTCACCCAGCTTGGCGCGCAGCTCGGGCAGCTTGGCATCAAAGTCGGCAACGTTGACTTCGCACAGGCGTGCCTTGCCAAACTCGGCGGCAACATCCTGCATCTCGCGCGGAACGGCGGCGTAGTCGTCGGTAGCGGCCACGTGGTCGGCACCGACCTTAACGAGCACGAGCGCATAGCCGTGATCCTCAAAGTTGAGCTCGAGCTTCTGGGTTTTAGGCTGAGCCTGGTCCTCAAAGTCCATGTAGGCAAGGCCGCCCAGGCACACAGCGGCCTGGTCCATCAGACCGCAGGGCTTGCCGTAGTAGTTGTTCTCGGTGCGCTGGCTCATCTGAGCGAGCGTGACGGGCTCAATGGCGGGCGCCCCCCAGAGCGTCTCCATGGCACGACCGTACGCGGCCTCGACGGCGGCAGAGCTGGAAAGGCCGCCGCCCGAGGGGACGGAGCAGGTGAAGGCGAAGTCGAAGCCTTTGGGCTCAACACCAAGCGCTGCGATTTCGTGGGCCATACCGCGCACGAGGCTTGCGGACGTGCCCTTCTCGGACTCCTGAACATCTAACGTGTCGAGTGCGATTTCAAACGTGGGGTAGCCCTCGTCGGCAACGCGGACCTTGTTGGAGTCGGTTGCCACGGCGATACCGTCAACGGCGACATCGAGCGAGCCGGCGATGACGTGGCCGCCCTCGTGGTCGGTGTGGTTGCCGCTGATCTCGGAACGGCCGGGCGCGTGCACGTAGAGCACCTGGCGGTCGCCGATGGGGCCAAACTCCTCCTCAAATAGCTTGGTGAGCGTGGCGAATGTCTTTTCGTCGGGGGTGGTCATGGGAGTCCTTTCCTTGGCGCGCACGGGGAGTTTTGCGTCGTTATGAGTACGTTAACAACTTGAAGCGGAATGAACCAAGTGTTCACGATGCCGCACGTTGTGGGCTATGTTAACGTACTCATAACACAACGTTTGTCACTTTTTGAGAATCTGGTAATCGGTAGAAAAACAGCCGTGAACGGTACTGCTGTATGGACTTATAAAGCAGAAGAGATGCAGATAGAAAAAGTAGAGTACGTTAACATGCGTCCGACGATAGCAGGCCTCGGCGCGGGATGTATTTCTGCCCGGGCCGGCATGCACGCTATTCAGATCTCGCAAGGGTGAAGGTGATCCTGTGGCAAGGCGCCCGTCCAACGATGCAGGTACGCGTCCGGTCTCCATGGCCGACGTCGCCCGCGCTGCCGGCGTTTCGCAGCAGACGGTTTCGCGCGTCGCCAACGGCTTGCCCAACGTTAACGAGCAGACGCGCCAGCGCGTGCAGGCCGCTATGCAAGAGCTCGGCTTTCGTCCGAGTTATGCCGGTCGCTCGCTGCGCGACGGCCGTTACCATTCGGTCGGCCTATGCATCAACGATGTCACCAAGTTTGGCAACCTCTCAATGATCGACGGCATCGCCAGCGCTGCTCGCGAGCATAATTGCGCCATCACGCTGGTCGAGATGTCCAAGACCGAGGAGTTTTCGCTTGCCGAGGCCACGCGTCGTATGGCCGCGCTGCCCGTGGACGGCATCATCATCGGCATGAGTCGCATGGCGCCCGATTTTGAGACGTTTGATCCACTGCCGGGCATTGGCACGGTCATCGTTACCATGTATGCGCATCCGCGGGTGACCACGGTCGATTCCGACCATTACGGCTGCTCGCTATTGCTTGTGGATCACCTGTTTGAGCTGGGGCACGAGCAAATTCGCTATATTGGCGGCCCGTCGTTCTCGGTCGACGAGCAATTTCGTCGCGCCGGTTGGCAGGATGCGCTCGAGCGTAAACACATCGAGCCGGTAGAGCCGCTCGAGGGCGACTGGTCTGCCAACAGCGGTTACGAGGCCGGCAGGTACCTGGCCGAGCATGATCGCACCATGACGGCGATTTACGCGGCAAACGACCAGATGGCAAATGGCGCGATTGCCGCGCTGCGCGATAGCGGTCTGCGCGTGCCCGAGGACGTGAGCGTGGTGGGTGTCGACGATTCGCTCGATGATTTTGTGGCACACAACGAGCTCACGACCGTGCGATTCGATTTGCATCAGCGTGGACGCGAGGTGTTCGAGCACGCGGTTCCCAAGGCGGGGGCAACGGGCAAAAACGTTGCCATTCGTATTCCCGGTCAGCTCATCGTTCGACATAGTACGGCGGCACCGCGCGCATAGTTTTCGCAGGTCAACGGTGATATGTTGAACATCAATAACAATCAGTAAGGATGTCGGTAGATAGCTGTTGGGATGTAGCCGAGTGTTATGATAGACGGGCTCTTTTGTCTATCTAGGAGGCTTTGCCTGATGGAGATCACCAAGGATATCCGCTACATTGGCGTCAACGATCACGACATTGACCTGTTCGAGGGCCAGTACGACGTGTCCGAGAATGGTATGGCATACAACAGCTACGTTATCTTGGGCGAAAAGATCGCTGTCGCCGATTCAGTCGACGGCGGTTTTGTTGACGAGTGGCTCGGCAACCTCGAGGCCGTGCTCGATGGCCGTACGCCCGACTACCTGGTTGTCCATCATATGGAGCCCGATCACTCCGCCGGCATCGCTGCCTTTATGGAGCGCTATCCCCAGGCACAGATTGTGGCCAGCATGGGCGCTTTCCGCATGATGGTCAACTACTTTGGCACCGACTTCCCCGAGCGCAAGATGGTCGTCAAAGAGGGCGACGTGCTCGACCTGGGTGGCCACAGCCTAACGTTTGTCGGCGCCCCCAACGTGCACTGGCCCGAGGTGCTCTTCTCCTATGAGGCTACCGACAAGGTGCTCTTTAGCGCCGACGGCTTTGGCAAGTTTGGCGCCAACGACATCGAGGATCCCGAGGGTTGGGCTTGCGAGGCTCGCCGCTACTACTTTGGCATCGTCGGTAAGTTCGGCAAGTTCGTGCAGGCTGTGCTCAAGAAGGCCGCCGATCTGGACATCCAGATCATCTGCCCGCTCCACGGCCCCGTGCTGACCGAGAACCTGGGCTATTACCTCGATACCTATAACACCTGGTCGAGCTATCAGCCCGAGGACGAGGGCATCACGATTGCATATGCGAGCGTGTATGGCCATCTGAAGGCTGCCGTCGAGGAGCTCGCTTCTGCGCTCGAGGCCCGTGGCCAGAAGGTCTCCGTCTTCGACCTAGCTCGCGACGATATGGCCGAGGCCGTTGAGGATGCGTTCCGCTATGACCGCCTGGTGCTCGCCTCTATCACCTATCAGGGCGAGATCTTCCCGTTCATGAGCACCTTTATCCACACACTCGCCGAGCACGCCTATCAGAACCGTACGGTGGCGCTCGTTGAGGCCGGCTCCTGGGCGCCCACCGCTGCCAAGGTTATGACCAAGGAGCTCGAGGGCATGAAGGACATCACCCTGGCGCAGAACAAGGTGACCGTCCTGGGTTCGCTCAACGACGCCTCGCGCGCTCAGATCGAGGTTCTCGCCGACGAGCTGTCCAAGTAGCGACACGTTCACTTTTGACGTTCAAACCACCACAAAGGGGACAGGCACCTTTGTGGTGGTTTTTGTTTAAGCGCCGGCGATGACGAGATTTGGGCGGGCGTCGTCGACGGTCTCGGCGATCGATGTGGCGACGGCATGGTCGGGGTCACGGTCCATCACGATGGAGTCGACATCGGCAAGCTCGGCAAAGCGGTACATGCCGCGTCCGTTAACCTTGCTGGCGTCCATGAGGGCGACGCTTTGATGGGCCGCGGCGATCATAGCCGTTTTGGTCTCGGCCATCTGGGGAAAGTCGGTCGTAAAGCCGCAGCTGGGGACAAAGGCGCCGGGGCACATGACGGCCAGATCGGCATGGACCATTTGGAGCGCCTGCATAGTGAGCGGTCCGTACAAATAACGATGGCCTTTGCGCAGTGCCCCGCCCAGCATGACGACATCGACCGAGGGCATGCTCTCGTCAATATAATCGGCGATGGTAATGTCGGCCGTGATAACGGTGATGCCGTTGCGCTGATCGAGGAGCCGGACGAACTCGAGCGCCGTGGTGCCCGAGTCGACGAGCAGCGTGTCGCCGTCATTGACGAGCTCGATGGCGCTTTGGGCGATGGCCTGCTTTGCGGCCGCGTTGACGTTAATGCGCCGGTCCTGCGTGGAGACCGTCAGGCGCTTGTGGAGCGACACGGCGCCGCCGTGCGTGCGGCGCAGCTTGCCAGCCTCGGCGAGGGCGTCCAAGTCGGCGCGGGCCGTGACGGAGGACACGCCAAAGGTCTGGGCGATTTCTGCCACCTGCACCGAGGCATTGTGCTCGAGCATTTCCATGATGGCGGCGCGGCGTTCATCGGCGAATGCACGGGTTGCAGTTTGGGCCATGACTGCTCCGTTCTCGGTCAAATTTGCAGGAATTGTGTTGACTCTATTTTCGTTCATTTTCTTTTTGAGTAAGAAAACACCTTTCGATTACTTATCTTTTCTATAAAAGAAAGACACCCGACGCTCAAAACTCAATATCGAACACGTGCGCTCGGCACAAAACCCTTCCGTTTGCTTTTCAAAAATGAAGGCTCGACCTCGCGCGACGACAACATCTCGCACATTCATGCCCGCTGAATTTCATACAATGAGCGCAGCAAAACGCAAGGTAAAACACCTTGTGAACAACTACGCCCGATGTCCAGATGCGGGCGAGGGAGAGGAGCAAACGCTCATGGCACTTGTTACCACCGAAAAGATGCTCAAGGACGCTCAGGCCGGCCACTACGCTGTTGGCGCTTTCAACGTCGAGAACCTCGAGTTTGTTATGGCCGTTCTGGCCGCTGCCGAGGAGACCAAGTCCCCCGTCATCATGCAGACCACCCCGGGCACCATCAAGACCGCTGGTCTGGACTACTTCTACGGCATGGTCAAGGCTGCCGCCGAGCGCGCTTCCGTGCCCGTCGCTCTGCACCTCGATCACGGCGATGGCTATGACCGCTGCATGCAGGCTTTCCGCACGGGCTACACCTCTGTCATGATTGACGGTTCGCACGAGTCCTTCGAGGACAACATCGCCCTGACCAAGTCCGTCGCCGACGCTGGCCGCGCCATGGGCGTGCCTGTCGAGGCTGAGCTCGGCAAGGTTGGCGGCAAGGAGGACGACGGTCCCGCGGTTGAGGGCGAGAGCCCCTACACCGATCCTGCCGAGGCCAAGGAGTTCGTCGAGCGTACCGGCTGCACCTCCCTCGCTATTGGCGTTGGCACCAGCCACGGCGTGTACACGAGCGATCCGCACATCGAGCAGTCCGTGGTCAAGGCTATCCGCGACGCCGTCGACGTGCCGCTGGTTCTGCACGGCACCTCCGGTGTGCCCGATGAGCAGGTTGCCGAGGCTGTGAAGAACGGTATCTGCAAGGTCAACTACGCCACCGAGCTGCGTCAGGCCTACACCAAGGGCTTCATGGCCTACATGGCCGAGAACCCTGCCTGCTTCGACCCCAAGAAGCCGGCCAAGGAGGGTATGCGTGAGATCACCGAGCTGGTTAAGATTCGCATGACCAACCTCAACTCTGTGGGCAAAGCAGAGTAACAGCAAGGGTACTCCGACTCGCTACATATCCCGGGGAGGGATGAGGGCTTAGTTCCCCAATCGTCCTCGGGCATGCAAAAAGCCTCGCTGCGCACTTCGTGCGGCGAGGCTTTTTGCCCCCTGCGGAAAGATTGGGGAACTAAGCCCTCGTCCCTCCCAAGTTGACCTACTCGAGGTCGTCGCCCTTGTGGCGTTGGGGCTGAAAGGGTGGGGCGCGGGGGTTACTTGGTTGTTAGGGTTAGCAGGTCGTTGGGGGTTTTGAGGTTGTAGGTGGCGTTTGGGATATCTTGGTGTGATCCCCATGCTGCTTGGGCAAAACTGACCCCTGCCGAAGTTGCGCATTGTTCGTCGTAGACGGTGTCGCCAACGTAGACGACGTTGCCAGGATTCGCGCCCGTACGCCGGAGATATTCGAGCATGGGAGCGGGTGCGGGTTTATGTTCGGTTGTGTCTTCGACAAGGATGATGTGCTCAAAATACTTATCGAAGCCAAGGGGTGCAATTTCTTCTGCGTATTCGTCGCGCGCACGTGAGGAGACGATGCCAAGTTTGCAGCCATTGTCGGAGAGTGTTGCGATAACTTGGTGCAAGCCGGGAAACACGCTGATGGTGCTTTTAAAGCTGGCGGCAACTTGGCACCAGCGATCCAGCGTTGCCTGTGAGTAGATCCCAAGTTTCTCAAGGGCGTTCTTGCCGGGTATGCCGAGGGCAAAGTCAAGCTCGTGTCGGGGAAGCGTTTTACCGGTTTCTTCTTGGACAATCTGGACAAGCGATGACAGAACGCTTTCTTCTGTATCTGCCAATGTCCCATCAACGTCAAATACGATATGGTCAAAGTGCTTCATATGATTGCTCCTCTCTGTTGTTTGCCTGCAAGTTTGATGCAGTGACAGAAGAAGGGCTAGCGGGATTTCTGCCTGGTGCTATCGAGATTCTGCCTCGCTGCTCGATAGCTCGAAGGAGTGCACCCCATTTGTTCTTTAAATACCTGGCCAAGATGGCTTGCTGTTATAAATCCGCATTGGCGCGCGACTGTCTGGACCGTTCGCGTGGTGTGTGCCAAAAGTTCGCAAGCACGGTTTATGCGGTATGCGCGTAGATATGCCGCCGGGGTCGTTCCTGCACAAGCTTCGATAATGCGGTAACACTCTCTTTCGCTTACGCCGGCTGCAGATGCCATCTGGGACACATCTATAGCGGCTGCATAGTTTGCGCGGATAAAGTCCAGGATTGCCTTGAACTGTACGTCGCGGTTGGTCATCCAAGAGGCGTTGTCGGAGGAAAAGAGCGGTTCGGTCTTGGCGTAAATCTGAATCCAGAGCTCTGACAAGTTATTTCGAAGCGCCATCTCGTTCTGCGGCCGTTGAAGGTCGTGACTAAAGGAGCTCTTCAGCAAATCGATAAAGGGCATATCGTCGGGGTTGGTGGGCGACCATTTGAGCACATCGACGCCTCGACATTGAAGCAATGGGTTGATGTAGCGCTTTTGGAGACGTCCCGCGGGATCGCCGAGCATCGACGGCTGAAAGATATGCAACATTTGAATGGCTGGTGCCGAATTGGGTGATTGCAGCGTGCTGTGCAAAACGCCGCCGTTGATAAAGCCGGCGGACCCTTCCTCAAAGCGCACGTGTTCATGAGCCGCGCGCGTTCGATAGTCAATCGCTCCCTGCTCCATGTAGAAAAGCTCAACCTCGGAATGCCAGTGCCAGGGGACGGAATTGCCCGGATAGCGAGCGAATTCTGCGCGTTCGGCAATATAGGGCCAGTCTTCGGCGGTCTCGGGAAATGCTTCCTCGCGTCCTCCGCGGTGCAATTCTATGTGATCCATGTTTCGCATGGCATCAGTATAAAGCGCGATGGGCCTAGATTGCTCTTGCCTGTTCGGGGAACGCCTTGTCTAGGGATGCTTGGAGCTTTTCGAAGGATGTCTGCAGGTTGAGGTGTTGGTCTGCAGAGCGTTTGGGTTTGGGAGTTGGGGAGTCGAGGAGGCCGTTTCTCTGTGTCGGGGGGAAGGAGAAAAGGTTTGCATGTTTTAGGGATGGCTGCTGTGCTGCGTCATTGGAAGAATGCATGCTTATGCGGCCTCCTCGATGTCCACCAAAAGATTGCGCTCGGGGTATGCTGCTAGGTCCCGTGCGTTGGCAGTATTATGCCGCGGCTGCTGCAAAGAAGCGCTAAAGAAAGGCTTAACCTGGTTTGGTGTTACGATGAAGCTGCAGGTCAGAGGTATCGAATAACACTTTTGAAAGGTTTTGGGCTTAAGGGCTTACTAAGGTTTGTGGCGCGGATGTGGCTCGCCTGTGTGGGGCGTGTGGATGGCTCGTTCCTAGCGCTGCGGCTCTGCGGCGCGCACCTGCTCGACGACCTTTTCCATGGTGGCGTCGATGCGGTCCTTTTTGAGTTCGCATTCCCAGATGGTTATGGGTGTCCAGCCCATTTGAGTGAGTGCTGCCACGGCAGCGCGGTCGCGCTCGACGTTGCGACGGAACTTTGCCTCCCAAAACTCAACGTTGCGCTTGGGCTGGCTAGGGTTGCACTTGGGGCAGCGGTGCCAAAAGCAACCGTTGACGAAGATGGCGATTTTGCGCCCGGGGAAGGCGATATCGGGTTTGCCGGGAACCTTCCATTCCAGGCGATAGCCGGTGAGGCCCGCTGCGCGCAGGCGCTGGCGAACGAGCAGCTCTGGCTTGGTATTGGCTCGCTTGTTGCCCTTCATGGACTTTTTGATGGCGGCGCGACGGCGGACCAGTTCGCGCTCGTCAGCGGAGAGGTCCGAGGTATCGATGCCGTCGAGCAGACCGGGCTTGGGACGCTTCTTGCTGCGGCGCTTAGGTGCGCGCTTGGGTTTGGTGGCGGGTTTGTCGGCTGTGTTGGGCACGGCGTCATCGGCGGAGCTTGTCTCGAGTCGGTCTTCCTTCAGCTCAATCAGGGCATCGATAAGCCCCTTGTCGGCGGGCATCCATTCCACCGTGGCAAGCGAGGCGCGCGGAATCCAGCGGATATCGAGCTGGCGGTCGTGCTTCTGGGGTTCATCGGATTCATCGGCGAGCGAGCAGTAGTAGCACTCCATGGAGAGATGGAAATCGGGGTAGTCATACTCAACGGTATAGAAATCGCGCAGGTTGGTGACTTTTACCTGCAGCTCTTCCATGAGCTCGCGGCGTACGGCGTCCTCGGGCGTCTCGCCGCGCATGAGCTTGCCACCGGGGAACTCCCAAAGTCCCAGCATGTCGCCATAGCCGCGCTGCACGGCAAGCAGCTCGTCAGATCCTTCCTTGCGAATGATCCCAGCGGCAACATGAACAGTCTTCAACAGGAGTCCTCTCTCAATATCAACACGTGGCAGGGTAGCTACCCGTACCTTACACAACGGTAAGGCAAGCGTAAGCCATATCGATGGTAGCCGACTCGTCTTCTTGCGACTATAGATGCCGTAGACTAATCGCAAGAAAGGACTCGGTATGCAAACCACGCAAGCAGCGACCCCGGTACTGGAGGTCGCGCATCTCGAAAAGGTATACGGTGCGCTGGGCAATGTGACCCGTGCGCTCAACGACGTTAGCTTTACCGTCAATCGCGGCGAGTTCGTAGGCATCATGGGCGCCTCGGGCTCGGGTAAGTCGACGTTGCTCAACTGCGTGTCGACCATCGATAGCGCCACGAGCGGCACCATCCGCATCAACGGCCAGGACGTGACGCGCATGAAGCAGGCTAAGCTTTCGCAGTTCCGCCGCGAAGAGCTCGGCTTTATCTTCCAGGACTCCAACCTGCTCGATACGCTCACGGCACGCGAGAACATCGCCCTGCCGCTCACCATTGCCCGCACAAACTCGGCAGAGATCTCGACCCGCGTGCAGGATGTGGCAGCGCGCCTGTCCATCAGTCAGGTGCTCGACAAGTATCCCTACCAGATGTCCGGCGGTCAGCAGCAGCGCGTTGCCGCGGCTCGCGCGCTCGTCACCGACCCCACCATGATCATGGCCGACGAGCCCACCGGCGCCCTCGATTCCAAGAGCGCCCGCCTGCTGCTCGAGAGCCTGGAGGCCCTCAATCGCCGCCTGCGCGCCACCGTGCTCATGGTCACGCATGACAGCTTTGCCGCCAGCTACACGAGCCGCGTGCTGTTTATCCGCGACGGCAAGATCTTCACCGAGCTGCGCCGCGGCGACACCGACCGTCGCGAGTTCTTCGACCGCATTATGGAGGTCGTTGCCATGATGGGCGGTGAGGGCTCCGATGCTCTGTAAACTCGCTTGGGGCAACGTCCGCCGTGCCGGCCGCGACTACCTCGTCTACCTTTTGACGCTCACCCTGGGCGTCACGGTCTTCTATGCCTTTAACACCATCTCGATGCAGGTCGACATCGCCGGAATCGATGAAGAGGGCTTGGCGCAGGTTATGGGCAGCATGCTCGGCGACCTGACGTACTTTTTGGCCGGTGTCATGGCCTTTTTGATGGTGTATGCCAATAACTTCATCATGAAACGCCGCAAAAAGGAGTTTGGCCTGTACCAGGTGCTCGGCATGGGGCGCGGGCGCGTCGCCACGATCATGGCGCTCGAGACGGTGATTGTCTCGGTGGTGGCCTTTGTCGCCGGCATTGTGCTGGGTGTGGGACTCTCCCAGCTCATGACGTTCTTTACGGCCTCGCTCTTTAAGACACAGATCGCCAATTTCCACTTCTTTTTCTCGATGCATGCGTTCAATCTGACCCTTGCCTGCATGCTCGTAATGTTTGTGCTCACGCTACTGCTGAACCTCCGCGCCGTGCGTCGTACCAAACTCATCGAGCTTATGGGTGCCGAGCGTCGCAACGAGAGCATCAAGACACGCAACCCCTGGATCGCGATTGCCATCTTTGCCGTGGGTGCGGTGCTTGTGGGCGTGGCCTATTACCGTCTGCTACGTGATGGGTTCCCGCTAACCGCGACGGACAGCAAGCTGCAAGAGGCCATGAACCAGTTTGGTATTACGACCGCTATGGTTACCGTGGGCACCTTTGCCCTGTTCTGGGGACTCTCGGGCATGCTCATCAAGCTGCTGCAGAGCCTGCGCGGCGTGTATTGGCGCGGCCTCAACATGTTTACCGTGCGCCAGCTTGCGGCCAAGGTCAACACGGTGTGCTTTTCGATGGGCGTCATCGCGATGCTCCTGTTTTTGGCCATCACCTCGGTGACGTGCGGTATGTCGATTGCCAATGTGATGAACGAAAACCTGGAGCGCTGTAACCCTGTTGACGTGTCTCAGACGTATGTCTATTACACGCCCGATACGCTCGACTACTACAAAGAATATGTCAATCCGTCTGAAGCCGACCGCATGGTGCTAGCCGATACAACGGTCGATTTGTACTCCGCATGGCACGGCAAGGGCAAGTCGGCGGACAACAACGACGAGACCGGCAAGAAGGTCAATATCGCCGATGTTGCCGGTGAGCATGTTCAGATCGATTCGTATCTGAGTTACCCGCTTGGCGGCTCAGATCCTTCGGTGACTCCAAGTGAGATGTGCAAGATCATGGGCGAAAAGCTCCCCAAGGCGCTCGAGAGTAGCAACGCCGGCAAGTCAGTGTCTGTGACGCCGGCAAGTCAGTACAACAAATTGCGCCAGATGATGGGCGAGGAGCCGGTGCACATCGGTCACGATCAGTATCTGCTCACGTGTGATATGGGCGGCGAGCTGGTCGACATGTACACCAAGTATATGGCTGGCGGCCATGCCCTTACCTTGGGCGGGCATACGCTCAAGCCCGCAACCGATAAGTCGGACGAAGATACGGCGGCCATCGCTAACTCGGCGATGGGCAGTAATCCCGGTACCGTCGTCGTAGCCGATGAGCTGCTGTCCCAGCTTAATCTGCAGCCGTATTCCAGTCATCTGCTCGTTAACTACAAACAGGGGATGGATACGACCGAGGCAGACGAGAGCATTAAAAACACTGTGCTTGACAATCTGCTCGTTGACGGCAAGGAGCCGGGGTCGTGGGGAATCTTCATCACACGCTCCGAGATGTATACACAAGCAGCGCAAATGAACGGTCTTATTAGCTACCTAGCCATCTACATCGGCTTTGTACTGGTCGTTGCGTGCGCGGCGATACTGTCGATCCAGCAGCTCTCCAATGTGGCCGACGGCAGCCGCAGCTATCGTGTGTTGGCACAGATCGGCTGTGACGACCGCCAGATCCGCCATTCGGTGATGGCACAGCAGGCGGTGTTCTTCCTGTTCCCGTTGGCGGTGGGCCTGGCGCACTCCTTTGTGGCGCTCAAGGTGATCATCGACCTGGTGAGCACGTTCGGCCACATGGGCATCGGTGGCACGGTGGGCCTTACCTGTGCGATCTTCCTGGCAGCATACGGTGGCTACTTCCTGGTGACCTACCTCATGAGCACCGGCATGGTGCGAGCCGCCATCGCCACCCGCTACAGCGAGTAACAAGCGGGCAAAACCGTTGCAAAACCAGTGCGAACAACCGCCGCGAAGGGAGTCCAGCCCCCCTTCGCGGCGTTTTTTTGCCTGACTGATGAGTCTCAAGACCAAGTGAGTAGACTTTTTTGGATCTGTCGAGCACATCGCGGGTGGCGCCCAATAAAACAGCAGGTCAGGGCTGTGGCGTTTTGGGGCGTGCTTGGCCTCCTGCAAAAAGCCTACTCACTTGGTTTTTTCTGCTAGAAAACCGCCGCGAGGGAAAGCAGCTCCCTTGCGGCGGTTGGCGTTTGCCCAGATAAAACTTGCCAAAATAAACCTGTCCCTTTTTAGCAGGTTATCGCTTCCAAAAGTGGAGGATCAGCGTGGTGCCTTTTGGTGGAGGGGGGATATTGATTAATTCGGGTAACAGTTTTTTTAACGCCGGGAACGATGTTAAAATAACCAAAATGCTATCTAGGAGCTTTGATTTTATGGCAACCGAGGCAGCTACCCTGCAAAACGTGACGCGCTCGTTCCTCTGGCATTCAATTATGTTGTTTATAGGGGCGGCTGGTCTGTATTGTGTGGCGCCAAGTATTAATACGGGCCTTTCTGGCACCGTTCTTATCGGTCTGCATCTGCTTTCGGGCTTCTGTGTGGGCCTCATCTCTCGCCCTGTGAGACAGGGTATTTCCAAAAGGCTTTTTGGACTTATGCTCGTAGACATTGCACTTCTTGTGATGTACACGATATCTCTTAATGTCTTTCATCAATTTCATGTTGTGGTTTCGGCGCTCGCGTTCATTTTGTTGTTACTAGCCCCCTTGCTTGTCGCTTGCTGTTCTTGGGCGCTTGGCGGTGAATTCGCAAACATGCGTGTGGGATCAAAGGGGAATCATGTGGCCGATGGCTCTGCTCTCCACGGGTATCCTGATCTCGCACTTTACAGCCCCGTTGTGCTCTTGATTGCTTTGCTTGTTGGCCTTCAGTTTCTTCTCGTCCCGTTGATGGACTCCATCGGTTCTTTCCTTTCCGTTAACGCCGAGATGGGGGGTTGCTGCCTTGCTCGTCGAACCTCTTGCGTTTGGTAATGCCGCCGTTATTCTCGATACGGATTGTTTGTTTTCGCGCAATATAAACATCGGAGCTGTGCTCCTGAGCTTTGGTGGGCATCAAGAGATCGTATTGCTTCTGGTTACCGTTTTGGGCAGTATCCTTGCCAGGGCCATAACGCGATTTTTCCCCGACTTAACGAGCGCTTTTTCTGCGGCCGCCAAATTAGGAGGAAAACACTCTGCAGTTGCCGATATCCCTACGGCTTCGGGTTTTTCTCAAAGGGAGTTCGCGGTTTTCTCTATGAGGATAGAGGGAAAAACGTACGAGGAGATTGCTTCTGCCTTGGACATTTCCCCGTCTACTGCCCGTACCTATTTGTCGCGGGCCTTGACTAAAACCGGATATAAAAGCATTTCAGAGGCGACGGCTGGACTTCTCTTGTCAAAGGATGCGTGGCATCTTGACGCAACAAAAGGCCATGATCACCGTTCAGAATCGCTGGGGTCCTCATCGTTCAATCAGAACTGCAGGATAGTCTTCGTCTGCTTCCTGTTTATGTATGCGTCTGGAATGGGCATCGAGGAAATCCTCGTATGCTTCGGCTTTGAGCATGATGCGATAATCCTATCGATAGCTATAGTGCTTGTGGCCCTGTGTTGCCGTGCGGCTATACGGTGGATGTCTGAAATGCACTTGTGCCTTTCGCCTGAACTCACCCTTTCTTCGGTGTCTGTGGGTGCTGGAGCAGCGTTCTGGGTTCACGATGTGGTAAGTCGACTGTACATTTTCTTTGAGTCCGTTGGGAGCGGTGAGGCCGTTGGTGGCCTTAAGCCTGCCTTACGCGTGACTGCGTTCCTTGTCGTACTTATCCTTATGGCTAATTCGCTGCTATTCTTGCGTTCGAAAGATACGGTTCGGGTGGGTGATCGACGCGATACCGTGCGTGAGGCCTTCTTGAGGCTTGGCTTCACGCCGCTTTATGCCGATATCATGACATGCGTTTTTGATGGCAATAGAACCACCGAGATTTGCGCGCATCTTAACGTTGCTCGGGGAACCGTCAAAGAGGCCAAGAGCAAGAGCTATGCCTTGCTTGGAGTTCACTCGGAGCGTGAACTTAGAGATAGGGTTTTTAGTCTTATGGCAGATGTTATAGAAAATAGCAGGTAGAAGCCTGTAGACAAATAAGATTGTAAATCCATCCTACACGTCTACAGACAGTTCTGACGATGAAGGCGATACTTCCGGACAACGGGTCCGACGACTCGTGTGTTGCGAACCGGAGGTGCTTGCTGTGAAGGCCTGTGATTGCCTCACATATGTACGGCTTAATTTAGAAGTTCTTGCGCGCAACCGGGGAATTATGTTGCTGACGGCGCTGCTCGCGCTCGTATTCTGCATCCCGGTATTTCTATCCGTTCCAACGGGAGCAGATTATCTATATGGTAGAGCTTCCATCGAAGACCAGAGAGCCCTTTTGGTCTCTCAAGTCTCTGACGGCGTTTATGACACTGCCCCACAGGAGCTCAACAGCATCATTGCCGACGAAAGGGCATGTCTTGATCGAGCGCTTGAAAGCAAGGCAGACTCCAGAGGGTATTACGATGCGATTGCCGATTACGACAATCTATTGCTCAAGGAATACCGACTCGGTTATTTGAATGGCGTTGATTCGGAGTTATCGCTTGAGGCCCAAGGGCGTCTTCCCCGAGCCATAGCGATGCTGCCCCATCCGGAATCGTACGGCTCAACAACAAAAATGCCTGGGATGATTCTTCTCGCATATTATTGCGGCGCTGTTCCGGCAATAGCGTGGCTTTTAGTTCCGGTCCTCGTCCTCTATATGTCGCTTGAGGGGGATGGAAAGCGGTTCTACGATCGGGCGTTGTTGTCAAAGTTAGAGATGAATGCATGCCGCGTTCTCGTCTCTGGTATTGCATCGACGGTGGTTTTGGTTCTGGCGTTGGTTCCCTGTTTTGTATTGGCAACGGTGTTTAACGGTGTCGGTCAGACAGAGTACCCAGTCGTATTCATTCAGTATGGTGACGTAGTCGAAAGAACTGTGTTAGTTCAGCTAGGGCTATTTGCCGTCTTTGAAGCTGCGCTGTCGATGATGTTTGCTTGCTTGGGCGTGTGCGTGTACGCCGGAAGCAGAAACAGGGCCATTTCGTCCATGGTGATCGCTCTTGTGGGGGGCATAAGCCAGCTTCCGTTTTATGCGAGCAAAGATGCTCCATGGCATGCGTTGTTGCCGTATATGGTGTCGAGCTATTCCGTTTCTTCGCTTGCGCTTGGCGGTGCCTCTTACGCCAATGGGGCGGAGGTATCTCTTGTTCCTGAAGCCAATGCATTGCACTGCGCCTTTGCCGTGGTGAGCACATTTGTTATTTGTGCGTTGGGAATCATCTCGTTTTCGCTTCTTAAAAGTAGGAATCGCTGGGCCTGGAACCAAATTCGCCCGGGCAGTTTGGGTGAGGAAAGCGTGCTATCCCTGTCGCTGGATACGTTGACGGTTGGAAATAATCAGCTCGTAAAGGGATTGCAGTTTGATATGCCCGCTGGCGAGATATGGGGTCTTGTCGCTCCAAATGGATATGGAAAGACAACGTTACTCAATACTCTTTGGGGAGACGCTGGGCAATCAGTCCGCGTGTTGGGTTCTCTCTGTTTTCATGCGAAAGCGTGCGTTGACTGTGAGCAAATGAGAAAGGTTTTCTTCTTAGTTCCGAACGGGCCGTCTCTATTGATTCGGCACATGACCGTTGCTTTCCATCTTGATCGATGCAAGAAAATTGGGCATTCGCCTCGTACCTTGGATCAAGTGCTTAATCTCTTTGACTTGACTGAGTTGAAGAATATGCCCGTATCTAGGTTGTCTGACGGAAATAGACAATTGCTTAATGTTGCGATGGCCTATATGTCTTATTGCGAAGTCGTCCTTTTGGATGAGCCCATGAATGCGCTTGATGTGGGACATGTCGCAATCGTTTCGAATGCTCTTAGAGATGAAGCAGGTAGGGGAGCGCATGTCATTATCTCTTCCCATCTTATCGGGAATCTCGAATCGCTCTGCGATGGCTCCGTCTTGCTCACACGAGATGATTCGCACTTCGTTACTCGAGAAATGGGAGGTGATTCGAAATGGATCGGTAATGTGTACGCGCAGCTATTCAAGACGAACGACAGCAAAAACTAGGAGAGGAAGATAACCATGAAACGACATATATCGAAGAACTTGGTGAAGGCATTGGCCGAGTGTTTTATGCTTGCACTGTCGATGGGCGCAATTCCCAATTATGCGACGGCGCAGCCAGATACGGGTTCTGTTGCACCTTGTCGTCTTGTGACGGCAGATGTCTTGGACACCTACAAATCGTTCTCCACCGCGAGCTACCCGAGCGAGAATGTTGATTGCTTCGACCAGACATACAAGAGGTTGTCTTTCAAAACCTCTTATTCTCGTACGGGGCAAACGATCCTCTATACAGGTGCAGCGTTAAGCCCACGCGGGAACGGAATGCCTGGGTTTGAGACGAAATATAAGTGTACATATCGTACCTGGTAGATAACTCTAGGACCAGATTCTCTCCGAATTACTTTGCGGAGGATTGATCTAACGCTGCCGCTCCTGCGTTTATCTCAATCTGTAACATCTGACTGGCAAAAACGCTTCTACCTGTTACAGATTGAGATTATTCGACGCGCGTTCTGTAACTCGTCTCGATCTGTAACAGTAAGACGGCGATTTGGTCTCCATATGTTACAGATTGAGACGAAAGAAAGCGTGAGCCAGAAAACCGCCGCGAGGGAAAGCAGCTCCCTTGCGGCGGTTTGGGCGTTTGCCCAGATAAAACCTACCAAAATCAACCTGTCCCTTTTTGGCAGGTTAACGCTTCCAGAAGTGGAGGATGAGCGTGGTGCGGTTTTGCTGCTCGGTTTTGACCAGGATGTTGTGGATGTGGGTCTTGACGGTGCCCACGGCAAGGAATAGCTCGTCAGCGATTTCTTGATTCGACTTGCCCAGCACAACCAGACGCATGACCTCGGTCTCGCGGTTGGAAAGCTTATAGGCGTTGCGATAGGAGGGCATCTGCTCTTCGATGTGTCGATCAAGATCGCTGACGTTCTTTTCCTCGGGCGCCTCCTGCATGCGGATCGAAAGCACGTGATAGGCGTAAATGATCAGCAGAATGGCAAAGTAGCACGCAAAGACGTTCTCGCTAAAGTTGCGCTCGGATAGGTACAGCTGCAGCCAAGACGGCGCCAGGCTCATGGGGACCACCAGGATGTTGTAGAAGTCCTCGGCAACGATGCAGGCGACCATGATGGCGCCGATAATCAAATGCCTCTTTTGCTTGCTGACACGCGCCTTCAGCTCAACCTTTGTACTCTTGTGAGCCGTCCAAAAGATATACAGTCCCACAAAGACAAGGAACACCTGACGCATCGTGTAGTAAAGCCACTGGTGCATGGGGCCGTTGGGGACGGCGACGATAATCAGCAGCTCGCTCAACAAAAACGTTGCGACGGGGATAACGAACTGCTTTTTAGAATGCTTGTCGAGCAGGTCCATGGCAATGGCCCAAATAAAAGCCTGTGAAGCGGTCGCCACAAGGGTCCGCAACACAGGCATGGTAATTGAGTAATAGTCGCTGGCGGGAAAACTCTGGTTTTGCAGCGTGTATTCAAAAAAGAAGATTTCGGTCATCTCGATGGCATAGCAAATAAAAACGCCGCTGCCATAGATAAAGAAGCGTCGACGGGACGAGGCATAGGCGGCAAGCGAAAGCACCGCCGTCACAATACAGATAACCAGTATTGCCAAGGTATAGAAGAACATGAGCGTGTTCATCTGTCACCGTCCCGTCTCATTTGATCTGTGATTGGCTCCATATAATCCCCGGGGGTATACATGTCCCAGCCGGTCGTTTCACCGCGGATTAGACACCAAAATATAGGATATCCTTATACCGTTCGCGGTTCCAGATAGTAAACCCCCTGTAAACACGTGACCTGCGGGTTTATAGAGGATTAGAGAGGGTGTAACTCCGTGAACGGTCTTTAATCCCGAATAAACTAGGTAAAAATTGCATACGGGTGAATGATGGTCTTGTCAACACGAGGCGTGATGTTCGAGCGCCTCATAGTAATAGTCGGCAAGACCGGCGGAAAGGAAATCGACATGGCACTGCCTAAGGATTTCATCGACACCAACGAGTTCACCAAAGAGCAGATCCTGGCTATCGAGGATCTTGGCCTGGCAATGAAGAAGGCCATCAAGGTTGACGGTTATTATCCGCACCTGCTCCGTAACCAGAGCCTTGGCATGATCTTCCAGCAGGTCTCCACCCGCACCCGTCTTTCCTTCGAGACCGCTATGACCGACCTCGGCGGCCACGCTCAGTTCTATGGCCCTGGCACCATCCAGCTCGGTGGTCACGAGTCCCTGGGCGATACCGCTCGCGTTATGGGCTCGCTGCTCGACATCATGATGGCTCGCGTTGACCGCCACAAGGACGTCGTCGGCCTCGCCGAGGGCTCCGCTGTGCCCGTCATCAACGGCATGTCCGAGTTCAACCATCCCACGCAGGAGATGGGCGACCTCATGACCATGCTCGAGAACCTCCCCGAGGGCAAGAAGATCGAGGACTGCACCCTCGCCTTCATCGGCGACGCCACCCAGGTCTGCGTCTCCCTCATGTTCATCGCCTCCAAGGTCGGTATGAAGTTTGTCCAGTTTGGACCTAAGGGCCACCAGATCCCCGACGGCGGCCTGCACGTCGGCACCGTTGAGGAGCGCGCCGAGTTCGGCAAGCAGATGATGGCCATCGCCGAGGAGAACTGCAAGGTCTCCGGCGGCTCCATCGTTATCTCCGACGACATCGAGTGCATCAAGGGTGCTGACTTCATCTACACCGACGTGTGGTATGGCCTGTACGACGAGGAGGTCTCGGGCGAGAACTACATGGACGTGTTCTATCCCAAGTATCAGGTCACCATGGACATGATGAACTTCGCCGGCGCAGGCTCCAAGTTCATGCACTGCCTGCCGGCCACCCGCAACGAGGAGGTCGTCGACGAGGTCATGGACGATCCCGAGCGCTCCCTGTGCTGGGTCGAGGCCGAGAACCGCAAGCACTCCATCCGTGCTCTCCTTGCCGCTCTGGGCAAGCGCACCCCGCTCAACGACGAAGGTGTCGAGTACTCCGCCAAGGTCGAGCTCCACGCCGCTCTCGAGGCTCTCGAGCAGCTCTAAGCCTCTAGGCTTCTAAAAGCACGTTTGCGGGCGGCGGATGCTCGTCTCCTGTCGCCCGCTCACCGAGGCCCAAACGATTGCCTTAGTACTTTGGGCTTCGGATCTGTCCAAGACCGAGCGAAGGAGCTCATCATGAGCGACGGAAAGAAAAAGCTTTCCTTCTTGACGGTCATTTCGACCATCATCTGCGTCGTCTTCGTTTGCGAGGCCGCCGCTCCTGCTGCTGCCATTGGTAACCAGCAGTTCTTCTGGTGGATCTTCCTGATCCTGACCTTCCTGCTCCCTTATGGCATGGTTGTCGCCGAGCTCGGCACCACCTATGACGGCGAGGGCGGCATTTACGACTGGGTGCGCGATGGCCTGGGCGACAAGTGGGGCGCCCGCATTTCGTACTACTACTGGGTTAACTACCCGCTGTGGATTGCCTCGCTGGCTACCATGTTCCCCGACATTTTGGGGATGGTCTTTGGCGTCGAGTTCAATCTGATCGCCAAGATGGGTATCGATCTTGCCTTTGTGTGGGTCGTCTACCTCATGGGCCGCTCCAAGGCGGCTGACTCCGAGTGGGTCCTTAACGGTGGCGCCATCATCAAGGTCGCCGTTGCCGTTATCGTCGGCGCTCTGGGCATTTGGTATGCCATGGAGAACGGTTTTGCGAACGACATGTCCGCTGCCACCTTCATGCCCGAGCTCACCAACACCAACGCTCTCGGCTACCTGTCGATCATCATCTTTAACTTCATGGGCTTCGAGGTCATCTGCACCATGACTGACGACATGGCCGATCCCGCTCGCGATATCCCCAAGGCTATCATCGTCGGTGGCCTGTCCATCGCCGTGATCTACCTGTTCGCTGGCTTTGGCATCGGCTCCGCTGTGCCGGCCGATTCCATCGACCCCGACTACGGCATGATTGTCGCAGTCCAGACCATGGTGGGCGACTCCATGATCTTTAAGGTCATCTGCATCGCCTTCCTGATCACCCTGTTCGCCAACATGGCCGCTTGGTCCTTCGGCGTTAACTCCGTTGCTCGCTACGCTGCCGAGCACGGCAACATGCCCAAGGTCTTCGCCTCGATGATCTCTGACGACGATATGCCCAACGGCGCCAACCTGGTCAACGCTATCGTTGCCTCCTTGGTGTTGTGCCTGCAGCTGGTTCCCATCGACGCCATCTCCAACGGTGTCTTCTGGATGCTCTTTGGCACCTCCGTTGTCTTCCTGCTGCTCACCTATATCCCGATGTTCCCGGCGTTCCTCAACCTTCGTAAGAACGACCCCAACCGTGAGCGCATCTTCACGTTCCCGTTTAAGGGCGCCATGATGAAGGTCATGCTGGCCATCCCTTGCATCGAGCTGATCCTGGCTATCGTTGCAACGCTGATCCCGTTCTCCGCCGCCGAAATTGGCGACAAGGTCCCGATGATCGTTATCTTCATCGTGCTTTTGCTCATCGGTGAGGTCGTCCGCATCGTCAGCGCTAAGGGCCGCGAGACCGAGTACAAGGGTCTCACCCCCGAGCTTGCTGCTCAGCGACTCGCTGAGGAGGCCGCCGAGGCCGAAGAGGACTAGAGCACCCGGATTCGGGGCTCCAACCCTCCTCGCGTACCAAAGTACGCTTCGTCGGGCTTGTCGCTCCCGACTCCAGGCACTCTAGCCTCTTCGGGGGCGTGCCCAAAGCGACAAATTTGCTCACTATTTCCTGGGACGGGTGCGAGCGATAGCTCCGGTAACCACCGCCCACCCCAATCTCTCTTCCGTATCCTTCGTGCGTTTTGTCTCCACGCACTTGGCTACGTCGTCGCTTGCCGGTGCGACTCCGTGAAAACCGGCGTCGGGCGCCCCGACCTTTGCCGGGGAACGGGCGCCTTTCACTCTTGGTTTTAGGCTGCGGGTAACCCGCCCGCGGCAAGCGATCGTTCGATTTGGAGGAAATCTTATGCGTACGATCACCGAGTCCGAGTCCACCCCCAAGGCCGACGGCTTCTATATGCCCGCTGAGTTCGCCCCGCAGGATCGCGTGTGGATGGGCTGGCCCCACCGCACCGACACCTGGGCCCACGGCGCCAAGCCGGCTCAGAAGCAGTATGCCGCCATCGCCCGCGCCATCGCCGAGTTCACCCCGGTCACCATGTGCGCCAACCAGGCCGACTATGCCAACTGCAAGGCCGTCTTCGAGGAGGACGAGAACGTCACTGTTATCGAGATGACCACCGATGACGCTTGGTTCCGCGACACCGCCGCTACCTATGTCATCAACGGCAAGGGCGAGAAGCGCGCCAACCACTGGCACTTCAACGCCTACGGCGGTCTTGTCGACGGCCTGTACTTCCCGTGGGATAAGGACGAGCAGATCGCCCTTAAGATGGCTGAGCTCTCCGGCTGCCGTCGCTATCGTCCCGATGACATGATCCTCGAGGGCGGCTCCATCACCGTCGACGGCGAGGGCACCCTTGTCGTGACCGACCAGTGCCTGCTTTCCCCGGGCCGCACTTGCTCTGCGGTTCTGGAGGAGGAAGAGGATCCCGAGTCCATCTGGCCCAAGTTCAAGAAGAAGTTTGAGCCCTGGAGCGAGGAGCTTCGCGCCTATATGGACGAGCACCTCAAGGATTACCTGGGTGTCGAGAAGGTCATCTGGGTCAAGGAGGGCATCGACCCCGAGGAGACCAACGGCCACATCGATGACGTCGCTACGTTCATCGCCCCGGGCGTCATGGCCTGCATCTGGACCGACGATCCCGAGTATCCGTTCTATGAGCAGTGCCACGCTGCTTACGAGACCCTCTCCAACGCCGTTGACGCCAAGGGCCGCAAGATGAAGGTCTACAAGCTTTGCATGCCCGTGAACCCGCTGTTCATGGACCAGGCATCCTGCGACACCATCGACGCCGACGAGAACGCCGAGCCGCGCGTTGCCGACGAGCCGCTGATCGCTTCTTACATGAACTACCTGGTCACCAACCACGGCGTTATCGTCCCGCAGTACGGCGACGAGAATGACCAGCTGGCCGTTGACACGCTCCAGAAGATCTATGACGAGGTCTGGGGCGAGGGCGTCTACAAGTGCGTCGGCGTTCAGTCCGAGCAGGTCGTCTTCGGCGGCGGCAATATCCACTGCATTACCCAGCAGGAGCCGTCTGCGTAACTGTCTGTCTTCCCGAGGCACGGCACCTTGCCCTTCAATCGTCGGGCATGACCCTTAAGGTCAATGCCCTCCTCTTTCAGGGCAATCTGCCGCACCTCGGAAACCCAGCCAATCACGCAGACGCTTAATCGTCTGGCTTTCCGAGGCACCCCATCTCGCCGCTCAAACCGTCGCTTGCGTACCAAAGTACGCGGCGCTCCTCTTTCACGGCGACCTGGGGCACCTCGAAAACCCAGCAGATCAATCGGACATCGGCGGCTGGTTCGTCCGGGGCACGGCACCAGTTTGCTCAATGTCATGGTCGGCTTGGTTTTCTTTGGGCACTCCGTTGCCTCCACTTCGGAGTGCCCTTTTTCTTTGATTGAGTACGCGTCTGACCTGGGATTTTTTTGCGGGTTAGGCCAATTGTTCGCTTGAATTTCCCAGGTCAGACGCGTCTTCAATTGCCGAAAGGTTCCGGTCGCGAGCGCGGCCGTTTTGATCGGAGTATCTATGTACCAGCGTATCGTTATCTACACGCGCCTGTTCCGCGAGCGCTGGTCCAACAATTGCATCCTCTCCTCTCTTTGGGATGGCACCTGTACCGGTGACGCGGCCTGCAGCCCTACCTTGGGCTGCGCCTTCGGTACAGATGCCATCCTTTTTGCTGTAGAGGGAGCGTGCCATGGTAGGTAAGAAGTTCTCCCTGATCGAGGTCATCCTCTCGGTTATCTGTGTCGTCTTTACCATCGAGGCGGCGGCTCCGGCATCTGCCATGGGCAACGTGCAATTCTTCTGGTGGATCTTCCTTATCATCACGTTTTTGCTGCCCTATGGCCTGGTGGTGGCCGAGTTGGGTACGGCGTTCGATTCCGAGGGCGGTCTATATGATTGGGTTCGCTTGGGTCTGGGCGACCGTTGGGGTGCCCGCTGCTCTTGGTGCTATTGGGTCAACTTTCCGCTGTGGGTGGCAAGTATCGCCTGCATGTTTCCCAGCGTTATCAACGCGGTATGGGGCGTTGAGTTTTCGCTCGGCGCTCGGATTGCCATGGAGCTTGCCTTTGTGTGGGGCGTCACGGTCATGGCAATGCAGCCGGTGGCTGAGGCCGATTGGGTCATGGACGGCGGCGCCGTCATCAAGGTGCTCATTACCGCCGTGGTGGGAATCGTCGGTATCTGGTTTGCCTGCAATAACGGCTTTGCCAACGATATGTCGTTTAAGACCTTTGTCCCCGATCTGGGAGACACTAACTCACTGACGTATCTTTCGATCATTCTATTCAACTTTATGGGCTTCGAAGTGGTCGCGACCTTTGCCAGCACGATGAAAAACCCGTCGCGCGATATTCCCAAGGCGGTTATCGCCGGTGGCGTTGCCATTGCGGCGATCTACATCATTTGCGGTATCGGCATTGGAGCCGCGGTTCCCACCGAGCAGCTTTCGCTTGATTCGGGCATTGTGGATGCAGTCGCCGCAATGGTGGGGCGCACCCACCCGCTAACGATGATCGTGGGGATGGCCTTTTTGGTGACGTTGTTCGCCAACATGATCTGCTGGAGCTTTGGCGTCAACAACGTGGCGAGCTATGCCGCGCGCCACGGCAACATGCCGCGCCCCTTTGCGCTGGTGTCCAAAAAGACCGGCATGCCCAACGGCTCGGCGCTCATCAACGGTTGTTTCGCCAGCCTGGTGCTGCTGCTCCAGATTCCGCTGGGCGAGGGCTCCGATGTCTTTTGGGTCTTCTTCTCGATGAACGTCGTCTTTTTGCTCATGAGCTATATCCCGATGTTCCCGGCGTTTTGGCGCCTGCGCAAATACGACGATCGTTCGCGCGTGTTCCGCGCGCCCTTCGAGGGCAAGGCGCTCGCGGTGGCGCTCACGATTCCCGTGATAGAGCTCGCGCTTTCGATTGTCGCTACGATTGTGCCGCTCAACGGCTCGCCCGCCGAAATGGCAAAGTTGCCCATTCTCGTGGGTGTGGCGATCGGTGTGTTGCTGGGCGAGGTTTCGCGCCTTATATCGCGCCGCGGTCGTAGCATCGACAATCCCGGCGTTGGCGTGTGTGGAAAACGCAAATCGTGAGGGGGTTCGGTTTGGCGGTGCGGGACTCAAAAACGGGTTTGCTCCCAAGTTAACAAATTGCTGCGAGGATTACTGCGGCAATCGTGAAGGTTATGCTAGCGGTTGCGCTGCTCGATATCAGAGGAGAGCTTAGGTGCAAAGTAGGGGATGTGACCCAGGTAGGGACAGCTGTCATTGCGCTCCTCAACGATGCAGGGAACGTCATCGTAGGTCATCGTCGAACCGATCTTGGCGATTGCCTTGGCGGCGGGGGCAACGATTAATTTGAGCGGTGCAATTGGCGCCACGGCATCTCCTTTCGACCTTAGTGCGTGTTGGATGTTTCTATCACAACCGTAACACGAAATCAAGCAAGTTGTGCATGGAGTGAGGATGGTATGAGTTTTGCATTCTATGTCTATACGATTCTCATCATGGGCGTTGGATTGGTGACGGCATCAACGGCGCTCGCTGTATGGCTTATGACGCGCCGCCGCGATTGTTTGGTAGCAGCTTCAGGCTTTCTGCTTTACATCTGGGTTACGTTGCGTCTGCGCGACAAGGTGACGCTTGCGCGCGTGGCCGCATTCGTCGTGCCAGTCGCCGTGCTTCAGTTTGCTCTGGTGCCGCGCACGGGCTTTGCCAGCCATGTCCAGCAATATCTCTTTTGGCTACGCGTGATTTGGGGACAATATTCTGCCTGGCATATGCCTACATCCGTTATCGCAAGACAGAGAAATTACATGCTTGGTGCCGAGGAGTACGTCTCCATTGACGTTGTGTCGCTATTTCCGCGTAGTCCCGCGGCGCCTGCCATGACCGAGCGTCAAAAATCGAGATGGTCATCGAGCTGTCCAGACTCGCCTCGGGCCTTCATTGCATCGGTGTTACCTTGGGTGACTGGAATCCCCGCAACATTATGGCACGGCGGAGGAGCGCCTTGACGCACGCACATGGGCGCGCCTGCTCGATCGTTATCTATCCGAGACAGTTGTGTGCAAGCGTGGTCATCTGTATCACGCTTCGCAGGATGAATGTCCCTATTGTCGAGGAGGGCGCGCCGTGCTGGCTCGTCTTGGTTAAATCAGTTTGGACTGTCTTGGAGAAAGCCCATGAGGTGACACGCAGACTAATCCTGCGTGTCACCTCCGTACATATAGACGATAAATCCGTCTCCGGTATCCTGGCTGTGATCCTCGAGGATGCGCTTCATGTTGAGGTGCTCGTAAAACTGCCAGTCGGAGTTGCAGTCGCTCATCAGGAAGTATTTGCTGCAGCCGGCCTTGGCGAGCTCAGCGCGTGCAAGGTTGATGAGCGCGCGGCCGAGTCCCTTGCCCTGCCATTCGGGCACGATGATGATCAGGTTGAGCTGGCCCTGGGCATATTCGTTGCCCGTGGCGGCAAAGCGGTCGGCTGTGGCCTTTTCGCGGCTATCGCCAAAGAGTGAGCCCTCGAGTTTGGCATCGGCGGTCTTTGCCATCTCGGTTGCCTGGATAAACAGCTCGTTGTAGCAGGGCTCCCACGTGGGATTGGTGCGCGGCTTGCCGTCATCGAAGATGCCGATGCAGCAGGCGGCGATGATGCGGCCCTCGGCTTCGGCAACGAGCGCGATGGGGGAGCGCTGCATCTGCATGGCGATGTTAAAGCGGGCGCAAAAACCAGCTGCTTCGACGTCACCGCGGTTGCGCAGCGTATTGCACCACAGCTGGTTGTAGATGGCGGCGATGCCGCCTAGGTCGTCAAGCGTGGCGGCGCGCAAACTTACGTTGTCTAGGCTCATGGAGGCTCCTTCCAAGATGGGTCAGGCCATCTATGAGTGTGACATGGACGCGGGGTCGCCGCATCAACCATTCGGCAGACGACCCCCGATCCCTCGGGGACGGAGAGGTAGTCATTGGACGTTCTTAAACGACTAGTCAAACAAGAACGTCCCCAATGACTATGCTTGCACTTTAGCGTACGACAGCGGATAATGCCGAGCATTCGAGAATTCGCCAATTGTTTTCGTTGATTGATCAAGGAGGCCCCGTATGGCCATGGAATTCAAACGTAGGCTCCCGATCCCCATGGAGATCCGCGAGGAAATGCCGCTTTCCGCCGAGCTTACCGCCAAGAAGCAGGCATTCGACGCCGAGGTCGCCAAGGTCTTTACCGGCGAGGACGCACGCAAGGTGCTCATCATCGGCCCGTGCTCTGCCGACCGTGAGGACTCGGTTCTCGAGTACATGAACCGCCTAGCCAAGACCGCTGAGGAGGTCAAGGACAAACTCATCATCATTCCGCGCGTCTACACCAATAAGCCGCGCACCAAGGGCACCGGCTACAAGGGCCTTCTGCACAATCCCGATCCCGAGGCGCCCGATGATCTGCTCGAGGGCGTCAAGGCCATCCGCCATATGCACCTGCGCGTCATCGAGGAGACGGGCTTCTTCACCGCCGATGAGATGCTTTACCCGTCCAACTACCAGTACCTCGTCGACCTGTTGAGCTACGTCGCCGTGGGCGCTCGTTCGGTCGAGAACCAGGAGCATCGCCTGGTGTCGAGCGGAATTTCGGTGCCCGTGGGCATGAAAAACCCCACTGCCGGTTCCACCACCGTCATGCTCAACTCCATCTACGCCGCTCAGGCGCACCAGAGCTTTATCTTCCGCAACTGGGAGGTCGAGTGCGACGGCAACCCGCTCGCGCACGCCGTCATGCGTGGCTACATCGGCCTCGACGGTCGTACTTACCCCAATTACCACTACGAGCACCTGGAGCGTCTGGCCGAGCGCTATACCGAGCACGCCGGCTACGCCAGCCCCGCGGCGGTCATCGACTGCAACCACGACAACTCCGGCAAGCGACCGCTTGAGCAGTATCGCATTTGCAAAGAGGTGCTCGACAGCTGCCGTCGCAACGAGTCCATCTCCAGGCTGGTCAAGGGCTTTATGATCGAGTCCTACCTGGAGGACGGCAATCAGCCGGTTGACGGCGGCGTCTTTGGCAAGTCCATCACCGACCCGTGCCTGGGCTGGGAAAAGACCGACTACCTCATCCACGAGATCGCGGCGCGAATTTAGTTGCGCGGTTTTACCAAACCGCGTAACCAGTTGACGCTGTAAACCCGCCAAAGCGGCAATCTGCCTTTCGGCTTCGGCGGCATGACCAGAAGGTCAATGCCGTCTCGTTTCAAGGCACCTTGCTCGCTCTGGCGGCTTTCACTCATATGACCCAATCCGCTGTCAAGAGCCACAATGGCCCCGCCGACCGCTTGCAATCGGTCGGCGGGGCCTGCCGTTGAACCCGTCCCGGTCCGCCCCCGGCATGTCATCGACGCCTTCGGCTCAGTCTCATATCCGCGG
>JAXJBU010000036.1:0-40230 GCA_036302865.1 Collinsella sp. | reverse complement strand
GGCCGAAGAGGCGTCAGCAGGTCAGTGGGTCATCGTCCCGGCGTTCAGCATCAGGGTAGCGCTGCGACGCGGAAATCGCGCGCTGTTGACGCGCCCCCGCAGTGCCCGCTTCCCCCAAGGACAATTATCAGTGCAGGTAGACGGCTTGCGTATTCTCTGAAAACCGGGGGATGGTCGACCCATACGGGTTAAACGTAGTAGATAGGCCGTTTTCATGGCACGGCCCCAAAACAGTCTTTTGGGACGGGTGGTATCCTTGGTAGCCCTGTGCTGCAAACGCACCTTAAACGCAAGGAGTCCCATGGATCTTATCGCCCAGCTCGCCCACGAGCTCAACCTTAAGGCCGCCAACGTCGAGGCGGCCGTCAAGCTCATCGACGAGGGCAACACCATCCCCTTTATCTCGCGCTACCGCAAGGAGGCCACGGGTGGCATGGACGACGTCGCCCTGCGCGCACTCGACGAGCGCCTGTCCTACCTGCGCAATCTTGAGCAGCGCAAAGAGGACGTCATTCTGCTCATCGACGCCCAGGGCAAACTCACGCCCGAACTCGAGCAGCAGATTCGCGAGGCCACGCAGCTCCAGCGTGTCGAGGACCTCTACAAGCCCTACCGCAAAAAGCGCATGACCCGCGCGCAGAAGGCCCGCGAGGCCGGCCTTGAGCCGCTCGCCAACATGATCATCATGCAGGCCTCGGCCAAGGGCAGTGCGCTCGATGCCGCCGCAGCATACGTCAACGAGAAGGCCGGCTTCGACACACCCGAAAAGGCGCTTGCCGGCGCCGCCGACATCGTTGCCGAGACGGTGGCCGAAGACCCCGAGAACGTCGCCGACCTGCGCGCCTTTACACAAAACACCGCCGATATCGTCGTCGAGGCCACCGACCCCACCGAGAAGACCCCCTACGAGCCGTACTACAGCTATGACGAGCCACTGCGCCGTATACCCAACCACCGCGTGCTGGCAATCGACCGCGGTGAGCGCGAGGGCAAGCTCCGCGTGCGTGTGAACGTCGACGGCGCCGCCGCCACGGCACGCCTCGGCAGCCGCTGGCCCCGACGCCAGGGCGTGTTTGCCCCCATCTTCGATGCCGCCATCGCCGACGGTTACAAGCGCCTCATGGCCCCCTCGCTGGAGCGCGAAGCCCGTGCCAAGCTCACCGTCCGCGCCCAGACCGAGGCCATTAACGTCTTTGCCAAGAATCTTGAGGGCCTGCTCTCGGCCCGCCCCGTGCGCGGCGCCCGCGTGCTCGCGCTCGATCCGGGCTACCGCACCGGCTGCAAGGTCGCCGTCATGGACGAGACCGGCAAGCTGCTCGACCACGGCGTGGTCTATCCCACCAAGCCGCGCCACGACGTCGCCGGCACCAAGCGCGAGCTTGCTCGCCTCGTCAAGAAGGACGGCGTCAACACCATCGTCATCGGCAACGGCACCGCCAGCCGCGAGACCGAGGAAGTCGTCTCGGAGTTCATTGCCGAGCAGGCGCCCAGCCTTCGCTACACCATCGTCAACGAGGCCGGCGCGTCGGTGTACTCCGCCTCCGAGCTCGCCAGCCAGGAGTATCCCGACCTGGACGTCACCGTGCGCGGCGCCATGAGCCTGGGCCGCCGCCTGCAGGACCCGTTGGCAGAGCTCGTCAAGATTCCGCCCCAGTCCATCGGCGTGGGCCAGTACCAGCACGACCTTGACCAGACCGAGCTTTCGCGTACCCTGGGCCACGTGGTGGAAGACGTCGTCAACCGTGTGGGCGTCGACGTCAACACCGCGAGCGCGAGCCTGCTGGGATACGTATCGGGCATCACGCCGAGCGTAGCCAAGAACATCGTGGCATACCGCGAGGAAAACGGCGCCTTTACCGATCGCCGCCAGCTCAAGAAGGTCCCCAAGCTGGGACCCAAGGCATACCTCAATGCCGCGGGCTTCCTGCGCATCAGCGGCGGCAAAAACCCGCTCGACGCGACGAGCGTCCACCCCGAGAGCTACGAGGTGGCCACGTCCGTCCTGGAACGCGCCGGCGTTAAAGCCAGCGAGCTCAGCCGCGGCGGCGTGCCCGACATCGAGCGCCGTCTGGGCAGTATCTCGGCGCTGGCAAGTGACCTGAACTGCGGCACCCTCACGCTCATCGACATCGTCAACGAGCTCAAGAAGCCCGGCCGCGACCCGCGCGACGACGCGCCCGAGGTGGTCTTTAGCCGCTCGGCGCTTTCCATCGACGACCTGGAACCCGGCATGGAGCTCAAGGGGACGGTGCGCAACGTCGTCGACTTTGGCGCGTTCGTCGACGTGGGCGTGCACCAGGACGGCCTCGTGCATATCTCCAAGCTGGCCAATCGCTTTGTCAAGCACCCGAGCGACGTGGTGCGCGTCGGTGACACGGTCAAGGTGTGGGTAGAAAAGGTCGATCGCGACCGCAAGAAGATCTCGCTCACCATGGTGCAGGGAAAGTAAACCGCCAAAGCAAAGGTACCCCCTGTAGCGATGTGCAAAATCGCGAGTATTCTGCAAATTCCACCGTTCCGGATGCCCCTCAGAGACGAAAAAGCAAAATACAGCCCCCGTTTTAGCGTCGTCAGAGCCAAAACGGGGGCCGTTCCATGCTTCGGTCAACTGATAAAGACCTTTACCTTGCTGAATACTCTCAATTTTGCACGGCGCAGGCGGGGGTACCTTTGCCCACGGCAGGATATGGAAGCCAATCGCCAACTTGCTGGCAAGCTCGTGCCGGCAGCCCCGGCCTTTCCTTTGCCTAGCGCGACCCTCGCGGAGCGCGTGAGCGATAGGGAAAGGAAAGGCCGGGGCGAACAGCCCACGGTACAGTCGGTGTTCGCGCTACGGCAGGATATGGAAACCGAGCGCCGCGATATCCTTGGCAAAACCGCGCACGGTATCGAGCGAGACCTCGTACGGGTCGCGACCAATGTTCTTGCGCTTGGCCAGGATGCTGTTGGGCACCGTAATGATCTGGCAACCGCAGGCCTCGGCCTGGTAAATGTTGATGAGCTCGCGCGTGGACGCCCACAGGACCTCGCAGTTGGGCTTTGCGGCGGCCTTCTTGACCGACTCCGTCATAAACGGAATGGGGTCGACGCCGGTATCGGCGATGCGGCCGGCAAAGAGCGAGATGATGGACGGCGTCTCGGCGTCGACGGCCTCGACCATCTCATCAACCTGCGTAGGCGTAAAGATGGTGGTGACGTTGACCTTGATGCCGTCGGCCGAAAGCTTGCGCACCAGCTCGGCGGTGGACTCGCCCTTGGTGGTCACGCACGGAATCTTGACGTAGACGTTCTCGGCCCAGGTAGCGATCTCGCGCGCCTCGACCTCCATGGTCTCGACGTCGTCGGCAAAGACCTCAAACGAGACGGACACATCGGTGATGTGGGCCAGGACCTCCTTGGCAAACGCGCGGTAATCCGTCACGCCGCCCTTCTTCATAAGGGACGGGTTGGTCGTGAAACCCTGAACGTTGCCGTTCTCGTACATGTCGAGCATGCCCTCGAGGTTTGCACCGTCAGCGAACACCTTGATTGCCATCTGCCTGATTCCTTTCGCTTGCACATGGGCGTTAAACTGCTAAACACTTTACCTACGTTTATCAAGGCGTGAGCTGCGGTTTTTTATCTTCTCGGCGAACGGTATAAACACCTCAGTGTTTGGATTGATAAATCGATTGAGCATGCAAAAGCAAAGAGTCGCAGTTTGAGCAAACGTCAGAACGTGGGATTCATTAGATGAGGCCGAAATGCTGCATCGCTGTGACGGTGCCGTCGTGTGCGACATCATCAGTCACGTAGTCGGCGAGCGCCTTGACCTCGGGCATAGCGTTGCCCATGGCCACGGCCGTCTCGACAGCGGCGAGCATACCCAGATCGTTGCCGGAATCGCCAAAGCCAAAGGTGCGCGCGTTGCCGGTGCGACCCAGGTATTCCAGCGCTCGCGCCACGCCCACGCCCTTGTCAATGCCCTTGGGGCTCAGCTCGCGATTCTGGCCACCGGTGTTGCACAGCTCAAACTCGCGATCGATAAAGCCGTCATCGTTGGCCACGCGAGCCAAACTGGGCACACTGAGGCATACCTTGCCCACGCGCAGACTGCCGTCGACGCGCATTTCCTCGGTGCTGTGCACCACAGAAGTGCCGATCAGAGACGACTGCTCAACACCCGCGGGTTCCAGGGCAAAAGTAGCCACGTTGGTCTCGAAAAAGGCCTCAATCCCTGCCGCTGCCATACGGCGCGCAAGCTCCTCGATAACGTCCTCGTCAAAGCAGTCCTCATGCACCACGCGACCCTCGACCTCGAGCGTGGCGCCCGCCATGGCAACGACACCCGCAGGCTCCAAAGCACGCAGGCCATCGGCAATCAGCCACAAGGGACGACCCGTGCAGATAAACGCCTTGTGCCCTGCGTCGTGCAGACGATGAAACGCCTCGATTACCGCCTGCGAAGGACGAACCGCCGAAAAATCCTTATCGGTCATATCGTCGGGATCGAACGACGTCAGCGTGCCGTCAACGTCAAAAAAGAGCACGGCGGAATCGGGGCACGCATCAATCATATGGGTTCCTTTCGGGGGCGGGGGCAAACGGAGCATCCATCATATAATGGAGCGACGCAACCAGAGAGGTCACCCATGGAATTTTATGCAAGCTGCCCCGAGGGCTTTGAGTCCGCACTCGCCGACGAGCTTAAACGGCTCGGGCTTTCGCATGTCCGCCGCCTAAAGGGCCGCGCCACGTTTGAGGGCGAGCTTGAACAGGGCTACCGCGCATGCCTGTGGTCGCGCCTGGCAAGCCGCGTGTTCGTGGTGCTCGGACGCTTTGAGGCGCAGGATGCCGACGAGCTGTACGACGGCGTTTACGACATCGCTTGGGAGAACATCGTCCGTGCGCACGCCACCATCGCCATCACCGCCCGCGGCGTGACCGAGCAGCTGCGCAACACGCGCTTCTCCGCCCTGCGCGCCAAGGATGCGCTGTGCGACCGCCTGGCCGAGGCCACGGGCCGTCGTGCCGACGTCGACGCCGCCGACCCCGACGTTCACCTGCTGCTTTCGCTGCGCCAGCGCCGCGCGAGCATCAGCCTGGATCTTTCGGGCGATCCGCTGTTCAAGCGCCTGCCGCCCGCCGCGACCCGCGCCGGCGAGGGCACGCACGTGCTGCGCCCCGACTACGCCGCGCTGGTGCTGGCGCAAGTCGGCTGGACCGCACTGTGCGAGCGCGAGCTAACGGCCGACGATTACGAGGACGAAGCCCTTCCTACGCTGATCGACGCCTCGTGCGCCGGCGGCGGTCTGTTGTTGGAGGCCGTGAATATTCTGACCGACCGCGCCCCGGGCGCCGCACGCGAGCGCTGGGGCTTTGAGGGCTGGCAGCTGCACGACGCCGCTCTGTGGGAGCAGTTGCTTGCCGAGGCACGCGAGCGCGAGGCGGCAGCACGCGAACGCCAGGCACGCATCGTGGCCGTGGATGTTAACGCCGCCGCGCGCAAGACCGCTGAGCGCATGGTCAAGTGCGCCGGCTACAAGCGCTTTGTCGACTTTTGCGCCGCCAAGTCCGCAACCGTACTGGACCACGCGGGCGCCGTCGCCGGTGCCGCCGTGGTCGCAGACACCACCGAGACGCCGCTGCCGCTTATGCACGACGCCATGACGCTTGTCGGCGAGCTGCGCCGCGCGCCCGAGCTTGCCGCGGCGCCGGTCGCCGCGCTCACCCGCGACGGATTGCTGGCCCGCGCGCTCCACGCCGAGCCCGAGCGCTCGATCGCCGTCATGCCCAACAACGAGGAAGCGACCGTCGAAGTTTGGCCTTCGCTCGACCACGCCGCCGCAGCGTTTGAGGCTTCGACCAGTGCGGATGCCGAGGCCGAGGTTGCGGATGCCAACGAAGTCAACGACAAAGCCGCCGACACCCCCATGCCCGAGCCTGCCGCCACACTCGACCTGGGCGACGGCAAGCCACTGCCCGTGCTCATCCCCGAGTCCGAGCAGTTCGCCAACCGCCTGCGCAAGAATGCCCGTCTGCGTCGCAAGTGGGCCAAGCGCGAGGGCGTGAGCTGCTACCGCGTCTACGATGCCGACCTGCCCGATTACTCTGCCGCCATCGATCTGTACGAGGGTTGCCCGCAGACGCCGGGCCGCTGGCTCGTCATTGCCGAATACGCCGCGCCCAAGACCATCGACCCCGCACTGGCCCAGGCCCGTATGCTCGATATTCTGGCCATCGCGCCGCGTATCCTGGATGTTCCGGCCGAGCACGTGCACGCCAAGGCCCGCATGCGTTCGCGCGGCGGCTCGCAGTACGGCAAGCAGGGCGCCGGCAAGGGTGGATCGGGCGAGCGTGCCAACATCGCGCGCCGTCGCCTGCCGCTCATCGAAGAGGGCGGCCTCACCTTTGCCGTCAACTTTGACGACTACCTGGACGTCGGCATCTTCTTGGACCACCGCGTCACCCGCAACCTGGTGCGCGAGCACGCCAAGCAGGCGCGCCGTTTCCTCAACCTGTTCGCCTACACCGGCACTGCCACCTGCTACGCAGCCGACGGCGGCGTCGAGGAGACCGTGACGGTCGACCTCTCGAACACCTACCTGGACTGGGCCGAGCGCAACATGCGCCAGAACGGCTTTGTGGGCCCGCAGCATCACTTTGTGCGCGACGACGTGCTCGCCTGGATTCGCGACCAGCGCCAAACGCGCAACCGCTGGGACCTGATTTTTGTCGACCCGCCCACGTTCTCGAACTCGTCCAAGATGGGCCGTCGCACCTGGGATGTCCAGCGCGACCACGTTGAGCTGTTGGCCGGCGTGTCGCGCCTGCTCACGCAGGGCGGCCATGCCATCTTTAGCTGCAACCTACGTGGCTTCCGCCCCGAGACGCGCAAGCTTGCCCGCGCGGGCGTTGTATTGGATGACATCACGGCGCAGACCATCCCCGAGGACTTCGCGCGCAACCAGAAGGTGCACCACTGCTATATCGTGCGCCGCCTGCCCATCGAGGACGCCATGGCCGAGGTCGGCTTTAGCGCCGAGGAAATTGCCGAGCGCGTCGAGGAGCTGCGCAACCCCGAGGCCCGCAAGCCTCGCGCAACGGCGCCCGCGCATGCGCAGGCCGGCGACCGAGGGCCGCACGGCAACGGCAAACCCTCCCCCGCCGGCAAGCCCAAAAAGAAGAAGTTCTACGCCAGCAAGCCCAAGGGCAAATAACAAAGTTGCGGTGGAATACGGACTGTTTTGCCTGGAATTAGGCATATTTAGACCGTATTTCACCGCAACTCATATTGGGATGGTGGTTGGCGATCTAGCCTTGGGTAACTAGGCGATAGCCAATGCCTACGTGGGTTTGGATATAGCGGGGATGCGCGGGGTCGGACTCAATCTTCTTACGCAACGTGCCCATAAAGACACGCAGGCTCGCCAGGTCACTCTTAGTTGCCGTGCCCCAAATCTCGTGCAGGATAAACTGGTGCGTCAGCACTTTGTCGGCGTTATGCGCCAGCAGGCATAGCAGTTTGTACTCGATCGGCGTCAGATGCAGCTCCTCGCCATCCATCGTGGCGATGCCGGCGTCAAAATCGATATGCAGCTCACCGGTATCAAACGAACCCTCAGAGACAACGCCGCCCGTCTGCGCATACGAAAGACGCCTGAGCGTCGTGCGAATGCGCGCGAGCAGCTCCTCGACCGAAAAGGGCTTGGTCAGGTAGTCGTCGGCGCCGGCATCGAGCGCGCGGATCTTGTCCGCGTCCTCGCTACGCGCCGAGACCACGATAATCGGCATGCCCGACCATGCGCGCACCGACTCCACCACCTTGACGCCGTCCATATCGGGCAGGCCCAAATCGAGAAGCACGATGCTCGGCGTCTGCGATGAGGCGGCGGCGATGGCGGCATGGGCGGTCTCCACGGCCATATGACGCAAGCCGTGCGCCTCGAGTGCGGCAACGATTAAGTTGCGAACGGCGGGGTCGTCCTCAACGACCAAGATGAGCGGTTTTACGGCAGAGTTCGGCACAGCGCTACTCCTTATCAAACGAAACGTCGGCGACGGGAAGCTCAATCGTAAAGACCGAGCCGTGCGGGTCCGCCGCGGCAACCTCTATGCTACCGCCATGCGCCAACGCAATGGAGCGGCAGAGTGAAAGACCCAGGCCCACGCTGCGGTGGCTGTCGGCCAGACCATGGTTGGCGGTATAGAACGACTCAAAGATGCGTTCACGGTCCTCGGGTGCGATGCCCGGGCCGTCATCGGCCACCGAGCACGCCACGCGTCCGTCGTCGACACTAATCGAGATCATGATATGCGAGCCTGCGGGCGTATAGGTGACGGCGTTGTTCACCAGATTGACCACCAGCTGCACCATCAGGCGCGCATCGACATTGACGAGCGCCGGCTCATCGCACGCCACCACTTTAAGGTCGTGCTCGCGCACGGCCGGACTTACATGGCGCAGCGCCTCCTCGACGATATCGTCCATGAGCTCGAGCGTGGTCGACAGATGCATGCCGCCGCCCTCGAGCTTGGTGATGGCGAGCAGGTTTTCGACGGTGGCGTTGAGCCATTGCGCATCCGAGCGAATGGACAGGAGCAGGCCGCGGCGCGTCTGGGCGTCGAGCACGGCGGTGCCGGTCGAGCCCTGGTCGAGCAGCACGTCGGCATTGCCCGAAATACTGGTGAGCGGCGTGCGCAGGTCGTGCGAGATGGAGCGCAGCAGGTTGGCGCGCAGCTGCTCGTTTTTGGCGAGCACCGCCGCCTCCTCACGGGCCTCCATGGCGCGGGCGCGATCGAGTGCCAGCTCGCCTTCGCTCACGATGGCATCGGCAAGTGTCCGTTCCTCGTGTGTTAGCACATCGGGCTCGGCAACGATAGCCAGCACGCCCACCACCGAGGCGGGGTCGCCCGAGCGCACGAAGCCGTCGCCCGTGCGAACCGTCAGGTAGATGCCATAAAACGCCGAACCGCCAAACGTGGCGTCGAGCGGCGTTCCCACGTAGGCGGACGCCGAGAGCCTCGGCGGCATCTGCGGCGCCAGCTCGTGCACCGGGGCGGCATCGCCCACGGCCGTGTACGTCGCACGCGGCAGCAGGTCATCGCCCTCGGCGTCGGCGCTGTACCACACAACCGGACAGCCCGAAAGACGCGCCAGCTGCGTGGCCATGGCGTGAACGATCTGATGCTGATCGGCGCACCGCTGCAGCATGCGGTTGGTCTCGAGCACCATATGCGTGCGGCGGTCGCTGGCGGCAGCCTGTGCCAAGGCGCGGCGCAGGGCCAACGCAATCGAGCTCGACACAAGCGAAACCACGAACATGATGAAGAACATGCCAGGATAGCCGCGGTCGATAAGCGACAGCGAGTAGCGCGGGTCGACAAACAAAAAGTTGTAGAGCGCCACGGCGGCAGCCGAGCTCAGCAAGCAATACAGGCGACTCCAGGTAAAGAATGCGCACAGCTGAACGGCGAACACATAGACGATCATGATGCTCGGCGCGAGACCCGGATGGTCGAGCAGCGCGCCCACAATCGTCGCCGCGACCAGCAGCCCCACCGATACGCAGGCGTCATACAGAGGAGTGCGGCGCGTCAGCGTTGTGCGCCGCCACCAAAAGCTATCGGCAATATCGCCGTCCGTACGGACGTCCATCAGCGTCCCGCCCCTCTCTCAAAAACAAAAACCACCACAAAGGGGACAGGCACCCTTGTGGTGGTTTCCCCTTGTGGTGGTTCCAAGTGTAAAGCCTTTGCAACCTGCGGTCGTTAGACAAACAGCACGTGCGCGAGCAGTGCGCACACGCACGCCGCGACAAGCACCGTCACCACGATCGAAATCACGCGGTCGGCCATATCCATGTTGGCCCGATTCGTAAAGAACCGATCTTCGGCAGCATCGGCGCGTACCTCACGCACCAGCTCGGTCGCAAGATCGCAACCGTCAAGCACCTTTGCATCCATGGTTTCCTCCCAGGACTCAATCCCCGTCAATACAAACCCGCCCGTTCGCAGACAAACCTCGAGCGTCGACTACGGCCGCTCGTTGGGAGCCAGGCGCTGCATCTTATTCACGGCCTTGAACTTGGTGAACAGCGGCACGTACTCAAAGCTCACGTTGGAGTTCTCCAGGCCGTACCAACGCGCGGGCGTGCCGGCGGCGCGGCGGATGATGTACTTGAGCGTGATGGCCGTACGCTCGCTGGGCTCCACATCGCTTTCGGGCGCCAGAAGCTTACGGATCAGGACGAACTTGAACGTGCCGATGTTACCCGGATCCTTGTAGACCGAGTAGTCATGCGTCTGCGGCGGCAGCTCGCCGGTGGCAGCCAGGTCCTGAACAACCTGACGCAGGTAGGCATTGACGCGCTGGTTGATCTTGTAGCCCAGGTACAGATGCACGCGGAACACGTAGTCGGTGCCGAACGTCTCGACCGAATAGGCAAAGGTGTGCGGCTCGTCCATGGTCTCGACATTCACGAACCACCAGGCGCGGGCGCGCTTGGGATGCTTGTCCAAGATCGAATAGACGATATCGCGGTCGATGTAGTCGGTATGGGTGTCCTTGGTCAGGTACACGACGTTGTCGCTCATGCGCTCGTAACGGTCGTCGTCGCGCAGGCGCTTGAGCTGCGGCAGGTAGCTGCGCAGCGGCAGCAGCGTAAACTGGCGCTGCTCGACCGCCGTGCCGTTGTACCAGCACACCATAATGCCCATGATGAGTGCAGCCATGAGGATGGTGAAGTAGCCGCCGTGGAAGAACTTGGTGAGCGAGCTCACGAAGAAGAAGCCTTCGAGCAAAAGGAAGAAGGCCGCGAAGATCCACGGAGCAACCTTGAGCTTGCGCTCCTCGTGCAGGTAGAAGAAGAGCAGCAGCGTGGTGCACATCATAGTCAGCGTAATGGCAAGGCCGTACGCGGCTTCCATATGCGCCGAGTTCTGGAACAGCAGCACCACGATGACGCAGCCGACAAGCATGACGTTGTTGACCATGGGGATGTAGAGCTGGCCCTTGGTCTCGGCAGGGTAGAAGACCTGCATGTGCGGCATGAGGTCCAGACGGCTGGCCTCGGACACCAGCGAGAATGCGCCGGTGATGAGCGCCTGCGAGGCAATGATGGCCGCGACGGTGGAAAGGCCGACGGCAAACGGGCGCAGGCCCGGGGCGAGCATCTGGTAGAACGGGTTGAGGTCGGCAATGCCCATGAGCTCGGGGTTGGCAGCGTTGTTCATAAGCCAAGCGCCCTGACCCATATAGGACAGCAGCAGGCAGCACTTAACGAATGGCCAGGTAGCGTAGATGTTGCCGCGGCCGACGTGGCCCATGTCGGAGTAGAGCGCCTCGGCACCGGTGGTGGCGAGGAAGCAGCTGCCCAGAATCATGATGCCCGCGTGGTTGTTGGGGCTCAGCAAAAAGGCGATGCCGCGCAGCGGGTTGAGGCACAGCAGCACGGCGGGGTGCTGGAATACAAAAAACAGACCCGTGCCGCCCAGGAACAGGAACCACAGCGTCATGATGGGGCCAAAGGCGTGACCGATCTTGGCCGTACCGATGCGCTGCACCAAAAAAAGCGCGATGATGATGGCGAGCGTAATGGCGACGACGCGACCCTGGTCATCGCCCAGCACGGCATGGACCGCCGGGATGGTGCGCAGGCCCTCGATGGCCGTGGTAACGGTAACGGCCGGCGTCAGGATGCCGTCGGCGAGAAGCGCGGCGCCACCCAGCATGGCGGGGATGATAAGCCACTTGCCGCAGCGCTTGACCAGGCTGTACAGGGCAAAGATGCCGCCCTCACCATGGTTATCGGCGCGCAGCGAGATGAGCACATACTTGATGGTGGTCAGCAACGTGACCGTCCACACGACAAGGGAGAGCGCGCCGAGCACGAACTCCTCCGTGACGCTTCCGATGCCGCCGTTGCCGGCGACGAGCGCCTTGGTTACATACATAGGGCTGGTGCCGATATCGCCGTACACCACGCCCAGCGTGACGAGCATCGCCGAGATGCTCACAGGAATCGCAGCGTGCGAGGCTGCCTCCTTGGCCTTTTGTTCCATAAGCCGGTTTCCTCCCAACTTTAATGTTCGAAGGGATTATAGGTAATCGGCCCATGTTTTAATGCACTGTTTTCCCAGCTAAATAAACATTTATACGGCCTTTAGGCCACCTCGGCGATATGGAATGTGACAAAGGGACTGTCCCTTTGTCACATCGCCGCATTCGTTACTTGCCGAGCCAGTTTTTGAACCACCACTCCATGGAACGGCTCATCTCGGCCATAAAGGGGCTCGTGTGCTTGCGGGTGTAGATATCCACCACGCGCTCGCCTACCTCGCGGGCATGCGGACGGAACATCGCGTCCATCTCGGCCACCTGCGCGTCCATGGTCGCAGCATCGGCGCGGCAGTAGCGCTCCTCGTGCACCAGGTTCACCACGGGATGCGCAATAGCCGGGCGCTCCTTGCGGGGCGTGCCGATGATGAGCATCGACAGCGGCATGGTATAGGGCGGCAGATCGAGCAGCTCGGCAACTTCCTCGGCATTCTCGACGATATCACCGATATAGCAGCTCCCCAGGCCCAGAGCCTCGGCGGCAACCACGGCGTTTTGCGCGGCGATCACGGCGTCCTGGGCCGCGATGGCAAAGTCGCCCAAACCCGGCGCGCGGCGGGGCGCCTTACCCGTGCGCTCGACAAACTCGGGCTCAAAGCAGCCCACGTGCTCAAACAGATCGATCCACTTGGCATAATCGACCACAAATATCAGTGCCCAGGGCGCCTTGGCGATCATGGGCTGGTGGTCGCACAGGTCGGCCAGGCGGTCGAGCGTTGCCTGCTCGCGGATGCTCACGATGGAATACATCATCATGGCGCCCGCCGACGGCGCACGACTCGCCGCATGCAGAATCGCCGCCCGCTGCTCGTCGGTCACCGCCACGGGACGGTCATCGTCATCACGCGCGAAGGCACGCGTGGAGGAACGGTGCTCCAACGTGTCCAGCACCGCATTGCCCGTCGTCTCGACCGGATAGCCGCACGTATCCACAGCCTTGGTGCAAACCTGCTCGTTCATCGCCTCATCCTCGCTAATTCTTTAAGAAGCCTTTACGTTTCCGTGTAATTCCCGTCCATTATCGCGCAGGTCGCCACTCCATTGCGCCACACCGCCACACGTGCGCGTTAATATGGCTGGTTGTTGTGCGCAGCCACCAATTGCAGCGCATATCTTGGTAACAATCGGGTAAACCCCCGCTTTCGTAGGTTTTAGTTTGTGAGGAGTCTCAGCATGTTCGCTGCCGCCATCTCGCTCGTCGGTCTTGCGGCGACCGTCTACCTTGTCTTGCGCGAGGCCAAGGCCATTCGCGCTCAGTCGGGCACCGTTGCCAAAAGCGCTCTTGGGTGGAGCGTCGCCTTCGGCCTGTTCCAGCTCTTTTTGACCATTTGGGGCGCCATTGGCCTCGTCGCCCAAAACGAGCCGCTCGCCTTTGTGATGCTCATCCTAACCAACGCCATCCTCACCGGCTGCGCTTGGGCCAGCATCGCACGCGACCGCATCGCCCCGCGCGTCTTTGCGTTCGCCGCGCCCGACGCCCCCGCCCCCACCGGCAAGCTCGCCCGCCTGCGCGGCGCCTTTGTGGGCAAACCGCTCGTCGCCGCTGTCTTGTGCCTGCTGCTCGCCGGCGTCTTTGCGCTGCTGGGAATGGAAGTCTCGTCCAACCACGACTTTACCTGGGTCTACCCCCTGTGCATCCTGCTCGAGTGGGCCATCATCACCGTGCTCATGACCGGCTTGTTCTTCCTATTCCAGCGCCACGGCGCAGCTCCCGCGGTCCTGGCCTTTGCCCTCTTTGTCCTGGGCATTGCCGAGTTCTTCGTCATCACGTTTAAATCCATGCCCATCCAGCCGGGCGACCTTTCGGCCATCTCCACCGCCGCCGCGGTCGCCGGCAACGGCTACACCTTCTCGATCTCGCTGTTCTGCGTGCTGTCCATGGGCTTTACCGCCATCGCCATGCTGCTGTGCGAGTACGCCGGCCTGGTGGCACCGCACCGTCAGAAGGGTGCCGCCAACGCCAAGCGTATGCTGCTCACCAACCTGCTCGTGGCAGTGCTGTGCCTGGGCGGCGTAACCGCGCATGTCACGCTCATCGACTACTACAACACCCTCGGCATCACCGTCTACACCTGGCGCCCGCTCGAGAGCTACTGGCGCGAGGGCTACCTGCCCGCCTTTATTAGTGCGGCGCAGTCCATCAAGCCGCCCAAACCCGCCGACTACTCCGTCGACGATGCCAAGGCCACGCTCAAAAAGTACGCCAAGGCCTACGACAAGTCCGACGCGGCCAAGAGCGACGAGCGCGCCGCCGCAAAGGAGCAGTTCGACAGCGAGAAGCCCACGGTCATCGCCATCATGAACGAGACCTTCTCGGATCTATCCATCTACCAGAATATGCGCGCCGGCTACGAGGGCCCGCAGTACTTTAAGAGCCTGTCCAACTGCCTCAGCCGCGGCAAGCTCTACGTGAGCGCCTACGGCGGCGGTACCGCCAATACCGAGTTTGAGTTTATGACCGGCAACTCCATGGCCAACCTGGGCTCGGGTGTGTACCCCTACACCATCTACAACATGGAAACGACCGGGAACCTGGCAGAGCAGTTCAAGTCGCTCGGATATTCCACCACAGCCATGCACCCCAACCACGCGACCAACTGGAACCGCGAGAACGTCTACAAGGACTTTGGCTTTGACCAGTTCCTGTCTATCAATGACTTCCAGGGAGCCGACACCCTGCGCGGCATGGTGACCGACCAGGCTACCTACGACAAGATTCTTGAGCTGCTCGACCAGAACGCCGATCCGCAGTTTATCTTCGACGTGACCATGCAGAACCACTCGGGCTACGATACGGGCCTGCTGCCGGTCGACAAGCAGATGCACCTGAATATCGACACGACCGATTTGGACGCCAAGACCGTCGAGGACGGCACGCTCTCCGATGTCGACGAGTATGTCTCGTGCATCGAGCAGTCCGACCAGGCGCTGCGCTACTTCCTCAACGCCCTGAGCAAGCTCGACCGTAAGGTGGTCGTGGTGTTCTGGGGCGACCACCAGCCGTTCTTCCCGTCCAAGTTCAACGACAAGTGGTTTACCGGCGAGGACGATGCCACGCATCAGGAGCGCCTGTGGCAGACCGACTACATCATCTGGGCTAACTACGACGTTGCCGGCTGCGACCAGACGAGCGAGGTCGACGACCTGTCCACCAACTACCTGTCCACCCAGCTGATGCAGCTGATCGGCGCACCGCTGACCGACTACCAGAAAGCGCACATGACGCTGCGTAAGTCGCTGCCCGCCATCAACTCGGTGGGCTACGAGGACGCCAGCCTGCGCTGGGCGCTCTCCTCCAACGTCACCGGTGACGACGCCGCAGCGGCAGCCGCCACCAAGGCGCGCGAGGATTACGCCAAGATGCAGTACTACGAGATGTTCCGCGACGGCAAGAACGTGTATACCGAGCACTTCCAGACCGAGGCCAACGAAACCGACCCCAACCTGGCGCCAGGTACAACCAAGATCAAGTAGCGGGACGCATCCCGATTCGCCTACCCGGGCAATCCCCAACGAGGGCGGACGGGCGCCGGGTAACATCTGCTGCTCAGACAGTCCTGCGCAAGACGAAGGCCACATTAAGTGGCCTTCTTTGCGTGCGGAACTCGCGACAGACGTTACCCGGTGCCCGCTCGCCCTCGCCTCACAGCAGAGGCGCGGCCTGTCATGCGAGTCGCGGAAACTGTGTCCCAGAAATCATGCGCAAAGTGGGATGCGGTTTCCGCCTGCGGGCCCGTTGGAAAACTGCATCCCACTTCGGCTACAAATTCCGGGATGCACTTTCCGCCGAGGTCCTTAACCGGAAACTCCATCCCATTCCAAAGGCAAATTCCGGGACGCATCTTCCGCAACCTCATCCATCCGGAAAGCCCTTCCATCCGGAAAGCCCTTCCATCCGGAAAGCCCTTCCCACTCTGAATACATCCAGCGAACGTATGCGAGCGTGTTGTCCAGAACAGCCTCGTCATCGGGGTGATGGAAAAAGTCGCCCCAAACGCTTGCAGCGGTTGTGCCCACAAGTGTCAAGAAAAAAGCCTCGAGAACTTCGAGGCTTTCACATTTGTATTGTTTTGCACGAAGGATCGCGGACGGCGAAGCTACTCTCCCAGTACGGCCTTCTTGGCGGCTGCGGCCATGTTATCCAGATCTTCCTTGGTGGGATGGTCCTTCGCAGCAATCCAGTTGTCGAGCAGCATCTTATAGCGCGCGTTGTCGGGATCTTGCTCGAGCATGGCCTCGTAGCGCTGCTTGACCGCGGGACCCATCTTGCCCTGGCACATCGCCCAGCCCGCAAGCTCGGCATCCCCAGCCAAATTGGAAGTCACGCGATCAATAATCTGCTGGTAATAGCTCTGGTCGGCCCCAAAACCGCAGGTGCCAAACAGGAAGACGCGCTTGCCGTGCAAGGCGGAGAGCAACGCCGCGACCGAAGGCGTGCACGCGCCCTTGTCGCACCAAAAACCGACGAGCACCGTCTCGGCCGCGCAGGCGCCCTGCGCCTCGAGCGCAACCTGATCTGCATCCGCATCGTCGCTCAACGCCGCGGCATGGACAAACTCAACACCCGCAGCCTGCAGAGCGCGCTTGATCGCGCCCGAAACCATCCTGGTATTACCGCTCTTGCTGTTAACCACCAAAGAGCACGTCATAGTCACGTTGCCTCGTATCCCCCAAAACTAAAGCCACTAATGCAATTTATTAGATGAATATCTTAGTACTAACGTGACAGATGTAAACCACCTTCTGCCGATTGGCGACATGGGCGACACCGATGGGGGCAAAACGTCCGCAGCGCAAGCCCCCAAATACTTAAGACGCGGGACGAACGAACCTGATTCATTTGCCCCACGTCTTGCTCACTGGGCGAATTGACTGCGGTAGAGCTCGGCGTAGAAGCCGCCTGCCGCTAGCAGCTCGTCGTGCGTGCCGCGCTCGATAATCTGGCCGTCGCGCATCACCAGGATGCAGTCGGCGTTGCGGATGGTGCTCAGGCGATGCGCCACCACAAAGCTCGTACGGCCGGCCATGAGCTCATCAAATGCCGCCTGCACCTGCAGCTCGGTACGCGTATCAATACTCGAAGTCGCCTCGTCCAGCAGCAAGATAGCCGGATCGGTGAGCATGACGCGCGCGATGCACAGCAGCTGTTTTTGACCCTGGCTAAACGTGCCGCCGTCCTCGCCGATCACCGTATCGTAGCCGCCTGGCAGCTGAACGATAAACTTGTGCGCGTGCGCGCGCTTGGCGGCTTCGATAACCTGCTCGCGCGTGGCGTCGGGACAGCCGTAGGCGATGTTTTCGGCCACGGTGCCCTCGAACAGCCAAGTATCTTGCAGCACCATGCCAAAGGCACGGCGCAGGCTTGCGCGCGTGTAGTCACGCGAGGAACGACCATCGACCGCAATGCGACCGGCATCGATATCGTAGAACCGCAGCAGCAAATTGATGAGCGTTGTCTTGCCGCAGCCCGTAGGACCGACCAGGGCAAAGCGCATGCCGGGCTTGGCATCGATGCAGATATCCTGCAGCAGTTTGCGGTCGGGCACATAGCTAAAGTCCACATGCTCAAACGAAACCTCGCCCTTCGGGGCGGCGAGCTCAATGGCATCCGCAGCATCGGGCTCCTGCTCACGCGCATCGAGCAGCGCAAACATGCGGCGCGCCGAGGCGTACGCGGTCTGGATCTGCGTGATGACGTTGGTGACCTCGTTGAACGGCTTGGTGTACTGGTTGGCATAGGACAGGAAGATCTGCACGCCGCCCACCGTAAGCGCCGCGGGCACGCCCGTGATCACGCCCACGCAGCCGATCACAGCGACCACGGCATAGATGATGTTATTGATAAAGCGCGTGCCGGGGTTGGAGAGCGAGCCCATAAACTGCGCGCGTTCACCTGCTGTATAGAGCTCGGCATTGAGGGCATCGAAGCGCTGCTGAGCGTGCGGGCCGTAGGCGAAGGCGTCCACGAGCTTTTGCTCACCCACATACTCCTCGATATGACCACCGAGCTGCCCTTGGATGCGCTGCTGTGCCGTAAAGCTTTTGTTGGAAAGCTTGGCGATGGCGCCAGCCGCAAAGATGGAGAGCGGCGTGACGAGCACCACCACGAGCGTCATGGCCAGGTTGATGGAAAGCATAAACGCGAGCGTGCCCACGATGGTAATAACACCGGTGAAGAGCTGCGTGAAGCCCTGCAGCAGACCGTCGCCCACCTGATCGACATCGTTGACCACGCGGCCCATAAGATCGCCGTGGGCATGGCTATCGATAAAGCTGAGCGGCATGCGGCTGAGCTTGTCGCTCGCCTCCACGCGCATGTCGCGCACCGTCTCGTAGGACAGGCGATTGACGCAGTAGCCCTGCAACCACTGGAAGGCCGCGGCACCCACCACGACAATCGCGAGCTTGGTGACGAGCGGCAGCAGCGCGTCAAAGTCCACCCGTCCGGCGGCGACGATGAGGTCGATGCCCTCGCCAATGAGGATGGGCGTGTAGAGCTGCAAGATCACCGAGATGGCGGCGCTCACAAACGACGCCGCAAACGAAATGCGGTGCGGACGGACGTAGCCCATCAGGCGGCGAGTCACCGCGCCCACGGGGTAGCGCTCGGGGTCGCCGGGCTGGCGCGGGCCGTCACCCAGATCGTTGAGGTTATCGCTACCGGACACATTGGCCGTCATCGTGGCGACCGAACCGGAAGAAGTATACGGATTCATTTAGCAGCCCTCCTTTGCGCGGGTGGATGCAGGGGCGGAGTCCGAAGCGGGCGTCGCACTCCCCTGCTGACCCTCGAGCTCCTCACGGCGGAGCTGCGACTGGCAAATCTCGCGGTAGAGCTGGCAGCTTGCGTACAGCTCGTCGTGCGTACCCAGGCCCGCAACCGAACCGTGATCGAGCACACAGATCATGTCGGCATCGCGCACGGTCGAGACGCGCTGGCTCACGATGACGGTCGTCAGCGGCAACCCGCCCTCGGCGGCGCCGCGCACGCTGCGCTCGCGGATGGCATGGCGAAGCGCCGCGTCGGTCTTAAAATCGAGTGCCGAGGCGGAGTCGTCCATGATCAGAATCTGCGGCGAACCCACCAGGGCGCGCGCGATGGTCAGGCGCTGGCGCTGACCACCGCTGAAGTTCTTGCCGCCCGCCTCGACCGGGGCGTCGAGCCCCTGCGGCTTGTTGCGCACGAGCTCGCTGGCCTGCGCCATATCGAGCGCCGCCCAGAGCTCCTCGTCGGTCGCCGACTCGTCGCGCCAGGTCAGGTTGCTGCGAATGGTGCCGCTCACCAGCGACGCGCGCTGCGGGACGGTCGCGACCACGTGGCGCAGCTGGTCGAGCGGCCAGGTGCACACGTCGGCACCCATTACGCTCACGCTGCCGGTACCCGCATCGTACAGGCGCGGAATGAGCGAGACGAGCGTGGACTTACCACTGCCCGTGCCGCCGATAATGCCGAGCGTTTTGCCCAGCGGCAAATCCAGAGTCACGTCGTTGACGGCATTGGCGGCGCCCGCGCCAAAGGAGAAGCTCGCGTGGCTCAAGCTCAGCGCGGGGACCGGGGCAGCTGCGCCCGCCGCGTTCGGCTCGGGCAGGGCGACCGGCTCGTTGCCCTCGTCGGTAATGCTCGGCACGCAATTGAGCACCTCGTTGATGCGCGACGCGCTGGCGCTCGCCTTGGTAAAGACCACGACCAGGTTGGCGACGTACACGATGGAGGTGAGCGTCTGCGTCATGTAGTTGACAAACGCCATGACCTGGCCCTGCGTGAGCTCGCCCACATTCACCTGGATGCCGCCCACCCACAGGATGGCGCACACGCCCAGGTTCATCACCAAAAACGTGACGGGGTTGAGAATCGACGAGAGCTTGCCCACCGCGATGGCGACATGCGCCTGATCGTCAGCCGCCTGGGCAAAACGCTCGCGCTCGTGATCCTCGCGCACAAACGCGCGGACCACACGAGCGCCCGAAAGCCCCTCGCGGCAAATGAGCGCAATGCGGTCGAGCTTTGCCTGCAGCTGCTTGTAGTACGGAATGCAGCGCGCCATGACAAACCAAAACACCAGGCCGATGGCGGGCGTGCAGATTAAAAAGATAATGCCGAGCTTAAGGTCGATGGCGAGGGCCGCAACCATGGAGCCCACCGCCAGGAAAGGCCAGCGGATAAGCATGCGCACGCCCAGCGCCACGGCGAGCTGCACCTGATTGACGTCGTTGGTGATGCGCGTGATGAGCGACGGCGTGCCAAAGCGATCGAGCTCGGCATAGCTCAGCTTATTGATGTGCCCGTAGAGCGCGCCGCGAATATCGGTGCCCATGCCCTGTGAGGTGAGCGCCGCCATCTTTTGGCAAACGAGCGTAAACGAGATGCCGATCACGGCCATGGCGCCAAGCAGCATACCGTAGTGGACGACGGCGTTGACATCGTGCGCACCGATGCCCTTGTCGATCATCTGGGCAATCACGAGCGGCGTCAGCAGGTCAAAGATCACTTCGATCAACTTGCACGCAGGGCCGATCACCATATACCGGCGAAACTTACCACCAAAACGCCTGAGCAACTCAATCATAAAAAGGCGCTCCCTATCATCATTCACACTCAATTCGAATCATGATAGTACGGTGAGCCCAAAAGAAGCGTAAACAACTCGTCATTTCTGGCGAGATTCAAGAGCGGGTCAATCGCCTGATATACTTACATTAGTGCTACCAAGTGAGTCGCCAACCCTTGAAATGAGGTGCCGAGATGAACGACATTCTCGCAAGAAGAGCAAGAAGAGCAAGACGAGCAACTATGGGCATCGCCCTTTCCGTGGCACTTGCCGCGGGAATCGCCCCCGTAACGGCGATCGCGGCAGAAACCAGCTCCCCCACCGGTGCAGTTGCCTTGCAGACGGAAGACGCGGCCACCGAAAAAGAAAAAGCGTATGCAGCCATGCAGGAAGCGCTCAAAAACCTCGAAGCCGCAAAAAAGGCCGCGAGTTCCGAGAAAATTGCGCGCTTTAATAATGACATTGCCCGTTTTCAAAAGTACCGCGACGAGATGTTGGCGCAAGCCGCCGAATCGAAAGAATCCCTTCCTGCCATGCAAGCGGACATCGATGCAGCCCAAGCCAAATACGACGAGGCCGGCAACCGGGTAAGCGAGCTCCAGGCAAAATTAGACAACAAACTTGAGGTGCTTAAGGCACTCGAAGCACTCGGCGACGAGGAGCTTGTCAAAACTGTTAAACAGCAAATAAGGCAGTTGCAAAATGAGATCGTAGGGGCAAAAGCGTATGTAGATCATTGTGAAACGGAGCTTGACGAGTTCCAGCGCCGCCTCAAAAGTCAGGAAGGACGAGTTAATGACTGTGAACGTTCTGCAGAGAAATATAAAGCCCATATCGACCAGTTCATAGCCTGGCGAGATGCGCTCCTCGACAATTTGAAAAAAGCGCAAACGGCTTATGACGACGCCTGCAAGGCATACGAAGAGGCAAAAGCCGCGGCAGACAAGGCCACCTCGCCCGAGATAACGAAACCCACCGAGACAACGCCTCCCTCCGACTCGGCGCAACCGGCCGAGACGGCACAGCCCACCGGCTCGTCCGCGACCGGCAAGGGCGCTCCATCGAGCTCCACCAAGCAGGCGAACACGAGCAGCGGCAAGCAAGCAACTACGACCGCCGACAAGCTCGTAAACACAGGCGACACAGCGCCAAGCGCAATCGCACTAGCAGGAATCGCCGCCACGGGACTCGGAATAACCGCCACAGCCACACGCCGCCTCAAGAACTCAAAATAGCGGCCAACGGTTATTGTCTCCGCCAATCCACAACCCCAGAAACAAAAGAGGCCCGTTTCCCCAACCCAGGGAAACGGGCCTCTTTAACTGCAAAATCCAAGCAACAGCACCGCCGTCTCTTGAACCACGTAGCCATCAATGCCCAGGCAACGCCAGCAAGCAGCACAAAACACGGGATTCAATTCTGGAGCTTGCGCCGTTGAACTCCACGAGCCTGCCCGTGTAGACGAGCCCGGGCACTCCGTCCGCTAATTTGATTGAGATGGATCGCTCCTACTACGCGAGCATTGAGGTCGGGCAGCGCAATGTCAGCCTTTCAAATCTCAAGAAGATTACCGACGGCTTTCACATCACCATTTCGAAGCTCATGTGCGGTGTCGAGTAGATGATTCTCATCTGACTTGGCTCGTTCATGTTTAATCTGTCTCGTTAACCGAAATATGCAAATCTGGTTAATTAAATAATTGAAATCTGGTTAAATGAAAACTGTAAATTTGGTTAAACGCGCTGGTAAGCATTGGTGAAAACTATGCCAAAAAAGTACTACGTTAGAATTATCGAAAATGAGCTCGACCAGATGCTTGGGATATTCGGTGCCGTTCTCATCGAAGGACCTAAATGGTGCGGGAAGACAACCACGGCCGGGACCCGTGCGGCGTCCAGGCTCCTCCTCATGGACCCGTCGCGCAACTTCGAGAATCGCTTCCGTGCCGAGACGGACCCGGCGCTTGCCGTTTCTGGCGAGGTGCCGCGGCTGATCGACGAATGGCAGGAGGTTCCGAAACTTTGGGACGCGGCACGGTTTGAGTGCGACAACCGCGGCGGCGAGCCTGGCCAGTTCATATTTACGGGGTCGGCGACACCGCGAGACAATGAGCGGCCGATGCACAGTGGCGCTGGAAGGTTCGCTAAATTGCGCATGGACACCATGACGCTTTTCGAACTTGGGAAATCTAGCGGTGCGGTTAAGCTGTCGGGCATCATTTCTGGCGAAAAGTTCAGGGGCGCCTTCGGATCGATGGGTTCTGCCGAGATCGCCGAGCGCATCGTTTGCGGTGGATGGCCGGCGTCGATTGGGCGTGACGCGCGAATTGCGTCCGCGACGGCAAAACGATATATCGAGATAGTCGCTGAGGAAGACATCCCCCGCGTCGATGGCTCTCGACGAGATCCTGAGAAAGTGAAAGCCGTCATCGCGTCGTTGGCGCGCAACGAATCCACTCTTGCGACGCTCAAGACGCTTGTGGCCGATTTGGGTGGCGACGTATCGAGACAAACAGCGGCATCATACATATCCCTTCTTAGCAGATTGAGTTTCGTCTGCGATATCCCCGCATGGAATCCCGCGATGAGATCTCCGGTGCATCTGAGGGAGGCGCGTAAGCATCATCTTGCCGACCCGTCGCTTGCAGCGGCTGCGCTCGGGGCGACTGTGGAGACGTTGTTGTCAGACTTCAAGACACTTGGGCTGCTTTTCGAATCGTTGGCGCTCCATGATCTATGGGTCTATGCGAGGGCAAACGGAATGGGCCTTTATCACTATCACGATTCTCGCGATCTTGAGGTCGACGCTGTCATAGCGGCTCCAGGTGGGATGTGGATTCCCGTTGAGGTCAAGCTCAGTTCCGCTCAAATCGAAGAGGCATCTGACAATCTTGTTGCCGTCGAAGAGCGGATGGTTGCTGCCGGAAACACCCCGCCGGTTTCTAAAGTAGCGATTATTGGATTTGGTTCACAAGCCTATGTTACCGACCGCGGCGTCCAAGTTGTTCCATTGGACGTTCTCGCACCGTAACGCTGCGGGCGAAGTGAAATCGACGCATCTTTTAGATTTCTTCAATTTGTGCGTAAACCAACAATGCCGTAATTACGCTATGTCGTTAGTGCGAACATCGCATCTTCAGTAGTCGAAGCTCGTTCGCAAACGGACCTCTTTACTTGTAAAAACAAATGGCAACGCCGCCGTCTCTTGAAGCACATAGCCACCGATGCCCAGGCAACGCCAACAAGCAGCACAAAACACGGGATTCAATTCTTCAGATAAATGCGCCTTTACGGGTGATTTTTGGACGAAGTGGCCCGGCCGGCGGCGAGATATTTGGTAGTCGAGCGATCCCGCAGGCGCAGCCGAGGACCAGCGAGACACCAAATATCTCGCCGCCGGCCGGGCCAAATCGCGGCACCAAAAAGCGCCCGTGCGCTCGATGGATTCGGATGCCCGACAGAGGCTCCTTATGGCTGCTTCCTTCCGGACCTGACCAGATTCGGAACATGTCGTCATCCGAACCCATCGAACGCGCTAGGCGCTCGGTATATCTTACCCGCTCCCGCCCAACAGGGCAAGTGGGGCGAACCCATCGGATGGATCCGCCCCACTCGTGCATATCGCTAGCGGCGCCTGCGGTACAGGGCCGCACCGCCCGCGACGACCAGCGCGCCGATGCCGGCCATGGCGCCGAGTGCCGTCGCCGGCAGGCTGCGGTCGCCGGTGTCGGGCATGCCGCCCTTGGAGCCGCCGCCGGGGCTGTCGCCGGAGCCGCTATCGGAACCGCCGCCCGAACCGCCGCCCGGCGTGCCGGGGTTCTCCGGGGTGCCGGGGGTCCCGGGTTCCTCGGCGTAGCTGTTGGTGAAGACCGGCGGCAGGTTGGCGTCGCCCTCGTAGGAGACCTTCGCCGACAGGTAGCCCGTCTTGGAGCCGTCGGCCGCCTCGTCGCTCACCGTGACGACAATCTTGTGCACGGCCTTGTCGTAGGTCACGTGTGCCCGGCCATCGTCGACCTCGCTCACCGTGAAGGTGTAGGTACCGGCCTGCTTGAAGGTCAGCGCGTCGAACGTGACGCTGCCGTCGGCGGCGTTCTTGGCGGTCGACATGACCTTGCCGTCCCGGCTCTTGAGCTCAAAGCTAAACTGCCCCGCCTTGAGCTCGGCGCCCTTGAGCACCTTGGCGGCGCCCAGCTTGAGGGTGACGGGTGCGGCCTCGTAGCCGTTGGTGAACGTCACCGAGTCGTCGCCCGTGGGATTGCCCTCGGCATCCGCCAGCTCGTGCTTGACGGTAAGCGCGCCGTTTTTGGCATCGGTTACCGTCGTGCGCACGCGGTACGTTGCCCTGTCGTACGTCACGCCGCCCGCCGTGCCGGCGACCTCGCGCAGCTCGTAGCTGTGCATGCCGGGCGCGGTGTAGGTGACGGGGCTGAGCGCGACCGTGCCGTCGGCGGCGTTCTTGCCCGTCGCCGCGACGCTCTCGCTGCCGTCGGCGGCAATCTCGACCAGCCGGAACTCGAACTCTCCCTCGGCCAGGTCACGACCCTTGAGCTTCTTGCTCACCTTGATCTGGTCGGTGACGGAGCTCGGCGTCGGGTTCACGCCGTAGGTGTTGGTGAACTCGAACGCGCCCTTGCCCTCGGGCGTGCCCTCTGCGGGCAGGACCTCCGCGACGAGCGTGCCCGCGTTGGTGTCCTCGACCACCTTGACCGTGAAGGTCCTGGACGCCACCGCGTCATTGACCACGCCGTCGACCGAGCCGGACTCGCTCACCCGGTAGGCGAACGTCTTGGTGCGCAGGCCGTCGCCGTCGATCTCGACGTCATCGAGGTCGCTCGGCTGCTTAAACGTGACATGGCCCAGCTCGACGTTGCCGGCGGCGTCGTTGGTCGCCTCGGTCACCGTCTTGCCGGAGGCGTCGACCGGCGCGGGCGCGCCGTCCAGCGGCGTGATCTTAAAGGTGTACTTGCCCGCAATGTCGTCCTGCGTGAGGCCGAGTCCGGCCTGGCCGAGCGCCAGCGTCTTGGTGCCCGCGAGGTCGACTGTCGCCTCGTTGGTGCCGTAGCCGTTCACGAACGACAGCGTGCCGTCGGAGCCCTCGGGGTAGACCACGCTAACGTCCAGCCCGCTCTTGCCGTTATCGGTCACCTTGACCGTGATGTCGAAGCTCGAGGCGGTTGCCGTCACGCCGGCGGGCAGCGCCGCCGTGTCCTCGGAAACGGTATAGGGGATGGTCCAGGAGCCGTCGGCCGTCTTGGTGGCGGCGCCGTCCTTCACCATCTGGTCGAGCGAGCCGGTGGTGTAGTCGATTCGCGAGAACGTGAGCTCCGCGGCCTCGCCGTCGCCGGAGGCCCGGTTGGATGCGGTCGCGACCACACTGCCGCGGGCATCGCGGACGGAGAACTTGAACTCGCCCGCCGCCGCGGCGCGACCCGTCAGCGTCTTGGTGGCGTCGATGGTCACGTCGCCCTCGCCGCCGAGCGTGCCGGTGGCCTCGTAGGAGTTCTGGAACGCCACCGTCACGGGCGCGGGCAGCGCCGTGGCGTCATCGGCCGTCGAGACCTCGCTGCGGGCGACCTCGACACCGTCCTTGACGACCGTGGTCGTGACCGTGAGCTTACCCGTCGCGGCGTCGTAGGCGGGCGCGATGGTCACCGCGCGCGGCTCGGCGTCGTTGGTGTAGCCCTCGCCGCCGAGCTTGGTCTCGGTGACGGTGAAGCTGTAGGTCTTGCCCGCGTCGGCGTCGGTGAACGTCACGTCGCCCTTTGCGGCGCCGCCGATCAGGTCGATCAGGTTGGCCTCCCCGTCATCGGCCGCGGACACGGTATAGGCGTCCTTGCCGGTCTTGAGGCCGAGCCTGGCGGCCGTCTCGGCATCGGCGGTCACGGTGAAGGCGAACTGCCCCGCCTCCATGGCGCGGCCGGAGAGCGTCTTGGACAGGAGCACGCCCGCGCGGGCCGAGTAGTCGAGCCCGGTCGTGTAGGTGTTCACGAAGTCGCCGCCGCTCGCCTGCGCGATCGCGGGCGTCGAGGCCGTGAGGTTGCCGGAGCCGTCGTCGGTCACGGTCACCGTCATCGTGGCGACGTGGCCGTCGTAGGACACGCCGGCGAGGGCCGAGCCGTCAGCGGGCCTGGCCTCGCTCACCGTGTAGGTGAAGGTCTTGGCGCGCACGCGCTTGCCGCCGACCTCCGCGAACCCGGCGTCCCTGATGTCGTCGAGCGTGTAGCGGATGGAGCCGAAGTCGAAGGCGACTTTATCGCCCGCCTTGGTGCCGTCGGCGGCCGTCACGCTGACGGTCTTGGAGCCGTCGGAGGAGCCCTCGGGCATGGGAGCGCCGGCCTCGCCCGTGAGCGTGAACTGGAAGCTGTCGCCCTCCGCCCAGTCGCGGCCCTTGAGCGTCTTGGTGAAGAGTCCCGCCGTGGAGACGTCCCTGCCCTCGGTGGTCGTCCCGTACGTGTTGGTGAACGCGACGGTCGCGCCGGCCTCGGTCACGGTGCCCTCGGCCCCGTCGGCCGTGGTCGCGTAGCCCTCGGCCGCATCCTCGGTCACGGTGTAGCGCGCGCCCACGGGTAGGCCGGCGATGGTCTTCTCCCCGCCGTCCTTAAGCGCAAAGGCCGCCTTGCCGTCCGTGAACGTCACGGCGTTCTCGCCCTCGCCGAAGGTGCCGGAGACGGGCTCGCCGTCCCCGTCGGTCAGCGCGACCGTGAAGCCGAACTCGCGCTGGCTGTCGCCGCCGACGACCGTCTTCTTGACGGTGAGGCTGCCAGTCTTAGCAGTGTTGGTAAAGACCGCCGCCTCGACCGTGCGCTCGGCAGCATTACCGGCGTCGTCGGTCAGCTGTGCAATCTTGGTCTTGGTAGTCAGCTTGCCGGCACCGTCGTCGGTCACCGTGACGGTGGCGCGATAGGTGGCCTTCGAGAACGTGAGCTCCGTCTCGTCACCCGCCTGCTCGGCAATCACATAGGTGTAGGTACCGGGCTTGGTGTATTCAATGGTGCCGAAGTTGCCGACCTGAACGTCCTTCTTCAGCGTAATCGTCGCTACGCCGTCCTTGGCATTCTTGGGCATGGGCGCCTCGCCCTGGGCAGTCAGCGTCATGGCAAAAGCATCCGCCTTAGTCCAGTTGCGGCCGGAAATCTTCTTTTGGACCTTAAAGGCGCTCTCCACCTTTGTGGACTCCACACTGTAGACGTTGGTGAAGCCTGCCTGCGTTGCCTGTCCGACGGCGCCCTTCTGGGTGTTCGCCTTATCGGCAACCGTAAAGCCGTCCTCGCTCGTCATGAGATTGCCCTTGGAGTCGAGCTCCTGCACCTCGTAGTGCGCGCCCACGGGCACGGTAACCGTAACGGAACCGCCGGCGTTAAGCGCGATGGTGCCACCGCTCTTGATCTGTCCGCTTACATAGGTGCCGTTGGTGCCGCCGGGACGACCGGCGTACGCAAAGGTACCGGCCAGAGACGTTGTGCCATCGGCCTGATAGAGCAGCACCTTAAAGGTGAATGCCTTGTTGGGCGCCGTGATGCCCTCGGCGGCCGTGACCGTCTTGCTTAGCGTCAGTCGGCCGTCAGAGACCTCGTCGGCAGTGGTGTTGGTCTTAACGGCAGGGTTGTTGCCGACCGTTACCGACGCCTGGTTGGAGATGTCATCCGAAGCGCCGCCGCTCTTGAATGCGTCCTCGGTCACGCGGACCTTAAACTGAACCGCGCCCTCTTCGCCGGCGGGAACGTCCGTCAGCGTCCAGGTGAGGTTGCCGTCTCTGTCCTTGGAGCCGACATCCTTATGGTCGCCCGTGAACTCCACGAACTCAGTCCCCGTGGGAACGGCATCGGAGACCATCACCTTAGCCGGCTTGTTCTCGGTGTTCTTGTAGCCGATGGTATAGGTGAGCTCATCGCCCAACTTGACGCCCGACCCCTTCGAATCCTGAGCGTCGCTCTCGGTCTTCTTGGGCACGTAGTTGGTCGTGGTGCCGGTATAGCTCTTGTTGCCAACCGTAATGGTGGCGGCGTTGTTGACGGTGCCGACAGCGCCCTGAGCACCCTTCACGGCGTCCTCGGAAATCTTGACGCGCACGCGTACCGAGCCGTAGCTGCCCGCAGGCTGCACGCCCAGGTTCCAAGTGAGCGACTGGCCACTCGCGGTGCCCTTATCGGCGTTCTTGCCCTCAAAGGCCTCGAACACAACGCCGGTGGGCAGCTCATCGGTCACGGTCACGCTGGCATCGGCCTTGGTGTTAACCCAGTTGATGGTGTAGACGTAGGAGTCGCCCACTGAGAGCAGCTGCCCGTCGATGTCCACACTGGGCTCCGCGACCGTGCCGATTGTCTTGACCTTATCGCGCGTGTTGTGGAAGACGATCTTGCCGTTCTCGGTGCCATCGCGATAGGTCACCTTGGACGTAAGCGTACCGTCGTTGTTATCGGTCACCTCGAGCAGCACGCGGCACGTCGCGGACGTGTCCACGGGACGCACGCCCTCGGGCAGGTCGACCAAGCGCTCTTTTGCCACCAGGTTAAAGCTATAGGTAGTGGTGTGGTCGGCATTGTGCCGCTTGATGGCAATGCCATCGTTGACGGCGCGGGTAAGGTCAATCGTCTGCTCATGAGTTTCGCTGGTAGCATCGCCGAGCTTAAAGTAAAGCTTACCGAAGTCGACCGTTGCGATACCGTTATCGCTCGCCTGGGTCGTGCCCTCGTCCCTCCATTGGAGCGTACCGTCGGTCTTCTCGGCATACAGGTCAAACGTATACTGGTCAGCCTTGATCTTGTCGCCGGAATCCATCACCTTTTGGGCGTGAAGGCCCTCGAATGCTTCAGACGCGGCATAGCTGTTGGTGAAGGACACCTGAGCCTCGACAGGACCTTTCTCAGAGTTCTTTTCATCCGCAGAAAGCTCTTTTTTATCAGCGCCAAAGTGCTTGACCGTGGTCACGGTATAGAGTGAACCGTTATCGCGCTTCTTAACTGCAATCTCTACCGTCCAATAGGTGGAGTCGTAGGTATAGCCGCCCTTGTCGCCCTTATTCTCGGCCACCTTGTAGGTGAACGTCTTGCCCGCATCGTCCGTCGCAAAGGTCAGACCGCCCAAAATATCGGTGTAGGACTTGCCATCGGCCTGCGGCTCATCGTTGGTGACGGTGAGCTTACCATCTTCCTGGCGCAGCAGCGCCTTTAGCTTTGCGGTCGAGGCATCGTCTTCGCCCGTCACCGTGAAGCCGAACATGCCGGCATGCAGGTCGTGCCCGTTGAGCGTCTTGACGATCTCCAAACCGCCCTGAAGCTCGTAGCTCGTCGAAGTTTGGTAGCTATTGGTGAAGATGAAGCCTTCCGAGCCGGTCGTGCCGTCGGCGCGGGCCACAAGCTTGCCGCCCTCATCGGTCACGGTAACCGTCACGGTATAGATGTGCTGGTCATACTTCCACTCGCCGGGGCCGCCGTTCGGGGTCAGCTCGTTAATGGCAAACTTATACGTGCCCGGCGCATTAAAGGTGAGCTTCGAGAAGTTAACCTTATCGTGCTCGCCGTCTTTAAGGCCCTCCTCCGTTTGCTTCTTCTCGACGTAGCCGTTGCCCGCACTCATCGAAGAGCCAGTGATGAGCTTGCCGTCGATGGCAGCCCGGGTAACATCGTCAGCCGCGGTCATGGCAAAGGTGAACTTGCCCTCAGCATCGCGGCCGGCAACCACCTTCGTCACGGACGGAGTATAGGTTGCCGCCTCGGTGACCGTATAGGTGTTCTTGAATTTGACCGTCGCGACACCGGTGGACGTTGCATCCGAGGGGTAGATCCACTGGCCCTCGAGCTTGTCCTTGCCATCAACCTTCTTGCTTACCGAAGTCGTGACCTTGAGCGTGCCGTCGCCGTTATCCGCCACGACGGCCTTAACCGTATGGACCGTGCTGTCGTACGTATAGCCCGTCGCCTTGTCGTCAATCTCGCTCACCGTGTAGGTAAACGTCTTGCCGGCGTCATTCTGATTGAATTTCAGTCCGCCCTCAGGTATCAAACTCACGGTCTTGGGATCATTGGCCTCGACGTTTGCGGTCTCAAAGACCTTGCCGTCCATGGTAATGCCGACCTTTTTGGCAGAGGCCTCGTCGGCGGGCTTGGCGATATAGCGGAACGTACTCTTGGGCGAGCCGAACACCGTCGCACCCTCGGGGTACGTCAGCGTCTTCTCGATCTGCAGGCCGCCATTGGCGCCATAGTCGAGACTTGCCTCATAACGGTTCACAAACGAGACGGTAGGCGTCGTGGCGCCGGCCTCGCTTGCATCGTACTGCTGCACGTAGGTATTCGGATTCTGGTCGAGCTCGGCAATTTTCTCGTCCGTCAACGCGCTCGCATCGCCGGCATCGCCCAGCAGCTCCGTCACACCCGCGCCCTTGAGCACAGTCGTCACGGTGTAGAGCTTGGCGGGGTTGTTTTCGCTCGCAAGTACCTTAACGAGCACGATGGCGTCGCCGGTATAGCCGGTGTCATAGGTGTAGCCGGCAGCAGCAGGCTGGTTTTCGTGGATGCGATAGGCAAATGTATGGCCCAGGTCCTGCTCCGTGAGCCTGCGGGCAAAGAGCTTCTCCGTCCCATTCGTGCCCACCACGGCACCGGACACGCCGGCCTTCGCCGCCTTGTTGGACAGGTTGGCCTCAGCGCCATCGACCGACGTCTGAACGCCGTTGTACCAAAGACCCGTCACGGCAAAGGTAAACTGGCCCGCAGTAGAGGCGCGACCCTCAAGGGTCTTGCTCACCGTCACGCCGCCAAAGGTGCCCGACGCATGGTATGCATTGGTGAAGGCGGCCTTATCGATTATGCCCTTGTCCGCATCGGACGCGCCGGTGTTGGCGTAGGTCACGCTCGACACGTGCAGCTTGCCCGTGTGGTTGCCCCGCTCGTCCAGATCGGTCACCACGACGGTCGCACGTGCGGTGTGCCTGTCCATGGACATGCTCGCCGGGGCACCAAGCGCGACATTCTCGGTGATATTGAAGCTAAAGATGCCCGCGCGGTTGAATGTCACGGTCGGGGCGGCTTCGGTGCCAAAGGAGAACGAGGCAACGCGTCCCGACTCGGGCGCGCTAGCGACGGCCTGGTTAGTGTTAATGACAACGGCACCATCCGCTACCGCCTGCTTTGTGGTCTTACCCAGACTAGTTGCGCTGGCATCGTCCGTAGCGGCGGTAAGGTTAAAGGTATAGCTCTCGCCCTGGTTCCAGTCGCGGCCGCTCACGGTCTTTTGGCCCTGAAGGGTCGCGCTCGCGGGCTCCACACTATATGTATTGGTAAAGGAAGGCGTGGCGTCCTTGTCCAGCTTTATCGGGCCATTCTTTTCGGCCTTGTAGTATTCGACCGAAGTCTGGATGCCAGCACCCTTCTTGGCGTTGCGCACCACGGCGTAATAGACCGATTCGTCGTAGGTCATGCCTGTAACGCTGCCGGGATTCTCGGCGACCTTCTCGGCGAACTTGTAAACGTAGGCACGTCCCGCATCAGCCTTGGCGGTATAGGAGATTGCCGGCCATGTCACCGTGCCGTCGGCGTTATTGCCCACTTTCATGGTGTTGCCTTCGGCGCCCTGGGGCATAGGGGCCGTCATGCTCTTATCGACCGTATCGGGGTTGAACACAGCGCCGTCATCCGCATAGCCACCCACGCCCTTGAGCGTAAAGCTAAAGGCATTCTGGGCAAGCGGGAACGTCCCGGCGTTGTCGGTCAGGATCTTTTTGGCATGGAGGATGATGTCGTGCTCGTGCGTATCGTAGCGGTTGGTGAAGGTTGCGACCTTATCGGCAACCTCGACATTCTTCTCGGTGCCGGCATCGTCGCGCACCTGCTTCATCGTCACGCTCTTAACGACCAGAGCACCGGCGTGATTGTCCTCCACCACGACCGTCGCGGTATAGACGGCGGCGGAATAGCTTATGCCGCCCGCCCGGGCATCTGAGCCGGGAATAACCTCCCTGATGGTATAGGTGTAGGTGCCCGGCTTGAAATAGGTGATGTCGCCAAACGTTGCCTTCTCGTGGGCGTCATTGGTGAACACGACCGTCGACACCTTGCTCTTGGCGCCATTGGGCATGGGGACGCCGTCGTCGGCTGTAAGCTGCGCGGTAAAGGTATCGCCATTGGCCCAATTGCGACCCTCGAGCACCTTCTCGGCGCTCAAACCGTTTTCGGCCTTAAGCGCTACCGAGTCGGCGCTGTAGTTGTTGGTGAACTCGAGCTTATTGCTCGCAGGAATCTTTCCGTCCTCGAGCGCGGCGATCGAGCCCTTGATCGTGTTGCCGGCTCCCGATTGCTCCTGACCGCCGGCCTTGCGGTGGACAAGCCTAAAGCCGGCAGGAAGCACCGACTCGTCGGCAGAGCCGGTCACGGTGTTAACGATACTCGCCAGCACATTGCCACTGGACTCCTCGCCCTTGGTGGTGAGCTCGCTCACGCTATAGCTGTCGCCCTTCATAAGGTCGTATACGCGAATGGTCTCTCCGGCCTTGATGGAATGGGTGTCGCCGTTCTTGAGCGTAAAGGAGTCGCCCACGGCCTCGCCGTTCGCGTCGAACACATGCGCCTCGTAGCCCTTCTGGGACTCCGGCAGGGTGAACTTAAATGTAAAGGTCAGGTCTTCGCCCTTCGCATCCTTGGTAGGCGCGGTAAGGCCGTCGTCTGCCGTCACGGTCTTGGTCACTTGCAAACGCGCCACACGACGGTCGGTATACTGCACGGCCGTTGCCGTGGTAAAGAGATGGTTGAGCTGAAGCGTGCCGAGGTCGGTGCCATTGGTGGGCTGACCGTCTTGGTAAAGAGCCATACGGTTGATGCCCGTGTCGGCATAAATAGTCGCCGACTGGCCGTCGCGATCGCCGCCGCTCTCAACGTATTGCAGAATCGTCTTGGTACCCTGCGTCTTCTCGTCGTAGCGCATATGCATGAAGTCGTCCGCAGGAGAAGGCTGGTCCCACGTCAGGTTGCCGTTGGGGTCTGTAACAGTCGCGCTCTGCAGTTTGCCCTTAATGTGCGTAAGCGTGTTATCGATAGAGCCGGGCGAGCCAAACTGTGCCAGCGAGGCAATCAGCGAACCCGGGCCGCTTAGGCTACGCACGCCGTCGTTCTCCTCGCCGGCGTCCACGTACACGCCCGAATCGTCCACGATTACCTTGGTGATGATGGTATTAATCTCGTAGCCATCCGGGCTCACCGATTCACGCAGGTAGTACGTACCCTTGATAAGGGGCGCATGCTTTGTCGAATCGAGCGGGAAGCATGCAGCACCCTCAATGTCATACGGATAGTTCATGCCGTTTGCCTGCACGGTGTCATACGGCTCGGCACCCGATTTAATGGCGTACGTGCTGGGACTATTGCCGGTAACGTCTTTGGCCTGGTACAGCTCAAACGTCGCGCCGTTCGCGGGCTTGCCCAGCTCGTCAACCTTCTGCACAAACAGACGGTTCTGAACGTTCGTGAGGTGAATCACGGTTGAGAACTGCCTGTTTGTCGCCTGGTATTCAACCATGGAGGTGTTCTCCGTGGTTGCCTCTGCCAGAGACGACGCCGTGGTGTGGTAAACCGCCACGGTATATTCGGACTGGGACTTATCTTTCAGCATGGCGGCGTACTTCTCGATATCGCCGGGCAGCGACCTAACCGTTACCTCGTAGTCGCCCTTGGTGTTGACGGCGAAGACGCTCGTATCCGCCGATTTGGCGGCCTGGACGGCACCGGCGATACCGTGTTCGGAGCACAGCGTGTGCCATCGAGCGGATTGCCCGTGACTGGCGTCCACGCGCTTTCGTCCGTGTCCGCCTTGCTTTTATCGGTGCGCTTGAGCACGACGGCAAAGGTCGTACCCGAGCTAATGGGGTTGCGCTTATTATCTTTTGTGTTCTGAGAAAGGGAAATGGTCTCTTTGGCGGCAAGGTAGCCACCGTTGAGCCACATGCGGCTACCCGTCCATGGTTTGCCGTCGGCCGTTTTGACCGTCGTTTGCGGTGCAACCACCACGCCGCCCGAGCCGCTCGTCGCAGCCTCTTTGTACTGCAGGTGCAGCTCACCTGGCATCGCGGTGGTCGATGAGGTCAGACTCGAGCGATATCCCGCAGGCAGCTCTATCTCCTTGAGTACAAAGTAGTCGTGCCCCTCAGCATGCTGGTTATCAAACGAGATCACGGACCTGTCCGGCTTCAGAAGCACCAGCTGGCCCTTGTCGTCCGTCGTGCCCAGAGCGATGGGATCGCCCTGCGTCTTCCAGCTGTCATCGGACTGATACAGCGCAAACTTGGCGCCCTGGACTGCCTCGCCGTTCTGGTTGACCTTCTCGACCTCGGACGACGGCAGCGTGGTGAGGTTGAACTTGAGCTTCATGTTCGATGCGCCCGCGCCACGCTCTAGGTAGAAGAAGCTCAGCGTATGCTTACTGCTCTCACGGAAGGTGCTACCGGAGAAGTTGGAGGCATCTGCCTTGGCGGCTTCGAACATATTTAGGATGGTTGTATCTTCAATTGTCTTTTCTTCATCATTTGCGTTGTCGACATGGCCGACATGCACTGCGCCCGTGGCGAAATTGATCTTGAGCGTCGCCTTCTCGTGAATGCCGCCCAGATCACCCACGAGCACGCCATCGATGTAGACCCAGACGTCGTCATCACCCGAGAACTCGAAGATCATGTCACCATCGGTGGTCTGGCCACCCTTAGGCTGGACAAACTCCGTGGTCATTGACATGCCGAAGTGATGGTTGAGGTCCGTGCTTCCGTCCACGATCTTTTTAGGGGAGAGGTTGTCGCCGTTCTCATCAAAAACCTTGCTAGCCGAGTCAAAGGGAAAGAACTGGCCCAGATTGGTTTCTTTACTCGCATCGCCCTTATATACGCCCGCTTTATCGTAGACATTAAAGGAATTCGTTGTGGGGTTATACACGGCATAGTTGCCGCTAGAACCGTACGAGTCGTAAACGTAATAACCCTTCTCAAGCCGGAAAAGGCCCTGCACATTGTTGTAGACGGCTTTGCCGTTCTGGTTGTCACTGTTAAAGAGATAGGCCAGCGACTCATCGGTGTAGTTAACGCCATTGCCTTGGGAGGCGTAGGTGCCTTTCTTGATTGCCGGATAGCCATTTACAAGCTGATTCTCAACAAACCGAAGGCGGCCGTAGCCAGCGGTACCGCTCCTGCCCGTCCACTTGTTAATGCCCGTGCCGGCACCACCATTAAACTTGAGCTGATGGTCTTTATTGATACCGGTGTTGTCATTGCTGTTGTCGTTGTTAACATTGGCGGACTTGTCGTTGTCGCCATCTACGACCCAGTAGTCGAACAGATTGACCGTGGTGCCGGTAGGATTCACCGTCTTTACGGTATGGTTGCTATAGGGAACCGTCGACTGGTCGGCAGACGCGCTCGTCGCGCCAAACATGAGCGCGCACGCCGCCAGCGGAACGGTCAAAACCTTTAGAGCACGCTTGACTGTATTGGTTTTTGCGTCAAAAGGCTCCAGTATTTCTCGAACTCTCGCACACAAGCGATTCATGAAGGCCTCCCCAATCCATGAGGACGGCAAGCAGTAGCTCGTTATATGTGTGTCGTCGCCCTCATCGATGCAAACATACGCCCCCCGCAGAAACGCAAGGCGGGACATCGCTATATGTTTAAAATTGCAGCAATTTGGCTGACCCGAAATTCCGCATCAGGTTGCCACTCAGGCTCAAAATCGAACCACTCGCGCCATCGACATACCCCAGTAGGACAAATCGACCGGCAATCTTTATCCCCCACATCCCACAAAGTAGCTAGTTTGGGGCGGGGCTATTTTGACTGCTCGGCCAAACCGGGCTCCCGTGGGAATAAGTTCTAGAGGCGGGCGAGGTCGTAGGATTGGGCGGCTGCCTCGCCGGCGCAAATGAGGTTGGTTGTGGCCTCTTGCGGATCGAGTGCCTGTTCCAGGCCCATGGGCTTGCGGCAGATCGGAAGCACCAAGTCGATGCCATGCTCACACACCGCATCCAGGTTGACGGCGCGACCGCCCACGACGGCGACCACCGGCTTGCCATATCGCTTGGCGCGGCGAGCCACACCAACCGGCGCCTTACCGGCGGCGGACTGTTCGTCCATATTGCCCTCACCAGTTATAACCAGGTCGACATCGCGTACGCGCTCGTCAAACCCAATCAGATCAAGCACCGTCTCCACGCCCGAGCGCAGCTCCGCACCGAGCGCTAGCAGCGCGGCGCCCAGGCCGCCAGCGGCGCCGGCACCGGGCACACCGAGCACCGAGCCAAATGTCCGCACACCCTCGGGCACGCGCAACAACCCCTGAGCCCGTGCCTCGGCAATCGCCGTATCGAGCAGGCGGCCATAGTCGACCATCCAGCTGTCGTACCTGCACAGTACCTCGGCATCACCCGCCGGCAGACCCTTCTGCCCGCCAAACACTGCCAGTGCGCCTCGACGCCCCACGAGCGGATTCTCGACATCGGAAAGCACCACGACACGCGCGCCATTCAGCGCCCGAAGCGCGGGTGCCAAATCGATACTCGCCACGTGTTCAAGGCCCGCGAGACCTGGGGCGATATTGCAGCCGCACTCATCGACAAGGTGGGCACCCAGCGCCTGCAGCATGCCGGCGCCGCCGTCGTTGGTGGCGCTGCCGCCCAGACCAATATAGATAGTCTTTGCCCCAGCACGGACCGCACGGAGCAAGAGCTCGCCCACGCCATAGGTCGAAGCCGCAAGCGCCGCCGATTCCGTGCAGGGCGAATACCCAATACCCGCCGCCTCGGCCATCTCAATTACAGCCGACTCGTGCTCGCCGTCCACCAGCATCCAGGCAGACACGCGGTCGCCCAAGGGGCCTGCGACTTCACATGCCACGGCCTCACCGCCGCACGCGGCAACGGCATCGAGCGTTCCCTCGCCACCATCTGCCAGCGGCAGCGCGCTTACCTGGGCATCAGGCCACACGCGGCGCACGCCCTCGGCAACTGCCGACTCCGCCTGTGCACTCGAAATGCTGCCCTTAAAGGAATCAATCGCCAACAGCACACGACGGGACCGGCGCTGCACGGGGCCAAAGTCGAGCGTCTCGCCAGCGAGATCCCCAACTCCCGCAAGCGCCTCGGCGTGGGCGGCATGTGCCTCAAGATCGGCCCCACAACCGCAGCCAGCACCATCGGTGCCACGCAGCCCACTAAAATAACCGCTCAGCACCGCGCGGCACTCGTCTGCCAGCACGCCGGCGGTCACATTAAACCGATGATTCAGGCGCGAATCGGCGTTGAGGTCATATAGCGACCCCAGAGCGCCCGCTTTAGCATCGGACGCGCCGTACACGCAGCGCCCCACGCGCGCGTTAACCATAAGCCCCGCGCACATGCAGCAGGGCTCGAGCGTCACGTAGACCGTGCAATCGGAAAGGCGCCAACGACCGAGCGACTGCGCGGCGGCGCATAGGGCCGCAAACTCGGCATGTGCCGAAGGGTCCTGGTCGAGCTCTCGGCGATTATGCGCCCGCGCGACGATCTCACCCGCGCGCACCACTACGGCACCGATCGGTACCTCGCCCACCGCCGCAGCGGCACGCGCCTCCGCCAGCGCCTCGCGCATGAACTTCTCATCGATTTCGGTGCCCGTCATCGTTCGCCTTCCCTGTTGCAAATCCAAAACGATGCTATCATTACGACTCACGGAGAGATGGCAGAGCGGTTGAATGCGGCGGTCTTGAAAACCGTTGAGCGCGAGAGCGTTCCGGGGGTTCGAATCCCCCTCTCTCCGCCACTCTTAGTGACTCACCGGCGTCATGGTCCGTTCGAACAGTGCATCGACCACGTCGGCGATTTCGGATCGGCGCTCTAGTACGTGGCCCGATTCCCACCACATGGTAAAGAGCCGAATAATGCCGCCGGCGACAAACTCAGATGTTGTCTCGAGCGATACGGGCGCGAGCGCGTCCTCGTCAAGCGCACTCATCACGCGCCCGCGTATGGAGCGCGCGATGCGGTCGCAAATCATACTGGTCAGCATGCCCGACATGCTGCTCGCCAAAATGTTATCCATGAGCTGCTCATGCGCCAGAATCAGTTCCATGGCATCGGCGAACACTTCGTGGCGAAGCGCGCGCACGTCCTCGGCGCCCTCCGCGCCATCCGCATCGGCCCGCTTTTGTGGCAGGCCCGACATGAGCTCATCGATATAGAAGGCAAAGTAATCGTTCTTGTCGCGGAAGTGCTTGTAGAACGTCGTCCGACGAATCATAGCGCGGTCGCACAGCATGGCAACCGTCACGTCCTCAAACCGATGCTCTTCGAGCAGCTCGGTAAAGGCCTCGAACAGGGCCCGATAGGTTTTCTTGATGCGAAGGTCCATACGTATCGCCCTCCTCCAGGAAAAGACAGCGCTCACTAATCTGTCGCATATCTTACACCTGTATCACCCGCCCCCTGGCGAAGGGCCTTACCTTGGTGGAAACATAACGCTTACCGGAAAGTTCGGTATCGCCAAAGGTTGCGGGTATACTAGTAGCGTTACACCAACGGCAGCCGGCGGAAGACGCCGCGGCCATTCGAAACGGAGACACCATGATTCCCGTCATCATCGGTATCGTTGTTGTCATTGTGATTGTCTGCGCCATCGCCGGCATCTACAACAACATGGTCACCAAGCGCAATCGCATTGATAACGCCTGGCAGAACATCGACACGCAGCTGCAGCGCCGCAACGACCTGATCCCTAACCTGGTCGAGACCGTCAAGGGCTACGCCAAACACGAGCAGGACACGCTTGCCGCCGTGGTCAACGCGCGCAACGCCGCCGTGAGCGCCACCACGCCCGAAGCCAAGATGGAAGCCGACAACGTGCTGACCGGCGCTCTGCGCCAGCTCTTCGCCGTGGCCGAGGCTTACCCCGATCTTAAGGCGAACACCAACTTTACGCAGCTCCAGGCCACGCTCGAAGACACCGAGAATAAGGTGAGCTACGCGCGCCAGAGCTACAACGACTGCGTGCTTAGCTACAACAACGCCATCCAGACCTTCCCGGCCGTCATCTTTGCCGGCATCTTCCAATTTAAGGAGCGCCAGGGCTTCGAGGCCGCCGAGGCCGCCCGCCAGGCACCGACCGTCAAGTTCTAACAGATCCGCAGCGTATCCTTAATCGGGTATATGCATAAACCGCCCCGTCGAATGCATACTTCGACGGGGCGGTTTCCTTTTTCGCAAAGGTCCCCCTCAAGGCGCCGTGCATTTTTGGGATATTCAACATAACCAAGAGTTTCGGGCGCCACGATAAATGCCAAAGACCGCGAATATCCCTGCAAATCAAACGCTGTCAGCCCATAACCCCGCCCATCATTCGCAGAAAACATCGATGAATCCCGATTTTTCGCCCGAGGTCGGTATGCAAGGGCCTTCGATTGCAGAATACTCGCAAAAATGCACGTCGCCACCACCCCCACATGGCGCAAATCAAAACCACCCCTAAAAGGGGTGGTTTGCTCTTAGGGTATAACCCTTGGATTTCCGGCACGCGTCTAAAGGCGCCGGCCCTCACGGGGTTCGGGCCGCACTGCAGATTGACCCGTGGCGGGCCGGTCAAACCGGC
>JAXJBU010000035.1:0-29045 GCA_036302865.1 Collinsella sp. | reverse complement strand
TTCTCTGGACTGCATGGCAGCCCGAGCGTAACGGGGATGCGCGGGAAGGCATTTAATGGCGGTGCCGAACGGCAATATTCGGTCGGGTGGGCGGCGGTGCTGATTCGCAATATAGGTGGTGTCGAAAGGGCCTAGGACTCACTTGGTCTGGTCTAAAACTGAAAGGCAATAGAATGTGCCGTAGAGGCCATGGAGAATGACTTGGAGGAAGGGCATCATGCATCCTCCTCCAAGTTTAATTATCATTATGCAGCTATTTCACTGTTATCCGCAGACCTTGCAACAGCGGCTTTTACCGCTTGCGGAGATGCTTCCGCTGTGAATTCCAGATGAGCGTTTCAGCGTTGGGCAGTTTGGCGTGGTGTGGTAGACACTGCCGCCCGAGACCCAGTACACGGTTTGGCCCTGCGTGGCCTGAGCTTCACTTTGGATGCGGTTTTGTTCAGCCTCCTGTTGGGCGCGCTCTTGCTCCAGTTTCTTCGCATCAACCTGTTTTTGGAGTTCATCGCGCTCGCTTTGAAGAGCATCAAGCTGGGAGTGGAGTTCTTCGAGCTTCGCTTTCTCATCGTCGATAGTTGCCTGCTGGTCTTTATAGAGAGTAAGCTCTCGACTTAAATCTGCTTTTTCGTTCTGTATCTTTTCGATGCGGCTCCGCAGCTTGTTGTTGTTATCTTGCAAAAGAGTTGCCTTGTCGAACGCATCATCATAGTCATCTGAAAGAGAATCGTACTTAGCGGAAAGTGCGTTGTAGCTCTCAACCTGCTCGCTATATGAATGGACTCCAATAGCCGTGCTGGCGATAAGTAATGCGAACAATACGGCGAAGGCTATGACGGATCTCTTGCGAGCCCTGAGGTGCCGTGAGATGCGACGTGCTTCAGAACGGATTTTGATGCACGTGCTTGGTGCGCTGTCGTTGGGCTGATCGACTTTTCCTTTGGATTGGTTGGTCTCTGCGGTTCGCTCAATAGCAACGCAGAGACGGGCTAGGGTTTCATGGGCTAATTTGCGCCCTTCAGGGTTTTCTTCATCGGCGCAAAGGTCGATGAGCTTGCAATTCAATGGTTCCATGGTCACTCTATTAATTAATGGTTATTGAAAGATGGCCTTAATAGACAATATCCGTGTAGTAGTTATTCCATTCGCATCCACCATAACCGCTATCGGGATTGGAGAAGTAGAACGTCACCGTATATCTAGAATGAGGCTTAATGTTATCAACTTGGCATGTTGAATTTTCAGTCACGGTGCCCGACTCATTTTTTAGCGAACATTCCCAAGCCGAATCAAATTGATAGTCGGTGTTGTTGTCGACCTCGAAGCTGGCAGAATAGTCAGTCCATGTTACCTCGTTGTCGATTCGGTCGGTCTGGCTGTCGATATCGGCCTCAATGGCTTCGAGAGCTGTTAGCAGCTTCTTCTGTTTGTCTAGTCCTGCGATGTAATTAGAGACAAAGTCATCGTCCGTGGCAAGGAATCCTATCTCCTCATAAAGCTCGTTGAGCGCTTCGTAACGAAGAACCATGCCCTTTTGCCATTCAATTTGCTCGTCCGATTTAAGGGCTTCGCCGAGGGCGGCTTTTTGGGTGTCGAGTCCTTCCAAATACTTGGTGCAAGAGTTCTTAACCGTGTCGCTGGAGAAATCTGCGGAACGGTATTTTTCTAGCTTTGCTAGCTCAGCATCTACTAAAACACCCTGATCCGTATCGTCCGCGTGTTTTTGCCGCCAATGGATCGACTTTTTCAAATCTTTGCTAAATTGCTGGTCGGTTCTGAGCTTCGAGCATTCTACGAGGGCGCTTTCCAAGTCTTTGTAGTGTTTAACATCCCGCTTCCCGCTAGCATCAAGTTCTTTATATTGGCTATTAAGAGACTGAAGCTCGTCCCAAGAGTCGGCGGTAATTTTTCCGATTGAGGCAATCTGCTGGTCGAGTTTTGTCCCCTGACTTGCGCAGCCGCTCAGCAGGATACATGAAGCCAACAATGGGATGAGCAATGCTTGTTTGCGCATTTGTTCCTCCAAGAAAACGTGAAGATGTGGCTGAAGGCTCTGTTTGTGGTTTGCCGCAAACAAAAGCCAGAATGCTGGCATCGCTCATCGTGGCAGTGCCATTTTCAAGATTGATCATGAACGCTTCGTCAGATGGTCGGGCTTGTTGCGTAAAGCGGCTGATAGGCTGATGGGGCGCAATCGTTGATTGCAGTGGAAATCAGAGACGGGACGAGTTCTGCCGTAACAGCAAACGGGCGGTTCTTTTGGCTCATTGGGCTTTCCTTCCTCCGACACTTGGTAAACGCTGTGTTTGGTTGGCTGATACGCCTGATAATCAGCGCTTATCTAGCCGAGCGATAGATATTGCCGTGTCATTGGAGACTGTTCCAAGTTTTTCCATTATCGGTTGAATAGGAATCGAGTTTTCCGTCTCCATCGTTATCCACGGCTTTATTGCCATTGCCGTCAGCAATTGCTCCAGTTCCATCAGCATTTTTATGAATGGCGTACTCCCCATCGGTGTCGATATAGTCTGTGCCACCGTCTTCCGAGTCAGACTTTAGATACGTTTTGCCGTCATCCGTATCAACCCAATCGTCCTCATTTAATAATGTGCTAGAAGATGAGCTCGATGAGGAGCTGGAGTAAGAAGAATAATCATCATCGTCCTCAGAGTCTTCATCATTTTCATCATAGGCGGCAGAAGAAGAGGAGCTTGACGGATCATTGAAAGAATTCAATATGCAAGCACAGCTGGTGATGTATAGGGCGCAAAGAAGGCAGACAGCAAGCATAGGCAGCAATGCCTTTTTAAAGTGCGTCGCAAACTTCGCGCTTTCACTTTCGGTGCCAGTGTTTTCGTCCGTCATGGGTGTCATCCCTTACGCATCGTAGTCTTCGCGGAATCCGCAGTTCTGGCAGTAATACGTCTTTTTCTTCTTGCCAAGCGCTCCGCCCACGAGGCCAATGGGGCCTAAAAGCAGACCTCCAGCGGCGGCTTTTCCCACACTGAAGCCTTTATTAGATTCTCCTGTGCATTTCCAACCTGTGCGTTCTCCGCAAGATGGGCATTGTGCTGGTGCTTTGTTTGCCATAAAAATCATCCTTTCTCTTGCGATCGGTGCATCAACGTCTTTATGACTTCAAGTATTTCTTTTCAAGACGTTTGTGAATTAAATGCTATCGGTGTGAACTGACACCGATTTCGCAGCTTGGGGTTAACGGACGAGGGTCACGTTTTATTCATCGTGATAACGGAATTGTTGTGCAGCAAATTGAACTTTTTGAGAGATGAAAGCTATGTGTTTGTGCACGATGCGTTCTCCTTCCATTGGCGTGACGGAAACTGCGGAAGGAGGCTCATCCGAAGAGCGGAATGTGTAGCACGAAAAGGAGGAGTATCCACCCACAGTTGCTACACAGCTCCGAGCGCCTCGCAATAGCACGAACCAGCAAGGAGAAAGGGCAAATACCCCTCCTTGTCGCTGGTTGAGTGTCTTCAGTTGTGAAGCGCGAGCATTAAAAAATGCTAGAGCTGTGTAGCAGGTACAACTCTAGCATGCTGATAAGCCATTTAATCTACTGACCTGTTGAACGGTCGAAAAAGTAGGCTGTTGTGAAAAGCGGAACCATCTGGTCTGTCGTGCCTGAGCCTCTAATGAGTAGTAAAAAGGTAGTAGACCAGATGATTTGAATGGTTAATACGCCTGATAATCAGCGGTTACATCGTCGAGCGGCAGATGTTGCCGTGGCAGATAAACAGTACACGTTGCATATGCGGTTTCCTTTCGATCGCCATCATCGAGCTCGAGTATCGCATCTACGCCTGCGCCCTTGCCCGCCTGCGCTCCCAGTGAGCCAATTTAATCGTCACCAGCGTGAGCGCCCAGGCCACAAGCGAGAACGCGGCACCCACTGCGCCCACGTATGCAATGCCAACGCTGCTTACCACGGCGCCGCCCACTGCGGTGCCAAACGAGATGCCGACGTTAAACGCCATGGGTTCAACCGAACTTGCGAGTACCATCGACTTGGGATGGCGGCTGCGTGCCACGTCCATAAAGTGCGTGATGCACGACACCGAGAACAGGTACATGAGCAGCGCCAAGCTAAAGACAAAGACCAGCGCGAGGGGCATGGTGCCGCCCACAGCAAACAGCCCGAGTAACGCCGCAGCCTGCAGCACAAACGTCATAAGCAGCGCCTTCATGCCAAAGCGCGCATCGATCCATCCGCCCAGGATGTTCGAGATCAGGCAGAACACGCCGTAGGCCATAAGCGTGGTACTGGCTTCGACCGTGCCCATGCCCAGCACCTGCTCCAGATAGGGCGTCACGTAGCCGTAGAACACATAGACCGACCCCACGCCAAACAAGAAGATGAGCATGCCGGTGATGATGCTCGGCTCGCGCAGCAGACCCGCCTGCTCGCGAAAGGTGGCAGGCTCGTCGGTTTGCCCAGCGCGCGGCATAAACGTCACGAGCGCTCCGCAGATCAAAACGGCAAAGGCCAGCGTGCCGTACATGGCCACGTGCCAATCGAGCGTGTCGGCCACAAATTTGCCAATCGAGGTCACAAAGACCATCGCCACGGAAAACGCACCGTACACTACCGAGATGGCAAGCGAAGTTTGCTGCGGGGACAGAAGCTCAGGGATGTACGTCACGCCTACGGCGAGCAGCGCGCCTGAGACGGATCCCAAGACAATGCGCGAGATAAAGAGCACTTGGAAGTTGGGTGCTAGCGCCATAACCAAATTGCCGAGCACAAAGACGATGCTGTAGCACACGAGCAGCTGGTAGCGGCGGAACCGCCCCGTGCTGAGCGCAAGCACCGGCGTCGCGATAGCGTAGACAAGTGCGAAAACGCTGATGAGCTGGCCTGCGGTGGCAAGTGATATGCCGAGTTCCGTCGCCAAGTCACTTTCGATGCCGATGACCACGAACTCGGAGCAGCCGAGCGAGAACCCCAACAGCACGAGCAGTGCCAGGCAGAGCTTGGTGCGCGCGGGGGAGAGCGCGGCGGCGGTTGACTTACTTTTAGGCGTGGTTGCGGCGGTCAAGGTTGTCACTCCAATGGCGCATGAATAAGCGGGATTCAATCCCTGCAACTCTAACAGAATGTGACAAAGGGACAGTCCCTTTGTCACATTGCGCTGCCGGCCAGTCGCTTAAACCGTCACAACATTCGGCGAAAATCTCGAAATCGAAGAAAAGCGTCGAATGTTGTGATGGTTTTCCTATCTGTGCCGGCGAGCCGCCGTGCCGTCTGGGGGTATAAGACTAGCGAGTGTTTATTTGCGAGGCCTAAGGGGCGCCCCGTATGGATATCGATAACTTTGAATGGTGGTATAGCGAGGGCGAAGCTCCGGATGAGGAGTGGGACGAGCCTACGCCGCGTGACGTGTCGAGCGACGAGGACGAGACCGGCAACGACGTCGCCGCCGACTCGGACGCCGCCCTCGATTCCGTCGAGCCCCTGACCTTCGAACAAGCTTGGGCCCAGGCCGAGGCAGACGAGGCCAAGGCCGACGCTACGGCCACGCTCGGCGAGCCAGCCGACATGTCGATCTCGCCGGCAAAGACCCCGCAGCCGCGTCACACCATCGACCCCGACAGCACGGCATCCTTCAGCATTCTCGACGTGCCCTCGCAGGGCGCTCAGGCGCCCGCGCCCACACGTCGCCCCAATCTGTCTCGCGAGGAAGATGCAGGACGTCGCTCTCCGCTTGGCCCCATCCTTATCGCCTTCATGGCCGGCGTTATCGCATGCTCGGTAATTGGAAACGTCTGGAGCCATGTTGAACAACAGCGAAAAGACGCCGCCAAGGTCGAGATGTCTGTCGAGCAATCGCTCGGCCGCACGCGCTCGGTACATGTGTCGGTCGAGGTCAAGGACGGCGCGACGTGGGACACCGCGCGCGGCGACAGCCAAATGCTCATTCACATCGTGGGGCGCACGCTCAAAGGACAGACGATTGACGAGTATCAATACGTCAATTCCGCTGGTGACGGCATCGAGCTCAAGCCTGGCGACTACGAGCTCACCGTCGATGAACCGCCCGTCGCCACCGACGGCACGCGCTTCCGCGCCTCAAAGCGCATGGTCCCCGTGAGCTTTAACTCACAGGCGCCCGACACGGTCGACACCACACCGCAGGGCGGGTTCGACCTTTACGTGGATACCTAGTAGGCGCTCCCGCTCATTCCGCTATGGCTACTCAATAATCGCCTGCCGTCCCGTCCCGTCGCCAAGAGTGGGACAATAGCCCTCGACACTATTGTTTACTTTTGGAGGAAGTAGCATGTCCACCGTTACTACCATCAAGCGCGGCGGCCTCACCGCGGCCATCGATTCCATGGGAGCCCAGCTCACGAGCCTTGCCCTCGACGGCAATGAGTATCTGTGGCAGGGCGACCCGGCCTTTTGGGGCAAGCACGCGCCCATTCTGTTCCCCATCGTGGGATCGCTGCGCAACAACACGGCGACGTCTGCGGCTGGCACCTGCGAGATGCCGCGCCACGGACTCGCGCGCATCGTCGAGCACAAGCTGGTCGAGGTTTCGGAGGACGGCTCCTCGGTAACTTACGAGATCACCGATACGCCCGAGTCGCTCAAGGCTTTCCCCTTCCACTTTAAGCTCAACATGACCTATGCCCTAACCGGCGACGCCACGCTTACCCAGACCTTTGCCGTCACCAACACCGGCGACGTGGACCTGCCGTTCTCGGTGGGCGGCCACCCTGCATTTAACGTGCCGGCTCCCGGTGCCGAGGACGAGGCATTCGAGGATTACGAGCTGGCATTTACCGAGGCTTGGACCAACGAGGCCCCCATCATCACGCCCGATGGCCTCATGACGTTCGAGGACAGCTACAAGGCTCCCGATAACTCGGACGTGCTGCCCATCACGCACCGCAGCTTCGATAACGATGCCATCATGTTCACCGATACCCCGGGTTCCACGCTCACGCTGCGCGGTCGCAAGTCGGGCCATGGCGTCAAGATCGACTTTGAGGGCTTTAAGTACATCGGCGTGTGGTCTGCCGCCAACGACGCCCCGTTTGTGGCGCTCGAGCCCTGGACCGGTCACACCACCATGGACACCGAGGACGACGTCTTTGAGCACAAGGTCAACACCATCACGCTGGCGCCGGGCGAGACGGACGTCCGCAGCTTTAGCGTCACTTTGCTCTAGAGGTTCCGCCGTTCTGACGAACGGCGGGCCGGTCGACGCTGCGCGCCATCCAGGGCGACAATTTGTCATTCAAAAGGCAAGGCATGACCAGAAGGTCTATGCCTTGCCTTTTTCATGCCTAGTCGTTGGGGACGTTCTTGTTTGACTAGTCGTTTAAGAACGTCCCCAACGACTACCAATCGTTTTCAGTTCGTTAATTTGTATATATGCATCTTATATATGCATCTGCTGGAAGTGACGCTGAGCGGTATCCTGTTAAGTCGTTAGCGTACGATTCAACAGGGAAGGCAGATTATGCATTCTCCCCAACAGTGCGATGCGCAGCGCCAGCCGGTATGCAGCCGTCGCATCTTTTTGGGTAGCGCTCTCGCTGCGAGCGCTTCCGTCGTCGCCGGCGCGCTCGCCGGCTGTCAGCGCCCGTCCACGCTCAAGGTGGTTCAGCCCACGACGGGCGGCGGTCGCGACGACCTGTCCGATTCCGTGATCGGCAAGGACAAGATCCGCATTGGTATGGAGGCGGCCTACGCCCCGTACAACTGGCAGGTTTCCGAAGCCAGTGAGTACACCATCCCCATCGACAACGTGCAGGGCGCCTATGCCGATGGCTACGACGTGCAGATCGCCAAGATCGTCTGCAAGGCCCTCGGTGGCGAGCCCGTTGCCGTCAAGCAGAGCTTCTCGGGCCTTATCGATTCGCTCAACAACGGCCAGATCGACCTCATCATCGCCGGTATGAGCGCCACGCCCGAGCGCGAGGAGTCGGTCGGCTTCTCCGACCCGTACTTCATTGGCTACTTTGGCCTGTTCGTAAAAGAGGGTTCCCCCTACCAAAACGCCACCAAGCTTAGCGACTTCAGCGGTGCCACGGTGCTCGGCCAAAAGGACACCATGCTCGACACCGTCATCGACGAGATCCCGGGCGTTGTGCACAAGAACCCGGTCGATTCGGTTCCCACGGTGTTTTCGAACCTGCTGCAGGGCACGTGCGACGCCGTGACCTACAACACCGAGAATGAGAAGGGCTATATGGCCCAAAACCCGGGTATCGTGCCGATTCAATTTGCCGAAGGCGAGGGCTTTAAGCAGGAGGTCACGGCAAACGTCGGCTGCCGCAAGGGCTCGGATAAGCTGCTTAAGCTCATCGACAAGACGCTCAAGGGCGTCAGCCAGGAGGAGCGCGACCAAATGTGGGACGCGTGCCTCGACCGTCAGCCGGCATAGGGAGGCAGCATGAAAACCATCAATCGTCTGGCCTCCTTTATCAGGGCCGACCACCGTTATGTGTACCTGGGCACGAGCGTCATCGCGGCGCTCGGCCTGGCGTTTAGCCAGCGCAACCCCACGTCGCTGAGCTTCTTGGCGCCTACGGGCGTGTTCCAAGACTGCCTCTGGGCAATCCTTTGGGCCTGGCTCGTCGTGTCGGCGGCGGCGCTGGTCACCAAACTTATGCACTGGAACGACTATCGCGAAACGTCGCCGTTCGCATCCGAGCGCTTCCGTCGTGGCGCACGCTTAGGCAGCTACGTCGTGGTCGCCATCGCGGCGATCTTCTTTATCGACCGCTGCGTCATGTCATTTATCGACCTGGTGCAGGTGAGCGTTGTCTCGGATTCCAACCCCAGCGACTTTTTGTCGAGCCTGGTCTACATGACCTACAAGAGCGGCGACTTCTTTATCCGCGGCATCGAGATCACCATCGCACTTGCGACCTTCGGTACCGTCATCGCCTTTTTCCTGGCGCTGCTCTTTGTGTTCCTGCGTATTCAGACGTTCGACCGCGTGGATAACGATCTGGTGCGCTTCTTTAAGAGCATCGGCCGCGGCTTTGCGACCGTCTACTCTACCATCGTGCGCGGCACGCCCATGATGGTCCAGGGCCTGCTCATCTATTACGCGGGCTTCACCGTTTTGCGCGGCATGGGCTTCGAGACCGCCCAGGCCAACCAGATTTGGAGTACCTTCACCGCCGGTCTCGTCACCATCTCGCTCAACTCCACCGCCTACATGATGGAGGTCCTGCGCGGCGGTATCGAGTCCATCGATCCCGGCCAGGCCGAGGCGGCGCGCTCGCTGGGTCTGTCGCAGTGGCAGGCCATGCGCAAGGTCGTGTTCCCCCAGGGTATTAAAAACGCGATCCCCGCACTCACCAACGAGCTCATCATCAACATCAAGGACTCGTCGGTGCTTTCGGTCATCGGCGTGTTCGACCTCATGTACGCCACCACCACCGTCGCCGGCGTGTACTACCGCCAGATGGAGGTCTACTGCGTGGCGCTCGTGGTCTACCTGATCCTGACGCTCGTGGCGAGCCGCCTGCTCGAGGCCTTTGGCAAAAAGCTCGGCGCCGAGGCCCCGGCAACGCTGCCCAGCTCCAACTAGGCTCAAGACGAGGAGAATCATCATGGCAGATATCGCCACTACCGGCACCGCGGCCGCCGCACAGACCAATGAGCCGCTCATCCGCGTCGAGGGCCTGCGCAAGAGCTTCGGCTCGCTCGAGGTGCTCAAGGGCATCGACCTGTCCGTTAACCCCGGCGAGGTCGTTACCATTATCGGCGCCTCGGGCTCGGGCAAGTCGACCTTCCTGCGCTGCCTCAACCTGCTCGAGACCCCGGACGCGGGCCACATCTGGTTCCACGGCCAGGACCTTACGGCCGAGCGCTGCAACATTAACAAGCTGCGTGAGGACATCGGCATGGTGTTCCAGGGCTTTAACCTGTTCAACAACATGGACGTGCTCGACAACTGCACGCTTGCACCCGTCACGCTCAAAAAGATGAGCAAGGCCGAGGCCGAGAAGGTCGCGATGGGGCATCTGGCGAGCGTGGGGCTCGAAAAGTTCGCGCACGCCGCCGTGGGTCGCCTGTCCGGTGGCCAAAAGCAGCGTGTGGCCATCGCGCGCGCCCTGTGCATGAATCCGCAGATCATGCTGTTCGACGAGCCGACCTCCGCACTCGACCCCGAGATCGTGGGAGAGGTGCTCGAGGTCATGCGCAAGCTCGCTGCCGACGGCATGACCATGGTCGTCGTCACGCACGAGATGGCCTTTGCCCGAACCGTGTCCGACCGCGTGGTCTTTATGGACAAGGGCGTGGTGCTCGAGGACGCCGCGCCGGCCGAGCTCTTCGGCAACCCCAAACACCAGCGCACTCGCGAGTTCCTCTCTCGTTATCTCGAGGACAAATAACCGACCGCAAACGCTTGCGTTGCAGGGCCGCTCCCGTGGGGCGGCCTTTGTCGTCACAATCGAAAGGATGTCATGGCCGAGGTTTGGCGCTTCTTTGCGCATGAGGACGATTTTGCCGATATAGACGAGGCAGGCGCGTGCGAGCGCTTGGGCCGCGTGCTGTCGTTTCCGACCATCTCGAGCATGGATGCCGAGGCGGTGGACTGGCAGCCCTTCGACGACCTGCGCGCCTATATGCAGCAGGCCTGGCCGCGCGTGTTTGCGGCGGGCGAGGTCGAGCTTATCGACCATTCGCTGCTGGTGACGCTTGCCGGCAGCGATCCGGCTCTTAAGCCCGTTATGCTCATGGGCCACATGGACGTGGTCCCCGTGGTGCCGGGCACCGAGGCCGACTGGACACATGCCCCCTTTAGCGGGCACGTGGACGACACCTACATCTGGGGCCGCGGCGCGATCGACATGAAGGACCAGGTCGCAGGCATTCTCGAGGCGGTTGAGTATGCGCTGGCGCACGGCTGGGAGCACGAGCGCACGCTGCTCCTGGCCTTTGGCCAGGACGAGGAGACGACGCAGTACGGCGCAGGCGCCATCGGCCGCGCGCTCGAGGAGCGCGGCATTGAGCTTGAGTACCTGATCGACGAGGGCGACTACCGCATCGTTCCGGCTGTCGAGTACGGTGCGGGCGAGGGCTGGCTTATGCATGCCGACCTCGCGGAGAAGGGCTATGCCGATATCGTGCTCAAGACGAAGAGTGAGGGCGGGCATTCCTCCAACCCCTACGGCGGCACATCGCTCGAGGTGCTCAGCCGTGCCATCACCGCAATCTGCGATATCGAGTGGCCGACGCGCGTGACCGACTTGCTTGCCGCCCAGCTTGTCGAGTTAGGGCTGTACACGGCCGATGAAATTGCCGCCAACGGGGGCGCCATTGTCCGCGATTGCCTTGCCAGCAAGAAGCTCTATCCGCTGGTGACGACCACCTGCGCGCCGACCCAGATTGAGGGTGGCAGCACCGGCGCCAACGTGATGCCGCAGGATATGTGGGCCAACATCAACTTCCGTATGCTCGAGGGCACAAGCGTGGCCGACGTTGTGGCGCGCTGCCGTGAGGCGGTTGCCGGGGCGGATCTTGCCGGTCGTGTCGAAGTGGAGCTGGGCCCCGGCAGCTCCGAACCCTCGCCGTCCCCGCGCATCGGTGGTCCCGGCCTCGGGGCGGTTCGCTCCATCGCCGCCCGCTATTTCCGTGATCCAAAGGGGACGGCGGAAAACGGATTATTCGAGCCAGTGGCAATTGTGCCCTCGACCGTGATCGGTGCGACCGACGCTGCCAACTACCAGCACATTTGCCCTGAGTGCATTCGCTTCTCGGCCTTTGTGGTTGATGACGATGAGTGTGATCGCGGCGTCCACGGCACCAACGAGCGCATCACCCGCCGCGCCTACCTCCAGGGCATCCGCTTCCTCGTCGCTCTGCTTCAGACGCTCTAGCCAAAAAGCAAGCTCTTGGTGCAATGGGGTCAGGTTTGTTTGCACCAATCCGTGCGGGTTATATGCAGGTTTGCCTGCGCACGCTATCATGTATGGGTTAGACCGCAACTATGTACCCCATACGCGAAGGGATGCGCATGTATCTGAAGATCGACATGTTCTAGCCGGGCTTACCCCCGCAGTGGCGCCGCGCGCCCCATCAACTCTGCCGATTTTCACCTTCACGCATATAAAGGAGTCCCGCCATGCGCGACAAGCTCGAAAAGATCATCAAGGCCTACGAGGAGCTCGAGAAGAAGCTTTCCGACCCGGCCGTCGCCTCCGACATCAAGGAGTTCACGCGTCTCAACAAGGAGTACGCGCACCAGTCCGACCTCATCGCCGCCTCGCGCGAGTACATCGGCGCGCTCGACGACATCGAGGCTGCCAAGGAAATGCTCCACGATACTACCGATGCCGATGAGAAGGAGATGCTCCAGATGGACATCTCCGAAAACGAGGCCAAGCTTCCCCAGCTCGAGGAAGACATTAAGTACATGCTCATCCCGAGCGACCCCAACGACGACAAGAACACCATCGTCGAGATTCGCTCCGCCGCCGGTGGCGACGAGGCGGCCATCTTTGCCGGCGATCTGTACAAGATGTACCAGCGCTTCTGCGAGTCGCGCGGCTGGAAGACCACCGTGCTCGACTCCAGCCCCAGCGAGGCCGGCGGCTTTAAGTCCATCGAGTTCAAGGTCGAGGGCGACCGCGTCTACTCCGTCATGAAGTTCGAGTCCGGCGTGCACCGTGTCCAGCGCGTTCCCAAGACCGAGTCCCAGGGCCGTATCCAGACCTCCACGGCAACCGTCGCCGTGCTTCCCGAGGCCGAGGAGATCGACGTCCAGATCAACCAGTCCGACCTGCGCATCGACACCTACTGCGCCTCCGGCCCTGGCGGTCAGTGCGTTAACACCACCTACTCCGCCGTGCGCATCACCCACCTGCCCACCAATACCGTGGTGCAGTCGCAGGAGCAGCGTTCCCAGATCCAGAACCGCGAGGTCTGCATGCAGATGCTGCGTGCCCGTCTGTACGAGATGGAACTCGAGAAGCAGCAGGCCGAGCTCGGCGCCGAGCGCCAGAGCCAGATCGGTCACGGCAACCGTTCCGAGAAGATCCGTACCTACAACCAGCCCCAGGACCGCGTGACCGATCACCGTATCGGCTTCAACTCCACCTACAACGGCGTCCTTCTGGGCGATCAGCTCGGCACCGTCATCGAGGCACTCGCCGCCGCCGAGCGAGCCGAGAAGCTGGCACAGGCCGTTTAAGTTACGGCGTTTTACCAAACGCCGTAACTGCTCGACGCTGCAAACGCCCCTAAGCGGCGATCTGACGTTCAATCGTCGGTCGCGTACCAAAGTACGCTTCCCTCCTCTTTCACGTCACCTTGCTCGCTTAGGGGCGTTTTCGCTGTCCGCCCTCTACCTGCGGCGTTGCCTTGCTCCGGATGCGGGGTAGTCATTGGGGACGTTCTTAAATGACTAGGTTGGGTAAATTACTTTTCAAGTTTATTTAATCTGCTTTGTTAGAAATTAAGCTGTCTAACTGCTTAAAGTAATCAGCAGCCTTCATCTGTAATTGAAAATATTGCTCGAAAAATCGTTCAAGAAGTCGCGGGGTGATTTTTACCGCGTCGCGCGTCAAGTGATTTGGCAAGTTCTTGGTTAGATATTGGTCAGTTTTGGGGCAACTTTGCCAAAAGCTTGACGAATGCAGATTTAGACGTCGATGAATGAACATTTCAGGCAGGTTCCAAGCAAAAATCTGGGCTGATTCTCGATAATTGCCTTCAATCGTCCCTTGCCAAGCGCTAGCCTCGCGTACAATCTGCTCCGACATTCGCGCGCCGTCCGGCGCTTAAGAGGGGAGGGCCCCATGGCAAACGAGATTTGGACCATCAAGCGTTGTCTCGAGTGGACCAAGGAGTACCTGGCCGAGCGCGGCGAGGAGCACCCCCGTCTTTCTGCCGAGTGGCTGCTGTGTGCCGCCACGGGCCTGGCGCGCATTGACCTATATATGCGTATGGACGAGACGCTTAACGCGGCCCAGCTCGAGACCATGCATGCGGCCGTTGTCCGCCGCGCTAAGGGCGAGCCGCTGCAATACATCACCGGCAGCACGCAGTTTCGCATGATCGACGTCGCGTGCGCCACCGGTGTGCTCATTCCGCGCCCCGAGACCGAGATGCTCGTCGAGGAAGTCCTCAATTATCTGGATGCCGAGGTGCTGAGCCCCGAGGCTGCTGCCCGTCAGCGTGTTGAGCTGCCTTGGAACGATGAGGTCGAAGAGGCCCGCAAAGCCGAGGCGGCGCTGGCCGACGAGCGCGCGACTGCCGAGCGCCGTGCCGCTAACCTGACGGCTGCCGATGAGGCGGCGTTAGGCGGCGACGTACTGGGCAGCCGTGCCTATGCCGAGGAACTGGCCGACCGCGAGGCCGAGGAAGCCGCCGCGCAGGCAGCAGAAGCCGAAGCCGCGGAAGCCGCCGAGTCCGAGCTCGACGAATACGGCATCGCCATCGAGGGTGCCGGCCAGGAGACGGCTTCAGCTCAGGATGCCGCTGCGCCTGCCCCAACCGAGCCCTGCACTGCCCGCGTTCTCGAGGTCGGCTGCGGCACGGGCTGCATTTCGCTCTCCCTTGCCTGGGAGCGCCGCGGCCACGTTACCTGCACCGCCACCGATATCGAGCCGCGCGCCATCGATCTGGCCACCAAAAACCGCGACGCCCTCGGCCTCACGGCAGATGAGGTTGCCTTTAGCCTCACCAACCTGGTGAGTTCCATTCCCCGCGAAGAGTGGGGCACCTTTGATGTGCTCGTCTCCAACCCGCCTTACATCCCGACCGACGTCATGCGCTCGCTGCCGCACGAGGTCAAGGACTTTGAGCCCGACCTGGCGCTCGAGGGCGGCGCCGACGGCCTCGATATTTTCCGCCGCCTGCTCAATGCGGCGCCTTACATGCTGCGCGCCGGCGGCCTGTTTGCCTGCGAGCTCTACGAGGGTGCCCTCGATGCCGCGGCCGAGCTCTGTCGCCAGGCGGGCCTTTCGGACGTGCGTATCGTCCATGACCTCACCGATCGCCCCCGCATCGTCCGAGCCATCGTCACCGAGCCCAAACAGCGTATTTAAGCTGAATTAATAGACATTTGCGCAAGTTTGTCCTTGCAATATACCGTAAAACTTCTACTATAGAAGGAGAAAGGTATGTCAAATCAGCTGCATCGGTACCGTATCGTGCTTGATTACATTGAACCTTGGCTTGATGAGCAGGATGAAGCTACGCTGAAGCAGATTTATGCAGACCTTTTGGTGCTCGAGAAGGAAGGTCCCAGCCTTGGTCGTCCGCTGGTTGACCGCGTAAAGGGCTCGAAGCTTCATCATTTAAAGGAGCTGAGAGTGACGTCGTGTGGTGGGCAGGTGATTCGCATCCTCTTCGCCTTTGACCCCAAGCGCCAGGCGGTATTGCTATTGGCGGGTGATAAGTCGCGAGCGGGATCGTCAAGGGCAAAATGGAACGGTTGGTATGCGATCAACATTCCAAGGGCCGAGCAAATATACCGTCGCCACGTAAGGAGGCTCGATCGAGATGGAACTGCATGAGTATATGGAATCTCGCGGGATAACACGCGACTCCATTACCGCCGAGCAGGAGATGACTCGCGATCGTATCGAAGCCTATAAGCTTGCTCAGATTCGCAGGTTAAAAGATCTAACACAGGCGTCGGTCGCCCAGTCGATGGGCGTTTCTCAAAAACGTGTATCCGAGCTCGAGCGTGGGGAGTTGGGTTCGATGAGGCTCGACACGCTGAGCAGGTACGCAGAGAGCCTCGGCGGAAAACTGGTTGCAAGCATCGAGTTTCCCGATCGTACCGTTACGCTTGCGCGCTAAAAATCTTCAATTAACCCCCTCACTTTCACCGACTACTAGAGCCGCTCACCAAACCAACATGCGCTCTGGGCAAATAGGTTGAATGTTTCGTGCGAGAATGCCCCACAGTAAACAAACTTGCACCGGAGCGTAAGGGGCTGGCATACACATGCAGACGGTCTATCGGGTATACGAGGGAACGCGCGAGCCGCATCGGCTTGCCGTCGAGCGCGCGGTCGAGGTGCTCGGCCGCGGCGGCCTGGCGCTGATCCCGACCGAGACGGTTTACGGTGTCGCCGTGGCGGTCAACGCCTTCTCGGACGCCGTGCCCCAAGATACAGGCGAATTCCCATCGTGGCCGCGCGATCCGCAGGCTGCCGTCAATGGCGCCGCGGTCCCTGCGCTCGGTACCGGCTACCGCCGTATCTTCACTCTCAAGCAACGTGAACTCACGCAAACCGTCGCTTGGCTGGTCGATGGTGTCGAGGCGCTCGACCGCTATGGCGTGGATATCCCGGAAGATGCCCGCGTACTTGCGCGACGATGCTGGCCGGGAGCCCTGACTATCGTGGTCAAGGCGGCTCCCTGCGTGCCGACCTTTATGCGTGCTGCCGACGACACCGTGGCCCTGCGCGCTTCGGCCTCTCCCGTGGTCCAAGCGCTCATCCGCGCCTGCGGCAGTCCCCTTGCCTGCACGAGCGCCAACACACACGGCGCGCCCTCGCCGGCAAGCTTTGCCGCCGTCGAAGGTCGCATCCTGGAGGGGGTCGATGTTGCCGTCGACGCCGGCGAGACCCCGTGTCGCGACGCCTCGACCATCGTGTCGTTCCAGCACGGCGGGCTCCAGATCCTGCGCCAAGGTGCACTTCCCGCATCAGAGATCGAACGGGTCCTGTCCGACCCGATGCAATAGAAAGGTGTAAGCGATGTCGTTGAATCTGGGCAGCCTGGGCATGGAAGATGCCTCGTTTAACTTTGGCGGTTCCTACATCATGGCGCTCGACTGCGGCACCACCTCGGTACTTGCGACCATCGTCGACGAGTACGGCTGCATCGTCGCGCAGGCACGTCGTAGCGTCAAAACCAGCTTCCCGCGTCCCGGTTGGATAGAGCAAGACCCCATGGAGGTGCTTGCCAGCCAGATCGGTGTGATGATGGAGGTCCAGTTTAAGAGCGGCATCCATTCTGACCGCATCGCCGCCATCGGTATCTCCAACCAGCGCGAGACCACGGTGGTGTGGGACCGCATAAGCGGCCAACCCATCTATAACGCCATCGTGTGGCAATGCCGTCGCACCGCACCTCTGATCGACGAGCTGGTCGAGCGAGGCGCAGAAGAGCTGGTGCGCTCCCGCACGGGACTCACGCTCGATCCGTATTTCTCGGCTTCCAAGGTGCAGTGGATCCTCGACAACGTCGACGGTGCGCGTGAGAGCGCGGCGGCGGGCGACCTCATGTTCGGCACCATCGACACCTGGCTCATCTACAACCTCACCGGCAGTCAGGTCTTTGCCACCGACTACACCAATGCCAGCCGCACGGCGCTCTTTAATATCCATACGCTCGATTGGGACGACGACCTGCTGGCGCTCTTTGACGTTCCACGTTCCATGATGCCCGAGGTTCGTTGGAGCTCGGGCGACTACGGCCGCGTCGCGAGCGACATCATGACCAACATGCCGCCCATCATGGGCGTGGCGGGCGATCAGCAGGCGTCGCTGTTCGGCCACTGCTGCTTCCATCCCGGCCAGACCAAAAACACCTATGGCACGGGTTGCTTTATGCTCATGAACACCGGCGACGAGGTCGTCGAATCCAAGAACGGTCTGGTCTCCACGATCGGTATCGCCGCGGACGGCAAGATCAGCTATGCGCTCGAGGGTTCTATCTTTGCCGCCGGCTCAACCATGAACTGGCTGCGCAACAACATGGGCATCATCTCGAGTGTGAGCGAGTCCGCGCAACTCGCCGTTTCAATCAACGACAACGAGGGCTGCTACTTCGTTCCCGCCTTTGCGGGTTTGGGCGCTCCCTGGTGGGATCCGCATGCCCGCGGTATCGTGTGCGGCCTGACCGGTGCCTCGAGTCGCGCGACCATTGTGCGTGCGGCCTGCGAGTCCATGGCCTACCAGAGTTATGACGTGCTGCGCGCCATGGAGCAGGACGTGGGACTTTCGATTGAGCGCCTGTCCGTCGATGGCGGCGCCTCACGCAACGAGTTCATCATGCAATTCCAGGCCGACCTGCTGGATATCCCCGTGCTGCAATGCGAGACGGTGGAGACCACGGCAATCGGTGCCGCGTACTTGGCGGGTCTTGCCGTCGGCTATTGGGAAGACCTTGAAGAGCTGGAGCAAAATGCCCAGATCGTTAGGACCTTCCTTCCCCATATGTCCGCCGAGCGTCGCGAGCAAAACCTTGCGGGCTGGCGTGATGCAGTCAAGCGCTCGCTCAGTACCGCACAGTAGGGCTGCGATGGGCTGCTCGATACAACAAACCGCTAAACTTATGCATGGAGTGCGGCGGCAACATTGCTGCGCGCCTTGTCAGCAAGGCCGTTTTGCGGCCGCAACGAAAGGGGCAATCAACCCATGACCGTCACCTACGATGCGTCCCGTGTGACGCTTGTCGATCATCCGCTCGTCCAGCACAAGCTGTCGATCCTGCGCGACAAAAACACCGGCACCAACCAGTTCCGCCAGCTCGTGCGCGAACTCGCGCTTTTTGACGGCTACGAGGCCATGCGCGACCTGCCTATGGAAGACGTCGAAGTCGAGACCCCCATCACTACCGCCACGTTCAAACAGCTCGCCGGCAAGAAACTCGCCATCGTGCCCATCCTGCGTGCGGGCCTTGGCATGGTCGACGGCATTCTCGACCTGGTGCCCTCCGCTCGCGTAGGCCACATCGGTATGGAACGCGACGAGGTTACCCATGAGCCGCATGAGTATTACTGCAAGATGCCCAAGGATATCGACCAGCGCATCTGCCTGGTCGTCGACCCCATGCTCGCCACGGGCGGTTCGGCCGAGATGGCCATCAGCTACCTGCGCGAGCGCGGTGTCAAGGACATCCGCATGCTGTGCATCGTCGCTGCCCCCGAGGGCCTCAAGTCGCTGACCGAGAAGGACCCAGATGTGCATATCTATACCTGCGCTATCGACGACCATCTCAACGAGGCTGCCTACATCGTTCCCGGCCTGGGCGACGCCGGCGACCGCATCTACGGCACGCTGTAATCTCTGGGCCATACCGGCTAACGTCGAAAATACGAAGAAATGGTGCGCGCGGGCGAGCAAAAGACGTCCACGCGCACTCCTGTTAACGGACGTTTTGCCCTGCAGGGTTCGAGAAAAACGTATTACCGTACCTGCGGCATAAAGAAGGTCTTAAGAAAACGAACAGGTGCGTATTAACCGATGCTTTTTCGGTTGTACTTTAGCGATTGGCTCGTACAATAGTCACCAATGTTTGGCGGGAACTGTTCTGTGAGGCGTTAAAAAAGGAAAGTGAGGACGCCAATGTTTCAGATAGCCGATCTGCTCGCTATCGTTGCAGGCGCCATCGCGGGCGCAATTGCCTTCCTTCCCTTTGTCTTTACGCTCAAGCCGGTTCTTGACGATAAACAGAATGCGGACATGCTCAAGGGTATGGTGAGTCTGGCGGTCTCGGCAATCGCCCTGCTCGTCTTTACCTTGGTTGTGTTTGTGTTGTTCGGAGAGGCATTTCGCATGTTCCTCCTGGGCGAGGCGATCGGCTTCGTGGCCTTTATGGCCGCCTGCACGGTTCGCGTCGCCAAGGCGCTGCGAGATCCTCATGAGGTCGAAAGGTAAGTCGTGGAAATTTTTGAAAAGCTGCCTGATGAGATTAATCATCTGGTCAGCGAGTTCAGCTCCACCCCTGTCGTGGGCGATCTGAGCTGCGGCATCACGCAGTACTCGTTTTGGCTGATCGTCTCCACGATCGTGCTCCTGATCGTCCTGGCCGTGTTCAAGAAGAAGCAGACCCTGGTTCCCAAGGGCTTCTTCGTCAACGGTTTCGAGTACATCATCGAGTACGTCGAGAACGACATCGGCAAGGGCGTCGTGGGTGAGAACTGGAAGAAGCACTTCCCGTTCCTGTGCTCGCTTTTCCTGTTCATCCTGATCAATAACATGATCGGCCTGATCCCGGGAATGAAGCCCGGCACCGGTGCAATCGGCTCCACCGCCGCGCTCGCCATCTTCGCCTTCGTGTACTTCATCTACTACGGATGCAAGGCTCACGGCGTGATCGGCTACATCAAGAGCCTCGCCCCGCAGGGCGTGAGCTTCCCGATGAACGTGCTCGTGTGGGTCGTCGAGCTTTTCTCGACCTTCCTGCGCCTCATCACGCTCGCCGTCCGTCTGTTCTGCAACATGTTCGCAGGACACGTGGTCATGGGCTCGTTCGCCATCATGGCGAGCATGTTCATGCAGCCGCTGCTTCAGCAGGTTTCCGCGGCCCACGCCGTCGGCGCCCTGCCTTCGCTGGCCTGGCTTGCCATCCTCATCCTGATCTATGCGATCGAGCTTGTGGTCGGCGCCATCCAGGCTTACGTCTTCACGGTCCTTACCGCCGTGTATGTCTCCGAGGCAGAGGAGGTCGCGGAGGAGGAGTAGTCTTCCGTTCGCGCCTTAAAGGTAAGGCAATTCGTTAAACCGCCGGTGCCCGTACCCATGGAGCCCGGCAGTTATAAAAAGGTTATCCTGCGTGAAATAAGACACGCACGACAAAGGAGGAATCGTGGGAGTTATCGGTTACGGTCTCGGTGTTATCGGCGCTGGTCTTGCTATCGGCCTGTCTGCTCTGGGTGCTACGGGTGCTATGGCCCGTCAGCCTGAGGTCCAGGGCCGCGTGTTCACCGTCTTCATCATGGGCTCCGCCTTCGGCGAGGCTCTGGCTCTGATCGGCTTCGTTGTCGCGCTGATCGTTAAATAGCACGGAGCGTCAAGTATGAATCTTTCATCCCAGAAGAGCGCGATCGCACTCTCCGCGTCCGCGGCCGCGCTGCTCATGCCGGTTTCCGCGTTCGCCGAGGACGGCGCCGCCGGTGCGGACATCCTCATCCCTAAGATGGCGGAGTTCATCCCGGCGCTTATCGCCTTCCTGATTATCTGGATCGTGCTGGCCAAGGTCGCCCTGCCGGGCATCATGAAAACCATGGAGGAGCGCGGCAAGAAGATCGAGGAGAGCCTCGACGAGGCCGAGAAGACCAAGCAGGAGGCTATCGCCAAGCGCGCTGAGTCCGACTCGATCGTCACCGACGCCCGTCGTCAGGCTGCCGACATCGTTCTCGAGGCCCGTAAGGACGCCGAGTCCGAGCGCGCCCGTATCATCGAGGCTGCTCACAAGGAGGCCGAGGAGATCATCGCCAAGGCCCATACGACCGTCGAGGACGAGCGCAAGTCCATCTACGCCGGTGCCGCGAACTCCATCGCCGACCTGTCCGTTGCCGTCGCCACCAAGATCGTGGGCGAGGCACTCGAGAACGAGGCCGAGCAGAAGAAGCTCATCGAGCGCTACATCCAGGAAGCAGGTAGCCTGAATGCCGACTAGCCGCTATCAGGACAAGGTGCTCGAGACCTACGCGCGCTCCCTTCTGGAAGCCGCTAAGGCCGAGAACCATGTGTTCGAGGACCTCGAGATGATCGAGCGCTTGGCTTCTGCCAGCCCCGAGATCATCGCCGTGCTCGACACCATGTCCAAGCGCGACCAGCTCGACCTTCTTCCCAAGGTGGCAGCTGCCTTTAAGTATGTTGCCGAGGAAGACGAGGATGTAGTGGGCGTGACCGTCACCACGGCGATCCCGCTCGACGACGAGCTGCGTCAAACCATCACTAAGAAATGCGAGCAGGACTTCGGCCGCAAGGTATTCCTTATCGAGCAGGTCGACCCGTCTATCGTGGGCGGCCTGGTGCTCGAGGCCCGCGGCGAGCGTCGTGACATTTCCGTCAAGACGCAGCTGCGTATCGCGCAGGAGACCCTCGCAAACTCTGCTAATTCGTACGGAGGTGAAGCCTAATGTCCGAAACCCTCAATGCCCAGGATATCGCCAAGAAACTGCAGGAGCAGCTCACGAGCCTCTCCGCGACGGTCGATACGCATGAGGTTTCAACGGTCGACGAGGTAGGCGACGGCATCGCGCGCGTCTCCGGCCTCAAGAGCGCCATGGCAGGCGAGCTTCTGGAGTTCAAGAGCTCCGATACCGGTGAGACCGTCTTCGGCCTTGCCCAGAACCTTGACCGTGACGAGGTCGGCGCCGTTCTGTTTGGTGCCGTCGACTCCATCAAGGAAGGCGACGAGTGCCGCACCACTGGCCGCATTATGGATATCCCCGTGAGCCGCGCCATGCTCGGCCGCGTCGTCAATCCGCTCGGCCAGCCCATCGACGGCCTGGGCGACATCGTCGCCACGCACCGTCGTCCCATTGAGTTCAAGGCCCCCGGCGTCATCGACCGTACCCCGGTGTGCGAGCCGGTTCAGACCGGCCTGTTGGCCATCGACTCCATGGTGCCTATTGGTCGCGGTCAGCGAGAGCTCATCATTGGCGACCGTAAGACCGGTAAGACCGCCATCGCCATCGACGCTATCCTCAACCAGCGCGGCAAGGGCATGGTCTGCATCTATGTCGCCGTCGGCCAGAAGGCCTCCACGGTTGCCAACATCCGCGAGACCCTCGCTCAGCACGGTGCGCTCGACTACACCATCATCGTTTCGGCAACCGCTGCCGATTCCGCCCCTATGCAGTACATCGCGCCTATGGCCGGTGCCGCTATCGGCGAGTTCTTCATGTACAACGGCGAGGATGGCAAGCCCGCTAGCGAGACCAACCCCGGCGGCCACGTGCTCGTCATCTACGATGACCTGTCCAAGCAGGCCGTGGCCTACCGTCAGATGTCGCTGACGCTGCATCGTCCGCCCGGACGCGAGGCCTATCCTGGCGACATCTTCTACCTGCACTCTCGTCTGCTCGAGCGTGCTGTCAAGATGTCCAAGAAGAACGGCTACGGCTCCATGACGGCACTGCCGATCATCGAGACCCAGGACGGCGACGTCTCGGCCTACATTCCGACCAACGTCATTTCCATTACCGATGGTCAGATCTATCTGCAGTCCGAGCTCTTCTTCCAGGGTCAGCGCCCGGCAGTCGACGTGGGCATTTCCGTGTCCCGCGTCGGTGGCGACGCGCAGACCAAGGCCATGAAGCAGGTCGCCGGTAACCTCCGTCTGGACCTCGCTTCGTACCAGGAGCTCGCCGGCTTTACGCAGTTCGGCTCCGACCTCGACGAGGCTACTCAGAAGCAGCTGACCCATGGTGCCCGCATGACCGAGCTCCTGAAGCAGCCGCGCTACAAGCCGTTTGAGGTTGGCGAGCAGATCGTTACGCTGTTCGCTGGCAACGAGGGCTTCCTGGATGACCTGGAGATTGCCGACGTGCTGCCTTTCCGTGCCGAGCTCATCGAGTACATGGACAATGGCTTTGGCTCGCTGCTCGATAAGGTTCGCGCCAAGAAGATCGATGATGACACCAAGGCTGAGCTCTTGCGCGTCATCGGCGACTTCAAGCAGCAGTTCATGGCCAAGCACCATTCGGATGTTTCTGGATCAGAGGAGAACTAAGCCCCATGGCCAACCTTCGCGACATTAAGAAGCGAATCTCCTCGGTTACCACGACCAAGCAGATCACGCGCACGATGGAGATGGTCTCTACGGCCAAGATCCGTCGTGCCCTCGATCGCTCCAAGCAGGCCGAGCCCTATAAGGAGGCGCTGACCGACGTCATGTTGACGGTCGCCGGCGACGCCTCCTGTTCGGGCACCGATCCCATGCTGCAGAAGCATGAGAGCGTCAAGCATGGCCTGATTGTCGTTATTGCCTCGGACCGCGGCCTTGCCGGCGGTTTCAATACGACGGTGGAGCGCACGGCCGAAAAGCTCGCCGCTTCTTGGGCGAACGACGGCATCGAGTGCGAGATCATCGCGTGCGGGCGTAAGCCGGCCACGTATTTCCGTGACCGCGCAAACGTCGTCATGCACTTTGAGGGCAACTCCTCTGAGCCCGATTTCAATCAGGCCCGCATGATCTCCTCTCATATCTGCGATGCGTATCGTGCCGGTGAGCTTGACCGCGTCGAGCTTGTCTACCACCACGCCAAGAATCGCGTGGATCAGGAGCTTCGCGTCGAGCATCTGTTGCCGCTCGACCCCGAGATGATCGCTATGGCCCACGGTCCGCGTAAGAACGAGACCGACGCCCCTAAGCGCATCTCGTCCACGTTCGAGTTCGTGCCCTCTCCCGAGCATGTTCTCGGCAAGCTTGTGCCGTCTTATATCCTGACGGTCATCTACCAGGCCCTGATCGATTCGGCGGCTGCCGAGCAGGGTGCACGCCGCAAGGCCATGCACTCCGCGACGGAAAACGCCACCGCGATCATCTCGACCCTTACCCGCACGTATAGTCGCGTGCGCCAGGCTTCGATCACGACCGAGATTAACGAGATCGTCGGCGGAGCCTCAGCATTGGAGGAACAGTAATGGCTAATAACACCGTAAAGCTTGCGGTCGAGGAAGCCACCAAGAAGACGACTGCCGGTGATGGTCGCATCGTGCGAATCATCGGCCCTGTCGTCGACGTCAAGTTTGACGGCGCGGTGCCCCCGATCTACAACGCGCTCACGGTCGAGGCCGAGACCCCGATCGGTCATCTGAGCACGATCCTCGAGGTCGAGAGCCAGCTTCCGGGCGGCGTCGTCCGCACGGTCGCCATGTCCTCGACCGACGGCCTGCAGCGCGGCCTCATCGCCACCGATACCGGTGAGCCCATGAAGATGCCCGTTGGTCCCAAGACGCTCGGCCGCATTTGGAACGTCATGGGCAAGCCCGTCGACGGCAAGCCCATGCCCGAGGTGGAGGAGTTCTACCCCATCCACCATGCAGCGCCCCGTTTCGACGAGCTCACCACCAAGACCGAGATCTTCGAGACCGGCATCAAGGCCGTCGACCTGCTCGAGCCCTACATCCGCGGCGGCAAGACAGGTCTGTTCGGCGGCGCCGGCGTCGGCAAGACCGTTCTGATCCAGGAGCTCATCAACAACCTCGCCCAGGAGCACGGCGGCACCTCGGTGTTCACCGGTGTCGGCGAGCGTACCCGCGAGGGCACCGACCTGTTCCTCGAGATGAGCGAGTCTGGCGTTATCGACAAGACCTGCTTGGTATATGGTCAGATGAACGAGCCGCCCGGAGCGCGTCTGCGCATCGGTCTGGCCGGCCTTACCACCGCTGAGTATTTCCGTGATCGTGGCCAGGACGTTCTGCTGTTCATTGACAACATCTTCCGCTTCTCCCAGGCAGGTTCCGAGGTTTCCGCACTGCTGGGCCGTATGCCGTCCGCCGTTGGTTACCAGCCCACGCTGGCAACCGAGATGGGCGACCTCCAGGAGCGCATTACCTCGACCAAGACGGGCTCCATTACCTCCGTCCAGGCTGTCTACGTCCCCGCAGACGACCTGACCGACCCGGCGCCTGCCACGACGTTTACGCACCTCGATGCCACCACGGTTCTTTCGCGTAGTATTTCGTCGCTCGGCCTGTTCCCGGCTATCGACCCGCTCGCGTCTTCCTCCGACGCTCTCGATCCCTCGATCGTCGGCGAGGAGCACTACCGTGTCGCCGTCAAGGTCCAGGAGCTCCTGCAGGAGTACTCCGACCTTCAGGACATCATCGCCATCCTGGGTATGGACGAGCTGTCCGAGGAGCAGCGCCTTACGGTCAACCGTGCCCGTAAGATCCAGCAGTTCCTCTCGCAGTCCTTCCACGTCGCCGAGAAGTTCACCGGCAACCCCGGTGTCTACGTCCGCGTCGAGGATACCGTCCGCTCCTTCGCCGAGATTGTCGACGGCAAGGCCGATGACCTGCCCGAGCAGGCTTTCCGCTATGCTTCCACGATTGAGGACGTGCGCGAGCGCGCCCGCAAGATGGGGGAGAAGTAGGTTATGCGTATCCGCATCGTGTGCCCCGTGAGCTGCGCCTATGAGGGCGACGCTGCGTTTGTGTCGATTCCGTCCACGGATGGCGAGTTTGGCGTTCTGCCTGCTCACTCCAGCGAGATCTGCACGATCGACCGCGGTTACGTTCGCGTTTCCGATAAGGCCATGGGCACTGTCGACCACACGTTTGCCGTGGCCGGCGGCTATGCCCAGGTTGCGGACGATGTCGTGACCGTTCTCGCCGAGCGCGCTTGCGATTTGGCGACCGTCGATGCCGACAAGCTTAAAGCTGATATTCAAGGTTTTGAAGAGAAGCTGGGTAATTTGTCGGAGGATGATGCACGCCGCGCCTACCTCTATAATGAAATCGCATGGTGTAAGCTCAAGCTTGCCCAATAGTCAAACGATTTAGCGTTCGACCATTTGCGAACACATCATGCCCGGGATGGCCCAGCCATCCCGGGCATGCTTTTTGAAAGGGTAGACCTTGGATATTATCCGCGTTGAGGGTGGCCACGCCATCGGAGGCTCTGTGCCCGTTTCGGGCGCCAAGAACTCCGCGCTCAAACTCATGGCGGCAACGCTTCTGGCGCCGGGCAAGACGACGCTGCAGAACGTGCCCGATATTTCCGATGTCCACGTGATGGGCAAGGTGCTCAAGGGTATGGGCGCCACAATCGATGTCCTTGACGAGCACACGCTCGAGATTGATACCTCTCAGGTCGATTCTTGGGAGGCCCCCTACGAGCTCGTTGCCAAGATGCGTGCTTCCACCGCCGTGATGGGACCCCTGCTGGGTCGCTTCCATCGCGCCAAGATCGCCATGCCGGGCGGCTGCAACCTGGGTGCTCGCAAGATCGATATGCACATTCTTGGTCTTGAGGCCCTGGGCGTTGAGTTCGATACCGCCCACGGCTACATCAACGCTAATGCGCCCCAAGGTCTGCGCGGTACCACCGTCACGCTCGAGTTCGCCAGCGTCGGTGCGACCGAGAACCTCATCATGGCATCCGTGCGCGCGCAGGGCACCACGGTTATCGACAATGCCGCCCGCGAGCCCGAGATCGTCGATCTCGCCAACATGCTCAACGAGATGGGCGCCAAGATTGTCGGCGCGGGTACGCCCGTCGTGACCATCGAGGGCGTGGAAGAGCTGCATCCTGTTACCCATCGCGTAGTGGGCGACCGCATCGAGGCCGGTACCTTTATCGTTGCCGGTGCGTTGATGGCCGACGATCGCGGTGTCGATGTCACGGGCTTTTGCCCCATTCACTTGGGCATGGTGCTCAAGAAGACGGAGCTCATGGGTATCGACTGCGAGCGCGTCGAGGATGGCGTCCATGTGAACCGTGCCGAGCGTATCAAGCCGGTCGACATCCAAACGCTTCCGTTCCCCGGCTTCCCGACGGACATGCAGGCGCAGATTATGGTGCTCTCCGCTCTCGCCGACGGCAGTTCCGTTATTACCGAGAACATCTTCGAGAATCGCTTTATGTTTGCCTCTGAGCTGGTGCGCATGGGTGCCGACATTCGTATCGAGAGCCATCATGCCATGATTCATGGCGTCAAGGGTTTCTCGGGTGCACAGGTTACCTCGCCCGATCTGCGTGGCGGAGCGGCCCTCGTCGTAGCGGGCTTGATCGCCGACGGGACGACCGAGGTTTCGGCTATCCATCACATCAAGCGCGGCTACGAGCGGTTTGTCGAAAAGCTGCAGGCGCTCGGCGCGCATGTCGAGCATGCTACCGTCCCCGATCCCGTCATCTACTAATACAGGTTGCCTATGTTTAATAAAAAGCCCCTCGCGGATACCACCGCCCGAAGACCCTCAACTGGTGCGCAGGCCAAGATCTACAGTCGCGATAACGTGGCTCGCTATTCCGAGCGCGCTCGTCAACGTCGTCGTAGCCACACGATTCGTCACGTCGCGCTCATTGTCGTGCTTGGTGTGCTGCTGAGTGCCACTACCGCTGCCGGCCTGTGGTTTGCCACCATTATGGGCAAGCTCGGTGATTCTAATGTCATTACCGACAATCTGCGTCGGGTTCTGGTTGACACCGATGAGGCAAAGGATCCGTTCTACGTGCTGCTTCTTGGCACCGACGGCCGTCCGGGCGAGGATACGTATCGTGCCGACTCGATTATCCTGGCACGCATCGACCCCACGCAAAAGCAGGCGACGCTCATTTCCGTTCCGCGCGACACCAAGGTCGAGTACAAGGGCGAGACCATGAAGATCAACGCCTGCCATACCGTTGGCGGCGCCGAGGCCATGGTCGAGGCGGTCAACGAGCTGTGCGGTGTTCAGATTTCCCACTATGCCGAGGTCAGCTTCGACGGTATGCAGGCGCTGATTGATTCGGTTGGCGGTATCGACATTAACGCAACCGATGATGTTGACGACCCCGAGCACCTGGATATTAAGATTACCGCTGGCCAGCAGCATATGGACGGTGCCACCGCCCTTACCTATGCCCGCTGCCGCTACACCTATGCCGACGGCGATTACACACGCATGCGCCACCAGCGTCAGGTGCTTGGCGCCCTTGCCAACCAGATTCTCAATAACTTCGATGCCACGAAGATTTTTGGCCTGGTTAATTCGCTGTCCGATATGCTCGTAACCGATATGAGCGTTCAGGATATCGTGGCTACGGTCAACGCCATGCGCGGTATGGATGTCGACGGTATCTACTCGGCCAACCTGCCCTCGTACGCCGACGACAGCACCATGATCGACGGTGTGAGCTACGTCTTTGTCTACGAGGACGAGCTCAAGGAAATGATGGAGCGCGTCGATGCCGGCAAGGATCCCAAGGGTCCCAACACCATGGGTCTTTCCGACGGTTCCAGCTCTACAATCGGCGACCTGAACAACAACACGTCTGACGACTACGCAAACGGTACCGCAACCTCATCGGTCAGCTCTGACGATTCCGATGACTCAAGCGATTCGAGCGATTCGGACTACTACGAAGAGCCCACCGGCGACGGCAACGGCTACGAAGCCAACTACTAGAGTTACGCGGTTTTACCAAACCGCGTAACCGCTTGACGCTGCGCGGGCCGCATTTGGACAATCTGACGTTCAACTTCAAGGGCGCGACCAGAAGGTCAGCGCCCTTTCGTTTAGAGGCTTTAGCCTGTGCGGGGCGCGCAGCGCGCCGCATCAGAAACCACCCGCTATGCGGGTGGGGCCAAACGGCTTTACAAAGCCGCCCCCTCGCCGGACACTTGCGATTGTTCAGGCCGCAAGGAATCCGA
>JAXJBU010000034.1:0-1915 GCA_036302865.1 Collinsella sp. | reverse complement strand
GTTCGATGTCTGCCCGGATGCGACACTGAAGTAAGTGTCCATCCTCGCAGTATCCGGTTCTCAAGGTGCACGCCCCGCGGCTGATCCGGTCCGACCGGGCCGCGCGGCAAGGAGATATATTGCCAGACCGGAGGGGCCCCGGGGGCGGGAATCTGGGCGTACACATTTCCTACACATTTTGTGATCCGACTAACGTTTGCCAGCCGTTACCTACCGCTCGCCGAGCATCTCTTCTATATAAGGCAGACTCATGGTTAAAGCGGATACGTCCCCCTAGCTAAAGCACAGCCAGCATCGAGCAACTCATCACGCTCTTCCACCGAGAACCCCTCGGCGTAGACGCGCACCACTGGTTCGGTCCCGCTAGGACGGACCAGCAGCCACGTGTCATCCTCGAATGCCAAACGCAAGCCATCCATATGACTAACGTTTTGCGGCACCTTGCCACAAATCGACTTGGGGTTTACGCCCGGCAGCAGGGTTCGTAACGTTTCGGCATCTTCGGCCTCAAGGCGCAAATCCCGTCGACCGTAACTCGTCTTACCAAAACTGTCCTCGAGTTGGTCGACCAGAACGCCCAAAGGCGCGTCCGTCTTTGCCATAAGCTCACACAGAATTAGACAGGCGAGGATTCCATCGCGCTCGGGCATATGCGCGGCGATGCCGATACCACCGGCTTCTTCGCCGCCTATGAGGACGCCGCCCTTTTTCATCTCCGCCGCTATATATTTGAAACCGACTGGTTTGACGGTCACGCGGCAGCCAAGCGCCTCGGCAATGCGACGCACGAGCGTCGAGCATGAAAGATTGACGACGACGCGCCCCTCCAAATTACGAAATTGAACCAAGTCGCCCAAAACGAGCGCCATGATCTGATGCGGATGTATATATCTGCCGCGCTCGTCAACCGCACCGATACGGTCGGCGTCGCCGTCGGTCACCAGACCAGCGCAAGCTCCGTCATCGATAACCGTGCGCTCGCAAGCGTCCACCCAAGGCTCAACGGGGTCGGGGCAGATATCTTCTTGGCCAGACGCCTGCCCGGCGTGAATCTCGTGCACCTCAACGCCAAGCTCGCGCAGCAAGTCGGCTAGATAACCCTGGGCTGCGCCGCCCATGGGATCGACAACCACGCGCAGGTGCGCGCCGCGGATGGCTTCGGCATCGACAAACGATGCCACCGCCTGCATATAGTCAGGAATGATATCCGCGGTGCGATATTGCCCCTCGATCCCCATTGGCTCGGGAGCCATGGTCTCTTCGAGCTCTTCGATGACATCCTGGTTGGCGGTCGAGCCGTCACCCATGCGAATCTTGAGGCACAGATAACCCTGCGGATGATGGGACCCCGTCACCATGAGCGCGCCGCACGCCTCACCGTCATAAGCCGCCGCCCACGTAAGGGCAGGGGTCGGAACAGGTCGCGAAGCGAGCACGGCGTCCAGCCCGTGCGCTGCTAGCACGCCCGCCGCAAGCTCAGCGAACTCGCTCGCCAGGGGCCGGGTGTCGAACCCTATATATACCGTTTTGCCCGGATTGGTCTTTTGCCACAACTCGCCGACGGCATCGGCGATACGGGCAACGTTATCGGCAGTGAAGTCCTCATCGACGCGAGCGCGCCAACCGTCAGTTCCAAAATGAATTATCGCGCACACGCGCAGACACCTCACAGTGTTTGGATCATGGTACGCGTGAGGTATACCCGCAACACGCACTCAGCAACCTGCCGGCACCAGCATTCACCATTTGGGCAAATGCTGCCGAGGACATGCAAGCAAATCAAAACCACCCCTAAAAGGGGTGGTTTGCTCTTAGGGTATAACCCTTGGATTTCCGGCACGCGTCTAAAGGCGCCGGCCCTCACGGGGTTCGGGCCGCACTGCAGATTGACCCGTGGCGGGCCGGTCAAACCGGC
>JAXJBU010000033.1:0-10047 GCA_036302865.1 Collinsella sp. | reverse complement strand
TTCTCTGGACTGCATGGCAGCCCGAGCGTAACGGGGATGCGCGGGAAGGCATTTAATGGCGGTGCCGAACGGCAATATTCGGTCGGGTGGGCGGCGGTGCTGATTCGCAATATAGGTGGTGTCGAAAGGGCCTAGGACTCAGGATAACCTCCTTGGGCGGAACAACGGTTTGTATCATATCCCCAATTCGGTTTGAATTGGGGATATAAGTTAGCTAATGGAGGCAAATTCCCCCTTCGGCGGTGGCGTTTTGCGCGCGAGCGTGTCAGTTGTTATTGCCACCATCGAGCAATGCCTCAAAATCCTTCGCCGGCATGGGACGGTAGTAGAGGAAGCCCTGAGCGTAGCGGGCGCCCATTTGTCGTAGCATGTTTGCCTGCTCATTTGTTTCGACGCCTTCAACCACGACGGGCAGATGGAGCGACTGCGCCATCTCGAGCAGCGATGACACGATCTGCGCGCTGCGGCCTTGATCGCCGTCGACGGGCGCAATCTGCCAAATGTGCTTGTCGAGCGTCACCATAAAGCCGCTTTCCTCGAGTGCGGGGATATGGGTGCACATGCTGTGGACGGCTATTATTCGACAGGCGGTAGCGCGACGATGCGATGTTCGATGAAAATGCGACTGAGACGATGTATGTTGACGGGTATACTTGTTCCGTTTGAATTTGTGGGGACGGAGATGGTCGCATGGCACAGTCAAATATGACGCGCACGGTGGGGCTGGCGCTCGAGGGAGGCGGCTACCGCGGTATGTATACGGCGGGCGTGCTCGACGTTTGGATGGAGCACGGTTTGACCTGCGACCATATGGTGGGCGTCTCGGCGGGCGCGGCGTTTGGCTACAACTTTAAATCGCGCCAGATCGGCCGCGCCATTCGCTATAACAAGGCCTATTGCGCCGACAAGCGCTATGCGAGCGTGACCAGCTGGCTGCGAACCGGCGATATGTACAATGCCGACTTTGCTTATCACGAGGTGCCTATCGAGCGCGATCCTATCGACTTGGAGGCGTATCGCACCTGTCCCATGTGATTTACGTGCGTGTGTACCGATATCGAGACGGGCAAGGCCGTCTATCACGATCTGCCGTATGGCGACGAGCGCGATATCGAGTGGATTCGGGCGTCGTCGGCAATTCCCGTGGCGACGCGTCCCGTTGCTATTGACGGGCATAAGTATCTGGATGGTGGTGTGGCTGATTCTATTCCCAGCGCGTGGCTGTTTGCGCAGGGGTATGACCGCAATATCGTGGTACTCACGCAGCCGGCGGGCTTTGTGAAGCAGCCCAACAGCGTGATGCCCATGCTGCGTCGCGTGTTCCGTCACTATCCGGAGTTTGTCGCAGCGCTTGAGCACCGGCATGAGGTCTACAATGCCACGCTCGATGACCTGGCACGTCGCGAGGCTGCCGGCGAGATCTTTGTGGTGCGTCCGAGCGAATCGGTGAAGGTGCCGTCGCTGTGTCGCGAGCCCGATGAACTTGAGCGCATCTACCAGATTGGTCGCCGCGATGCGGAGGCGACCTTGCCGGCACTGGAGGCATATCTGGCAGGGTAGAGGCTGCTGCCGCCATCTCGGCGGAAAGCGCATCCCGGAATGGAGGCTCAAACTGGGATGCGCTTTCCATTGCTGAAGATATGAGGCTGCGAATCGGCTGCTCGGCCTAGACTTACGCCTGCTGCCAGGTGTCGACGAGCTCCTTGGCCGCGGCGTAGGGGTCATCGGCGCTGCAGACGGCGCTCACCACGAAAAAGCCGTCGACGCCGGTGGCCTTGAGCTGTGGCAGGTCGGCCGTCTTGACGCCGCCGCCCACCACGATGGGCACGTGGCTTGCCGCGTGGAGGGCGGCCAGGTCCTCAAAGCTCTTGGTGATGATAGAGCCGTCGGCCGCGCGTCCGCAGTCGCGCTTGGTCTCGGTCTCGTGGAGTGGGCCGATGCCCAGGTAGTCGACTAGGCTCATGTCGGCGGTCTTGACGTACTCGAGCATCTCCTCGCAACGGGCGGAAAGGCCCACGATGGCGTCGGGCCCCAGCAGCTTGCGACAGACCTCGACGGGAATGTCGCTCTGACCCACGTGCACGCCGTCGACAGCAATGCCCTGCTCGCGCGCGGCGAGTACGCAGTCCAGGCGGTCGTCAATCAGCAAAGCGACCTGACCGGTCTTGCCGGCCTGTGCGATTGCCTGCGCAGTATCGCCCGTCAGCGCGATGATCTCGCGGGCACTTGCCACCTTGGAGCGCACCTGGATGCAGGTAAAGCCGGCATCGAGCGCCTGCGCTACCACATCGCCCACGGGGCGTCCGAGCGTGTTTTCGGGGCCGAGTACCAGATAGGCCGAGATATCAAGGTTGTCGCGGATGCTCATCGTGCTTCCTCCTGCTTTTTGATCTGTGCTTCCATGCGCTTGAGTTTGCCGGTCATGGTATCGGTAAAACCAGGTCGAATATCGGCTTTGAGCACGACTTCGGTGCGGATGCCCTTGCTTGCCAACACAAAGGTTGCGTCGCGCACGACCTGCATGACCTCGTCCCAGTCGCCTTCGATCTCGGTGAACATCGAGGTGGTGCGGTTGGGAAGGCCGCTCTCGCGAATGACGCGCACGACCTCGGCGACCTCGGCGGACAGCTCATCGCCGGTGCCGCACGGGGCGATGGCCACGGCGACGAGCGTATTCATGCCGGCATCGGTTGCGGGCTCGGACATGGCCTATGCCTCCTCGAGGTCGAGCTGGTTGTTGGCGATGTCCTGGGCGGTTGCGCGGTAGAGCTCGTCGATAAAGGCGACCTTAAAGCTTGCCGGGGCGTCGGCGACAGCGGCGGCACGCGAGCCGGCAACGTTGTAGACGGCGGTGCCGCAGACGGCGGCCGTAAACGGGTCGGCAGCGCAGGCGTACACAGCCAGCACGCCGCCTTGCGAGCAGCCGCAACCGGTGATCTTGGACATGAGCGGGCTGCCGCCGTGGGACTTGGCCACGGTCATGCCGTCGGTGATCAGGTCGACTTCGCCCGAGACCACAACGGCGCCGCCGGTGTAGCGGGCGAGCGCCACGGCGGCATCGCGGGCGGCGTCGACCGTGTCGGTGGTATCGACACCGCGCACGCGGCTCAGATCGGCCGCCTCGCCCTCAAGACCCCACAGGCCGGCGAGCGCGATGATCTCGGAGGCGTTGCCGCGCACGATGGCGGGCTTGTACTGCTTAAGCTCGTTTACCAACTGGGTGCGCAGACTGCCGATGCCCAGACCCACCGGATCGAGCACCCAGGGCTTGCCGGCGTCGTGTGCCGCCTTGGCCGCGCGGGGAATCGTCTGCTCGTAGATGGGGAAGAGCGTGCCCATGTTGAGATAGATGGCGCCGCCGCCGGCAACGAGTGCCTCGCCTTCGTCGGGCAGATAGACCATGGCGGCCGATCCGCCCACGGCGAGCTGTGCGTTGGCGACAAAGTCGATCGTCACCGTGTTGGTGATGGAGCCGGCCATCGGATTGGTGGCGCGAATCTCCTCCACGGCCTTGACCATATGCTGCTTAAGCTGTTCCGAATCAATCACTGCACATGCCTCCTTGGCATAGAAAAGGGGCGCTGTGCATAGACAGCGCCCCTGTAAAGGCGGCATGCTCCCTACGCCAGCATTAACTGACAGGTTCAAAGGATTGGGCCCCATGCCCTCTCAGCCTTGTGGTTTGCACCGCCGGCACTCCCGCATCGAATCTGTTGTTCCCTATACTAGCGCACCTGCCAAAAAGGGACAGGTTTATTTTGGCAGGTCGTTACAATAGGTAGGACCGATACGAATGGGGGCCTTATGATTAAACTTGTGCTGACCGATATGGACGATACGCTGATTCCAGCCGGGCATGACGGCGCCAGCGACTACGCCATCGAGGGCATTCATGCCATGCAGGCGGCGGGTCTGCACTTTGGCCCGGTTTCGGGTCGCCAGCCGTCCGCGATGGGCTGGATGTTCCGCAATTGCGTCGAGTGCTTCTCGACCGGCGCGTTCTGCAACGGCCAGGTCATGTTTGTGGACGGCGAGGCGGTGGCCTCGCATGCGACCGACAACGATGCCCTGACGCGTCTGGCCGATTACCTCGAGCAAGAGACCGACGATACGTATCTGAAGGTCTACAGCCTGGGTGATGACTTTTGGGATAACGATGCCTATTGCGTGACGAACGACCCCGAGCGCGTACGCCGCGCCATGGAGTCGGGCGGCAACGCGTGGCTCAAGGGCGAAGAGGCCCCGTGCCGTCCTGTTGTCGATGATGCCCCGGTGTTTAAGGCGAATATTTGGAGTGCCCGTTCACGTGAGGAGCTCGTGGAGCTACGCGAGCGCGTTGCCGCCGAGGTGCCGGAGCTCTCGCTTGTGTTTCCCAACAACCGCGTGCGCCTGTTTGACATCCTTCCGGCCGGTTGGGACAAGGGCTGCGCTGCGCTGGAGCTGGCGCGCGCTTTGGGCCTGACGCCCGACGAGGTGGCCGTGTTCGGTGATTCCGATAACGATCTGCCCATGATCGATGCCGTTCCCAACTCCGTTGCAGTCGCCAATGCCAACGAGGCTGTCACGGCTGCCGCGCGCTGGCATATCGGCGCTGCGGCAGACGATGCGGTTGCCGGGGCTCTGCATCAGATTGCCGCCTGTGCCGCGACGGGGGAGATGCCGCCGTTTATGCGTCAGATGGATGCGACGGGTTTCGACGTCACGAACGTCTAGGGAGAAAGCTATGAAGCTTCAGCAGCTCAGGTATGTCGTCAAAGTTGCCGAATGCGGCAGCATCACCGAGGCCTCGCGCCGGCTTTTTGTGTCGCAGCCTTCGATTACTGCGTCGATCCGCGATCTCGAAAACGAGATGGGTGTGCACATCTTTGAGCGCACCAACAAGGGTGTCATTGTGTCCGAGGAGGGCGAGACCTTCTTGGGCTACGCGCGCCAGGTGCTCGACCAGGCGGATCTGCTCGAAGGCAAGTACAAGGGCGAGTCCGAGCAGGTGCCGCACTTTAGTGTGAGCTGCCAGCATTATTCCTTTGCCGTCAACGCGTTTGTCGATGTGATCCGTGAGTTCGATGCCGCGCGCTACGACTTTACCCTGCGCGAGGAGCAGACTCACGAGATTATCGAGGACGTCGCGCATATGAAAAGCGAACTAGGCATCTTGTACTTGTCCGAGCACAATCGCGAGGTCATCGAGCGCATGCTGGCGGCCAACGAGCTCGTGTTCGAAGAGCTCTTCTGCGCCACGCCGCACGTTTTTGTGTGCGCCGACCATCCGCTGGCGGGCCGCTCCAGCGTGACGCTCGAGGACCTGGAGGACTATCCCTTCCTGTCCTACGAGCAGGGCAGCTACAACTCGTTTTACTATTCCGAGGAACTGACCTCGACGTTTGAGCGCCGCAAGAACATCCGCGTGCGCGATCGCGCGACGCTGTTCAACCTGGCCATGGGCCTCAACGGCTACACGGTGTGTTCGGGCGTGATCAGCCACGAGCTCAACGGGCCGGGTATTATCTCCATTCCGCTCGATGTGGACGAGTACATGGAGATCGGCATCATCACGCGCAAAAATACGACGCTCACGCGCTACGGTCGGGCCTATATCGACGCGATCCGCCAACATATCTAGGCTGCTGCGTTCTGCACAGGTCAAATCTCTTTAAGGCAGCCCAAACTGATATAGGAAGCATCTATATCAAACTGTTATAAACATATATTATACGATGGCCATAGGAGCGCTCATACTCTGTCCCAGTAAAGCAACCAATTCAAAGGGAGATATCTATGAGCACTTCGATTCAACCGAACGCGCCGTTTCGCGCCGATATCGTCGGCAGTTTTCTTCGTCCTCAGGCCGTGAAGGACGCCCGTGCCGCCTACGCCGCGGGCACGCTTGATGACGACGGCCTTAAGGCCGTCGAGGACGATGCCATTCGCGATTTGGTGGCAAAGCAGAAGGCCGCCGGCCTGCAGGTCATCACCGATGGTGAGTTTCGCCGCAGCTACTGGCACCTCGATTTTATGTGGGGCCTTAACGGCATTGAACGCCGTACCTCGCGTACGGGTTATATGTTCCACGACGAGGAGACCACAGCCGACACCGCCGTGGTAACCGGCCCCATTAGCGGCGAGAACCATCCGTTCGTCGAACACTTTAAATTTGTCAAGGTGCTCGAGGGGGAGGGCCAGGTCGCGCGGCAAACCATTCCGGCGCCGATCCAGACGTTCTCCGAAGTCACGCTCGACCGCTGCGACGGCCAGCAGGAGAGCCTGCGCGCTGTCTATAAGACCGATGAGGAACTTGCCGACGCCATCGCAGCCGCTTATCGCACGGTGATCGCCGACCTGTACGCAGCAGGCTGCCGCAACATCCAGTTTGATGACTGCACCTGGGGCATCTATTGCGATACCGACTTTGTGTCCAAGACCGGCATGAGCCCGGTTGACCTGCAAAAGGTGTCCGAGCTGGGCGTGGCACTCAACAACGCCGCCATCGAGGGCAAGCCCGACGATCTGGTCATCAACACGCACGTGTGCCGCGGCAACTATCACTCCACGTATGCCTTCGAGGGTGGTTACGATCCCATTGCACCGTACCTGTTTGCGCACGAGGATGTCGACGCGTTCTACCTTGAGTTCGATACGCCGCGCGCCGGTGGCTTTGAGCCGCTCAAGTATGTTGCTCCCGGCAAGAAGGTCGTGCTGGGCTTGGTAACCACCAAGGCGGCAGAGCTCGAGAACGAGGATGTTATCGTCGAGCGCATCCGCGAAGCCGCAAAGTACGTGCCGCTCGAGAACCTGTATCTGTCTCCGCAGTGCGGCTTTGCCAGCTGCGAGATTGGCAACAAGCTGACCGAGGACGAGCAATGGGCAAAGATCGCGCTGGTCAAGCGTATTGCCGAGCGCGTTTGGAAATAGCGGTAACGTTCGCAGGTGACGGCGCGTGCGAGACATGGCGCATCGCGTACAATGGTTCGGATCGTATCGTTCGGGCAGGTAATCCGCTATGCTCGAGCGCCCTTCCATTTTGAAAGGACTCTCATGTCCCAGTCCTCGACGCCCGCCGCCAGCGATGCCATCTACGACGCATCGTCGCTCGGCCGCCCGCGCATGTTTTTGCTCGGTCTGCAGCACCTGTTTGCCATGTTTGGCGCCACCGTGCTGGTGCCCGTGCTCACCGGTCTCTCGGTTTCGGCAACGCTTTTGTTTGCCGGTTTGGGCACGCTGCTGTTCCACTTCCTGTCGCGCGGTAAGGTGCCGGCATTTTTGGGCTCATCGTTTGCCTTTATTGCCGGTTATGCCGCAATCGCGCCCAACGGCGAGACCGAGCTTTTGCCCTACGCTTGTCTGGGCGTTGCTTGCGCCGGCCTGCTTTATCCGGTGCTTGCGGCGCTCTTCCGCGCCTTTGGCGCCAAGCGTGTCATGCGTTTCTTCCCGCCGGTGGTGACTGGCCCCATCGTCATTTCGATCGGTCTGATCCTGGCGAGCTCCGCTATTGCTAACTGCCAGACCAACTGGCTTGTGGCTGTCATTGGCGTTGCCGTTATCGTCATCTGCAACATCTGGGGCCGTGGCATGGTCAAGATCGTGCCGATTTTGCTGGGCGTTGTGGTGAGCTATGCCGTTGCGGCTGCGCTCGGCGAGGTTGATTTCTCGGGCGTTGCCGCCGCTCCGTGGGTCGGTCTGCCCATCGTGTGGGACAACACCGTGTTTGCACTCTTTGGGCCGCAGTTCGATAACGGTCTTGCCACGACGGCCATCATCACCATCATGCCGCTGGCCTTCGCGACCATGATCGAGCATATCGGCGATATCTCTGCTATCGGTTCGACTTGCGAGCGCAACTACATTGCCGATCCCGGTCTGCATCGCACGCTGCTCGGCGACGGCCTTGCCACGATTCTGGCTTCGCTCTTTGGCGCTCCGGCCAACACTACGTATGGCGAGAACACCGGCGTGCTCGCCCTGACGCGCGTGTTCGACCCGCGCGTAATTCGAATTGCCGCGTGTTGCGCCATCGTGCTTTCGTTCTGCCCCAAGTTCGCCGCGGTCATCGCCGCCATGCCGGCATGCGTTATCGGCGGTGTGTCGCTCGTGCTCTACGGCATGATCAGCGCTGTGGGCGTCCGCAACCTCATCGAGAACCAGGTCGATTTCCAGAACAACCGCAACGTGCTGGTTGCCGCGCTGGTGCTCGTGCTTTCGCTCGGCATCGCGTACAGCACCGCCGGCGCCATCGTGTTGGAGCTGGGCGGCGTGACCATTTCGCTGTCCGGCATTGCCGTGGGCTCACTGGTGGGCATCGTGCTCAACGCCATCCTGCCGGGTAACGACTTTGAGTTTGATGTCTCCGAGCTTGAGGAGGCTGCTGAGTAGCAGCTGCGTTCAGCTAAAACAAGATATGGTGCCCATACGTATATGCGTGTGGGCACCATTTTTAATGCGTCAGTATCCAGTGGATGCCGCGGGCCATGCGTAAGTCGGTTTGGGCAAAGTGATTGCCGGGGTTGAGCTCCAGCGTTGTTGGAATGCCGCGCTCGACGAGCAACGCTTCCATCGCGCGTGTGTCGTCGAGTACATGCCGCATCATGCGGTTGGGCGTCTTGGTTTCCTTTTTGCCGAGTGACAGGTAGACGGCTTGCGGGCTGCCGGCAAAAGGGGCCGTGCTGGCACGGTCGACAAAGTCGGGAAACCATAGCGACCCCGATGCGCTCGCGGCGCGGTCAAAGGCGTCGGTTTGCCAGAGGGACCAGAGTGCGAAGAGGCCCGCGAGCGAGTAGCCGGCAATGCCGCGCCAGGTGGGCGGCTGAGGAAGCGACGACTCGACCTGGGGGATTATCTGATTCAGCAGCTCATCAAGAAAATCGGCAGCTTGGCCGCTGAAAGGCTTGGCATCGCGTACGGTCCCGTCGCATGCCCAGGGGCTCAGCTCGCGATTCCAATCGAGCCCGCCAATGGTGACGAGGGCGAATGGCGGACAGTCGAGCTCTCGGCAACACTTATAAACCTCGCTGCCGTCGCCCACGACCACAGGAAGGTAGATGACAGGCGCGCTTTCCGTATGATTCGAATAAACGGTTATCTGCTTTTGATGCGCTTCCATGACGGGCTTCTCTCAGTGTTGTGATATCGGCAGCCCCAATTGTCGCACGCCAGCGTATGCCGGTTGGGCTAGACCAAAGACAATCTCGTGCATCCCCTGCGGACGCATATGGAAAACGCCACCGCCGGAGGGGAGCTCGGCGGTGGCGTTGTTAAACGGTGCTGGGGCTCGGGGCCTTCGCGGGAGCTGCCATGTGCGCAGAGGCGTCTAAGAACGCTTACGGCTCGCCATGGTGCCTGCGGCGATAGCGGCTGTTCCCGCAAGGACGGTTGCCACGATGGCCGCACCCGAGGTGTCGCCGGTTGCCGCGAGCACGCCGGTAGTCTTGGCTTTCGTGGTTGAAGCCGCAACGGCCTTGGTCGGCTTTGAGCCCTCAGGCTTGGGGTTCTGCTTGGACTCCGCGGGCTTGCTTTCTGCGGGCTTGGTCTCGTCGGGCTTGGGGTCTTCCGGCTTGGCTACCTCGGGAGGTGCGATGGTCGTACTTTTGGCGACTGCTTTGATATAGAGGGAGTCGACCGTGGCGTCGCCCGTGCCGATGGCTTGGCCTGCCTCGTAGATGCCGTCACGGAGCTTGCGATAGTCAATGACCTTGCCGCCTTCGGGCGTCTGGATGGCGGCGTTCTCAATCTTGATGGTGCCGATTGTCTTGCCGTCAGCGCTCATGGCACGGGCAAAGATTGCCGCTGTATCTCCTTCGGCCGTTACCTTGCTGCGGATGATCGAGATGACTGCGGGTGTGACGCCCTCGCTGGTCTGGGCGATGATGCCGATGTTCTCGCCTTGGGGTTCGCGCCTCGTCTCGCCATCTTGGTTTTCGCTCATATGACCCAATCCGCTGTCAAGAGCCACAATGGCCCCGCCGACCGCTTGCAATCGGTCGGCGGGGCCTGCCGTTGAACCCGTCCCGGTCCGCCCCCGGCATGTCATCGACGCCTTCGGCTCAGTCTCATATC
>JAXJBU010000032.1:0-1514 GCA_036302865.1 Collinsella sp. | reverse complement strand
GCGCGAGCGTGGGCTCGAGCTGGACGCGGCGATGAGCGTCAAGATGCCCGATACCTGGACGCCTGTTTTCGACCTGTCAGATCCTCAAAAGGTCGAGAGCATCAACAAGGCTGCCGAGGCGCAGATTGATGCCGTGGTCGAGGCGGTACGGGCGCGGCGCACGGGCAACATGATGCGCCATCGCGTGCCCCTGTTTGCATCGAGCGCGTATCACGCAATTGGGCTGCCGCGCATGCAGCAGACGAGCAAGTTTGCTGTCGATGACGATCTCTGCATCGATTGCGGCCTCTGCGCCAAGCGCTGCCCCATGGCGGCAATTGAGATGCGTGACGGGCTTCCCGTCTGGGCAAAGCCGGAGTGCGCCGCCTGCCTCCGTTGCCTGCACTGCTGTCCCAAGTTTGCCATCTCACGCGGTAAACGCACGGCCTCCCACGGTCAGTACAAGCATCCCAAGCCCGGCGTGAGGATGTAACGGCTACGGGCCTGCTCGCTAAAAGCTCATGGTAAGAAAACAGCCGCGCGAGGCCGTATATCTACGGTCTCGCGCGGCTGTTGTTTAGAACTTCCTCAGCACGATTGCGATGGTGTTGAGATACTCGAGAGCGCCGGCTTCAACGGCAGCGCGGTCGCCCGCGGCGTACTCGTTGTCGCAGGCGAGCCAGTCTGCCCATGCCTCGTTGGTGCACAGCATGGGCTGCATCGAGACAATCTCGACGCCGATGGTCGGCTCGATCATGGTGCGCCACCAGGCTATGTCGTGCATATAGTCGAGCTGCTCGGGTGTCCAGGACTGGAGCAGACAGTCCGGCAAATTGTCGTGGCAGTCGCGGACCATGCCGGGGATGCTTAAGTAGAGCATCCCGCCTTGCTTTACGTAGGGGAGCAGGCGCTCGCCCAAGTAATGCGGATCGCGGCCATAGTAGTTGTACGAGTCGATGCTCACGACCGCATCAAAAAAGTCGCGCTCAAACGGCAAGCCTTGCGAGGCGTCCGCTTTAACAGGGTGAATGGCGTTGCGGGGAATACCGAGTGAATCGAAGAACACGCGGTTCTCCTCGGGGTCGCTCCACAGGTCGACAGCGTAGGTGTCAGACCCGTATTCGCGGGCAAGCAGGGCGCTGGTAATGCCGGTGCCCGATCCAAGGTCGCAGACGCGGGCGCCGCGGGGGATGCGAGCATCGCAAAGAAGTTCTTCGCAGAGCTTGAGGGGATTGGGCCCCATGATCTTAGAGCGCACGAGTGCCGTATCGAAGCTGCTGGCTTTTGGGAAGGATTGAGATTCCTGGGATTGCATTGTTCTTTCCTATCAGGTGCAAATTGGCAGATGACGGAGGCGGAACGGCGCAACAAACCACGGCCGTTGGTCGGCCGTTTTCATGGTTCTATGCGATTGACCGTTCCCTAAAGAACAATGACCAAAAAGACATCCCCTTGGATGGTCGAGATTGGGCCAAGGCCCGTGACGCTTTCATTGTAAGACGTCACGGGCACGCTGGGGATATGTGATTTGTCAT
>JAXJBU010000031.1:0-29315 GCA_036302865.1 Collinsella sp. | reverse complement strand
TATTAAACTGCAAAGACGAGCGTCGGGAAGACACGCCGAGGTCGCCGCGGAAGGGTTGATATAGGGAGAGGGCCTGACCCCATATCGTTGGGGCCAGGCCCGATTTTGCCTCTTGACAATGTCCTGCTCATATTAAAAGGATGAACTGACCCGGGGTCACCAGTCGTCAGACGCTCCGCAGTCGTCATCGACGGCAAAGTCGCGGAGGTCGAGGCCTTCGCGTTCGGCTCGGGCTAGGAGCTCTTGGGGCGACTCGTCCTCGATATCCATCGCGTCGAGCATGGCGGCCGGAAAGCCCACGCCCGCCGCAGACCCCGCGCGGTCGAGCAGGCTCTCGCGCAGCTGGTCTACATCAACGTCAATCTTCATGGTGTAGCCTCCTACCAGACCAGGACCTTACCCATCAACGCCGAGCACATCCACGGCAGCAACAAAAGCCGCCGCCTGTTTGTCGTCCATCTGCGCAGCCAAACGCCCCACGGGCTCATCGTAGGCGAACTGCACCTTATCGATAAAGCAATCCCAAGCACGCTCATCCACGCGCACGGCGGCCTCACAATACTGGCCGAGCTTTTTGAGTCCATACCAAAACGCATTCACATGGCGCACAGGATCCTCATCCAGCACACCATCGTAGCGACGCCCGTTAAACTCGCGCATGCGCGCCACGGCAACCTTGAGTGAATCGCCGCCCTCGGCAGAAGCCTCATCCACCAGCTCCGGAATCGCAACCTCACGCCGAACATCGTGCCTGGTAGCACCGTCGTACTCGCCCACCAACACATCTTCGTCAAGCCGAGGATCGTAGTCGATATAGCTACTGCCGCGGCAAATCCCATGCGGCGAGTCAGAGCCAAACGCGCAGAATAACCCGCCGTCGGCAACAACACAACGGTAGGTCTCAAACGACTTCTTAACCTGAGCGAGCAACTCGGAAAGCTCCCCGACATCGCACGCCGTCTCGCACGCAACGCACGCAGACTCGGGCAACGATACCGGCTCCAGCGTGCTCCCCGCAACGCGGGCGGCGCGCTCGGCCCGATACGCCTGCGCCGCCAAGCGCGCTCGCTGCGCAGCGCCGCGCACGTTCGTAAGTTCACGCTCCAACGCCACGTCGCCAGCAACATCGCCAGCCAAATCGCCCGTAAACCCGTCAGTGCCCTGCGACCCCGTCGCACTCAGCTCAGACTCAAACGTCGCTGTGATCATGCCCGCAAGGTCCGTCGCATCGGCGGCACAACGCAACTGTTCCAGCTGCGTACACAGCAGGTCGGCATCCAGGGGCACGGCGTCCACAACGCGCACGTCACTCAAGCGCGCCACGTCCTGCAGCACCATAGCCCCAGCAGCATCGTACGCCGCGCGCACCTTGTCCGCCGTATTAGCCCGCAGCTTTACCTCGATAAACGAAAGCGTTTGCTCCAGGCGCGTCAGCAGCTCGGCCTTGTCCTCCATGCGCAAAAAGGCAGCATAGCGCCGCTCCATCTGCAGCGGACCCACAACGCCCGCCTGCTTGCGAGCGCGCGCAAGGGCCGCACTCTCAACACGGCGCACGTACGTATCAACAGCTTGCACGGCAGAGTCGCGCGCAGCGCGCTCGGCAGCCTCGACGCCCCTAAGCACGCCCAACAGCTCGCGGGAGCGCGCCTCGCGCACCAACTCCCCGCGATCGTACTGCTCAAGCGCCGCCTGGCGCTTGGCCACCAACTCAAAGCCAAACAGCTCGTCGAGCAACTCGCCAACAGAACGCTCGCCCGCCATGGCAGACCCCCTCACGCACTACGCACCAACACGCCCGCGGGTCTACGCGCACGCAAGCCCGCTCGCCCGCACTCCTACAGATCCAGTGCCTTCTTCGCGGCGTCGACCGGGTCGCCATCCATGTAGAACACCGGGCTCAATCCCGAGATAATCTCGGACGACACGCTCTGCAAGCCCGCGATGGCGCTCAGCGGCAAAATCACGCGCTTGGCGCCGGCGTTTTTGGCCACGCGCATAATGTCCTCGAGCCCGCGGATCTCGTCCATAGAACCCGACATGCGCAAGATTCCCGGAATCGCCAGCGCGGGCATCACCGGACGGTTGCATGCCGCAGAGCAGAGGCCCACAAACTCGGCGAGCGAAACTTCCTCGGACAGCCCCTTGCTCTGCAGGTCGTTATAGAACAGCAGGTAATCCTTGGAGCCAATGTGCATGCCCGGCGCCACGCGGTTCGCCAGGTTCACAAAGTTGTCGAACGCGGCCTCCAGCGTATCGCGCACCGGCTTGTTAAAGGCCACGCCCTCGTGCTTAAACTTGCACTCGCCGGCAACGGCCTTGTTCTCCAGCTTGTACACGGCAACCTCACCGCCCTGCGACCTGCCCACGCCAAACACGTGACCGGACAGCAGCGGCCCGTCGGGAATCAGTGTGTCCTCGCTCTGCTCGGGCACGCGCACCACATGCACGTCCTGCGGGTTGTCGGCATCCATATAGCCCAGGTTAACGTCGATAAACTCAACGCCCGCCATAATCTTGAGCTGCTCCTTTACGCGGCGACGGCCCTCGATGGCGTAGTCCAGCAGCCAGCGCACGTCGTCCTTGTCCATGGCCTCGTCGGGGAACAGCAGCTTTGCAAGGCCGCTAAAGGTCTTGCGCACGGCGATCTCGTCACGCTTGTTAAAGTCGCTGTTAAAGCGGAAATACCGGTCGATATGGTGCGTAAAGTCCTTTCGGCGCATCTCTTTGCAAAACTCCGACAGGCAGTCGGTGATCAGGCCGTAATGCCCGGTCAGCAGGCTCGAGCGCATCTTGGGAATCTCCCAGCCCGGCAGGTAATAGTGGATACGGTCGAAGAAGGCCGAATCGTTGTTAAACTCCGGCGGGAACGGATCAAACAGGTGCGTGGTCTTAAGGACATTTTGCACGGTGTCGTTGATGTTGCCCTCAAAGACCATGGAGGCATCGGCGTTGATCTGGTCGCGGCCGCGCGCGTAGCTACCACTCGCCATGTAGTCCTTCATGATCTGCACGGCATTGGTATCCTTAAAACGCATGCCGGCGACCTCGTCAAACGTCACGCAATCCCAGTGTCCCACCAGGCCCACGCGGTCGGCTCGCATGGAGTTCATACGGCCGAACAGGTTGGCCGTGGTGGTCTGGCCGCCCGAAAGCAAAATGGCGTAGGGCGAGACCTCTTTGTAGATGTGGCTCTTACCGGTACCGCGGGGACCCAGCTCGCACAGGTTGTAGTTGCGCTCGATAAGCGGCACCATACGCTCGATAAAGTGCAGGCGCTCTTTCTCGGAAAGCTCGCTAGGCTCATAGCCAGCGGAGCGCAGCAGCATGTTGAGCCACTCGTCGCGCGTAAAGTACTGGCGCTCGTCGACCATGGCATCCAGGTCCAGATTGGGCATCTGGATGGGCGTGAGCGACGCCACGCTAAACGGAGAGTCCTCGGGTCCGCGCTTTTTGCGCTTGGCCTTGGAGCGGCGCGGTGCATCGTCGCCAAAGACCTCCATGCCAAACTCGTCTTCCTCATCCAAGGGGTGACGATACTCGATGCTCATGATGCACCAAATGCCGCCCTGCAGAATCTTGGAATAGTCGCGCACGTACTCAGCCGGCATCACAAACGGCTCGATGGTCAAGTTGGCAAACGACGCCACGTAGATATCTTTGTACTCGTCGAGCTTGGCCGTCACCTTATCGATGATGGTAAAACGACCCAGCTCGCGAATCTTGGACTTAATGCGCTCGGACTCATCGGGACGCACGTAGTTATCGGTGAGGATCCTGCGGATGCGCTCCAAACCCTCTGCCACGGCATCCTCGTCATCAGTTGAGCAGTACATGCCCAGCAGATACTCCAGTACAAAGGTGGGCACGTTGGCGCCGCGCTTCATAAGGGCCGTCAGGTCCTTGCGCACGATCTTGCCAGCAAAGTGCTCGAGCAGTTTGCCGTCCAGCCCATCCATGTCGTAGCCGTCGTCCTCGGGGGCCTCGTCCACGGCCTGGTCATAGCCATCGGTCGAGGATTCGTCCTCGGCGGGCACAGCAGCCTCAACGGGCGCGGCAGTCTCAGCCTCCGCAGCAGGCACGGCCACCCCTGCAGGCACCGCAGCCTGCTCGGGCACATCCACATCAATCGAGGGAACTTCCCACAAATCTTCGTCATGGCTATCAAACATAGGGCACACTCCTAAAAACCAAAGTCAGCAACAGGGGCAAACGAAACAGCGATGGTGTACGTCTCGCGCCAAACGATCTTGCCCGTCTCGCGCTCGCGGCAGACCAGATAGTACGGACCCTTGGCCGAGAATCCATCCGCTGCATGCAACGCAAACTTGGCATGCACCACGCGCTCCTGCGAGTTAACAGAAATCTTGTTGGCATGCGCCTTGACCGTATCGCTCACCTCGTTGCCACTTGCATCGGTAAACACCAGCTCGTACTCGCACGGCAAGACCTTACCTTGGGCAGGTTCTTCCTGGATCAAGTTGACTGAGAAGAGCGAGTTGGTCACTCGGCGTCCCTCACTTAGTACGCGCAGCGTCGCCGCGCGCGTGTCGACAAAGTCCTTGGAACCCGAGCGCGCACGCCAAAAACCGATAACGGGCACGCAGAGCTCCTGCAGGCTCATGCCGCCGTGGACGTAGTTGTTAGTGCCGCCGGGACGCTTGAAGTGCACGTTCTCGCGCGGGGCAAACCCCTCAAAACCGGCGCCCAAACGTCCCATGTTAACATTAACAAACACCTCACATGCCTCTTCCGAAAGCTTGGCCACGGCCTCGTTGGGCACCACCAGATGACGCTTGCCGTGCATGACAGGAGCGTCAAGGAAGGGAAGATCTGGCTTGCCGAGCATCTGGCACTCGTTGAGCTCACGACGCGTGTAGATGAAGCCGTGATCCGCCGTCATAACAACACGCGCGCCCGGGGCGTCGGTGCACACGCGGCGCGCCAACGCAGCAAGTTCCTCCACGGTGTCCGCACAGGCACCGAAGACGTCGTCCTGCGTAGCGGCCTTCTCGCCCGTGGCATCGATCTTGTTGTGGTAGAGGTAAACAAGTCTTGAGTCCTTGAGCAGCGCCTTACGCTCGGTTCCCGCCATGTTGAGGTATGCGCTCGAGCGCAAAGCGCGGGCCGTAGGCTCAACATGGGTAAGCACGGCCTCGCGTTGCGGAGTCGTTGCGGTGGGCTTGCCGTCAGCCAGCACAAACGAACCATCCGCTGCAAGCCCAAGCGCCTGATGCGGCAGCAGCGCGGGCATGCCCACCTCTGTAATGGAGGGAAAGACCGCCTGCATGCTAGAAACCTTGACGTTGCCGCCGCGCTCGCGCTCGAGCAGCGCCGCGACGTCGCAGGCCACCTCATAGCGCAGCGCGTCGCTCACGATAACGACCGTCGTTTTAGCAGAGCCCACAAAGGTGGGCAGCACATGCCAGTAGAACTCATCCTGCCGTTCGGGACCCTCGATGTAGCCGCAATCGGCCCACTCCCCTTGCGCAGCGGATGTCCAGCAGGCATTGGCATCCGCCAAGAACCAGTTGCTGTAGAGATTCTCCGCCCAGTCCGCCACAGCGCGGGTGGGCTCCTCGAGCACATCGCACTCGACGGAGCGCGCCCGCAGATACGCGGTGCACATATGACGATAGGCGGCATCCATGGCATACCAATCGGACGTGTAGGCATCCCACACCTGCTGGGGCTGCGCCAGATGGAACCCGCCCGCGTGCGCCTGCCTAAACGCACACATATCGGCCACAGCGGCAAGCAGGTCAAAGTAGCTCTCGACACGACGGTACCAGCTTAGGTCGCAACGGCGCGCAGCAAAGGCACGCGCATCCTCAACACGGTCTGCACCTTGCGCAAACGAGCAGAACAGCTGCGAGAGCACAGCCTCATTGACGCACGGAAACACATCAAGCGAGGTCAGCACATCGATCGGCAAGTTCTCGAACCGTGCAAAGAGTCCGCGGGCGTCCTCAACCAAACGGCAAATCTCAAATAGGTCCTCGCTCGATGCCTGGGTATCGGCGGCCTGGTCCCACGTACGCACCGCCTCAAGGCAATAGGGCCCATAGGCGGGAGCCACATGGCTCTCAAGCCCCTTGAGCGCCCCCTCGGGAAGCGCGGTAGACGCCGCCGTAAGGAGCACATGGGATGAAAGCATAAGCAATGAGTCGCGCTCATACAGCGGTCCCTCAAACCCATAGCAGCGAAGCATAAAGGCAGAGAGCACATCGCGCACGCAGTACTTGTCCATCAACTCGGCCAGTGCCTCGGGACCCTCGTGCAGCAGCATGGTCATACAGCCACGCAGCACAAACGCGGGGCGCGCGTCACCAAGCTCTTTACCGCCAAAAATCACCGTAAGGATGCCGAGTTCGATATCGGATGCGCCCGAGGCATGCGGAACACACGCGGCAAACTTAGCGCAGCGGGTCTTGGCATCAAAGAACGCCTTGTGCTCGCGCAGACTCTCGCGCACGGCATCGATGTTCTCGATACCAAGCTGATCGGCCAAAAGCGAAAGATAGTCAGCCTGGAACCGATCGGCATACAGCTCGACATCGGCAAGCCAATCGCCCTCAAGCCTGCCGCGCGGGCAACGGCGATACAGCAAGATATCGCTCGCAAGGTCATCGCGGTTGATAAGCTTCTTAACGGCAAACATGCGGCCCTCGCAGGCCTCAACAAACCGCACCGGGCGCTCAAAGTCACCGTGAGCGGGCATAACGCCAGCATCGGCCCCCGCGCCGTCGAAACCCTCGGCGGCCAATCGCTCAAACTCAGGGGCAAACTCGCCGTCCGCATCGTGCCAAACCACCACACGGCGGGGCATACATGCAGGCAACGGTTGCAAAAACCGCAGTTTGAGCTGTTCTTCTACATCGATCTTGGGCATGAATATCCTTACCGTATCTGCAGTTACTTGATCTTTGCCAGCACATCCTGAAACTTGGCGTAGTTGACCTTGACGCCGTCATCCAGGTCGATCTTAATCATCTGGTCTGCCAAGTGATGCAGCTTCTCCTCGTAGCCAATGATCTCTTTGAGCTGGTCGTTGAGCTTTTTGACGCGCTTATCCAAGCGCACACGCTCGCCGTGCTCGGCACTGGCAAGGGCATCGTTGGCATAGCCGATCTGCGAGCGATAGCGCTCCTGCTGCTCATGCACATAGTCGGTGCGGATGCGAGCCAACAGGTCGGGCTGATAGCGATGCATGTAAACAAGGCACTTGAAGCCGTTCTTTTTTTCCACTGTCGAACAGCCAGTAGATGGGACGCTTCTTATAGGTCTGGCAGTGGTCCTTAAAGAAGTCCTTCAAAAAGTAGGTGCGGATTACCTCGCGCGAGGTGCCCTTGCCGCCGAGCGCCTCGGCAATAAAGGCCAGGTTCTGCTCGAGCGTCTCCTCGCCGTACACGGTACGCACAAAGTCGATAAAGTAACGCACGATGTCGTCGTCAAAGTACTCATCGTCGGTGATGGGCAGCACGTTATCGCTATCGGGCATAAAGGTCACGTGCGCGGGATCAGACATCTTTGACAGATAGTCGTCGACCGTGGCGCCCTGATCGGCCAGGACCAGTCCGTCCACATCCAGCGAATAGCGACCAAACATGCAGCCCACGGCATAGCTTATGAGCGAGGTGATCTCGTCGCGCTTGGTACGCACGTATTTGTTGCCTTTATAGCTCTCGGGAATCTCATCTGCGGTATCGAAGATGCGCGCCACCGAAACGAACTTATCCTCGACCTCGATGGGCACCTCACCCTCCATGTTGTAGATCTTGGCAAAGATTCGGTTGAGCTCTTCCTCGTTAGTGCGAAGCTGCTCGAAGCGAGCATTGACCTCGGCCTTACGAGCCTCGTATTTATCTTGAAGTAAAGTGGCCATGACAGACCGCCCTTTCTTTGTTGAAAAGTGCGGCTATGCAAATTTAAAATTTGCGCTAGCCAGCTAAACAATTATCAGATTTAAATTCTTTACGGATTAAAGCGCGTCGTTTATTAATTCCCTAGTGTTTGTTGCTCTTTCTATGAATGAGCTTTTCAAATTCGCCTCTGCTAGCGTCCTTAAAATAAAAACGAGCGTCAATATCAATCGCCTTTATCCAGTCGGTAAACGCCTTTTGAGGCAGAAGCATCATGGCAGTCGTTTTTCCACTTGAACCACCAGCTTTATCCTCGAGAAGCATCATTCCATTAGGGAAGTAATACGTACACCCATGTGCAAGTGAATTGCGGATATGAGTTAGTAAAGTCATTCCTTTACCTGAGTCTTTAGGTTCGGGACCCTTGCGACCAGAGATTGTATAAGGTTGAATACAGAGGACCCTCGGACTAACGATATCAATCGGAGCTTCAATCTCTTGTTTAACTCCATCAGCCGACTTTTGATTTACAGTTGTTTTAAATCCATATTCCTCAATCACATCTCCAAGATTATCAGCCATAAGTAATTCACGCTTCCCGGAAGGCACCCCTTCATACTCAAGAAGAGTATCGAATGGCAATTGTTTCAATCCATAATCAGAGGCGGTTCTTCTTTGAGAGGCAGAGTTAGCTACAGATTTAGTCACAAAGAAATCCCAAATAGAAGAAATCTCATCCGGAGTCCAATAGCTAGATTCATGCAGAGACATATGAAATGAAGATATACAGGCTTTGTCCATAACCAGCACCTACACCAAAGGGTTATGTTTGAAATCCCAAGAGGTTTCAAACGAATCCCAATCGGTTTTTGATAGTTCGCGGCACGAGTCGACCATGTCGTTGACCAACGGCTCCTGTTCCTCGTTCTGAATGATCGGGTAGGTTGCGATTTGGCCTACCTCGAAATTAAGCGTCGGCGAGAGCATGCTTGCGACACGCATGATCACGGAGCTGTTACAAGCTCCCTGGAGATACTTGAGTGACTCCTCGTCGCTAAAAACGCTCGTGCCCGCCACATCAAAGATATGCCCAGCAGGCTTAAAACGAAACGCAATGGACCCGCTTGAAATCTTCGACCAGGTAATCGATGGGCTAAAGAAGCAGTTTGTATTCTGTGGCCTGGAAAGCAATCTACCATTCTGGTCTTTGTAATTACGGATCTCCTGTCCGTCATTCTCCCAGTTAACAACTGAGCTATTATTTCCGTACCATTTGCGGAAATCGCCGCCCTTATTGTAGGGGAACCACTTGCAAGCGCTTTCAATCGACTCTTGAATAGATCCACAGGAATAGACGCTCTTGCAATCATCGACTTCCCACCACTCGCGAACGAAACGAGCGTTCTCGCCAGTAGCAAGCCCTTGGCGCGGCTTGCCATACTCACTGAGCTGTTTTGCGTTTCCAAACGCATCCAGAAGAGCGTCACTGGCCCAGTAGGCTATGGGGGTGCCGGGGATTTGCTTGAAGGTGTCGGCGTCGCGGCGATAGAACCAGCCGCAGTCGGGGTTTCGGATCGCCTCGAGCAACTTGAGACGCTTCGCCTCGCTGCCGTTGATGTCGACGAGGCGAACATAGGCACCCTCGCATGCCGCGCGGCCATTGTAGATGACATCGGCAGTCACATTGACGACCTCACCACCGATGGCATCGAACGCGCGAGGTCCCAGATGGGCCATGGAAACGATTGTCTTGTTGTCGATAACCTTGGCGCGCATCTTCTCAAAGCTGCCCAGGAACATCCAACTCTGCATGGTAACCATTGCGGCGTAGCCCTTATCCTCGACAAGGTTAAAACCGCGCTCGATAAAGCACGTGCAGAGGTCGCTCTTCACGTCGGGGTAGTTCTTCTTGATCCACTTGCTCATGAATGGATTAAAGCTGCTGCTGCCCATATACGGAGGATTCGCAACGGTGCAGGTAAAACGACGGGACAGCTTCTCGCAGATGGCGGCAGCGCTTTCGAGCTTAGTTTTGGCCGTAGCGGCAAAAAGGTCATCGGAACAACTCGCGGCGGCAGCCTTGAGCTCGTCGATCTCGTCCTCTGAGGGATTGAGCAGCGAACCGATCTCGCCCAAATGACTCAGCTCCTCGGCGAGCTTCTTGTTACCCGGCAGCTCGTCCTCCCCTAGCGGGATGCTCGAGAGCACGGTAACGTCGGCGCGAATGCCACGCCTAAAGAAGCGACGGTCGTGCTCGCGGGCGCACATGGCAAGCGCCAGCTCCGCGATCTGTGCCGCGCGGGAATCGATTTCCATACCTGCAAGGTTTTTAGTAAGAATGAGCTCGGGAATCTCGCGCTCACGATAGCCGCGCTCCTCGTACATATGGAAGAGCAGCTCAAACGCATAGACCAAGATATGGCCCGAGCCGCATGCGGGGTCGCAGAGGGTTATCTCCTCGGGACTCGAAATGCGAATGAAGTCCTCGTGCTCAGCATCGGGCTCGATGTAATACTCCATGCGCTCGCGTAGCAAACTCCCCGGATTGTTGAGCATCCACAGACGGCCGAGCGAGTTCTCGACCATATAGCGCACGATCCACTCGGGGGTGAAGAGCTGCGTGGCGGTCGCGATGTCCGCCGCTGCTGCCTTGCGCTTGGACTTGAAGAACTCGTCTTTAACGTCGGCATTGTAGTACTGATACATCCAGCCCAGAACGGTTACGCCCTCGCGCCAGTCCTCGTCAGTGAGGACGGCATTGAGTTTGCCCACCACACTGTCAGCCATCATGAGGCCCTGGGGCAACAGCAGCTCCATGGCTCCGCCCACGCGTTCAAAGACGCCCGGCAGGCAATCGGCAAGCTCCTCGCACTGAGCAACAAACAGGTAGCGCCACAACGGTTCATCCAAGCCCGCCATCTTGAGCTCGGCTATGCGATCGGTATCGGCCGTCGTTATTTCCACGTCCAGTGCGTTCTCCACGGCCTCGCTGCCATGGCTGCCGTCCGCGCGACTTAGCATGCGCATACGGCTGGGAAGCCATCCGCATGCATCCATGAAGCGAATGGCCACGATGCGGTTGAACCAGGTGTAGGCCGCACGGTCGTGCAGCGCCTCGTGACCCACCTCTGCCTGCATGCGCAGCAGTTCGTCGCGTTGCTCAATCTCAGCCGGACTTAGGGGCAGGCCGTTGACGGTCTCGGACCCAACGGGCGCGGGTGCAGGTTCGGTGATGCCGTAGCGCACCATCTGCGCCTCCACGCCTTTGATGAGCTCCGTACGGGCCCAGGTGCAGAAGCTCTTAAGAGCAGAATCGTTCATGGTTGATGAGCCTTTCTAAACGCCATAAGCCACCGGTGCGCGCTTTGGCACCGGTGGCTCCGCGGGTTAGTTGATACGGATCTCGTCGTTTGCAGCGAGCGCCTGCATAAGGCGGGAGCGCAGGTCGTCCACGTAGCGCTCCACGTCCTCTGCGGACAAGAGACGACTCGGCTTGACCAGATCGGCGCGGCGCACAGTCTTGATCTTGCGCTGGGGCTTGGGCGCGGGCACGGGAGCAGACGATGCGACGCCCTTGTTGGAGACCTTCTTGACCACCTCGCCCGTACTCATGACCTCGGTGGTGCGGCGCTCGTTGTCCATACGCACGCGGGCCTCATCCACAGCGTCGTACATCTCGTTGGCCGCCGCACTGAGCCAGTCGCCCCAGTTAGTTGCAACAACGCTCAGTTCGTTGAGACTTTGAGCGCTGTGGGCACGGTTTTTGAACGACTCGTATTTAGTGCCGGCGTCTGCTATGGCGTCCTTGGCCTGATTGACAAAGCCCTTTTGACTCTCGGCCTGCGCCCGCAGGTCTTGCAGATCGCTCTCGATGCGACACAAAAACTCATTGCGGCGGATGCCCAACAGCTTTTTCATGTCATCCTCGACAGGATCCATAAGCGGCTGCAGGTCTTTAATACGGCCGTAGGGCTTGGGATCTTTGAGGATCTCACGAACCGTTGCCACGTTCTCCACCGCACCGGGAATGTCATCGGAGGCATACTCGATACCCTCGGTGCGGTTCAAGAAATCCCTGGCGTGGTCAAACGCTGTTCGTTGATTGGACTCGAAGAACTCAACCACCTTGTCAAAGTCTTCCTTGGCATCGAGCAAACGCTCCTCATGCTTGGTGAACGTGGTCAAGAACGCCTCGGCCTCGTTCTGGTCCTTAAGGACGTCGGCCACCTCCGAGCGCATCTTCTCGCACTCGTCCTCACCGGGATACGGGTAGGCCGGCTTGATGCCCGTGTAGTAGTCGCGTGCCATGGCGAGGCACGCCTCGCGCAAGCCCTCAAGGCGCTCCTTGAGCTCGGCCACGAGCTTATCCTCGTTGGAGGGCACGGTCTTGAGATCAAACAGGTCACACATGAGTTCGCCCGTGGCGCGTAGCAACCGGTCGCTCATGCGCATGCGCAAGCGCACCTGGGCCTTATCGGCATCCTTGCGCAGGAGCGCCACCATGCGGCTGTCGTTAGCTTGAACCGTCTGACCGCCAAACAGCACCTGCGCGCGCTGCTCCACCACAAGCTGCGCCACCACATTTGCGATGTCGACCTCGCGCCAGCCAAAGGGCCTTTGCTGGTACTGGCGCTGGATATCGCCCATAGCGGTATCCAGGTGGCGCTGGTGCTGCACTTTGAGGTAGTCCTCGACCTCTTTGAGCGCACGCGTATTGCCCGCGTCCATGCCAGCGAGCCCCACTTGAACGTTGCCCACCAGAGTAGAGCGAATATCGGAATCGCTCGTGACCGGCGCGCCGATATAGTCGGCCTTTTCAAAGACCACATCGCACAGCTGCGCCAGCACCTGCTCAAAGACCTGAGCGGGTTTGGCAGCACGGATCTCAATCATGCGCCCGTTGACGGCGCATCGTGCATGGAGCACCGCCTCAGCCAAAAGGGCGTCAGCCTCTTTCTCGTTAAAGTCCTTCTCGCGCATTTTGGCCTCGACAATCTGGCGGGTACTCGGCGGTAGCTCCTGCAGATTGCGCGTCTGGGCGTACATGCGAATCTTAGCGGCGTTGACGAGTGGGGCCCAATAATCCACCTCGTCGCTCAAGGCCACGATGGCCTTATCCACGGATTTCAATGCCAGCTCGGCATCGTCCGAACGGCCCAGATCGCTGGCCATGGTCACCACGGAAAGTTCCATGCCGCCCATGCTGGTACCGTGGATTGAGCCGTCCACATAGCGGTCAAACGGAAAGTCGTTGGCCCCGCGGTTGAGTTTGCGCGCAGTGTAGATGCTTTCGAACAGGCGCTTCTTGACGTACTCAATCACCTTCGCGTTGTCGATCGGGGTGCGTGCGATCTCCTGCGCTATCTCCTGCTCCTCGTCGGTGAGGAAGCTATAGGTATCGCCCTGGCGTGCCACGTAGCTCTCGCGCTCCAAGCGGGCGAGAGATTCCTTGACGCGGTCCTTAAGGGCGCGCTTGTCCACGTCCAGGCTATCGATCATAAGGATGGAGATGTTCTCGACCGTGGCCTTGACGTAGCCGATGTAGCGGATCAAGTACAGGAGCTTAAGCACCCGGACATCGTAGCTCTCAAGACCCTCTGCGTTTTCAGCCGCGCGCTCCGCACAGACGACGACCTGAATGATGCCGTGCTCCAAATCCTTGGAGATTGTGTCGAAGAAGCGCCAGAACGGCACGAGTGCACCAGTCTGGTCATGCTGGATGGCCTGAGCGCTCTCCTGAAACGCGCTCAGCATGGAGCGCTCGCCCGTGGACATGTGCTTGGCCTTAACACCGTGCTTGCGTACCTCGGTCATCACGTCGGGCAGAAGCTTAAACTGGTAGCCCACAAACGGGTAGCTGGCCACAAAATCCTTGGAGTTGGCGAAACCGGCAAGGTCGGAGCGCGAGCCACCCTCAAAGGTAAAGTTGTTTTTGAGGACGGCGGCGTCTTGCTCGTAGACCTGTGCAAGCATATCGGCCGCCGGCGCGGTTTTCTCGAGCACACGGCGCTGGATAACCTCGTCCACGCTGGAGCTGGAGAGCGAAAGGCGGGTATTGAAGCGGCCTTGGATCTTAGAAAAGTCGTTGCCCACGGGCAGGCTCAGGTTGTCGATGGCCTCCTGGCTCGTGACCATCACCCACACGCGGCCACCGCAGGCGGCGCCCAGCTCCTCGACGATGGTCTGAAGGCTCAGCATAAGGCTTGGGTCCTTGTCGTTTGTAATAAACTGACCCACCTCGTCGACCATAAAGAGCAAACGGAAGTTGCCGCCGTGGGCCGCTGCCTGAGCGTCTACGTAGTCCTTGACCTTTTTGGCAAAGACATCGGGGGCCAAAACCTCGTCCTCAGAACCCTCAAGCCAGTTCCATGCGGCCTTTTCGCTCATGCCGAGCACGCTCTGCAGCACCTCGACGACGTCGTCCTCAAAGTAGCTGTAGGTGTCGCGGGTCTGGAGCCAGGACTCGCCGTTGACGCGCTCAAAGGCCTCGCGGAACTCCTGGGTCTTGCCCAGGGAATCGATGTGTTCCTCGAGCTTTGCAAGCTTTAGGTCCTCGCCATAGAAGCCGCGCGCCTCGTAGAACATGCGCTCAAAGCCGCGAAGCAGCGCCGTGGGAGCCGTATCGCCCTGCTTCCACTGGCCCGCCTTGCTATCGATGTTAAAGAGGATGGCCTGCGTGGACACCGAGCAGGCGCGCTCCATGGCAGCCTCGACCATGGGGTCGACGATCTTGCCGTCAAAGTAGCGGATGGCGCTCTTACCGCCGATCTGGCGATTCTCGAGCAGGTAGCTCAGCATCTTGAGGAAGTGCGATTTACCGGAACCGAAGAAACCACTGACCCACACGCCGATCTTGTCGGTGGGCACATCGATGGCATCGCCGTAGGCCTTGAAGAACGTGGCAAAGTGCCTCTGCAACTCGCGCGTCACCACGTACTCGTCAAGCTCCTGGCGGATGGACCCATCTTTTGAATCCTGGACCTTGACCACGCCGTTGATGGAGCGGTTGATGTCTTTAGCAAAGAGGTCGCGAATGATCGTGTTGTCCATGGGTGCTCCTTTGGGTTTGGGAACGTTATGGCAAAGGGTTGTTACCGGCGGCAGGGACTTGCCTGCGGGGAGCCGTGCTTACGAGATATCGATGGCGCGGTAGTAGTTGTCGGCCGGCAGACGGTTAAAGAGCTGGAAAGAAGAGCCGTTGAAACTGCCCGGATAGGCGGCGACCACAGGCACCTCATCAAAATCCGCAAGCATGCAGTGGAGAAGCGTATGTATGCGAAAGAACGGGAAAACCTCGCCCGCGCCGGTGAGAAAAACGACGTCTCCAGGCGCGTGCGGCTCGGTCTGCTCAAGGATGTACGCAGCGACTTTCTCGGGCGAGGCGAACTTGGCCACGTCCTCGAGCACGCGCTGGGTACCGCGGCGCTCCTCTTGGTGCGGGATAGCCTTGAGGACACGGCGCTTTTCGAGAATTGCCAGCACGGCGTCGTAAAGGTTCACGACCTTGAGCGTGCACGGAAGCTTGTCGGCCTCGGCATCGCGTGAAAGGGCGTCAAATAATGCACGCGCCTCAAACTCCAGCGCGGGGTCATAGCAAAAAGTGTGGAAGCCGATCTCATTGCCTATGCCCTTGTTGGCCAAAAAGTCCTCGCTGCACAGACACTCGCGCAGAAGCTGCGCACGGCGCTCAAATTCCTGACAGGCGCGCTCGGAGCGGGCATGCGCCGCCACGACGCTCTTGCGGGAATGGATGCCGATATTGGTGGTGAAATCGGTCGCCGGGGTGATAACAGGGTCGACGGCGCTTTTGACGGGAGCCACGCTACATCACCGCCCTGCCGGTAAGGGCCGCGATAAGCGACTGCTCGCCCAGCTGAACCAAGGCTCGCTCGACATCGGAATCGAGGAAGAGTGGTGACAGGCGCTCGGACTCCGGGCGCTGGCCCTCGCCGATAAGGCCGGCATGGCGGAGCGTCTGGCGGAGCGAGCCCTTAATGCGCTTGACCGTGGTCTCAGTCCAGCGGGCCACGTCCGGATACTCCGTGGTAAAGCGTGTCATAAAGGCGTTGAGGTCAACCGCCGTAAAGGCATAATCGAAGTTTTGTAGGCGCTCCCCTACCTCGACGAGCACGAGCTCGCGCACGATATCGTAGCGGCAGATCATGCTGTAGAAGATGGCCTGGTCCGCCTGCGTGGGAGTGCCGGATGCCATGAGCCTGGTTAGGGATGACGCAGCCTCGACGGCGGTTTTGGGGTCGATGCCGCGCGCGGCGCATACGGCGTCCGTGGGCACCATGGCGTCAAGGCGGCGAAGGCACACGGTTGCGCGGTTGGCGACCATGCGCTCCGTGGGATATTGAAAGAGGTTCTCGCTCTTTACGCGTACAATGACCTGCTCGTCGCTTGCGCCCTGCATACGAAGGGCAGCGACGATGCGCATCTCATGCGGGAGGAATTGCTCGCGGGTGAGCACCCCCCCCCCGAACGCTTTTTGTGGTTACATCCACAGTACACGCTCCAAGGGTGTCAAAGGCTGTCACAAGTGCGCCGCAACCCGGCAGGCAGGCGCGGCGCACATGACAATAATCATACCTGTTGGTAAAAAAGTTACCACGCCCAGAGTGTCAAATGTTGAGCAACAAAATTTAATCCGGTTAACGGTCATTTTCGCAGCTTACTTAGAAACTTTAACGAGGTCGCCCCAAATCACACTTGCCAGACAACCGCGCTTACGAATGCAGGCACGCACGCGCCCAACGCCACCCTCCGCTACACTCAACATAGAGTTATACATATGATTCTATGTAAGGAGTTTCATATGCCTGTCGTAAAGCCTATTTCAGATCTGCAACGCAACTTTGGTTCCATAGCAGATAGCTGCCACCAAACCAAAGAGCCCGTCTACCTAACCAAAAACGGGTCGGCATCGCTTGTCGTCATGGATGCCGAGGCCTATGACGAGCAGACGCGCGCGCTAACCGCCATTCAGGAGCGCGAAGATCGCATTCAGCGCTCCATCGCTCATGGTTACGACGACCTCACCAACGGTCGTGTGCGCCCCTGGAAACAAGCGAAGGCCGAGGCGGATCGGATGCTAGCCTCGAGATAAGCCCCTCCCCCATGTAACCATCCTGTAAATCATAGCGGCGTAGTCGAGTTTTAACGTGATGCGGTCGCACCTGGCGCTCCACTGTGCTAAAGTATCCCGAACGTTCAAACGACTACGAGGGGGAACTAGAAGATGGCACGTGTGCACAACTTCTCAGCTGGCCCGGCCGCACTGCCCACAAGCGTGCTCGCCGAGATCGCCGACGAGATGATGGACTACCGCGGTTGCGGCATGTCCGTGCTCGAAATGAGCCATCGATCTAGCATGTACCAGCAGATTATCGACGACGCCGAGGCAACCCTGCGCCGCCTGCTGAGCATCCCCGACAACTACCGTGTCCTGTTTTTGCAGGGCGGCGCCACGTTGCAGTTTGCGGGCATCCCGATGAACCTCATGCGCCGCGGCCGCGCCGGCTACGTCGTGACCGGCAACTTTGCCAACAAGGCGTACCAGGAGGCCGCCAAGTACGGCGAGGGCGTGCTGCTCGCGAGCTCCAAGGACACCAACTTCGACCGCATTCCTGCCATGGCCGACGTCAACGCGCGCATTGCCGCCGAGGCCGCGGGCAACGGGCTCGACTACGTCTACATCTGCCAGAACAACACCATCTTTGGCACCATGTACCACGAGCTGCCCAACTGCGGCGACGTACCGCTGGTCGCCGATGTCTCGAGCTGCTTTCTGTCGCAGCCGCTCGACGTCGAGCGCTACGGGCTCATCTACGCCGGCGCTCAGAAAAACGCCGGCGCCGCGGGCGTCACCGTGATCATCGTGCGCGACGACCTCATCGCGGATGGCCCCGCCTTTGCGCAGACGCCGCAGTACATGGACCTTAAGACCCAGGCCGCCAAGGGTTCCATGCTCAACACGCCCAACACCTTTGGCATCTACGTGTGCGGCAAGGTGTTCCACTGGGTAGAGCAGACCGGCGGACTTGCCGCCATGGCCGAGCGCAACTGGGCCAAGGCCAACCTGCTCTACGACCTGCTCGAGCACAGCGAGCTGTTCCACGGCACCGCACAGACAGACAGTCGCTCCATCGCCAACGTCACCTTCCGTACCGGCGATGCCGACCTCGACGCCACCTTTGTTGCGGGCGCGGCCGATCAGCAGATACAAAACGTCAAGGGCCATCGCCTGGTGGGCGGTATGCGCGCGAGCGTCTACAACGCCGTGACCATGGAAGACGTGCAGGCACTGGCCTCATACATGAAGGACTTCGAAGCGCAGCATAGTTTGAGCCCGCGATCTAACTAGCCCGCAACCCGCGGGCCGACCAGCCACTTCAAACCACTTGTTTTAGACAAACCCGCTAAGGAGTTTTTCATGCGCAAGATCAAAACCATCGACGACATCACCAAGGACGGCAAGGTCGAGTTTGGCGAGGGCTACGAGTTTGTGGGCACCGCCGAGGAGGCCGACGCCATCCTGATGCGCTCCACCGACCTGCACGGCTACGAGCTGCCCGAGGGCATCCGTGCCATCGCCCGCTGCGGCGCCGGTGTCAACAATATCCCCGTCGAGGAGTACGCCAAGAAGGGCGTCGTCGTCTTTAACTCCCCCGGCGCCAACAGCAACGCCGTTAAGGAGCTCGTCCTGGGCATGTTGGTACTTTCGAGCCGCGGCGTGGTGCAGTCGATGAACTGGGTGCGCAACAACGCCGACGATCCCGAAATTCAGGTCGATGCCGAGAAGGCCAAGAAGGCCTTTGTGGGCCGGGAGCTCAAGGGCAAGCGCATCGGCGTCATCGGCCTGGGTAATGTTGGTTCTAAGGTCGCCAACGCCTGTGTCGATCTAGGCATGGACGTCTACGGCTACGATCCGTTCATTTCCGTCGAGCACGCATGGGTGCTGAGCCGCGAGGTGCAGCGCGTGGGCACGCTCGAGGACCTGTGCCGCGGTTGCGATTACCTCACCGTGCACGTGCCCAGCAAGGCCGACACCATCGGCATGATCAGCACCGAGCAGATTAACCTGCTGGCACCCGACGCCGTGCTCATCAACTACGCACGCGAGACCATCATCGACGAGGACGCCGTTGACGCCGCCCTGCGCGAGGGCAAGCTCAGCTGGTTTAGCTGCGACTTCGCCACGCCCAAGACGGTCAAGATGCCCAACACGTTTATCACCACGCATTCGGGCGCCGGCACCGGCGAGGCCGAGGCCAACTGCGCCGACATGGCCATCAGCGAGCTCAAGGATTACCTGGAAAACGGCAATATCGCGCACAGCGTCAACTACCCCGCCTGCAGCATGGGCAAAGCGCGCGCCGCAAGCCGCATCGCCTGCCTACACGCCAACGTGCCCAACATGATCGGCCAGATCACGGCGATCCTGGCCAAGGACAACGCCAACGTGCAGCGCATGACCAACGAGTCCGCCGGCGAGAACGCCTACACCATGTTCGACACCGATGAGCACCTGAACAGCAGCACGATCGAGGCGCTTAAGCAGATTCCGTCGATGTATCGCGTGCGCGTGATCAAGTAGCGCCGACTGACCTGACGGGCAGCTCCCCATGTGGCCTGCCCGTCACTGACATTGAATGCCCGCGGGGGTGCCTTTCGCACGAGAGGCGCCCCCGTTTTTGTGAGCGCTCCATTAAATGCACCGAGCCGCTTCTTGACATACAATCTGTATGTTGACCTAACTATCTGTGAGGTGCCTATGGTTGATACAGATTTTGCCTGGCGGCTTACGCAAGGGCTCGTGCGGATCGACAGTTCCGACCCAGGTGCGTATGAGGGCGAGATTGAACGCTATATCAAAGCGTTGGTTGAGGAACGGTTGGCGCAGCTGAGCCATCCGGCACTCGATGCCGTGCAGGTTGAGGAACCCGAGGTGCTGCCCGGGCGCCGCAACCTTATGGTCACCGTGCCGGGACTGAGCGACGAGCCACGGCTCGTCTATATCTGCCATATGGATACCGTTACACTGGGCGATGGCTGGGACGCGGACATTCCGCCGCTCGGAGCGATCGTGCGCAACGATAAACTCTATGGCCGCGGTGCCTGCGATATGAAGGGTGGCCTGGCCTGCGCCATTGCCGCACTGGTCCATACGCTCGAGCGCGTGGCGGCAGAAGGCAAGCTGCCCCGCCGTGGCTTCTCACTCATTTGCTCGGTCGACGAGGAGGACTTTATGCGCGGCTCAGAGGCCACGATCGATGCTGGCTGGGTCGGCTCGCGTGAATGGGTGCTGGACACCGAGCCCACCGACGGACAGATCCAGGTGGCGCACAAGGGGCGTACGTGGTTCGAGATTGAAATGACTGGCGTGACGGCGCATGCGAGCCAGCCCTGGAAGGGCGCGGATGCCGTCGCTGCCATGGCCGAGGTCGTGTGTTCGCTCCGTCGCGCGTTTATGGCGCTGCCCGCGCACGATGAGCTGGGGCCTTCGACCATCACGTTTGGCCAAATCGAGGGCGGATATCGCCCCTACGTCGTACCCGACCGCGCCAAAGTCTGGGTCGACATGCGCCTGACCCCGCCGACCGATACGGCCGCCGCGACGCGCATGGTAGAGCAGGCCATCGCCGTCGCCGAAGCCGCCGTTCCCGGTTGCCATGGCAGCTACACCGTAACGGGCGACCGCCCCGCCATCGAGCGCGACCCGAACTCTCCCCTTCTAGCAGCGCTCAAGCGTGCCGCCGATGACGTGACGGACGCGGACACGACCGTCGGCTTCTTTACCGGCTACACCGACACCGCCGTCATTGCCGGCAAGACAGGTAACCGCAATTGCATGAGCTACGGTCCCGGGTCGCTCGCGCTCGCGCACAAGCCCAACGAATATGTGCCCCACGCCGATATCGTTCGTTGTCAGCAGGTGCTAATCGCGCTCGCCGATAACGTGCTCTGGGACGCGAGCGGCCAAGTTGGGGCATAATAAGCCGCGAACAAACCGACTCGTGCGTTAGGACCGCCCATGAAAGCACTTCCGTTTCCCTGCATCCGCCCGGCTCAGGACCGCGTGCTCGAGGCGCTGCCTGCAATGGGCAGCATCCTGAGCGGCAACGATGCTCTGCGCGGAGCCCTTGCCGATGGTCTGATGCTCAAGGACCCGGGTGCGGCGTATTACGTGTACGAATGCTCGGGCGAGCCGGGACGTGTGACGGGTGTCGTGGCGATCTGCCCGGTTGGTGCGCTGGCGGGCGGCGACGCGGTTGCCGCCGATACGACCGCCGCTGCGCGCGCAATCGCCGACCTCAAGGTACAGCCCCGTCCCGTAACGCTTGTCTACGAAGCCTCTCCCGTCATGGATATCATCCTCGGCGCCGCAAAAGAGGGCGCTTCACTCTATGCCGTCACCGACCCCGCCGGCATTACGCACCGCGTGTGGGAGGTCAAGCGCGAGGACGCCGTCGGGGCCATCCGCGCCATGCTCGACCAGGCGCCGGAGCCGGCACTGGCCGACGACCCTGCCTACGCTGTCGCACTAGTCGAGGCATCACAGCTCCTGGCCGACGATGCACGTGCCGCCGGCACCTACACGGGCAAAGAGCCGTTCAACTTTGCCGTAGCTGCGCTCTTCCCCGCCGCGCAGGTCAGCGGCGGCGCGGCGCAGGTTCCGACGGGTCTGCTCACGCACCAGGTCGCGCGGTTCTAGCAAGACCAGACCGTCCAGCACAAAAATCGGCAGCCCAACAAACAGGGGGCGGAGATGCAGCAGGTACATGCATCTCCGCCCCTTTTGCGTCGAGAAGTTATGCCGACGACCCGTGCCGCCGCGCTCGCGTTATCCGCGCTGCGGACCCGCAGTAGCCACGAGCGGTTCAAGCCCCAGCTCGCGCGCGTAGTCTTCCTGCGTAAAGACTTCGACCAGTTCAAACGTATCGGCCGCATCGTCAAACGCAAAATGCAGCACTGAGCAGTTGCCCGGCACGCGTTCGCGCTCGTCGGCCGCCGCGCCCCGCACGTGGTCCAAAAACTCCTTGATAGCCGAACCGTGGCTCACCGCGAGCACGCACTCGTGGTCCGGACGTCGCATAAGATCGGTTATCGTCGCCGCCATGCGCTCGCGCACCTGCATCTGGCCCTCGCCGCCAAACTGACGATAGAAATCTCGCCACGGGCGCTCGGGCATAAGCATCACGCGCTCGGCCTCAAAGTCGCCAAAGAACCACTCACGCAGACCGTCCAGGCGCTCGTACGCCAAGCCCGGCCACAGGTTGGCGATAGTCTGCTCGGTGCGATGAAGTGTGGAGGTGTAGGCATGATCGGGTTCAATGCCGCGCGCACGTAAGAACATGCCGGCACGCGCCGCCTGGTCGCATCCCAGCTGCGTGAGCGGCGAGTCACTCCAACCCTGAATAATGCGCTTAAGGTTGAATATTGTCTGCCCATGACGAACCAGATACAGGTCTTTATTCATAGGGGTCCTTTCGTTCGTTACCAATCAAGGAGCGAAAACGCACCGTCGCAATAGCCAAAATGAAGCACGGCACCGTTGTCGGGTAGCTCTCCCCTGCCAGTCACATACTCAAGAAACTCCTGGCAGGAAGAGCCGTGGGAGACTGCCAGCACACAGTCGTGCTGCGGCCTGGCCATGATGTGGGACAGCGCCGCGACCATGCGCGACTGGAGCTCGCCTTCAGACTCGCCACCAAAGGCCACCGGATAATCACCCCAGGGCTGCGGCGGCATCTCGCGATTTGATGTACCCTCCAGCGAGCCCAAATGCCACTCGCGCAGGTCATCGACCAGCTCTATCGAGCGGCCCTCACCAGCAATTAGCTCAGCCGTATGCCGCGCCCGGCCCAACGGCGAGGAATACACACGGTCAAAGGTCACGCCACGCGCCTCAAACGCCGCGCGCGTCGCCAGCGCCTGCTCGCGCCCGCGCGCCGTAAGCGGCGAATCGTGCCCACCCTGCAAAATGTTCTGCACATTGAGCTCAGTCTGCCCATGCCGCACCAAATACAAATCTGCCACACGTCCTCCCCTCGCACCACCGCAAAGGGGACAGGTACCTTTGTGGTGGTTTACCGCCGGATCACACCGCGGTGACGCTCAGCTACACCAGTACGTCGGCAAGCGGGCGCTTGGGTACGTGGTGCACCTGCGCCTCGTCGCGCCAGTAATTAATTGAGCCGTCGGGGTTGGAATCGATCGCATCGATCACCTGCGTCTCGGCCGGAACGCCAAACGCCATGATCAGCTTGAGCTCATACTTGTCGCTATCGAGCCCCATGGCATCGATCGCGTGGGGCGTAAAGGCCTTGAACATGCAGGCAGCCACCTCGGGCGTGGCGCTGCGGGCGGCGAGCATCATCGTCTGCGCGGCAATGCCCGTGTCGACCTCAGTAATAGGAGCGGCGGGCTTACCCGGAACGGCGCGCTCGGCAAGAATCGCGATGTAGCCGGTCGGGCGCTCGCCCTCATCGGGACCCGGCCAATCCTTGAGCGCACCGGCCCATGCAAGCTCGTCAAATACACGCGCGCAGTCCTCTGCACCGCTTACCACATGAAAACGCAGACGCTGAGCATTGGCACCACAGGGAGTCAGGTGCGCCAGCTCCGCCAGCTCAAGCAAAAGCTCACGCGGCACGCGCATGGACTCGTCAAAGCGACGGCACGTGCGGGCGCAGCGAACCAACGCATCAAACGCGTCCAAGCCGAGCTTTTCGCAACCCTGCTTTGCCATCGACTCAGCGCTTACCGGCGCTGCGGGAACTGCTTCGTTCATAGGGACCCCCAATTTCGGGCAATTGTTCTTAGGAAAATCTAACCTAAAACGTAGGCAATAACGAACAGGGCTGCAATGTTCTACACCTGTTGAATAGAAAATCGCGACGTGGGGAACAACGGAAACAATTCGGGGCCTTTGGGTTACGTTTCGCCCTCCCCGACCCATACGCCAGCGCCTTTAGGCGATACTGGTTGTAACGATCAAGGCTTACGCCGCACGGAAAGGAGACATTATGGGCATCTTTAAGAACGATGACCAAAAATCGAGCCAGTTTGGATTTGACGAGAAAAGCATGGCAGGCAAGGCCGTCAAGGCCGTGCGCTGGATTTACGCCATCACGGGCGTCTTGGCGCTCGTCGCCGGCATCGCACTGCTGTTTGCGCCCGCCAAGTCCCTCGTCTTCCTAACGACCGTCTTGGGCTTCTACTTTGTGATCACGGCCGCGATCAGGCTGTTTACCGCTGTTTTCGAGCCACTGCTGCCCACCGGCTGGCGCGTGACGAGCATCATCTCCAACCTACTCATTATCTTGGGCGGCGTCATAATCCTGCGCAACCAGGCCTTCTCGACCGCGACGCTCACCACGATGGTGGTTATCGTGGCCGGCTTTGGCTGGATCGTCGAAGGTGTCATGTCCATTCTGGAGTCCGAGCTTTCGTCCAACCGTGCCCTCGCCATCCTGAGCGGCGCGCTCTCCATCATCGCCGGCATGTTCGTGTTTATCTATCCGCTGTGGTCGGCCAAGATGCTCGTCATCTTTAGCGGCGCCGCACTGCTGGTGTTTGGCGTAACGCTGATTGTTCGCGCTATTCAATTTGGCAAACTGGTGCACTAGATGCCGCGAACGCTCTTTATTGATGCAGACGCCTGCCCGGTCACGCGCGAGTCGATTGACTGCGCGCGGCGGGCGGGCGTCGCCGTCGTTATCGCCGGCAACAGCACACAGAACCTGGAACGCCACATTCGCCGCGACGATCCGCGCGACGTCGAGCATGCGCGACGCGGATTTTGGGTCACGACGCTCGATGTGAGCGTGGGCGCCGACAGCGCCGACTTTGCCATTGTCGAACGCCTGCAGGCGGGCGATGTAGTCGTGACGCAGGACATTGGCTTGGCGAGCATGGTGCTCGGGCGCGATGCCGCCGCCATCGGCGTGCGCGGGCGCGTCTACGATAAGGCGACCATCGACATGCAACTGTTTATTCGCCACGAGGAAAAGAAGGTGCGCCGCGCCGGCGGTCGCACTCGCGGTCCGGCGGCATTTACCAGCGAAGACCGGGCCCGCTTTAAGCGCAACCTCACCGAGCTGCTGCGCTAACCAAGGTAGATTTTCGGGACATGCCCGGAAATCTACCTTTTTGTTTTGCGCGGTGTGAGCGCTCGGAATCCATGGCTCAACAAAAAACGGGCTTCAAAATGCCATGCGTCGCCGCATTGCGCAGGCGCCGAGCATGGCTATTTGAAGCCCATTTTTTAGGCCTACTTAGAGGCCGAAGGCGGATAGGATAAGGCCCCAGCCGGCGCCGATGACGTACATCATGACCAGGAACACGGCGTTTTCACGAGCGCTGCGGTTGGTGCGGAACAGGACAAGATAGCCCACGCCGGCGGAAATGAGCGTGCCGGCGAGCATCGGCGCCAGCTGTAGCGCGCCCTCCAGGTACAGCTGCGTAATGACCACGCTGGCCGAGCAGTTGGGGATCAGGCCGACGAGTGCCGAGCCCAAGACGGCGAGCGTCTCGTTGCCACGCAGGAACTGCTCGATCGCGGACTCTCCGAAGGTCTCGAGCACGGCAACTAGAATCAGCGTCACCAGGAAAATAAAAACCGAAACCTGCACGGTGTGCGAGATCGCGCTGCGGATAATCGACAGGACGGGCGCACCTTCGTGGGAGTGACCGTGGTCGTGCCCATGGCCGTGGTGGTGCTCATGCTCGCCTGCGTGACCGTGGTCATGGCTGTGTCCGTGGTCGCGCTCGTGTTCATCTTCATCATCATCGCAACCGCAATGGTCGCGCTCGCACAACTCGTGGATGTGGTCGGCGCTCACGCCCGCCTCGGCCACTTCATCAATGATGTCGCCCCCGGTATGGTCGTCGTGCGCGCAGTTCACATGAGCCGGATTGGCAGCGGTCCCCAGCACGGTACGGCGAATCGCCGCATGCGCGCGGGCATTACGACGAAGGCCGCGGATAGCCGCGTCCACGATAAAGCCCGTGACCAGCGCGATCAGTGCCTTCGAAACCAAAAGCATCGCCATGGTCTGCACGGGCACCTGCTCGGCGAGCAACAGCGGCAGCATCTCATCGGAGGTCGAAAGGAACACCGCCACCAACGTGCCCAAGGTCACGACACGACCGGCGTACAGCGTTGCCGCCATTGCCGAAAAGCCGCACTGCGGCACCATGCCCAGCAACGAGCCAACCACGGGACCCGCGGCGCCGGCGCGCTTGATGGCGCCGTTAACGCTGTCGCCCGCGACGTGCTCCAGGGTCTCGAGGGCCAAATATGTCACCAATAAGAACGGTACCAGCGAGAGCGTGTCCTTGCCGGCGTCGAGCAGAATATCAATCAGCAAATCCATGACGGATGGAACCTTTCGTGTCTTTCGGCAGCATTGTAAAAGTCCTAGCGGTCAACTAGGGTATTGTAGTTGTCCTAGGCGCGATGCCAATAGTTGCCCATGGTAAACTATCATCTCGCCACATCTTAATGACCCTGAGCCGCACGACGCGGCCCATCCAAGGAGCAGTTATATGAACGTTTCACAAGCACTCGAATACGAGCGCCAGCCGTTTATTCCCATGTTTATCTATGGCGATCACGGCGCCATGGAGTCCGAGCGCCAGAAGGGCGAAGAGGCCCTCAAGGTGCTCGAGACCGAGTACTTTACCGCCGAGGACGACCCCGGCTTCGACTTTGCCACCGTGCGCGACCTGGCCGACCGCAACCGCGACCTGTGCGACCAGATTGGCGAGGCACGCCTGCGCAACGTGACGCCCGCGACGCTTTCGCGCGGCCTGTCCGATGCCGACACCTGCGCCGCCATCGGCAAGATGCAAAAGCGCACCGCCGCGTCGGTCATGCGCGAGATCCGCGGCGACCGCGACGCGCTCGGTGTGGCCTACGCCCGCAAGCCCATCCAGGGCACCGTGCTCGGTATCGACATCGAGACCACCGGCCGTGCACCCGAGCGCGGTTACATCATCAATGTGGGTTGGGAAATCATGGAGCTCACCAGCGACGCCGTCCCGCACGACGCCGAGGCGCACTACTGCGGTCTGCCTGACATCTACCGCGGCGAGGATGTGCCGTTGTCGAATATCCACCACATCACCTGGGACGACATCGACGGCAAAAAGCCGTTCCGCGAGAACAAGGAACTGCAGAAGCAGCTGCTCAAGCTTATGAAGAAGTACCCGTACATGGCGCATAACGCCGCGTTCGAGGACAGCTGGTTCAAAATTCATCTGGACGGTTACGCCGAGGCACGCCGCGCCGGCAAGATCATCGTCATCGACTCGCGCCAGATCTGCCGCAGCCTGGATGCCGACGTCCGCTCGCTCCCCCGCGAGTCCGCCCCCGCCGCGCTCGAGAACTGGGCGCGCCGCCGTGGAACCCTCGCCGCCGACGCCAGCGAGCAGCATCTGGGTCTGGACGACACCGACCTCATGCTCCGCACCGTTCAAGCCGAGTTCAACCTCAAGAACCTGTTTGCCAAGTAGAAACGTCTACGACAAACTCCGGCGTAGATCACGGGCGGCCTCGCAGCGGGAAACCCCGCAGCGGGGCCGCCCTACGTTCCACAAATAAATCTGCCATCACAAATTCTGAACCCTCATTTTGAACGATTTCGGCCAATTCCCGACACGTAATTCGTTGTCGGATGGTGATGCATCACTATCAAATGTGCGGCAATTGAGTATTTATATGCTATAGCTAAGCTGCGAAAACTTTTATTTAGGGCATACCAACTCATAATTGCGTCAAGCTTTTGGACAGCATTTGGTTAGACCTCTAAAACGACTTTTTCACTCAGCGCCATCAACACGGCATTAGCTGACACGATATATAGCATGAGTATCGTATTGTCACATACCACTGCAAAAGCGGTCTACCAGGCCGCGCATTCGGTGTCTGCGAAAGGCATCGAGTCCTGTAACCCTGCCGCGATTTACGGATCATGTCCCACCGGAACGCTCCTTGACGCAGCCGCAGAATGGCTCACCAAACATGATGTTTCCCTCGACGCAAATGGTTCTCTCGAGGTGATGGTGTTTGATCGCAGGAATGCGCGCTATGCAATGAACTGTCAATGCCACGTATCTTCAAAACGATTCTCGAACTCACGCTTTATAGAGCTCAAAGATGGCATCTTCATTGTTGGCGTTGAGCTTTGCGCACTTCAGGCCGCCACCTATCTTTCTTTTCGCGAACTAGTGGAGTACTACTTTGAACTGTGCGGCGCTTATTCCCTTGGAACCGACTCTTCCACCTCCTATACCGAGCGTTTCGCGCTCACCTCGACCGAGAGGTTAAAGCAGTTCTTTAATTCCATTACCAGATGCGACGGTTTGGCCCTTGCCCGAAAGGCGATCCAATGTGTACGCGACGGATGCCGGTCTCCCATGGAAACGGCATTTGTCATGATGCTAACGCTGCCCAAAAGCGAAGGAGGGCTTGGTATTAAGGGAATTGAGACCGATTACGAGGTGCAGGTCACCGCTGCCGCAAAGAATCTCACGAGACGCAAAAAGTTTTTTATGGATGCGTATCTAAAGAAATCTCGCACAGACATTGAATACAACGGTTTTTATCATGACGCGGAAGAAGACCGCGCCATCGATGAGGAGCGCAAGAATGCACTTGCGTCCATGGGGTACGGAATCATCACCGTCAGCCGTTATTCCTTTATGCATGCCAGCTCTTTTGTTAGGGTCATGGAGGCGATCCAACGAAAAGAGGGCATACGCCCCTCGCGTCTGCCAAAAGACTTTCAAATCATGCAAGAGGACCTGAGACAGTTTGTACTCAGAAGGTTTATAGAAGAGAAAAAGCGAATTCAGAAGCAGCTCCGCCAGGATTCCGAAGATCGTCAACGAATCGACCTCGAAAAAGCAACACTCGAAGGCATCACGCTGGATGACCCGACAATTAATGAAGTTCCGGCAATCGATGACATGCAGACAGTCGAATCCGACAGCCCATCATTTGCCCAAACAAGCAGCCTCGCGCCCGAGGGCAGGATCTTCGGGGCCGGAAGCTAGACCGGCTAACAAGGTGGGCACCTTAGCGACGTGCAAAATTGCGAGTATTCAGCAGAGCCGGGTGTCTATCACCCTCGAGTGGATCCAAATGTGAAGCGAAATCACTCTTGTGTGAGAGCGTTAGGCAACATTTGAGGAAGAACTCATCGGATTAGCACCCTAAGATAACTCTTGAACTGCATTATATGGCCTGCAATAAATTAACGGACCCCCTATCGTTACAGAATACTCAAATTTTTGCACGGCTCAGGATGGCGCGAATTTTTGTGGTGTAAGAGGGAGGGCCGCGTCAGCGCCCCTTGCGCCTAAGGCTATTCCGCCACGCCGTGGCGGTCAAGGACCTCCCTTATGACTTCGTGCGCGGCCAGCCTGACCGCCTCGAGCCTCTCG
>JAXJBU010000030.1:0-22680 GCA_036302865.1 Collinsella sp. | reverse complement strand
CTTTTTGCCGGGAATCTTATGAAGCAGCTCCTGCAGCCAGCCAAACGGGCACAGAAAGCCGCATACAAAGCGTCCCAGCAGCACGCCGAGCAAAATGAGCGTACCGGTAACATAGTAAGAAAAGTTGAACTTGGATGAACCTACCACCGACTGGAACGACCCGATGGGGCACGCACCCGATGCCGCGGGGCACGAATAGCAATTAAGTCCAGGTACGCAGACTGTTTTTCCCGCGCCCTGATAGATGCCGCCTTTGGCAAAGTTTGGCAGGTGAATGTTGGTGACCAGCGTCGTCGCCGCCTGAATGAATCCGCGAAATCGGGCCAAAACATGCGACGCAGTGTTTTCTCTTTTATCCAATTCCGATACACTCCAAGCACAGCCTAATCGCTTTGGCCAGCACGGCATCCGCCTCGCCACGCATAACACCAAAGCACACCATGGCAATTCCGACGATCAACAAAGCGACCTGTACCACGGGCTTTACCGCTTTGAACAACCTGACCACTCCTTTCGTTACGCGACCATTGGACCATATCGACTATAAAATCCGTGTTAAGCGCGATTTGGAATGTGCAAGGAGACTGTAATGCGTATTTTGATCGTCGAAGACGAGCGAGCACTGTGCGATGCAATCGCGCGCAGCTTGCGAAACTTGGCGTACAGCGTCGACTGCTGTCACGATGGACGGGAGGCGCTCGACCTGCTGGGCATCGAAGTCTTTGACCTCGTGGTACTCGACCTCAATCTTCCCCATGTCGACGGCATGACCGTGCTCAGGGAACTTAGGAAAACCGATTGCGAGACCAAGGTACTGATTCTGTCCGCGCGTGGCGAAGTATCCGATAAAGTCGCCGGACTCGATGCCGGCGCCAACGATTACCTTACCAAGCCGTTTCATCTGGACGAACTTGCGGCAAGGATCCGCAGCCTTACCCTCAGGCGCTTCGCACAAAGCGACATAGTATTAACCTGCAGAAAGCTCAGCTTTGACACCAAGGCGCGCATCGCTTCCGTGGACAGTGAAGCTCTATCTCTTACACGCAAGGAAACGGGAATCTTGGAATACCTGATGCTTAATCAGGGGCGACCGGTAAGCCAAGAGGAGCTTATCGAGCACGTTTGGGATAGCAGCGTGAACAGCTTTAGCAACGCAACCCGCGTTCATATCTCGTCGCTCCGAAAAAAGTTGCGCAGCGCTTTGGGATACGACCCGATTCGCAATCGGATTGGAGAGGGCTACGTTATGGAGGACAGTGAATGAAAAGGCTTTCGCTGCAATGGCGCATAACGATTATGACGGCACTGCTCACGTGTGCGGCATGCGTGCTGACGAACTGCCTGGTCGGCTATACGGGCATGCGCTACATGGATGCCATCGGCAGTGACATCTCGGCCTTTACCGCAACCGGCGAAGATTCGCCCCAGGCGTTCGACCCGACGAAAGCGGTCCCCGATGACAGGGTCACGATCGTCGTAAACGACGCACAGGAGTCTTTTGGCACGACAGCCTGGTACATCACGGCTGGAGTCACACTCCTTGGCGGCGTGCTGGCATACTTTGTGAGCGGCCGTGCACTCAAACCGCTACGGGATTTCGCCGCCCAGGTAGAGCGCGTGCAGCCTGACAACCTAAGCGAAATCAGACTCAGTGAAGATGTGCCCACCGAGCTACAACAATGCAGCGCCTCTTTCAACGACATGATCGCCCGTCTTGGCGAAGGATTCTCTGCACAGCGTCAGTTTACCGGCAACGCCGCACACGAGCTGCGCACCCCGCTCGCCCTTATGCAAGCACAGATTGAACTATTCATCTCCGAGCACTCCGGTTTGCAGCCAGAAACAGCCGAGCTGCTCGGCCTGCTACAAGAACAAACCGAGCGCATGTCTCGAATGACCAAGGTATTGCTCGAGATGAGTGAGCTCCGCAGCGTTCCTTGCGAGGACGATGTTGAACTCGGTCCCTTGTCCGAAGAGGTCCTCACTGACCTTGCGCCACTTGCCGAAAATAGGAGCATAGCCCTCAACTGTGCTGGAGACGCTTTAGTAATCGGGAGCGACACGCTCCTCTATCGGTTGCTGTTCAACCTGGCCGAAAACGCCATCCGTTACAGTCGCTCCGGCTCGACTGTCAATGTCTCCATCAGCGACAGCGACAGCCACGTGCTCCTGCGAGTCAAAGATGAGGGCCCGGGAATACCCAAGCAGTACCGAGAGAGCATCTTCCAACCGTTCTTTCGCCTGGATAAATCCCGCAGCAGGGCATACGGCGGCGCAGGACTCGGGCTAGCGCTCGTTTGGGAGATTGCAGCGCTTCACGGTGGCACGGTAGAGGTCGAAGCAAGTTCCGAGAACGGGACTACCATGCTCGTAAGCCTTCCAAAACGATCCGCAGCGTTAACCGAACAGTAAAACGAAAGGGGCCCCGAGCAACAGGAGTACAATTGCTGCATTGTTGCCACCTGATGGGAGATGGAAGATGGACTGCGATGACTACCCGCGCATTCCCATGCCGTTGATGTGCACCGCCTTTGTGCCGGGGCAGATTGACGCTGCGGTTGCAGGCATTTCCGACCCCGATTCACGCACCATCGCCACGGCAGAAGCACTGTACTTTCGCGGACAGGCCACGCTCGCCGCCGAGACAGCACGCCCCTATCTTGACGCCACCGACCCCGCACTGCGCTATTCCGCATGCTTTATCTGCGGATATGCCAGTCTGTCGCTCAACCGTATCGCCGATGCCCGCCGGTGCCTTGCGGGCATCCTCGATACGCCACCTGACGATGAATCGCCTGCCGTCCACGCCATGCATATCCTGTTCGCCTCTGCCGCGAGCGTCCTGCTGCACTTGCCTTCCCCGTATTCCGCCGAAGAGTTTTATCCGCTTGCGGCGCATCTGCCCGAAGGCCTGCGCCTGTTCGCCAGCTACGTGATGGCGCACGCCTTGTATCTGCGCGGCGAATACGGCCGCAGCCTGGGCATGGTGGAAAATGCCCTGATCATGAAACAGGGAAGCTATCCCATCTCGGAACTGTTCCTGCACCTGGCGGCTTCCATGGCATGCATGAGCCTCAAGGACATCGACGCCGCAAAAACGCACTTCGGAGCTGCTTGGAACATCGCGCGCCCCGACGGCCTTATCGAACTCATCGGCGAGCACCACGGCCTTTTGCAGGGACTCATCGAGGCATGCCTAAAATCGCAATACCCCGACGATTTCGCTCGCATCATCGAGATTACGTATCGATTCAGCTACGGCTGGCGGCGCATCCACAACCCCGATTCGGGCGAGGACGTGGCCGACGATTTAACGACCACGGAGTTCACCATGGCCATGCTCGCCTGCCGCGGATGGACCAACGCCGAAATCGCACGCCACATGGGAGTATCGCCGGGCACCGTTAAAAACCGCCTATCAGGAGTGTATGCCAAGCTTGGTATCGGAACTCGCGCCGAGCTGATTGCCCACATGTTGCGCTAGCGGCCAGACTGCCCGGCGTATCGAAAGCCCTCCGGGGGCCTGACGCTTTCGCGCACTCAAATTGGACATTTTGGCCATCGAACGGCACTACCGCCACGGGGCACCTTCTCGCAAAATAGGATTATTTCCACCGATACCTGCGGGATGGGAGCCAAAGATGCTTGATCGCCGTTCGCTACTTGTTGCCGGAGCGTCCTCGCTGGCGAGCATTATGTTGCCGCGCGTGCCGGGAAGCGCAAACGCCTTCATATTGCCGTTCGCGCCCACCGAAGCCTATGCCGACGAAAAAGACCCCTTCAGGGTGCTCGTTCTCTCGCGCACCATGTTTGGTGTGGTCGTGGTCGACGTCGCCAACAAAAATACGCCCATCGCGGGTGCCCAGGTCACGCTCACATCGCGCTATGCCGCAGGCAAGCAGCTCACCGCCACGATCGATGACGAAGGCACGGCCATCTTTGAGGTCGCGCCGCTTTCGGAAGGCTACGTGGACGAGGCAACGCTTCTCGACGCATACGACTTTAACGGCGGCATCTCCATTAGCACGGCAGGCTACCGCGATGTCGAGATTCCCCTTGCGCGTATCCAGGGCGGCACCGCCATAACCGCGCCCACGCGTCCGCTTTCCGATGGCGAGCCGTACTTTCGCCAGCTCACATTCGACGATTGGGACATCCAGTACGCCGACGCTACATTCATGGCACTGCCGAAGGACGACACGGCAAACGAGCAGCCCGACACGCACGCCTTTACCGTGCAGGCACATCTGCCACAGGGTGGACAGGCAACGCTGCACATCAACAAGGTAATGCCCGCCACGAGTAGCTCACCCGAAACCGCCACGCAGATTGGCCAAGTCAAGGCCAGCGCATCGGGCACGAATAATCTGGCGACGTTCACGCTCGAAGACAAGTTCCTCGATGCAGCGTCAAACCTTCTGGAGGAAGGGTGCAAGCTGCGCTTTGTCCTCGACTACCAGGGCAAAACCTACACGCTCTCATCCCCTATGGCCGTTGTTACCGCGCCGGCGGCAAAGGCGGAATCCGGATCGACCACTATCGTCCCCACTACCATGGACCAAGAGATCACTCCGTTTGATTTCCCGGCGGCGTTTCCCGGCATCGGCGGCAATAAGTTCACGTGCTGGATGCCCTCGTTCCCCATTTTGTTCGATTTCTCGTTTGCCGGATACGTGCTGTTTGGCGGAGGATACAAGCCGGTCGGCTACATGAACGATTCGGGCAATCCGGATCCGGAGTACTGGAAGAAGTCACCGCGCGAGTCGGGCACCAAGCAAGCAAACCGCTACCTCGACGAGATGGAGGGGAAGTGGAATCAGTACAAAAGCATGAGTGCCGGTTCGGGCACCGATCCAAGAAACACCAAGCTCCTTCGCCACCATTGCACGCTGCTGTTCACGATGGATATCGCCACACAGCTGTACGGCTCGCTCGCCTACGATTGGGTGGGCAAAACCTGGGGTAACAACAACGACCCCGCATACGGCAATATTAAGGCCCTCTTCCAGGTAAGAACCGACCTCAATTGGACCGAGCAGTTTACCCTAGGACCGGTGCCGTTTTTCCTAAACGTCAACCCCTGGGTGCTGGCGAAGCTAGCGCTCGCCGTGGGTGCCCACACGCACGGCAGCGGCGCGACATTTTTTAAAAACATTTCGCTCGACTATTCAAACACCTCGGGCTCGTTCACCATCCAGATCGGGCTTGCCGTCACCTTTGGCGCCGGCGTTGCAGGCGTCGCTTCGTCTGCCGTGCGCGGCGCCGCATCCCTCACGCTGTTCATTGGGTACGAGAAGGCAGATGGACACCAGCTTCCGCGACTGCGCGTAGGTGCAGACGTCGATGTCGATGTGATACTCCAGTTCGTAATGTTCAAGTGGACCACCAAGGCTTGGTCGGGGTCGTGGCCCACACTCCTCGATTCGTGGAATATGTCGGTGAACAATGGCAACCAGTATGTGCTCCAGCGCTCTGAGCTCGCATTGGGTGGAGATACGCCTTACACGTTGGATGCCCGCTTCGGCACGCCCAGCAACATCGAGGCGGGCGGCGTGCCGCAATTTATCGCATCGGCCACCATCGTCACCAACGCCGAGCTGCTCGCACGCGCAGAGGTTAAGGCCGCTGTCGTAAACGTCGCGCCCGTCGTGCGCGATTGGGATCAAGCGGTCACGCGCATTGAGCTCGAGGCGGATGCAGAAAGCGACGACACGGGACAGATCGAGCATTTCGTCCATACACTGATAGAGAACGACGAAAACGCCGCGCCGATGTATAAGTACACCTATATCGAGCAGGCGAAGGACGCCGCTGCGGACCCCAACGCCAATTCTGCTGGTGTATCGGAGGACGAGCGTGGCGGCATCAAGCCCTCGAGCGACAACGTGCTGTTTGCTGGCGTGCTCAGCGAAGCCCACATGAAGCTGGCAATGATTGCCGGCGTAGAATGCCTGTTCCGTATCGCCTCGGTGCGCTACGGCGACAATGGCCGCTCGCGCCTAGTGGTGCACACAAAGGCAAACGGCACGTGGTCCGCTCCCACGCCCGTGGACTTCCCCCTTGGGTTTGGCGAGGGCGACGTGGAGCGCAGCGGCATATTCGATTACGACTTCGACGTGGTGGAATATACAGACGGGAGGGGAAACCAAGACGCCTACGTGCTGCTGGTCTCGGGCGAGCGCCCCGCCGGCGACAACACCCATTTCGATACGGCGAGCACATCCGGCATGCTGTCCGTTGTGCGCCTGCGCATCAGCAACGACGGAGTTCGCGTGGTATCGCACACGTCGTGGCGCAGCATCTCGCGCGGCCGCCTTCAGGAGGATGGCCACCATTGTCTGCAGTGCCCACGCATCACGGTGGGCAAGGCGCTGGTCGACGGACGTCTGTCGGGCGCTTACCTCCACCGCCGCGGGACCACCGCAGAAAAGGCGCTCGGCAGCGAGGCTGAGGTTGCGCTGGAGTGCTTTACCCTATGGTCGGACGTTTCGGGCGACAGCCTGACGTTCCGCCAAGTTCTCCGCTTTCCGCAAGCACCGTCGAGTATCGAGCTGGGTGAGCCCGAGAATATCAACGGCAAAATGGTGGTGCCCGTTGCATACGAGACCGCAGACGGTTGCGGCTGCGCATCGTACGCCGTGATCGGCCAGTCCATCGCGGGCTGGGGCGTTATGTCGCCAGATGCCACAGTACCCCACGCGGTGCCGTGGCCGCAGCACACGGGCTTTTTGGCAACTGTCAACGAGCAGCTGCAGCATGTTACGTGGACGCGAGGCGCATCGGCATTTGCAACGCAGCCCGTGGGTGCCGCAGGCTGTGGCCCGGCATCGTTTAGCGTAAGCAACAACGGCAGGTGCGTGCTCTATGTAGAGAACACCGATGGCAAGGTGGGACAAACCTACGACGAAGAAGGCAACCCGGTTGCAGTGATGGGCAAGCACTTCCGCATCTTCGCCAGCACCTTGGCGGGCGATCTGTTCACGGAGCCGTTTGTGATGTGCGAGCTGGACCATCCCGTCGATCAGATAACGACGTTTTTGACGTCGGGAGGCATGCTCTCCGCACTCGCCACGCACATTGTGAGCGCGGAGAAGAGCGAGGCAGAGCTGCACGGCATCGAAGTGCCCTTGGTGGCGTGTGCCACTCCGACGGGCGCGGTCGCTACCTCGGGCGCGGTGGTGCCCGGAGCAGCAGGCGAATCCTTCATGGTCACGGTGCGAAACGACGGCAACACCTTACTGACCGCCGGCACGATCGATCTGTACCGAGAGGGCTCCAGCCAGCCGTTCTCCAGCGCATCCATCGGATTCGGAGTGAACGCACGCATGGCTTCGATCTACGATCCAGAGCTTGCCGAGGACGCTTCGGCCAACGGCATGGCACACGTGAAGTACGCACTCGAAACGCTGGGCACACGTTTTGCAACGCACCCGCTGGTAGCCGACAACGGCAACGCCGTGCTGGCACCGGGTTGCACGGCACAGTTCCGCATGAGCTTCGCCATTCCCGAGAGTTGGAGCGACGAAGTGGGCAAACGCGTAACGCTGTATGCGAAGGCGCGTAATCTGGTGGCGCTCGATCCCGTAACGCTCGAGGAAATTCGACCGGGCGCGAACTCGGCGCTGGGTGCCGTACTGCACGAGCTTCATGTGCCCGACGCGTCATGCGAACGCTCAGAAGTTCAGGTCGGCGTATGCGACAGCGCGGATACGACAGGACTTCACGACGCCCCGATGACCGTGGACGGCGATGGCGGCTCGAGCGGCGGCGGTACTGACAAGGGCGGCGGCTCCGGCGGAAGGAGCTCCGGCAGTGGCAAGGACCACAGCAATAACAAGCGCTCCGGAAAAGCGGGCGCGCTCGCTGGCACGGGCGATGTCAATGCTCCCCTTACGGCAGCCGCTACAGCACTCGCCGCGGCAGGCGCCGGCCTCATCGCCTACAGCGCCCGCCGCACGGCGCTCGAAAAAGACACCGCCAATGAGGTCAATTCGGATAGGTCTCGCTAGCTCCTAGTTACTTTTGTGAGAGACGCCGACTCGGCTCATCGAACACCAAAAGGGGCTGGTTCTGGATACCCAGAGCCAGCCCATTTCGCATTAGATATCATCAGGGGAGTCGAGTTCTGCCTCGAGCTTGGCACGGCGTCTTTTCGCCAACAATCCGCACGACATGTCTTCGACAGCGTATCCAACCGCAAACGCGGCAGGACGCATTCGACCGCTTTCAAACTTACTCGGACAGAACCGACTCGGATTTGTCCGAGTAAACGCTGTTCCACCAAATTCCGAACGATTGTTCGATGGATTTCGTGTTGGGTGGAATCGTCTGTGGGTTGGGCTATGCTACCTTGACTATCTATATGACTTAAACGCAGCAAAGGAGCACCGAGAGAGCGAGTATGGCAAAAAACACCGCAAACTATGGTAACGACAGTATCCGCCAGCTCAAGGACGAGGAGCGCGTACGCCTGCGCCCCGCCGTCATCTTTGGCTCGGACGGGCTCGACGGCTGCGCGCATGCCGCCTTCGAGATCCTGTCCAACGCCGTTGACGAGGCGCGCCAGGGCTACGGCAAGCTCATCACCCTTACCGCCTTTCGCGATGGCTCTATCCAGGTAGAGGACAATGGCCGTGGCTGCCCGCTCGACTGGAACCCCTCCGAGAAGCGCTTTAACTGGGAGCTCGTCTTTTGCGAGCTCTACGCCGGCGGCAAATACAATAACAACCAGGGCGGCGACTACGACTTCTCGCTCGGTACCAACGGCCTGGGCTCGTGCGCGACCCAGTACGCCTCCGAGTACATGGACGTCACGGTTTGGCGCGATGGCAACAAGTACTCCCTGCACTTTAAGAAGGGCAAGGTCGTCGGCGCCAAAAAGAAGGCACTCGAGATTGAGCCCAGCGACGAGGACCGCACCGGCACCACCATCAAGTGGCGCCCCGATCTTGAGGTCTTTACCTCCATCAGTATCCCCCACGATTGGTATCGCGAGACCATGCGCCGTCAGGCCGTGGTCAACGCCAACGTGACCTTCCGCCTGCGCATCGAGGGCGACGATGGTGAGTTTTCCGAAGAGGATTTTTGCTATCCCAAGGGCATCGAGGACTATGTGCTCGAGAAGGTCGGTACCGACTACCTCACCGAGCCCTTCTTTATCGAGGCCGACCGTCGCGGTCGCGACCGCGAGGACCTGCCCGACTACAACGTAAAAATCACCGCGTGCATGTGCTTCTCGCGCACCTTCATGATGCAGGAGTACTACCACAACTCATCGTGGCTCGAGAACGGCGGCTCGCCCGAGAAGGCTGCCCGCAGCGCCCTCACCAGCGCCATCGATGCCTACATCAAGCAACAGGGCAAGTACAACAAAAACGAGAGCGGCATTAAGTGGCAAGATGTCCAGGACTGCCTGGTGCTGGTGACCAACTGCTTCTCCACCCAGACGTCCTACGAAAACCAGACTAAGAAGGCCATCAACAACCGCTTCATCCAGCAGGCCATGACGGCCTTCTTTAAGGAGCGCCTCTCAACTTACCTGATCGAGAACAAAGACGCCGCCAATAAGATCATGGAGCAGGTGCTCATCAACAAGCGTTCGCGCGAGAACGCCGAGAAGACCCGCCAGAGCATCAAGACCAACCTGCAGCAGAAGACCGACATGGCCAACCGCGTGCAGAAGTTCATCGACTGCCGCTCCAAGGACAAGAACCGTCGCGAGATCTACATCGTAGAGGGCGACTCGGCAGCAGGCGCCATTCGCACTTCGCGCGATGCTGAGTTCCAGGGCGTCATGCCCGTCCGAGGCAAGATCCTCAACTGCCTGAAGGAGGACTACCCGCGCATCTTTAAGTCCGACATCATCATGGACCTCATGCGCGTGCTGGGCTGTGGCGTGGAGATCAAGGACAAGCGCATCAAGAACCTCGGCGCCTTTGACCTGGACAACCTCAACTGGAACAAGGTCATCATCTGTACGGACGCCGACGTCGACGGTTATCACATCCGCACGCTTGTGCTCACCATGCTCTACCGCCTGGTGCCCACGCTTATCGACGAGGGCTACGTGTATATCGCCGAATCGCCGCTCTACGAGATCAACTGCAAAGAGAAAACCTACTTCGCCTACACCGAGCTCGAGAAGAACGGCATCCTCAAGGAGATTGGCGACCAAAAGTGCTCCATCAACCGCTCCAAGGGTCTTGGTGAGAACGACCCGGACATGATGTGGCTCACCACCATGAACCCCGAGACGCGTCGCCTGATCAAGGTGGAGCCCGAGGACGTCACCAAGATGGAGACCATGTTCAATCTGTTGCTGGGCAACGACGAGGCGGGCCGCAAGCGCCATATCTCCGAGCACGGCAAGGAGTACCTGGACCAGCTGGACCTGCAGTAGCAGCAAATCGATAACGACGGCCCTTAAGAAGTTCAAGAGGATATCGTGACAAAGAAGAAGACGAAGAACCAGCCAAAGAAAAAGCAGGTCAACGCCGAGAACGTCATCGGCCTGCACTCCGAGGTCACCGACCAGCCGATCACGCAGACGCTCGAGGTCAACTACATGCCCTACGCCATGAGCGTCAACGTCTCGCGTGCGTTCCCCGAGATCGACGGCTTTAAGCCCTCGCACCGCAAGCTGCTCTACACCATGTACAAGATGGGTCTGCTCAAGGGCGAGCGCCAGAAGAGCGCCAACATCGTGGGCCAGACCATGAAGCTCAACCCGCACGGCGACGCCGCGATCTACGAGACGATGGTACGTCTGGCCACCGGCAACGAGGCGTTGCTCGCGCCGTTCGTTGAGTCGAAGGGCAACTTTGGCAAGTACTATTCGGGCGATCTGAGCTACGCCGCCTCGCGTTATACCGAGGCCAAGCTCTCCCCCATCAGCGCCGAGATCTTCAAGGACATCGACAAGGACCCGGTCGACTTCGTCGACAGCTACGACGGCGCCATGAAGGAACCGCGCCTGCTGCCCACCACGTTCCCCAACATCCTCGTCTCGGCCAATAAGGGCATCGGCGTCGCCATGGCTTCTGACATCTGTGGCTTCAACCTCAACGAGGTCTGCACCGCCACGATGCACTACCTCAAGGATCCCGACTGCGACCTGCTTGAGTATATGCCCATGCCCGACTTCTCGACCGGCGGCGAGATCATCTACCGCCGCGAGGAGATGGAAAAGATTATCGAGACCGGCCTTGGCAGCTTCCAGATCCGCTCCCGCTGGCGCTGGATTCCCGAAGAGCGCATCATCGAGGTCTACGAGATCCCCTACACCACCAAGACCGATGTCATCATCGAGCGCATCGTCAAGCTCTCCAAAGAGGGCAAGGTCAAGGAGATCGCTGACATCCGCGACGAGACCGACCTCTCGGGCCTGCGCATCGCCATCGACCTTAAGCGCGGCGTCGACCCCGACAAGCTCATGGCCAAGCTCTATCGCTCGACCACGCTGCAGGATTCGTTCTCATGCAACTTCAACGTGCTCGTCGATGGTTATCCTCGCGTTATGGGCGTGCGCCAGATCTTGCACGAGTGGGTCAAGTGGCGTATTGAGTCCACGCGTCGCCGCATTAACTTTGACCTGGGCAAAAAGTCCGAGCGCCTGCACCTGCTGCACGGCCTCGAGGCGATCTTGCTCGACATCGACAAGGCTATCGCCATCATCCGTGGCACCAAGCTCGAAGCCGAGGTCGTGCCCAACCTTATGAAGGGTTTCGACATCGACGAGACCCAGGCCGAGTTTGTTGCCGAGCTTAAGCTCCGCAATATCAACGAGGAATACATCCTCAACCGCACCAAGGACATTGCCAAGCTTGAGGGCGAGATTGCCGAGCTTGAGGAGACCCTCTCCAGCGAGGAGAACATCAAGAAGGTCATCAGCGACGAGCTGGCCGCAGTCAACAAGAAGTACGTGATGCCGCGCCGCACGGGCAGGATCGAGCCCCACGAGGTCATCGAGGTAAGCCTGGAGCCCGAGGTCGAGGAGTACCCGGTTACCATCATGCTCTCGCGCGACGGCTACCTTAAGAAGATGACGGACCGTGTGCTCAAGAAGGCGACCACGCTCAAGTACAAGGACGGCGACAAACCCTTTATCGAGTTCCCGTCCTCCAACACCCACGAGCTGCTGGTCTTTACCAACAAGAGCCAGGTGTACAAATGCAAAGTCGCGGCGTTTGAGGATACCAAGTCGGCCCAGCTGGGCTCGTACCTGCCGACCGATCTTGAGATGGAACCCGACGAGAGCGTCATCTGGGTCATCGACCCCGAGGACTATAAGGCCGACGTGCTGTTTGTCTTTGAGAACGGCCGCGTGGTGCGTGTCGCACTTTCTGGATATGTCACCAAGACCAACCGCAAGCGCCTCAAGAACGCTATCTACGGCGGCAGCAAGCTGCTGTATGCCCAGGTGCTCAAGGAAGACCGCGACATCGCACTGGTCTCGAGCGACTATCGTTTGATGAACTTCAACACGTCGTTGCTCAAGACCAAGACGACTACCAACACGCAGGGCGTCCAGGCCTTTACCGCCAAGAAGGGCCGCTCGGTCACCACCGTCGGCACAACCGAGGAGATTCTTGGCGCCGGCGTCTCGGCCGAAAAGTTCACCGCGCAGAGCCTTCCCTCTGCCGGTGCCCTCATGAAGGAAAACGACATGCCGAGCTTGTTTGACTAGGTACCACGGCAACGAGATCGTTAGATACTTCGCAAAGCGACGAGGCCCGGAACGCAACGGCATTGCGCCCGGGACTCGTCGTTTTTCTTCTCAACTATTTTTTAACGCAGATAAATTGATTTCTGCTTATTTTTCTGCGTAAAAAATGTCAGCGTCACTGCTTCGATGCCCATTGGTCAGTCGTTAGCAAAACTTGCAAAAGTTAGCAAAAGTTGCAAAAATTAGCAAAACTTGCAAAGGAGCTACCATGGAGTACAGCAAGAACCCCTTTACCCCAACATTTGGAAGCGTCCCTCCCTTTCTAGCGGGTCGCGAGCATATTCTGCGTGACATCAACCGTGGCTTTATCAACGGCCCGGGAGATCCAAACCTGTCGACTATTTTTACGGGCGCAAGGGGAACGGGCAAGACGGCGCTTCTCTCGCTCCTTTCAGAAACGGCGCTTGAACACGGCTGGATCGCAGCAAATGTCTCCGCCATGCCAGGCATGCTCGAAGATATTATCGAGCGAACCAAAGAAGCCGCAGATAGCTACCTCTCACAGCCTCACGCGCGCATAAACGGCGTTCAAATTGGTCCAGTGGGCATCGATTGGACATATGCTCAAGAGGCCCAGGGCAACTGGCGCACACGCATGAATGGCATCTTTAAGCAACTCGAAAAACATGACATCGGACTTCTCATCACCATCGATGAAGTCACCGTCGATCTCGAAGAAATGCTTCAATTTGCCTCTGTTTACCAGCACTTTGTACGCGAAGGTAAAAAAGTTGCCCTACTCATGGCAGGACTGCCCTACAAAGTATCGGCGTTGCTGCGTAACGATTCCGTCTCGTTCCTCAGGCGTTCCCAATATCATCAGTTGGGACGAATCACTGACGTTGAAATTGCAAACGCATTCCGCAAAACCGTTGAGGCCGGAGGCCGCTCAATCACGCCAGAAGCGCTCGAGGATGCCGTGAAGGCCGTCGACGGATTCCCCTACATGATGCAGCTCGTCGGATATCGCACATGGGATGTTTCGGAGAACTCGCCCAAAATCAGCGCACCTGATGTCCAGCAGGGTTCTCTGCTTGCCCGTATGGAGCTGCACGATCGAATTCTCGAAACGACCTATCGGGAGCTTTCCGATAAAGACATTGAGTTTTTGCTCGCGATGCTGCCCGATTCTGGCCCCAGCAGGGTCTCGGAGATAGCCAAACGCATGGGCGTTGCCAGCAACTATGCAAGCCAATATAAACGCCGTCTCCTCGAGGACGGCGTCATCGGGGAACGTGGACGTGGCCTCGTTGGCTTTGACATCCCCGCGTTCAGGGAGTTCCTGAGCGAGAAAGTCTCCTAGCACGCGGAGATTGTCCACAAGGGCAACGGTGCATGGCAATCAACGATTCACCCGGCAAGGACGGCAAGTACTTCCAATAACGCTGATTGCCATGCGCTCTTCTTGTTCTTAGGCGAGCTTGCGAGCGAGCTCTCGAACCTCTTCCAACTTGGGCGAGGATGCCATGCTGTCGCGCTCGGTCATACCGCTGATGGTGACAATGCCCAGGTCCTCCCACTTGCAGTACGCGCAGGTCGACTTGTACATAGCGATCGCCGCATCATAGACGCCCTCGCTGTGGCTATCGAGCAAAAGGGCCGTCTTGGTGAACGGGAAGCCCGTAGCACCGAAGGCGTACAGGCGGTCGATGGCGGCCTTCTCCTGCGCGGTGATATCGAACCAGTAGATAGGCGAGGCGAAGACGACCATATCTGCGTCTTTCAGCGACTCAATCACGTTGGCCATGTCATCCTTCTGCACGCAAGTGCCCTCGTGGGCGAAGCAATACTGACACCCCAGGCAACCAGCGATTTTCTTGCCGGCAACGCGGATGACCTCGACCGTATGGCCGGCCTCGCGCGCGGTCTCGGCAAACGCCTCGACCATGGTGTCGGTATTGGCGCCCTTACGCGGGCTACCACTCAATACAACGATATTCATAGGATTCCCTCTCCTTCATGCTGCAGGCGCGCAGCATGTTTTCTTGTAACCAAAACGAATGGAGTTAATCAATCGTCTCGTTTCAGCTACTCCCTCTCTTTAGAAGAATCGTTGCTGGAGACTTGGCATTAAATCAAGGCACGCCTTATTTCAGATACTCCTCAAAGAATGCCTTCAGCTTTCCAAACGGAATGATGTCCATCTGATCGTAAAGGTCGGTATGGCTGGCACCAGGGATAATGAGCAATTCCTTGTTGTCCCCGGTCAGCTTGCCGTACGCGGTTTCGCTGAAATAACGGGAGTGCGCCTTCTCGCCATGCACCAGCAGTACCGCAGAGCGAATTTCGCTGCTGTATTGCAAAATCGGCATATTCAGGAACGACAGCGAGGACGTCACATTCCAGCCACCGTTGGAGTTCAGGCTGCGGGGATGGTAGCCTCGCGGAGTTTTGTAGTAGGCGTAATAGTCCGCTAAAAACTGCGGCGCATCCTCCGGTAATGGATCGACCACGCCGCCCACCAGCGCATTGCTGCCGTTTTTATAGTCCTCGGTGCGCTGCGCGTTCAGCGCTTTCCGCTTTTCAAAGCGTGCCCGCTCGGAATCCTCGGCGTCAAAATAGCCGTTGGCGGTCACACGGGTCATGTCGTACATGGTCATAGCCGCGGTAGCTTTGATACGGGTGTCGATGGCCGCCGCATTGACCGCCATGCCGCCCCAACCGCAGATACCGATGATGCCGATACGCTCCGGGTCAACGCTTTCCTGCACAGAGAGGAAATCCACCGCTGCGCAGAAGTCCTCGGTGTTGATGTCCGGCGATGCTACATAGCGGGGCGTGCCGCCGCTCTCGCCGGTATAGGACGGGTCAAAGGCAATCGCGAAAAAGCCCAGCTCCGCCATCTTCTGCGCGTACAGACCGGAAGACTGCTCCTTCACAGCGCCAAACGGGCCACTGACGGCGATGGCGGGCAGCTTGCCTTCCGCGTTCTTAGGCACGTACACGTCGGCAGCCAGCGTGATGCCGTATCGGTTGTGGAAGGTCGCCTTGCTGTGCTCAACCTTGTCGCTTTTGGGGAACACCTTGTCCCATTCCTGCGTCAGTTTCAACTGCTCCATGCCTAAGCCTCCTTGTCAGCCGCTTTAAGGTATTGCTCGTCGTCCACGGCCTCCAACCACTCGTTGGAGGCCTCCTCGCCCGGAACCTCCACCGCGAGATGGGAGAACCAGCTGTCAGGCACCGCACCGTGCCAGTGCTTTACGCCCGCGGGAATATTTACTACATCGCCAGGGCACAGCTCTTGTGCCGGTTTGCCCCATTCCTGGTAAAGCCCTCGACCAGCCACGCAGACGAGGATCTGTCCCCCACCGCTTTTGGCGTGATGTGTGTGCCAGTTGTTGCGGCAGCCGGGCTCGAACGTAACGTTGTAAATGCCGACCTGTTCGGTGGAAAGGGGCGCGAGATAGCTTTGCCCGATAAAGTACTTCGCAAATGCGTCGTTGGGGGCACCGATGGGAAAGGCCATCTCGTTTTGATGCTGCGCCTTTGCGTCGGCAGCGTCTTCGTCCGCCCAGACCTCCTTCGCCATGCGGAAGGCCGCCCATGCCTTGGGCCATCCCGCGTAAAATGCCGCGTGCGTAAGGATTTCCGCTATCTCCGTCCTGGTCACGCCATTGTTCTTTGCGGACATCAGATGGTATTGGAACGAAGAGTCCGTCAGCCCCTGTGCCATCAAGGCAACCACCGTCACCACGCTGCGGTCTCGAAGGGAAAGCCCGTCTTCTCGGCTCCACACCTCGCCGAACAGCACATCGTCATTGAGCTGTGCAAATTTGGGGGCAAAGTCCCCCAGGGCATCTCTGCCTGCCGTTTGTTTAATTGCCATGATCGATTTCCTCTTGTCGATGGTTCTGGACACAAATCTCTTTCCGCGCAGCCAAGTTGCCCGCCTAGATTCCCATGCCTATTCGTCGCGCCTGCTCCAGAGCAGGATGCCCGGCGATATTACCCACGTCGTTCACGCCGCCGGCGAAAACCGTTCCGGCAAGCGTGCGCCTTTGGCGAAAATCCCTTGCGCTCCCAATTTATATTGACGAGAATGAAGGTAATACCTAAACCTAACTTTAGGTCAAGGAGTAAATTCGAGATTTGTCCGGAGGGACCATGTACACAATCGGACAGGTGGCGGAGATGTTCGATCTGCCCGTTTCCACGCTGCGTTATTACGACAAGCAGGGATTGTTCCCGGAATTGGAGCGGACGTCCGGCATTCGCCGATTCGGCGATACGGAACTCGAGGCGCTTCGGGTCATCGAATGCCTGAAGAAGGCCGGAATGGAGATCAAGGACATCCGGCTGTTCATGGAATGGTGTGCGGAGGGCCCATCGACATATCCCAAGCGCAAGGCCATGTTCGAGGAGCGGAAGACCCACATGGAGTCGGAGATCGCGAAGATGAACCGCGCGCTGGACATGTTGAAGTTCAAATGCTGGTACTACGAGCAGGCGATTCAGGATGGCAACGAGGATAGACTGAAGGCGCTGATTCCCGACAATTTGCCGGAAGAAATCAAAAGTACCTACGAAAACGCCCACACTCAATAATGCCGCCCGATGCTCAAGGGGCTTTGGCAAGGAATTGTTTTAGGCAGACATGCAAAAAGAAAGCCTCCGAACCAGAGGGTCCGGAGGCTGTTATTCCCGTTATTCCCATAGGCATAAGCGCATCTGTTCGCGATTGCCTATCGATGCTCTGCCTCGAGCGCGGCAGACACCGCATCGAGGAACTCCCGCACATGGTCTGCGGGGTGCGACGAATGAAGCAGCCCGTAAGACACGAGACAGTCCCAATCGGTAGGGACGGTTTTGAGCATGGGGTGGACGTTGGCCCACAACGGCAGCGTCGCAAGCGCGAGGTCCTCGTTCGCGCCGCGATTGAACACCTCCGCCCGATATTGCGGGAAGTCTACGAGCGCGATTTGAGGATGATGCAAGAGTATCTCGTCGCGCACGCGGTCGATTTCGGCGTTCCAGCCCCGGCGTATAAGCATAAGACTGTGATTGTGGAGGTCGTCGAATGTGACGATGTCGCGTTTGGCGAGTTCGCTGTCGACGGGAACGGCGCACCAGAGCGGCTCGCGCGAAAGCTCGAGGCCCAGGCACCCGCGCTCTTTAAGAAAGGCATCGTCGAAAATCCCCGCCACGATATCCATGTCTTGCCCGAGGTTCGCCAAACCGCGTGCCGCCGAGGGTGTGTTTTCAAACGTTACCACCTGAAGGCTCATGCCAGGGCAACGTTCCTTCACCTTCGGCCACAGCTTCGTGAGCGGCGTGCTGGGCGTCATGAGCGACACTCCCACGCGGATGATGCGCTTCTCTCCACGCTCGGCGACGCGGGCGCGTGCGATTGATTCTTGAGAGTACTGCACGATATGGCGGGCGTCGGCGAGCAGCGACCTGCCTGCTCGCGTAAGCGAAAGCCCCTGATGCGATCGGTGGAACAGCGTAAGGCCTAGCCGCGACTCCAGCAGGTTCATCTGCTTGATGACGGCCGTGGGCGTGATGAAGGACTCTTGTGCCGCCTTGGAGAAGCTGCCCGCCTCCGCCACGCGGATGAAAGTGTCAAGCTGTGGGTTGTACATCGATCCTCCTGTCACGCATTATGTGCCGTATATACCCCATGGTTATATCCATCATTCCAACGTGAACTTCTCGCACGTCAGCAAACGCCGTAGCATTGCATTCGAAAAGTCACCATTAAGGAGGAGACCATGGAGTATCTGAAGCTCAATAACGACGCAGAGATGCCCATCGAAGGTTTGGGCACCTTCCTCATGACCCCGGTCGAGGCCGAGGCGGCCGCAACCGCCGCGCTCGCGGCTGGCTACGAGCACATCGACACCGCCAACGCCTACATGAACGAGCGCGCCGTGGGCCGTGCCATCGCCAAGAGCGGCATCGCGCGCGACAAGATCTTCGTCTCCACCAAGCTCTGGCCGAGCGTCTACGACGCAGGCATGCCGGCGGTGGACGCCACGCTCCAGCGCCTGGGGCTCGACTACGTCGACATGCTCATCCTGCACCAGCCGGTAGGCGACTACCTGGCCGCGTGGCGCACGATGGAGGAGGCGTACCGCGCGGGCAAGGTGCGCGCCCTCGGCCTCTCCAACTTCCCGCAAGACAAGATCACCGAGGTCATCGAGGTCGCCGACATCATGCCGCAGCTCGTGACCGTTGAGTGCCACCCCTATCACGCCCAGCGCGACCTGCGCGCCTACCTCGCGCCGTACGGCACGGTGATCGAGGCGTGGTACCCGCTCGGCCACGGCGACAAAGGTCTTCTGGAGGAGCCCATCTTCGTCGCTCTCGCCGAGAAGTACGGCAAGACCCCGGCCCAGGTGATCCTGCGCTGGCACGTGCAGATGGGCACCTCCATCATCCCCGGCTCCAAGAACCCCGCCCACATCGCCGACAACGCGAACATCTTCGACTTCTCCCTCACCGAAGACGAGATGGCCGAGATTGCCAAGCTCGACGGGACCATGACCTACTACACCGCCACTGAGGAAGCACTCGAGGGCTACCTGGCCATACGCCCCGATTTCGACGCGCAGGAGTAGCGCTCAGACGATAACGGACCAACCAAGCCGCCGCCGAGGACCAGTCGGCTGTCGAGGACGAGCCCGCCGCAGTGCCCGCTGCAGACGGCAACGTCCTCGTGGCCTGCTACTCGGCACAGGGCCACACCGCTGTCGTAGCTCAGGCCATCGCCGACGAGCTCGGCGCCGATCTCTTTGAGGTGACGCCTAGAACCCGCGGATTATAACCCCGTGCGCACCCCAGCGTTATAGAACCCTCACCAACGGAAACTTCCGCCGGTACGGCGCCCCTCGTATGGTGGATACGTCAAGTTGCGAGGAAGGAAGGTACCATGGACTACATCACCTTGAACAACGGCGTCAGGATGCCGCAGCTCGGCTTCGGCGTGTACCAGATCCCGGACGCCACGGAATGCCAGCGCGCCGTAGAGGACGCGCTCTCGGTCGGCTACCGGCTGCTCGACACGGCCGCGAGCTACGGCAACGAAGAGGCGGTCGGGGCCGCCATTCGTGCGAGCGGTCTGCCGCGCGACGAGGTGTTCGTGACGACCAAGCTGTGGATGTCGGATGTGAGCTACGAGGGGGCCAAGCGCGGCTTCGACGCGTCGCTCAAGCGGCTGGGGCTCGACTACGTCGACCTCTACCTCATCCATCAGCCGTTCGGCGACGTCTTCGGCGCGTGGCGCGCCATGGAGGAGCTCTACGAGCAGGGCGTTATCCGCGTCATAGGCACAGCTAACTTCTACCCCGATCACCTCGCAAACCTCATCTCGTTCAACCGCATCGCCCCCGCCGTGAACCAAGTCGAGTGCAACGTGTTCTTCCAGCAGCGCGAGGCGCAGGAGTACATGGCCGGCAAGGAGGTGGCCATGGAGGGCTGGGCGCCCTTTGCGGAGGGCAGAAACGACCTCTTCCGCAACGAGGTCCTCGCTCGCATCGGCGAGGCGCACGGCAAGACGGTCGCCCAGGTCGTGTTGCGCTGACTGCTGCAGCGCGGTGTGGTCTGTATCCCTAAGAGCACGCACCGCGATCGCATGGAGCAAAACTTCGACGTCTTCGACTTCGCGCTGGGCGACGACGAGATGGTCGCCATCACCGCGCTCGACACCGGGCGCAGCGCGTTCTTCGACCACCACGACCCCGCCACCATCGAATGGATGTCCGGCCTCGTGCGCAACGTGTAGACCAGCGGTCAGACCGCACTGATAACTTACTAGGAGGAATTGCCATGAACTCATTCACGTACGACTACCCGGTCAGGAACTACTTCGGCGAGGGGGCCATGGACCAGGCACTCGACGCCGAGATGGGTGCCATGGGCAAGACAGTGATGCTCGCCTACGGCGGAGGTTCGGTCAAGCGAACCGGCGTCTACGGCCACGTGGTCGATAAGCTCACGAGCGCGGGCAAGCGCGTGGTGGACTTCGGCGGCATCATGCCCAACCCGACCTACGAGAAGTGCCAGGAAGGCGCCGCGCTCGCACGCGAGGAGCAGGTCGACTTCATTCTCGCCGTCGGCGGCGGGTCGGTCTTCGACTGCTGCAAGGTGGTCTCCGCGCAGGCGATGCTTGATGAGGACATCGAGACGTTCGAGCACGTCGACGGCAAGATGCCGAGCTCGTTCATCCCCATGGGCTGCATCGTGACACTCTCCGGCACGGGCGCCGAGCAGAACAACGGGGCCGTCATCACCAACGAGGAGACACACGTGAAGGGCGCCTATCTGGGGGCGATGCCCATGTGGGCGGCGCTCGACCCGGCGCTCACGCTCACCGTACCGCACGCGCAGTTCATGAGCGGCGCGTTCGACACGCTCTCGCACTGCATGGAGAGCTATTTCGGAAGCCCGCGCGGACGCAACGTCACCGACGACATCAACCTCGCCATCCAGCGTAACGTCATCCGCAACATGCGGATCATCGCGGACGACGACCAGAACCTCGATGCCAGAAGCGAGCTCGTATACGACTCCGCCATGGCCGAGAACGGCATGCTCAAGATCGGCAAGTCAACGGACTTCCAGGCGCACATGATTCAGCACCAGTACGGCGCGTACACCCACACCAACCACGGAATGGGCCTCGCGGTCATCCACCCTGCGCTCTACCGCCACCTGGCCCCCGAGGCGCCCGCGCAGTTCGCCCGCTGGGCGCGCGAGGTGTGGGGCGTCGACGCCAAGGGCAAAGACGACCTTACGGTGGCGCTGGAGGGCATCGACCGCCTGCAAACGTTCATCGGCGAGATGGGGCTTCCCACGAGCTTCGCCGAGATGGGCTCCGACGCGTCCGACGAGACACTGCACAAGGTTGCGGACACCTGCGTGCTCACCGGCGGCTGCGCCAAGAAACTGGAGCGCAGCGAGGTGTTCCAGATTCTGACCGAGTGCCTCTAGATCGGCGGTGGGTCCCGATCCGCCCGCGCCGAAGGAAACAGGAAGGCTCCTCGTTTTTCTCGAGGAGCCTTCTGAGTTTTTGCCCGATTGTGAAACCATGTGGCTTGCAGGTGCGGCGGTTGCGAAACGCCCCCATCGGTCGCCATCGGACCGTACGAAACCGTATGAAATACAAGAACAAGTGTTCTATTACTGTTCCCGCTCAGTGACTAATCCAATCCGAGTATTGTCGATGCGTGTCGCGTCGTACCGCCCGAGAGCTGATTCGTGCGCAATTTGAGCGAATCAGGCCCTTGATTCGCGGTTTCGGGAATGACTCAATTGATTCGCAAAACCGACGCTCCTATAAGTTGTCAAGAGGCAGTTTGCGGGAGCGTTCTCTCCAATTCGCACAGGAGCTCGTAATACCTCCTCTCCAGTTTCGTCGACCGCCGTTTCCCCCGTTCCAAGTGCCCGAGTGTGGCTGCGGACAGGACGAGCTCCGCGGCGGCTTTCTTCTGAGTCACCCGCATCGCCTTGCGCATCTTCGCGAGCTCGGGGCCTTCCGGCGCGGCGCCGTCGGGGTTCGGGTCCATGAGCACGTGGTACACCTCCCGCGCTATGTAGCGCTTCAGGCAGCGGACCGCCTCCCGCCGGGACTTCCCCTCGGAGGTCCGCCTCGCCACGTACCTCCTCGTCCTCTCGTCGTACGCCATGCGCTTGATCGCGATCTCGTAGAGCGCCCAGTTCGCCTGCCGGTTGCCGCCGCGGTTGAGCCTGTGCCGGTCCGTCTTCCCGCTCGACGCGGGGATCGGGGAGGCGCCGCACATCATCGAGAACGCCGCCTCGCCCTTCAGCCTGCCGGGGTTGTCGCCGGCGGCCACGACCAGGGCGGCGGCGGTCGTGTGTTAGCGCTAATCTAAAATTGACCACTTTCGCAAACGCATCTCGCCGAATGCGCTAACGCGCTTTCGCCGAACCCGCTAACGTACTTTCACCAACTGCGCTAACGGAACTATGCTCCGATCGGGTATCCGACCCGGGAG
>JAXJBU010000029.1:0-125941 GCA_036302865.1 Collinsella sp. | reverse complement strand
CTCGTATGTATCGAGGTATTCCTGCTTGAGCGTCTGCGAGGACGACTTGATCTTTTCCACGAGCGTGCCGGCCTCGATGAAGTAGAACGAGTCGGTGAGGTCTGCCAGGTCGTCGAGCAGATGGCTTGAAATGAGCACGCTTCGTCCCCGCGCCACCTCGCTGCGCATCGCGTCGCAGGAGGTTTTCCGCTTTCCCGGATCGAGGCCGTTCAGCGGTTCATCGAGGATGAGGTACGGGCAATCGGTCGCTATCGCCATGGCAAGCTTTACCTGCTGCTTCATTCCTGTCGAGAGTTTACGGGTCGGCTTGTCGAGATATGGGGAGATTCCGAGGGAGTCGCAGAGCGAGTCGATGTCGGCGGCCGATTTCCACGCCTCCCTAACGAAAGAGAGGTGCTCGATGGCCGATAGCGTGGGATAGAGATCCGCGCTGCCCGAAGAGCTCAGGTAGACGAGTTCTGCGAATTCGGCTGATCGACGTTGGCAGATTCCGTCTGCCGCCAGGCTTCCCGAGCGGATGCGGGTGGGAAATTGGCCCGACAGCGCTTCAAGAAGGGTGGTTTTCCCCGAGCCGTTGGGAGCAATGAGGCCCGCCGCCGTTCCCGGGCCCAAGGAAAGCGACCCGATCGAAAGTATCGTCGTGCTCCCGTATCCCACGCTCGCGTCCAGGAGCTCAAGCCCATGGTGCTTTTTCGCGGGTCCAGGCTGTTTGGGCGAACGTGTCGCAACGGCGCCGACCGCGAAAAGGACCGCGACGTATACCAGGGCCACGGCAAGCATCGATGCGCCGCCCGAACCGGAGCCAATGAATTCTGTCGGGAAGCATCCTACGTAACCCGTTGCCTCGATAGGCGAGAATACGGCCAGCGGCAGGAGATTGAGCGCGGCGCTATGCCCCAGTGCCGAATCGGACAGTAACGGGAATGCCGGGGCCGCGACAAGCAGCGCGGAGGCAAGGGGGCCCGCGAGGACGCGTCTCGTTGCGGTCGACAGGACGGCGGAGCAAACGGATATCAAGGTTCCGCCCGCGAGCAGCGCGAGAAGCAGGGCTGTGAAGACGTTTCCCGCGGTCGTGGTGGCAAGCGCGCCGTCATGGAAGAAGGCGATCGGGTACCCAATTTGCCCGAAGCCGTTTAGGGCCAAGGCGTAAATGCCCCCGGGTGCGAGGCCGGCGAGGAGCATCGCGGTCCCCGCGGCGATTATCGAAAACACGATCTGGATAAGGCGCCGGAATTTGGGCACGGGCGCCTTTGCCGCCAGGGTCGCAGGCCTTGTGGCCCCGAGCAGGAGTATCGACGAGAGAAGGAAGGGGATGAAGGGAAGGAAAGACGGCGCCGTGGCAATGGCGTAAGGCAGGAAGGAAAGGAATGGCAGGTCGTTTGCGGAGGCCGGGATATCCGTGATGCCGGAGCTGCTCAGGGCGCGGCAATATGCGAGCGCCGCGTCATTGGTCTCTCGGTCTCCCACGATGGACCCGGATTGGAAGCCTTCGCCCATGAGCGCGTAGTAGCTCTCGGCAGAGTCGAGAAAGGCGGCGTCGGTTTGAGCGGCAAGGGCGGCGTTCGCGTATCTTGCAAGCTCCGCGTCGACTTGCTGCTCTGGAGATAGGTCTGTGCCGCTGGCCTGGGGCGCGCGCGTATTGAATGCGTCGACAAAGCCCTGCATGCCCTGCTTCATAAAGAAGGGGCCGTAGATGGGTGAATTGAACGCAATGGGGACGGAAAAGGCTGCAGCGAGAACGAGCGTGGAAATCCATACGGCCCCGTCTCTTAGGATTAGTTTGAGAAGAAGTCGACAGTACATTCAGAAGCACCTGCATTCCTCAAAGAATCGTTAGATTAAAAGTAACAGACCGGATGAAGATACGCGCGGCGGGGGCGAGGCGAATGGCTGGGCGGTATCGATATGCGGGTTTAACGGCATATCGACCACATAGATTATTAACTTGCATTTCTAACAGTTAAGGAGACGGGTGCTTTCCAGCACACTCCTTCGATGATGCCTTCCGCTAGTTGCTACGCCGGTTTCAGCCAACAAAGAATGTGCTCGGGCGCTCAGGTTCACCGTTAGCGTTGGCAACATATGAGATGATGCACACGCGCAACAAAAACGTGTACGTCAGCCTCCAAAATCGAAAATTATCGAAATGTTTGGAGGCTGATGTACACAAATGCATGGTCTCGCCCCGCCCACAACACCCTCCACATGTCTGGACTCTCTATGGCTTGGCTGGATAGACATCGCCGGAACGGGTATAGTATCGAAAGTTTTGTCGTTAACCAGCGGGGGAGTCCTGTGGGCATCAAAAAGAAGATCAAAAAGGAGCTTATCGGCACTTCCGATTACCCGTCGAATAAGATCTTTACGATCTCCAATTTCATCACCTTTACGCGCCTGGTCCTCACCCTGGTATTTCTGTACCTATTTGTGACGGATAACAACCGCGTCATCGCCATCGTTATCTACGCCGTTGCCGCCTCCACCGACTGGATGGACGGTCAGATCGCCCGCATGACCAAGACGGTCTCGTGGCTCGGCAAGGTCATGGATCCCATCTGCGACCGTGCGCTGCTGTTCACCGGCGTCTTGGGACTGGTGGTTCGCGGAGAACTGCCCATCTGGGTCTGCGTGCTCATTATTGGCCGCGACATCTATCTGGGCATCGGCACGCTTATCGTTCGTCATTATCACCGTCGCCCCATCGATGTCGTCTTCCCCGGAAAGATTGCCACAGCGCTGCTCATGACCGGCTTCTCGCTTATGCTGCTCGGGTTCCCCGTTATTGACGGCCTGCATCTTTTACCTTCAACCCTTACGGCCTTCCCGGGCCTCAACGGAAGCTCGGTGCCCCTCGGCATCTTCTTTGTGTACGGCGGCGTGATCTTCTCCATGCTCACCGCTGTCATCTACTCCATTAAGGGCGGAGCGGCCATTAAACAGGCTCTCACGCATCCCGAGGACGAGGACATCGACTTTCTGAACCCTGAAATCGAAGACTGATTCGTTGGGGTATGATTACGTACGGTTCATTATTTGCGGCACGTCCGCGATAAGTTAGGGGTTGTCATGGACAACATGGTTAACAATATGCCTCAGAATGATAAGACTGCTGACGCTACCTGCGTATTCCGCGTGCCTTCAAGCGACGTCACCGTTCCCGACCTCATGGCCAACGTGCGCATCACCGCCCCCGTTCTGTCCATCGTCAAGGGTCCGCAGACTGGTGCCGCCTTTGAGCTCGAGGACGACGTGACCACCATCGGCCGCGATCCCGCGAACGGCATCTTCCTCAACGACATGACTGTTTCGCGCAGCCACGCGCGCATTATTCGCGAGGGCCTAGGAGCTCGCATCGAGGACCTGGGCTCGCTCAATGGCACCTGGGTCGACGGTGCCATAGTCAACGCGGCCCCGCTGCACGACGGTTCTTCCGTCCAGATCGGTACGTTTACGCTCATCTACCACGAGAGCACGCCGGAGCGCATCGAAACCGGTGAGTAGGGAATGGCCGAACGCAACTATCTGAGTATCGGCCAAGTCGTCAACCTACTTCGAGGCGCATACCCCGATCTTTCGAACTCAAAAATTAGATTTCTAGAGGATGAGGGGCTCATTACCCCTCATCGTACGCCTAAGGGATACCGTCAGTACTCCAAGGAGGACGTTGATCGCCTGGAGGTCATTCTGCACTTGCAGAAGACTCGCTACATGCCGCTCAACGTAATTAAGCAGCGCTTGGAAAACGCCACGGACCTGTCAACGCTCGCCTACGAGGTGGGCTTGCTGTCCGATGTTCCACTCAAGACGGAACCCAAGGAGACTAAGCAAAAGCTACATCCCATCGAGACCATTCCCGATATGCTGGGCGTCGAGATTTCGTTTATCCGCTCGCTCGCCGAGAACGACCTCATTCGCATCATCAAGAGTCCGCAGAATCGTGAGCTCGTCGATGGCCGCGATTTTCCGATCATCCGCTACTGCTCCGAGCTGTCGCGCTTCCATATCGAGCCCCGCAACCTGCGTCAGTACGTGTCTTCCGCCAACCGCGAGTCCTCGATGTTTGAGCAGGTGCTCGTGAGCATGCTCGGCATGGACACCTCCGATGACGAGCGCGACGCCAAGCTCGAGCGTGCGTTTAAGAAGCTTCACGACCTGACGGAGGGCGTGCACACCGCGCTGCTCAAGAACCGCGTTTTTGAGTCGCTCAACGCCGTGGTCGAAGACGCCGACATCGATGCACTCGATGAGGAAATCACTCGTTCCGAGTCCACCAAGGCCAAAAACGAAGAGACAGCCGCGCCGGCTTCGCACGAGGATTCTCTCGTAAAGCCGCTCAAGGTCGTCGCCCCTTCGCAATCCGGCACCGTCACCGCGGGCAAGTAACAGCTGCCGCTTATCCGGCAACCCATTGAAAGGTCATGCAATGTACGACTTCGAATCTCAAATCGTCGACATCCCCGACTATCCCGAGCCCGGAGTCATCTTTAAAGACATCACGCCGCTCTTCGGCAATCCCGAGGCGCTCAAAGCCATGACCGATGCCCTCGCCGAGCACTTTGCCGGCATGGGAATCACCAAGGTCGTGGGCCCAGAGGCTCGAGGCTTTATGGTTGGCGTACCGGTGGCTGTAGCCCTTGGCGCCGGCTTTGTTCCCGCACGTAAACCGGGTAAGCTGCCGCGCGAGACCGTGAGCCAGAGCTACGAGCTCGAGTACGGCACCGATTCAATTGAGATCCATGCCGACGCTATCAGCTCTAAAGATACCGTGTTGATTCTGGACGACTTGGTCGCGACGGGCGGAACCGTCGAGGCAACAGGTAAACTGGTGCGAGATATGGGCGCAAAGCTTGTCGGTTACGGTTGTATCCTTGAGCTTGCGTTTCTCAACCCGCGCGAGAAGCTCACGCCGTCTGATGACGATGTGGAGCTCTTTAGCCTGGTGACGGTAGACTAGCCGTTACCCTTAGTTACTGGAAAGGAAGCTACATGCGCACAGCAAACACGCATAAAAACATGGCACGCTGCGCTGCTACGGCAACCCTCGCTTGTGTTTTGGGCTTGGGCCTCGCGGCTCCTGCCTACGCCGATACCGCATCCGACCTTGCCGCTGCTCGTACGAAGCTCGAGCAGATCGGTACCCAAACCCAGCAGATTTACGATGAGCTCGCCACGCAGACGCAGGCGCTCGATCAGACTGCTGGCGAGATCACGCAAAAGCAGCAGGAGATCGCCGATGGTCAGGCCAAGCTCTCGACCTATGTCGCCGGCGAGTACAAAACCGGCGGTCTGAGCCTGCTTCAGGTTTTGACGGGTGTCGATGATCTGAGCGATATGCTCAACCGTTTGTTCTACTACGGCAAAGTTTCCGATAAGCAGGCTCAGACCATTCAAGAGGTCAAGGAGCTTAAGCAGCAGCTCACCGATAAGCAGGCCGAGCAGGAGAAGAACGTCGCCACCACGCAAAAGAAGGTCGACGAGCTTAACGCCCAGCAGGCTGAAGCACAGAACGTCGTAAACTCCTTGGATTCGCAGCTGCAGGCCGAGCTTGCCGCAGAGGCCGAGGCCAACGCCGCACTGCAGGCCGGCATCAACGCCAGCACCGCCGAGAAGGCCACGGTGAGCAACGAGACTGCCGGTACGACCGAGAACACCAACAACGGTGGTCAGACCAGCAATAACAACAACCAGGGCGGCAACACTCCGGCTCCTACGCCGGCACCTGCTCCGACGCCGCAGCCCTCCACGCCTGCTCCGGCTCCGACGCCTTCTGCTCCGAGCCAGTCCGTCGACGGCGGTTCTGTTGTCTCGCGTGCATACAGTAAGCTTGGTTGCGCTTATTCCTGGGGCGGAATTGGCCCGAACAGCTTCGACTGCTCTGGTTTTGTTAGCTATTGCCTCACTGGTCGTTATTGCCGCCTGGGCACCACGGGTACCTTTATGGGCTGGACGCGTGTGTCCGATCCGCAGCCCGGTGACGTTGTGGTCAACTCGTACCACACCGGCATTTACATCGGTGGTGGTCAGATGATTCATGCTTCTGACTACAACACGGGTGTTATCATCAGCTCCGTTGCCGCCGGCATGAACAACAACTACATTTTCGTGCGCTACTAAGTATTCAGATAAAGCAAACGGATATGGACTTCGTGGCTTTGAGTCATGGGGTCCATTCTTTTGCCTTTAGTGCAGTCCGCTATCTAGTTTTGAATACTAGATAGCGGCCCAATCGGTCTGCAAGATGGCTATAATTGTTGAGGAACAATTAGAAAGGACCCTCTATGAGCTGGGCACTTATCTCCGATTCAAGCTGCAACCTCCGCGATTGGCAACCGACCGCGCCCCATACCACCTTTGCATTTGCGCCCCTCAAAATTCGAGTGGGGGAGCATGAATTCGTCGATGACCTTTCGCTCGATGTTCATGAGCTCAACTGCGCTGTTCAGGCGGAGACGAACGCTTCTTCGAGCGCTTGTCCCAGCGTAGGGGAGTGGGCCGAGCTCTTCAAATTGGCAGACAAGACCATCTGCATGCCGATCTCTGAGGGCGTGTCGGGCAGCTACAACGCGGCAGCCACGGCTCGCGATATGGTTCTTGCCGAGGAGCCCGACCGACAGATTCATCTAGTCAATTCACGCGCAGCTGGCGGCAAAATGGACCTCATTTTCTTGCTGTTCGACCGCTATCTTGCAAGCAATCCGAATGTCTCATTCGAGGACGCTTGCGCATACTTCGATAGCCTTGAACAGAACAGCAAAATCCTCTTCAGTTTGTGCAATTACGAAAACCTCGCCAAAGCCGGACGTATCCCTAAGGCAGCCGGCGTCATTGCCAACAAGCTCAATATCCGCATTTTGGGCACGGCGAGTGAGGCCGGTAAAATCGAACTCGTCGGGCACACGCGTGGCGAAAAGAAGATGCTCAACAAGATCATCGACACTATGGAAGCCGAGGGCTTTACGGGCGGTGAGGTCATCATCGATCACGTTGAGAACGAAGCTGGAGCCCAGGCGCTTACTGATCGCATAGTCGAACATTGGCCCGGCTCCAAGACCATCATCATGCCCTGCAACGGCCTGGATTCCTATTACGCCGAGATGCACGGCCTCATCATCGGCTACGGCATGGGCGTAGCTTCAGGCAAATAAAGTCCAACCAAGCAAAATACGGGCGGGACAAAGCGACAGATGGCTCTTTGTCCCGCCCGTTTTATACGTCGGCTAGCTATTAAACCCGTTGAACTTGAGATAGCTCATCAAGTAAGCCTTCGAAACGAAGGAGGAAACCGCACTGCGCACAAGCAGCGACTCACGCGTTACCTGATGCGCCGTATCGGGAACCGGCGTCTGCTCGACAGAAAACGCCGAACGAATCGATGCCTCGAGCTGATCAACCACATAGTCGAAGGCCGTCGGGGCATCGTAGCTCAAACGCTGAATGTTAAAGAGTGCCTGCACCGCAGCAATAGGTAGCACCTGCTTAAAGATGCAGATAGCGATCAGGCGGGCAATTTGCTCGCGGCCATATTGCTTTTTGACCGGAGCAGGCACCAGGCCAACCTTTACGTAGTTATTGACCATCGATGGCGTAATGATAGGCTGCTCAACGCAAAGGGACAGCGGCTCCATCCACAGCGCGACATACTCAATGACCTGGTCGCGGTAGAGCGTCACATTGGGCAACTGGTCATAGCGCGGCAGACTCAACGTATTGAGTTTGCGTACGATATCGGACTGAATAAATGCATCGGGCAGCACAGTAGGCTGAATATCCTCAGGCTTAATGCTGACCGACGAATCAGACATCGGAATAACGTGTTTAACGTGGTTCATAAAGGTCCTCCGTTCATTTTCTATATTGTATTCTAGGTTATCTAGTTTTACATACCACATAACCGGAAAGTAAAAGTGGTTGGACAGCACATTGATACACCGTCCAACCACTTTGTTAAAAGACAACAACCTTACATAAGATATATTATCGTACTTATCCGCGTAGGAAAGCGTATGCGCTGGTTGCCGCTATAGCACCGTCCGATACGGCGGTCACAACCTGGCGTAAACGCTTGGAACGAATATCGCCGGCTGCGAATAAGCCGGGTGTGCGGGTGGCCATGGAATCATCGGTGACAATGCCGCCGTCGGGAGCCAGATCGACTAGGTGCTCAACGAGCTCGGTATGTGGCTGCGTCCCCGTAAAGACAAAAATGCCAAACGAGCCAGGTTCAAAGGACTCAGCGTGCATTTCACCAGTCGCATTGTCCTTGAACGTAATTGTCGTGGGCATCGCTTCGCCAGAAAGCTCAACAATACTAGTTTGGTACCTAACTGAAATATTGTCCTTAGCGAGCACTTTATTCACAACGCCCTCGGGTGCACGGAACTGATCGCGACGCAGCACAATGGTCACGCTGCTGGCAATGTCGGACAGGAACAGTGCCTCCTCGCATGCCGAATTGCCGCCTCCGACAACAAAGACCTGCTTGCCACGGAAGAACATGCCGTCACACGTCGCGCAGTACGAAACGCCACGACCGCGATACGTGTCCTCGCCAACAAAACCCGCAGGACGCGGCGTGGCGCCCATGCACGCAATAACGCTCTTGGCTGCTGTATCGCCCATATCATGATGGATGGTAAATTGTGCCGCATCGGCATCGTAATCGACGCCTGTCACCATACTCCATTCAACCTGAGCCCCCAGGCCTTCAGCATGCTGTTGAAACCGCTCACCAAGTTCGGCACCGCTCAGTAGCGGAATGCCAGGATAATTCTCGATCTCGTTGGACGTGGCGATCTGTCCGCCAGACATGCCCTGCTCAAGGACAGTCGTCGTCAGGTTGGCACGCGCCGCATAAATGGCGGCAGCATAGCCCGCGGGGCCGCCGCCGATAATCGCAACATCGATTGTCTGATCGGTAGTCATGAAGAGTCCTCTCGTCGAAACGTTGTCGTTCTTTGCGCTCATACCCAAATTTACGTGAACGTGACACTCATGCACTACAATGATAAATCCGTGTTACAACGTCGAAGGGGAGTTATCGATGGATCAGACGCAGACGAGCGACGACGCTCCCCTGCTCACGAACAGCGCTCCCCAATCGGAGCAAACCACGCTCTTGGCTCAGCAAAAACCCCTCGTGACCATCGTGCACGCCTCGGTCGGCTCGGGCCACAAGGCCGCCGCAAATGCGATTGCGCAGGCATTCGACCTCATCCGCGGCACCAATGGCATCCCCGAGGATGTTGAGATTGAAGTGCTCGATATCCTTGATTTTGGACGCATTAAATTCGACGGCAATAAGACCGCGGCTTCTTTTACGGGAGCCACGCGCCCCATTTACGACCTGACCTGGCGATATACGCTTACGGGGCATCTTCTCTGGGGTGGCGGCACGGCATGGTCGCGAATTATGTTCCCCGCCTTCAACGAATATATTCGTAGTCGAAGGCCCATAGCCGTGGTCGCAACGCACATCACGGCAGCCAATGTTGCCGTTGGCGCCCGCGTAATTACGGGTATCGATTATCCGGTCATCTGCGTACCGACCGACTACGAAGTCGAGGGCTGGTGGCCCCACAAGGACACCGATCTATTCTGTGTTGCCAACGAATTCATGGCTGAAACGCTGCGTCCGCGCAAGGTGCCCGAGGCAAAGATTCGCATTACCGGCATCCCTATTCGCGCCGGATTCGACACGAATTACGATCGCGAGGAAGAGCTAACCAAGTTCAACCTCCCCACCGACAAGACCGTCGTGCTGGTAATGGCCGGCGCCAGCTTGCCCCAGCCTTACGTCCGCTTTCGCGCGGCGATGGACCACACACTCCCCTTCCTGCGCAGCTTCGAAGACATGCACTTTGTCTTTTTGCCCGGCAAAGACGTGGAGTATGCCACCCGGCTGAAGACGCTCTTCGATGCCATGAAGCTCGAGAACGTCACGGTGTTGGACTATGTCGACGACATGGCGGCCCTCATGCACGGCTGCGACTTGGCAATCCTCAAATCGGGCGGACTCACGGTCACCGAGTGCCTCTGCGCGCATCTGCCGATGATCCTGCTGGGCAAGTCATATGGCCAGGAAAAGGCCAACACCACCATGCTCACCGGCATGGGCGCCAGCATGCACGTCACCACGGCACGAGAGCTCATCGTAACGTTGCGCCACCTGCACGACCATCCCGAATCACTCAAAGCCCTGCTCATCAACGGCGAAGTACTACGCCGCCCCCGCGCAGCCGAAGACATCGCCATCGCCAGCATGGAACTCGTAGGCAAACCCCAAAAGCGCAAACGAGCCTTCTGCCGCTTCTACTGGGGCGAAAAACCCTCGCATATCCGCTAGGCGAAAGTTCGCTGCTCGGCGGGAGCCGCCCTTATATCATTCCATGCTCAAACATTCTCGCTTCGCTGCGAAACTGCGCGCGGGACGATATATAGGGGCCTCCCACAGGCAAGCTGCGTTAACGTACTTGCAGCTATACCAGATTCCCCACCATCAGAATCTGCAAAGGCAAAACCAAAAATATAAATATAGTAAGCCGATGCGAGAAAGGAGGTTTTCCTTTATCGCATCGGCTTACTAGAAAGAAAGGCTTTAATTTTTCAAGCGAGTAACCGCCCGCCCGTCTCTCACACATATCGTTCCACGCGCAGTTTCGCAGCGAGCGAAGCGACGCGAGAATGTTTGAGCATGGAATGATATGTGTGAGAGACGGGCGGGAGGGATACGAGCGCCCCCGCGAGAATGTTTGAGCATGGGATGATATATAGGCGGGTCGGGCCGGTCAGCGGACAGTACGTAAACGACTAAGCGACGCCGCTAGAACCGAAACCGCCGGCTCCTCGGTCGGTTTTATCTAGTTCTTCTACTTCTACGAGGTTGACCGTGGGGACTTCTTGGATGACGAGCTGGGCAATGCGGTCGCCTTTGTTGATTTGGATGTTGTTCTTGGGGTCGAGGTTGATGAGGATGACTTTGAGCTCTCCTCGGTAGTGGGCGTCGATGAGGCCAGGAGTGTTCACTATGGACAGGCCTTGCTTAATGGCCAGGCCGCTGCGGGGCTGGACGAAGCCAGCATAGCCGTCGGGCAGGGCGACAGCTAGGCCCGTGGAGACCAGGCGACGCTCAAAAGGCTTGAGGGTGCAATCCTCGTTGGCTCGGAGGTCAAGACCGGCATCCGTGGGATGGGCGTATTTGGGAAGCTCGACGGTTGGGTCGAGACGTTTAATGTTAACGGTAATGTTGGACATGAAATCACCTTAGCTTGTCGAGCTCTTGCAGAAACTCATCGACGTCTTTGAAATCGCGATAGACCGAGGCAAAGCGGATGTAGGCCACTTTATCGATCTTGGCCAACCGCTTAAGAACCATATCGCCCAGCTCATGGGACGTAACAGCCGTGAGCGTACGGGAGCGAAGCTCAACCTCAATATCGTCAATGATCTCGTTGAGCTTTTTAGTGTCGATATCTCGTTTGATCGTGGCGCGCATCAAACCGACCAGCAGCTTATTGCGATCGAACCGTTGCTTGGATCCGTCTGACTTAATGACCTCGATAGGGTCTTCACAACGCTCAAATGTCGTAAAGCGATAATTGCATGAGCAGCATTCGCGACGGCGCTTGATGGTGTTATTTGATTCCTGCATGCGGGAATCAACGACGCGGGTATGTGCCTTGCCGCATTTGGGACAGCGCATGGTACCTCCTCTAAAACGATTACAAGGGTACCATGCGACGGTACTTAAATCTTAGGAACGTGCGGGAACTTTAAGATGCGCACCGGCATCGAGCGAGCCATGCTCCAGGTGATTGACGTTGCGGATCATATCAGAGGTCTCCTGCGTGGAAAGACCCTCAATCGGATGCTCCTGGGCTAGCGACCACAAGGAATCGCCAGACTGAACACGGACGGTCTCGTAGGTAACGTTGGATACCGACTCGGCATATGCGGCGTGACGAGCGCTGAAGATCGAGGTGGCAAGTACAAAGAAGAGCGTGAGCGCAACGGCCAGGGCGACAATCGTCGAAACCTTTAGGGCAACGGGGGCCGAAGTCGTGGCGACGCACTGGTTGCGGACGGGCTTGCCAGGCAGTGTTTGGAAACCAGATCGGCCGCCTTTAACAACCGTGAAAGCCGGCGCCGCAGGCGTCTCGAGCTTAAGGGCGAGGTTTCCCTGGACCATATCCGTTGCGTTCATCATGTTCTCCTCTCGCGTGTTTTGCTGAGAACAGTTTTATCAAGCCGCGCGGACAAAAATGTCTAGCGCGAGAACGAATGTTCGGTTATTATTATCTTCGAACAGTTGTTCCTGTCAAGCAATAATCGAACATTTGTTTGACATTGGCAGAGAGGATCCCCTGATGGCTCGCAAAATTACCAAGCGTCAGCAGCAGATTTACGACTTCATCAAGGAATATCAGCAGGAGAAGGGCTATCCGCCCAGTGTGCGCGAGATGGCATCGGCCGTAGGCCTCTCCTCCCCCAGCACGGTGCATGCTCATCTCTCTGCCCTGGAGGCTCGAGGGCTGCTCAAGCGCGATGCCACCAAGCCTCGCGCCCTAGAGCTTTTTGATGAGGACGGATCCTCCGTCTCGATTTCCAAATCCGATGAACCCACAGCGCCCCGCGGAACGGTCTCACTGCCGCTCGTCGGTCGCGTCGCGGCTGGGATTCCCATTCTGGCCGAGCAAAATATCGAGGACACCTTTACCATCCCAACCGAAATCGCCACAGACCAGGGCTCCTTTATCCTTGAAGTGCACGGCAACTCAATGATCAATGTCGGCATCTACAACGGTGACTACATTATCGTTCGCGAGCAAAAGAGCGCCATGAACGGCGAAATCGTCGTGGCCATGATCGATGGCTCGGCGACCGTCAAGACGTTCTACAAGGAGCAGGGGCGCGTGCGCCTGCAGCCCGAGAACGACACCATGGAGCCCATCTATGCGACGAACCCCGTTATTTTGGGTAAGGTTGTCGGATTAATGCGCCGGTTCTCGTAATGCAAAAACGCATCACCATATTTGATACCATCCGCGGGTTTACGATGCTATCGATGGCAGGTTTTCACGCCTGCTACGATTTGGCCTACCTATATGGATGGGATATGCCATGGTTTACCGAAACGGTTTTCCAGGATATCTGGCGCGCTAGTATCAGCTGGGTATTTTTGTTTATCGCCGGTTGGATGTGCACGCTCTCGCGCAATAACGTTAAGCGCGCCCTCAAATACGCGGCCGCAGCCTTGATCGTATGGATTGCAACTACACTGGTATCAGTCGACGATTCGGTAAACTTTGGCATCATTTATTGCATGGCGGCGTGCACCGCGGTGGTTGCACTCACCCGTCCGCTACTCCAAAAATTACCGGGCTCGTGGGGCATCGCAGTATGCCTTGTTCTTTTTACCCTAACCTGGGGCATTCCAAAGGCGGTCTACCCACTCCCCTACCTGGCATGGCTTGGATTCCCGGGCCCGGATTTTGTTTCGGGAGACTACTATCCGCTCATTCCATTTGTCTTTATGTACCTTACCGGCTTCTTTACTGCCCAGGCAGCACAAGCATCAAGCCACGAAGCGCCGGCATGGGCATACGCCAATCCCATCCCGGCGCTCGCAGTCCTCGGTCGGCATGCCTTACCGTTCTACCTACTCCATCAGCCTGTCATTCTAGGCGTGCTAGAGCTCGTTTACTCCGTACGATAGCGCTCAAGACGCGGCGCGATTCGGGCCGGCATCTTTGCCACAATGCGAACGCCGTCCTCTAGATATTCCTCATGCAGAAGGGTTCCCTGCTCATGCACCAGCGTAATGAGGGCGCCCTCGCGATACGGGATATCAGCGGAGAGCAACACATCGGTGGCAGCCGCCTCACGAGCAATTCGGTCGACGAGATCGTCGAGCCCCTCGCCTGTCTGGGCCGAGAACAACACGGCCTCGGGATAGCGACGACGGAAACTCAATCGATCGACGCTATCGAGTAGGTCGATTTTATTGAACACCGTAAGCGTCAAACGCTCGCCAGCACCGATCTCGTCAAGAACGCGATCGACTGCCTCGAGCTGGCGCTCGTAGTCCTCGTCAGAGGCATCCACAACTTTAAGGATCAGGTCGGCACCAAGGACCTCGGACAGTGTGGACTTAAAGGCATCAACGAGACCATGCGGTAGCTTTTGAATAAAGCCAACCGTATCGGTAATGGTCATACCACGACCGCCGGGCAAGCGATACGAGCGCGTCGTCGGATCGAGCGTGGCAAACAATTTGTCCTGTGAAAGCACTGTAGACCCGGTCAGGCGATTGAGCAACGTCGACTTACCGGCATTGGTATAACCGGCTAAGGCAACGCGAAACGCCGGCGACTCGATACGACTCTTTGACTGGACATCGCGGCGCTGTTCAACCTGCTTAAGCTCGCGACGAAGCGCGGCAATCTTGTTGCGAATCAAACGTCGGTCAACCTCGAGCTGGCTTTCGCCCTGGCCAAAGCGCGAACCAATGCCACCGCGTGTCTGCTCTTTAGCAAGATGGCTCCACATACCGCGCAAGCGAGGCAACAGATACTGCAATTGGGCTAGCTGCACCTGCAGGCGGCCCTCACGGGTCTGAGCGTGCAGGCCAAAGATATCGAGAATCAACGCCGTGCGGTCGATAATCTTAACCGGTTCGCCCACGGCTTTCTCAAGATAAGACTGCTGCGAGGGCGTTAAATCGTCGTCGAAGATAACAACATCGACATCCATACGATGCACGAGCCCGCAAAGCTCCTCAACCTTACCGGAGCCGATAAACGATTTTGGATACGGCTTAACCAGACGCTGTGACAAACGCGCCACGCACTGGGCGCCAGCCGTATGGGCCAGGCGCTCAAGCTCGTCAAGCGAACGATCGAGCGGCCAGGCGTTATCGCGCCACTCAACTCCGACAAGAACGGCGCGTTCGGGCTCAGGCGCCGTGGGAACGAGGGGAAACCGAGCCATTAGGCCGCCTCGATACGGTGAAGGATATCCTTAACGACCTCATCGATCGTAAACTCGTCCATATCGAACCACACGATGCGGTCATCGCGTTTAAACCACGAAAGCTGACGCTTGGCATAGCGACGCGAGCGCATCTTGATGAGTTCGCGAGCCTCATCCATAGAAATCACGCCGTCAAAGGCATCGATGATCTCTTTATAGCCAATCGCTTGCATCGAAGTCAGGGCATCTCTCAGCCCCTGGTCCATAAGACCACGAACCTCATCAACAAGACCCTGCTCAAACATCAGATCGACGCGTAGGTTAATGCGCTCGTAAAGCGCCTCACGATTACGCATCAATCCAAACCACAGAGCGTGATAATGCTCGCGCGGAACACTAAACTGCAACTTTTGCTGCGCGTAGGACACGCCATCATCGTGCATTTCCAGCGCGCGAATCACGCGACGAACATTATGGGGGTGGATGACCGCGGCGGACTCGGGGTCACGCTCGGCAAGCAGCGCGTGCAGCGCTTCCTCGCCAATGCGCTCGGCAAGCTCCTGATACCCCGCGCGGCGATCGTCCTCAAGTTCGCCCGAGGGAAAACCCATCTCATCCAGGGCCGCCTTGAGATACAAGCCCGTACCCCCGCAAAACACCGGTAGGCGGCCCTCGCCCAGCAAGCGCTCAACATGTACACGAGCGTCTGCCTGATACAACGCTGCAGAATATGCAACGCCCGGTTCAACAATATCGACCAGGCGTAGAGGCGCCGTGCATTCCTCTGGTGCCATCTTGGCAGTGCCGATATCCATGCCTCGATAGATTTGCATCGCGTCACACGACAGCACTTCGGACGAAAGACGAGCCGCTAAACGATCTGCGACATCACTTTTACCAACCGCGGTCGGACCGACAATCGCAACGGCAGAAAGGCTTGCCCCGTGAGAAATCATTAGCGCGGCTCGCCCACAACGGATCCGGACAGATACCACGTCTTGGCAACATCGATGTCAACATCGACAATCTTGCCAATCAACTGATCGATGCTGTAGCCCTCGGGAATCGGTGCATGAACGGTCTGATTCTTAGGACTCTTGCCCAACAGCACCGCGTCATTCTTTTTGCTCGTACCCTCAATAAGCGCCGGCACGACGGTGTGAAGCTCACCCTGGTTATACTCGTGCGCGGTGGTCTCGATAACCTTCACCAGACGGTTAAAGCGCTCAAGAATCACCTCATGCGGCGTGGGATCGTCAATCTCGGCGGCCGGAGTACCGGCGCGCTTGGAGTAGATAAACGTATAGGCCTGAGCATAACGGACCGTCTCGGCGAGCGAGAGCGTCTGCTCAAAGTCTTCCTCAGTCTCGCCGGGGAAACCCACGATGATATCGGTCGAAAGCGCGATATCGGGCATGCGATTGCGGATGCGATCGACCAGGCCCAGATAATCCTCGCGCGTATAGCGACGATTCATCTCTTTAAGGATGCGAGTTGAGCCCGACTGAACTGCCAAGTGCAGCTGCGGCATGACGGCAGGCGTCTCGGCCATAGCGTCGATAGTCTCGGGCAGCAGGTCTTTGGGGTGCGAGGAAGTAAAGAAGATACGCTCTACACCCGTATCGCCCACGGCACGCAAAAGGTCGGCAAAGCGCGGCTTACCAAACAGATCGCGACCATAGGAGTTGACGTTTTGACCCAGAAGCGTGACCTCACGCACGCCCTGGCGTACGAGCCCGGTCACCTCTTCGACAATCTCCTCGAAAGGGCGGCTCTTTTCGCGACCACGCACATACGGCACGATGCAATAAGTGCAGAAGTTATTACAGCCCGTCATAATGGGGACCCAGGCGTGATACTGGGTCTCACGATGCCACGGCATGCTCATAGCATCCGTGTCCTCGTGCTCATTGGTGCGAATATGACGCTTGCCGTCCAAGAATGCCTCGGCAATGAGCTCGGCCACATGCGCGATGGAATGCGTGCCAAAGATAACATTGACGTTATCGACATTGGTGAGCAGGCCCTCGCCGTCTCGTTGGGCAATGCAGCCGCCCACGGCGACCACGCGCTTGCCCGAGGGCGAAGGCGGAAGGCTCTTACAAGAGTTGCACTGACCGTACAGACGGGTGTCAGCGGCCTCACGAACGCAGCACGTCATGAACACAACAATGTCAGCATGCTCCGGATCGAGCGCCATGAGGCAACCATACGAGTCGAGCAGGCCACTCACGCGCTCGGAGTCGTGCTGATTCATCTGGCAGCCAAAGGTGCGAATAAAGTAGGTTTTACCGGCAAGAATATCGCGTACGGAACCCTGGTCCATGTGTATAAGTCCTAACGAGGTGGAATAGGCGGGATCAAAGAGGGCGGGCAAAGAGTAAATACTCTATGCAACAGGCTTAACGTCGTCCATCACAACGTTATCCATAGCAGCTCGATTAATCTGATGAACGTAAATAGAAAGACGGATGGCCGTGCGCGACTCCCCGTTGATGAGGATGTCGGAGAACACCGGCGCGCAAGAGATATCAAACCCGGTCGGAATCAAAAATCCGCGTGCAATGGCCACAGCCTTAATGGCCTGGTTGACGGCACCCGCGCCGACACACTGAATATTGACGGGAACACCATCTTTGACCATGCCGGCAATGGCGCCGGCAACGGACGCGGGCGATGATTTGCTTGATACCTTCAGGCAATCCATGAAGAAACTCCTGCGTTTAAAAGTACGTTTTAACTGCAATAACTGTATCGTACCGAACGGACTCGGTAAAGATGCTATTCCTCTTTGGCAAGATCGAACGTCACAGTGATGCGATCACGTGAAACACGAATCTTGGGGTCGCCGCAAAGGTTGAGATAGTACCGCGATGCAAGATCGTTAAAGTCGCGCTCCACGGCTCGCGAGAACTGCGCCATGTCGTCCTTGGCGATACGCAGCCCGCGACGATCCTTGGCAAGATCAACCGGAGCAGACGCATGCGGAGACGAATCGCGCTCGCGAAGCAGGCGTGCGGTCACACCGCGAACGGGCTTAATCTGGCCCGCCAAGATACGATGCGCCGTACGCTCGGACATCTCAAGGCCCAGACCCGAACAGATACGAATAAAGTCTTCCGCATCCGAAGCAAGTCCCAGGCGATCGACCACCGGAAGCTCGGCTTCGTCATCGATAAACAAAAGACGAGAAGCATCGAGACGGCTGGACGCCTGCGCATGCAACGTCGCGGCAATCTCGGACGGAGACCCCAAATAGACATCACAGGCGCGCAGCTCCTCGAGAGCAAACTCGCAGGCGGCGCGAATGATGTTGTGAGGGCCGCGGGCGCAGACATAGTGACCGTCCTCGTCCTTCACGGCCTGAGGCCAGCTGGACTGATCGGCGCGCTCGCCAAGGCGGTCGGTAGCGACGCTCACCTTAAAAACCGAGCCAAGGTCAACATTCGACGCGACAACGCGTGCCTCGTCGGTGTTCTGCTTAATCGAGAACAATGCCATGCCTCGACCGTGAACGCCCCAACGATCCATCTTCATGCTCTCGAGCTTGGAGGTAACGCGAGCATCAAAGATGCGCTCCTGCATATCCTGCGGCACGCCCGAGCCGTTATCCAGAAAGACGAGCGTACGGACGCCATCTTCCTTGGTCGTGGCGAGATAGACCTTGTCGGCGCCGGCATCACGGGCGTTCCGCAGCATTTCGATGACAATATCCTCGACATGCTGAATGTCGTGCTTTGCCTGCCGCCGCTCGGCCTCCGAAACGCGGAGGCGGACATACCCCTCGCCAAGGTTCTCCTCGACGCGAAGGTTGCCCTCCCCCGACATCGACGCGATAAATGAGATGAGCTCGTTCGCGTCGTTCATGTTATTTAGCGATATCGACAGCGCGGCTCTCGCGAATCACGACGACGCGCACCTGACCGGGATACTCCATCTCTTCCTCAATCTGATGGGCGATGTCATGAGCCAAGACCGTGGACTGAGCATCGGAAATCTTGTCCGGCTGAACCATGACGTGGACCTCGCGACCAGCCTGCATGGCATAGGTACGCTCGACGCCGTCATGGGAGTTGGCAATTTCCTCGAGCTTCTCGAGGCGCTTGATGTAGTTCTCGGCCGATTCGCGACGGGCACCGGGACGAGAGGCAGAAACGGCATCGGCAGCCTGGACCAGAACATCGAGTACCGTGTTGGGGTCGACGTCGGCATGGTGAGCCTCGATAGCGTGAACGATAACGGGCTTCTCGCCATAGCGGCGGGCGAGCTCGGCGCCGATAACGGCATGCGGGCCCTCGACGTCATGGTCGATAGCCTTACCAAGATCGTGCAGCAGACCGGCACGCTTGGCGGTCACAACGTCCAGGCCAAGCTCGGAAGCCATCACGCCGCACAGGTCGGAAACCTCGAGGGAATGCTGGAGCACATTCTGACCAAACGAGGTGCGGTAGCGCAGAGCACCCAGGGTCTTAACGATCTCGGGGTGCAGATCGTGGATACCGGTATCGAAGGCAGCCTGTTCGCCAGCCTCGCGCACGCGCTGCTGAACCAAGTCGGCGGCCTTGTGATACATCTCCTCGATGCGGGCGGGGTGTATGCGGCCGTCAGCAATAAGGTTCTCGAGGGCGACGCGCGCGGTCTCGCGACGGACCGGATCGAAGCTCGAAAGCACGACGGTCTCGGGCGTATCATCGATCACGAGGTTGACGCCGGAAACCTGCTCGAAGGTACGGATGTTGCGACCCTCGCGGCCGATGATGCGACCCTTGAGGTCATCGGAAGGAATGTGCACGGAGGTAACGGTAACCTCGGCGGTATGGTCGGCGGCACAACGCTGAATCGCCAGGGAGAGAATCTCCTGAGCGGTCTTGTGGCACTCGGCGCGGACCTGCTGCTCGGACTCACGGATGATCGTAGCGGCCTCGTGGGTAACCTCGCCACGAACCTTGTCGAGGAGCTCCTTGTGAGCGTCCTCGCGGGTCAGGTCGGCGATGCGCTCGAGCTCCGAGGTCTGCTTGGCGCAGAGCTCCTCAAGCTCGCGGGAGCGCTTCTCGACCTGGCCAGCCTGGCTGGACAGCTGGTGCTCACGCTTGTCGAGGGCATCGTTGCGGCGATCGAGGGACTCCTCGCGCTGCATCACGCGATTCTCGAGCGTACGAATCTCGTTCTTACGCTGCTTGTCCTCGGCCTCAGCAGCCTGCTTGTTCTTGATGATCTCTTCTTTAGCCTCGAGCAGAGCCTCTTTTTTGAGGGTCTCGGCCTGACGCTTTGCATCGCCGATGAGGGACTCAGCCTGTGCGTGTGCCGACTGGATCTTTTCGTCGGCCTCGTGAAGACTACCCTGCTTGGCGGTGCGCATGTAGGCAATGGCGGCGATGGCACCCAAAACGATGCCAACGAGCGCTGCGATGATAGGCATGCTCACTCCTTTTTATGGATTCGTTACACAACAAAGCGAACCGTCCTTGCGAACGGCTCGCGACATTTGAGTAATATGGGCGCAGCTTATGCGGGTCGGATACAGATATACATATAAACAAACTCATCAAAGATGAGCACATATCACAAAGCAAATGACAATGTTTATCGTACGTTGAACCGTAACAACTGTCAAATAAATGGACCCGGTACGGCGACTAAAACGCGGTGAACGGCGGATACGCAAAACGTATGCGTCTAGCATGTGTCTAAACTGCACATTCCCCACGTTCGGCATCGAGACGCGCCTTAACGGCATCGGCAGCGATGTGGTACGAAAAGCCCTTGCCCATCAAAAATCGGACGAGCTTTTCGAATCCACGTGTCTCGGGAACACGACGCTTCGCGAGTAGAGCCGATGCGCGAGCCAAGTCATCATCCGCGGCAAAATAATTCTCGGGATAGCCGGGGATATCATCGAGTACGACATGGCGGCGCTTGAGCTCGGTCTCAATCTTGCGCTGTCCCCAGCCGCGTCGTTTGCGCTCCTCGATAAAGTAGGAGCAAAAGCGGTTCTCATCTAAAAAGCGATACTCAGTGGCACGCTGGACGGCAAAATCAATTGCGGGTTGGCGAAATCCGTAACGAGCCAGCTTGTCACGGACCTCACCCGTGGCATGGTCGCGGCGCGACAGCATCTCAGTCACCATGGTAAGCGCGCATTTACGCTCAATGAGCTGTACCGCTTCACGAAACTCATCCCAATCGCAGGGAAGATCGGGGCGATTTTTAAGAAACAGGCGAGCAACACGAACAGGAATCCAGATGGATCGTTCAAAACCGCCCTCGAGCTCACAGTCGATATGTGCACAAGGCTTTTTTGATGAATACCCACTCGAGAACGAGGAGGCCGCCTTCTTATCGGGAAAGACGACCGTGGCCTCGGTCACCATATACGACATGAGGGCATCCGCTACTCGTCGTCATCATCGAGCATCGCGGAGCCATCGATGGCGTAAAGCTCATCGAACTCCTCAGTTTCGGGCTGATCGGTCAGCTCGACCTCGGACGGAGCATCGTCATCGAATTCAAGGCCACAGGCGAGGCGAACCTTATGCTCGATCTCGTCAGCACAATCGGGGTGTTCGCGCAGGAAGGCCTTGGCGGCCTCGCGACCATTACCGAGCTTATCCTCACCGTAAGCAAACCAAGAGCCCGTCTTTTTGCAGATACCGCACTCGACGGCCATGTCCAGAATCGAGCCCTCTTTAGAGATGCCCGTGCCGTACATGATGTCGAACTCAGCCGAGCGGAACGGTGCGGCCACTTTGTTCTTAACGACCTTGGCACGCACACGATTGCCGATGACCTCGTCCTTGAGCTTAATGCTGTCAATGCGGCGAATATCGATACGCACCGACGAGAAGAACTTGAGGGCGCGGCCGCCCGTCGTAGTCTCGGGGTTGCCGAACATGACGCCGATCTTCTCGCGCAGCTGGTTAATGAAGATGCAGGTCGTTTTAGATTTGGCGAGCGAGCCGGCGAGCTTACGGAGCGCCTGGCTCATCAGACGGGCTTGAAGGCCGACCGTAGTATCACCGATCTCGCCCTCGATCTCGGCACGCGGAGTCAAAGCGGCGACAGAGTCGACAACGATGGCGTCGATGGCGCCAGAGCGCACGAGCATGTCGACGATCTCGAGCGCCTGCTCGCCCGTATCGGGCTGGGAAATGAGGACCTCATCGATGTCCACGCCGATACGCGCGGCATACGTGGGATCGAGCGCGTGCTCGGCATCAATAAACGCCACAACGCCGCCCATAGCCTGGGCCTCTGCCAAAATCTCGAGCGAAAGCGTTGTCTTACCGGAGGACTCGGGGCCGTAAATCTCAACAATACGGCCGCGCGGCACGCCGCCGATGCCCAGAGCGGCATCGAGGGCCAGAGCGCCCGTGGGAATGGCCTCGACCTCGAGCTCGGGACCACCGTCGCCGTACCTCATGATGGAACCCTGGCCGAATTTCTTCTCGATCTCGGCCTTGGTGGTGGCGATCATCTCATCGCGCTCTTTACCCGTCGTGCGAGCATGAACGGTACGTACGGGACCTGAATTCTTGGCCATGAATAGCCCTCCTCTTAACAACCTGCATCGATAATAAACGAACGGCTGTTCGTGGTCAACCGTTCAGATAAATCATATGCAGCCGACCTTTCCAAAACCCAACCAAACGCTGACCAAACACTGACCAAAAACTTGACCGCAGGCGAACCAAGCAAGGCAAGACAAACATGAATACGCCAACTACCTGCACAAAGAGCAAATTCGCCAGAGGTCCCTATCTCCACAATTAAGGGGCCCGGAGGCCCCTTAAAACACGTCTATTCCATAGAATCGAGCAAGCAGACAATGCGATCCAGAGCCTCCGCGACCGCATGGGCACGAACACACGAACGATCGCCCTCGTAGCGACAACGAATGGAGTCAACGACCGGCGCTCCCCCATCGGCCGAGCGATACGCCCAGCCAATATAAAAGGTTCCAGCCGGATCGTCCTCGGTGCCTCCACCGGGGCCGGCATAGCCCGTCGCGCTCACGGCAATATCGCTCTGGTACAGCTCCAGCGAACCGACAGCCATCTCGCGCGCCGTCTGGTACGACACCGCGGTATAGCGGTCGAGCGTCTCTTGATCAACGCCGAGCACGCGATGCTTAATCTCGTCGCAGTACGTCACCGCACCGCCGCGCAGCACCGCCGAAGCGCCGGGGATATCGGCGATCGTCGAGGCGATCATGCCCGCTGTCAGAGATTCGGCCGTCGAAACCGTCACACTACGAACGCTCGCACGCTCGACAATATCGCGTGCGAGCTCTTCATTGTGCGCAGCAATCTGCTCAAATGTTTCCGTCATGCCTACCAGGACCTAGACCGAAAAGACGATCTTGCGACAGTTCCAGAAGTACTGAGCGCCCGAGATAACGGTCAAGACAACGGCCACGGCGTACAAGAAACGCGACACAGAGTAGATACCAAGCGTCAGAGCCACCGGGGCCAGGTTAAGGCCAGACATCGCAAAGACGCACAGATAGCCGCAGATGGAAACCATCGTCGTCGCCGTCTTGTACTTGCCAAGCTTATCGGCGGCAACGACCACACCGGCCGCACTCGCGACCATGCGCAGGGCGCTCACCAGCAGCTCGCGGAACAAGATAATGAACACCGACCACACGGTTACGGTACCAAAATCCAAGAACAGAAGCAGAGCCGAGAACACGAGCAACTTATCGGCGATGGGATCCAGGAACTTACCGAAGTCGGTGATCTCGTTGCGCGAACGAGCCAGGTAGCCATCAACCTTATCGGTGCACGACAGGATGACGTACAGAACAAAGGCGGCAGCGGCGAGCGGGCCGTCGAAGGTGCTCAAATCCGTACCGGCAACGCTTGTGTGAGACAGCGCCGACACGATCATGAACACCGGAATGAAGACGATGCGCACGCACGTCACGATGTTGGCGGGCGTCCAAACACTCGTCAGTTCCTTATTGCTCTCGTTAGCCACGACGCTCTCCTACTCCACAACATGACCGATAAGCTCGTAGCAGAAGCTATCGGTAAACTCGACCGTCAGAATATCGCCCACAGATGCCTCGCTGGCATCCAGATGCACCGCGCCATCGGAATCGGGCGCCTGGAACCAGGCATGTCCGATGAGCTCGGCACCGTCTTCGGTCTCCTCGATACCGTCGACGATCACCTGGGCGCGTTCGCCCACATGTGCGGCAGTTGCAGCAAAACCGAGCGACTCGGCCAGGTCCATGGCCTCCTGGGCGCGCTCGAGCTTAACCTCTTCGTCAACCTGACCTTCCATCTTAGCAGCCAGGCTGCCCTCCTCCTGCGAGTAGGCAAAGACGCTCGTGTAGTCAAAGCCGACGGTGTCCATAAAGTCAATGAGATCGCGGAACTCGTCGTCGGTCTCGGTCGGGAACCCTACCATGGCCGTGGAGCGGATCACGATACCGGGGATGCGCTCGCGCAGGTCGCGGAACAGGTCCTCGAGCTCCTGGCGCGAACCGGAGCGGCGCATGGCCTTGAGGATGCGCGCGTCGCAGTGCTGCACGGGGATATCGATATAGGGCAGCACCTCGGGCGTATCGCGAATGGTTTCGATAAGCTCGTCGGTCATGCCCTCGGGCTGCAGGTAGAGTACGCGGACCCACACGTTATGAGGACGCACCGCCTCATCAACGGCCTGCAGCAGCTGCGCCAGATTGCGCGGCGCGCCCTCAGCGAGGTCCTCGTCGGCAAAGTCGGTACCCCAGATGCCCGTGTCCTGACCGATCAGAACGATCTCGCGCACGCCACCGGCGACCAGGTCGCGCACCTCGGAGATAATGCTCTCGGCATTGCGCGAGTGATAACGACCGCGGATATACGGGATCATGCAGAAGCTACAGAAGCGGTTGCAGCCATCGGAGATCTTGACATAGGCGACAGCGCCCTCGACGGTGCGCTTGACCTGCGGAATATAGGCGGCAATCTCGCGCTCAACACCCAGCACGTCATCGATAACCGCCACGATGCCGTCTTCCTCGTCGGCCTTCACAAAGGCCGCGACCTCGGGCAGCTCGTCGGGTAGGTCGTCGCCGTAGCGTGACGGCACGCAGCCGCACATGACGATCGGGCAGGAACGAACGCCGTCCTGCACCTCGTTGGCAAGCTCGAGCGTGGTCTCGATGCTCTCGGACGTTGCAGAGGCAAGGAACGAGCACGTATTGACGATGGCGATATCGGCATCCTGTGGATCGAATGCCTCCTCGTAGCCTGCGGCAGTCAGCAGCGAACGCATACGGTCGGTATCGACCTCGTTCTTGGCGCACCCGAGGGTGATATAGAGCACGGAGCCCAACGGAGTATCCATGTTGGAGAGCGGTCCTTTCGAAAGAATTAGCGGTAGTTGGTGAACTGCAGCGGCTGACCGTAGTCCTGGTCGCGCAGGAACTGGATCACGGTCTGCAGCGCATCCTTGGAAGCAGAGGAAACACGCAGTTTGTCGGCCTCAATCGTCACCTTGACCTTGAGCTTCTGATCCTTGATGTCCTTATTGATCTTCTTGGCAGTCGTCTGGTCGATACCCTCGACGATGTGACCGAGCACGCGCACGGTACCGCCCGATGCAGCCTGGGGCGCATCCCAGGACACGGCCTTAAGATCGATGCCGCGCTTGATGAGCTTGGAGCTCAGGACGTCGATGATCTGCTTGGAGACAAAGTCGGCCGGGGCGTTGATCGAAAAGAGCTTGTCGCCCTTCGAAAGCTCGATGGTGGCGCCGGAGTCCTTCAGGTCATAGCGCTGGGAAATCTCGCGCGTGGTCTGCTGGAAGGCATTGTCGACCTCCTGCATATTGACCTCGGACACGACGTCGAAGCTGGAATCTTTAGCCATGGTTAATCCTTTCGCTTACGAGCGGCTTAGTAGCTGTCGTACGAATAATCGGTGGAATCGGTCATCGTTTGACCGTCGGTGGCGGTATCGGTGCCGTCCGTGGACTGGGCGTCGGTTCCATCCGCACTGTTAGCATCATCGTTACCGTCAGTGGTCTCGCCGTCCTCGGCGTCGGTCGTCTCCTTCTTGGGAACGGTGATCGTCACGCGCGCCACGCCCGATGTCTTGGTGTCATAGCGGACCTTTTCGCCGTTCTTGGTAACGGTGACATCGGAAGGCTTGGACGTGGTGATCTCGATCGAGGACTCGGGCGTGTATTCCTGCTCAAAGGGGCCGGTCGCCTGGGCGCCATAGACCGACTTGCCATCAACCTTGACCTCAATCCAAGCAGTCTTGCCCTTGGCAACGGAGATCTTGACCTTTGTGACCTCGTTCTCCTCCTTCTTGGCCGTCGTCTTAGCGGCATCCGAATCGGTGGACTCGTCCGTCGTCTCATCGGTATCTTCATCCTCATCGACGGATTCGGTCGTCTTGGAAGACTTCTTAGTCGATGTCTTGGTGGCAACGGGCGTCTCGGGCGTCGACTCGGGCGCCGAGGAGCCGCAGCCACGCAGGAGCACCACGATGAGCACGATCAGCAGCAGCGCCACGGCACCAATACCGGCGTAAACGATACGTGGATCGAGACCGTTGTTCTGGGGAGCACGCCCACCGCCGCGTCCACGATTGGAACCACCGCGACCAGTGCCTTGGGGCATACGACCGCGGTTATTGTCGGAACGTCCGCGATAGCTACCTTGGCGCTGCATGTTGCGCTGGCCCGAGCGGGGGGCGAGCTCGCCGCGACCCTGGTAGTTGCGCTGGCCCGAACGAGGCGCCGAGGAGCGCTGGCTATAAGGTTGCGACTGAGATCGAAGGCGAGGCGTCACCTGCGTAGTATCGGCGTCTGCATAGCCGCCGCGCGGACGACCGGAAGAAACGCCACGGTACCCGCGATCGGAATAACCACCATCGCCGTAGCCGGCACGAGGGTCACGTGCGACACCGCGGGCAGCGGGGAGTGCGCGCTCCTCGGGCGCCGGCGTGCTGCGAAAACGATCGCGCTGGGAACGAATCTCCTCGCTCGAGCCCGTTTCGGTAACATAGCCAGCCTGCTGAGGGCGCTGGCCATAACGCGTCGAACGCCCGCCCTGAACCATCAGGAAGCGGCCGTTGTCGACCGAGGAACGCGAATTGACGTAGCCGGCGGCGTCCTGAAAACGACCGCCCTGCTGCGACGTCTCACGCTCATATGCCATCAGATCGTCAAAATAAGCGTTGACGACCTCCCGCGGATTGAGGCCCAAAAAGCGCGCATAGCTCGAAATCATGCCCTGCGCATAGCCGCGCGGAGGCATCGATGCAAAAATGCCATTCTCGAAAAACTCGATGATCTGCGGCCTGATTTTGATGGTGTTGGCGACCTGCTGAATGGAAAGGCCCATTCGGCGACGCTGCTCGAGCAGCATGTCACCAAAGCGTGCAGCCATCAGAATCCTCCAAACTCACGATCTTCACGTGCCATCTCGGCGTCGACGGATTCCAGCGCGGCAAGGCCTTCTTCATCCAGCAGAACCTCGCGCGGCTTGGAACCGTCGGGCGGTCCGACGACACCCTTTTCTTCCAGCATGTCCATAATACGCCCGGCGCGCGCATAGCCAACCTTCAGGCGGCGTTGCAGGCCAGATGTGGAGCCCAGCTGCGATTCCACCACAATATGAGCGGCTTCCCAGATAAGCGGATCGTCGTCCTGAGGCTCGGCAACGCCGGTTCGCACGATGCCGCCGCCACCTGCCATGGACATGGAGGCAGGTGCCACAGCCGACAGGATCTCCTCATGGTAGTCGGGCTCGCTTTGCGACTTAACGAACTCGACAATCTCGTTGATCTCGTCATCCGAAACAAAGCAGCCCTGGATGCGGCGGGGCTTGCCCCAGTCGACCTTTGAGAACAGCATGTCACCCAAGCCGGTGAGCTTTTCGGCACCCATCTGGTCAATGATGACGCGGGAGTCGATGCCCGTTGCGACGTTGAAGGCGATACGGTTGGTAATGTTTGCCTTGATGAGACCCGTCACCACGTTAGAGCTCGGACGCTGGGTCGCCACGATAAGGTGGATACCGGCGGCACGGCCCAGCTGGGCGATACGCACAATCGAGGCCTCGACGTCCTTGCCGGCGACCATCATCAGGTCCGAAAGCTCGTCGATGATGATGACCAGGTAGGGCATCTTTTGCGGCGGGTTATCGTAATGCTCAAACTCGCCGGCGGCCTGCTTTTCGTTATAGGTCGAGATCTTGCGCACGTTCAGGCGCTCGAAGACCTTCAGGCGGCGCTCCATTTCGGACACCGCCCACTGCAAGGCGCTCGCGGCCTGCTTGGGCTCGGTCACTACGGGCACGTAAAGATGCGGCAGGCCGTTATAGCCTGCGAGCTCGACGCGCTTGGGGTCGACCATGATCAAGCGAACGTCCTCGGGGAGCGCGCGCATGAGCAGGGTCGTGATGATGGAGTTGATCATGACCGACTTACCGGAACCCGTGGTACCGGCGATCAGCAGGTGGGGCATCTTGGCGAGGTCGGCGACGACCGGCGTGCCCTCGGCGTCGCGGCCGATGGCAAGCTCAAGCGGACCGCCCTTAACATAGGGCAGCACGTCGCCCAAGTTGACGTTCTGACGCTTGCGATTGGGGATCTCGATACCCACGAGCGAGGTGCCGGGAATCGGGGCAAAGATACGCACGGACTGAGCAGCAAGCGACAGCGCGATGTCGTCCTCAAGGCTCGAAATCTTGCTCACGCGCTCACCCTCGCCGGGCTGCAGCTTAAAAGTCGTCACCGTGGGGCCGGCAATCCAGCCGACAACGCGAGCGCTACGGCCAAACTCAAGCAGCGTGGACTGCAGCGACTCGGCGGTCTGTTCCAGCTCCTTGTCCGAAGATGCGGCAGAAGCGGACTGAGGGTTTGCATGCAGGATTTCGAGCGGCGGAAGCTTAAGGCCGTCCTCTTCTACGCCCTCGTTATCCGCGGGGGCATTGTCCGCTCCCCCATCGCTAGAAGCAGACGCCTCGGCAGCGCCCGCGACGGCCGTATCGGCAACCTTTGGGTGCTTGAGGAAATCAGGAATTTGAGGGGCGGCCGAGACGGGATTCACTGCAAACGGCGGTTCGGACTCGTCAATCTTGGCCGGATCGTCCTCCATCGAAAGCTGGCCGGTCACCTGGCCGCGCCTGGCATGGCGACGCGGCAGCAAGGTCGTCTTGGCAGTCTCGATCGGAGCCTCGTCGTCCTCGTCATCGCCCTCGGTAAGCTCAATCTCACTCTCGGACCAGGACGGGTCGGGCTCACTCGTATTGAGCTTGGGAGCCGTCTTGCCCTTCTTGGCATGACGGCGCGGCAGCAGCGTGGTCTTAGCGCGCTCGGCCTCCACGGCATCGGACACGTCGACAAACGGATCCTCGTCCTCGTCGTTATCGTCCAAAACCGGGTCCGCATCGTTGCCCATGACCGTGGTCACGGCCATATCGGAGCCCTTTTGACGAAGAATGCTCAGGTGCGGACGGGCAACGCCGGGCACCGACAGGGCTTCGTCGTCACCCCAAGGACTCGCGTTAACGTCGGCACGACGGCGCTCGGCAAAATCGGCCGCACGGTCGCGGGCAGAGCGCAAAACGCCGCCCACCGAAAAGCCGATGATGACAAAACCAACGACGGCCAGACCCAACAGGACCACCATCGCAATAGGCTTACCAAGGGCATTCTGCAGCGCGCTCGCAATAAACGCACCGATGTAGCCACCCGAGGCGGACAGGTTTTGCGGTGTGAACATAAGGTCGCACGAGTCGCTCGTACCCGGCACCATCAGCGAAAGAATGGAGACGACGGCGATAAAGACCACGGCACCGCCCGCAACAGAGCGCACGTTGAGCGGCGAATCCTCGCCTAAAAAGAGCGTGGCGGCAAACAGCAAAATGACAATCGGCAGCACGTAGGCGCCCAGACCAAAGCCCAGGTGGTAGAAACCGGCAACCGCAGCCGTAACGGGTGCGGTCGCCGGCGAAATCACGGCAATGAAGGACGCAATCGCCAAAACGGCAATGACCACGCCGGCGATATCGCGGTTGGCCGAAGGCTCGACCAGGGGCTCAAAATCGTCGAAGTCGGCCTCGTGACCTTTATTGGCACGAAGATGGGAACCGGCACCCTTAGCAGATGCCGGTTGGTTGTTGGCTTTATTGCCTTTGGCGTTTTGTGCAGATCCGCGCGCCAAACTAAACCTCCATGACGACCGGGATGATCATCGGACGAGTGCGTGTACGGCTCCAGATAAAGTTAGAGAGCGAGTCGCGCACGGCCTTGCGAATGGCATCGGAACCGCTGCTCGTAAAGCTGAACTTGCCCTTCTCGATCGTCTTCATAATGGATGCGGAGGCATCCTCGGAGAACTGATCGTCGATGGCAAAGGAGACGCCGCGGCCCGAGAACTCGATAGCCTCGATCTTCTTGTGCTTGAGCGAAACGATAGCGACAGCCGTGACCATACCGTCGTTGGCAAGCTTCTGACGATCGCGCAGGACGATGGGGTCGGTATCACCGATGCGCAGTCCGTCGACATAGACGACGCCAGACTCGACAGGCGTACCGCGCTTGACGATACCGCCACGCATCTCAAGCGTATCTCCGTTGTCGAGGATAAAGATGTGATCGTCCTTGAGGCCCATCTTGCGTGCAAGCTGAGCATGGGCGCGTAGATGCACGGCCTCGCCGTGGACCGGCATAAAGTACGTAGGCTTGGCCATGGCCATCAGGAGCTTGAGCTCCTCCTGGCTGCCGTGACCCGAGACGTGAACGAGGGCGCGGTTCTTATCCCACACGTCGCAGCCAAGCTTGGCAAGGCTGTTGACGACCTGCTGAACGGCCTTCTCGTTACCGGGGACCGGCGTTGCCGAGAGGATGACGGTATCGCCCTCGTGGATGGAGAGCGTCTTGTGCTCGCCGTTAGCCATGCGCGAAAGGGCCGACAGAGGCTCGCCCTGCGAACCGGTGCACATGACGACGATCTTGTCGTCGGGCAGGTTGTCAATATCGAAGGCATCGATGATATCGGCGTCATCGATGTTGAGATAACCGAGCTCGCGCGCCACGCGGGTGTTGGTGAGCATGGAACGACCGGTCACGACAACCTTGCGGCCGCACTTGCGGGCGGCGTCGCAGATCTGCTGCAGACGATGGATGTGGCTCGAGAACGACGCGACGAACACGCGGCCCGGAGCATTCTTGATGGCATGCAGCAGATTGGGGCCAACCTCGGCCTCGGACTTGGTAAAACCGGGGACCGTGGCGTTGGTGGAATCGGACAGCAGCAGGTCGATGCCCTGCTTGGCAAAGCGGCTGATAGCGGCATAGTCGGGCGTGACGCCGTCGATGGGCGTCTGGTCGAGCTTAAAGTCGCCGGTGTGCATAACAGTGCCCTGGTTGGTGCGGATGAACACACCCAGAGCGCCCGGGATTGAGTGCGTCATCGAGAAGAAGTCGAGCGAAATGCCACCCAGATTGACGTGGCTGCCGCCCTTGACCTCACGGAACTTGGGTGCACGAATACGAAACTCGGAGAGCTTACCCTCGATAAAGCCAAGCGTCAGCTTGCTCGAGAAGATGGGCACCTTGTTGTTGAGGTCCTGCAGCAGATACGGTAGCGAACCGGTGTGGTCCTCGTGGCCGTGAGTGACGACGATGCCGCGGAGCTTTTCCTCGTTCTCCAGAACATAGGTGTAATCCGGGAGTACCAGATCGATACCAGGCTGCGAATCGTCGGGGAACATAAGGCCAGCGTCGACGAGCACCATGTCGTCGCCGCACTCGAAGACCGTCATGTTCTTGCCGATGCCATCAAGGCCGCCGAGCGGGATGATCTTCAAGGGAGATGATTTTTTAGCTGCCATAGGTGAGTGTTGTTTCCTTTCTTCGAAACGGGTCTGAAACAACCGACGGGGCGCTTCTGGCAAACCGGCCGCCGGGAACGTACAACAATGCATCGCAGAGTCGATGCAGTAACCATAGTATGATACCCATTCGCATAACAACAGACCACCCATGCATCAAAGCCCCATCTGAAGCCGTGTATCCCGCCGGTTCCCCGCGAGGGCGGGCACGGATGAAGTTTCCTGCTCTACAGTCCTGCTCACGACGGAGGCCACATTAAGTGGCCTCCTGTTCGTGCGGAACTCGCGACAAACTTCATCCGTGCCCGCCCTCGCGGGGAACCTGCCAATAAGGGACAGGTTTATTTTGATCGGTTTTATCTGGGGAAATACTGCTGAATCTATCTACGGATCCGAAATCTAACTACTGAATAGACTGTCCAACTAAAGAACGAGTGGAACTAACCAGCCCTTTTGCTTGCGCCCGGGAGGGCCGCATATGAAGTTTATCGCGAGTTCCGCACGCAAAGGAAAGCACTTAATGTGCTTTCCGTCTTGCGCAGGACTGTAGAGCAGGAAACTTCATATGCGGCCCTCCCGGGCGCAAGCAAAAGGGCGACCCCTGTCTGGGGTCGCCCTTGTTGAGCTGCTTATGTGCGGCTGTTACTCGGCGTCGTGGTGACGGCGGGGCTTGCGGCCTCCGTTGTCGCCGGGACGGCGCGGACGATCGCTGCGCTCGGAGCGCTCGCGACGCGGACGCTCACGGCGCTGGAAGTGCTCGCCGTCACCCTCGGAGGCACCCTCGGCACGATCAGGAGCCTCGGGCTTGTCCAGACGGTCGAGCGAGATCTTGCCGCGATCGTCGACCTCGATGACGACGACCTTGACCTCGTCGCCCACGTTGAGGACGTCCTCGACCTTCTCCACGCGACCCTTGGCGACGCGGGAGATGTGCAGCAGGCCGTCCTTACCGGGCAGCAGGTTCACGAAGGCGCCGAACGGCTGGATGGAGACAACGCGACCGGTGTACTCCTCGCCCGGCTCGGGAACCTTGATGATGAGCTTAATGCGCTCGACGGCCTGATCGACGGACTCGCCGGTGCCGCCGACAAAGACGGTGCCGTCCTCCTGGATGTCGACCGAAGCGCCGGTCTCGTCCTGGATGCCGCGGATAACCTTGCCGCCGGAACCGATGACGTCGCGGATCTTATCGGTCGGAACCTGGATGGAGACGATGCGCGGAGCGGTGCTGCGCGTGGTATGACGCGGCTCGGGGATCACATCGAGCATCTTCTGCAGGATGAAGGCGCGACCCTCCTTGGCCTGCTGCAGAGCGCGGGCCAAGATATCGAAGGTAAGGCCGGTGGCCTTGTTGTCCATCTGCAGGGCGGTGATGCCCTCGGTGGTGCCGGTGACCTTAAAGTCCATGTCGCCCAGGAAGTCCTCGAGACCCTGGATGTCGGACAAGACCACGGTCTTGCCCTCCTCCTGGATCAGGCCCATGGCGATACCGGAGACCGGGCGCTTAATGGGCACGCCGCCGTCCATAAGGGCGAGCGTGGAGCCGCAGGTCGAAGCCATCGAAGAGGAGCCATTGGACTCCATGACCTCGGAGACGACGCGGATAGCGTAGGGGAACTCGTTCTCGTCGGGAAGCACCGGGAGCAGAGCGCGCTCGGCCAGGTTGCCGTGACCGATCTCGCGGCGCTTGGGGCTGCCCATGCGGCCGGTCTCGCCGGTGCAGAACGGCGGGAAGTTGTAGTGGTGCATATAGCGCTTGCCCTCGGTGGGCTCGATGGTATCCAGACGCTGGCCCTCGTTGAGCATACCGAGCGACAGGACGGAGAGCACCTGGGTCTGACCACGCTGGAACAGGCCGGAGCCGTGAACGAGCGGCAGGTAGTTGTCCTTCACCATGATGGGACGGATCTCGTCGGCGGCACGGCCGTCGACGCGCTCGCCGGTCTCGACGACCATGGTGCGCATGGCCTTCTTCTCGAGCTTCTTGAGCGCCACGGGGATCTCGCGCTCCCAGGCGGCCTGCTCCTCGTCGGTGAACTCGGCGCGGATGGACTCCTTCAGAGCCTCGACCTTACCGATGCGGGAAAGCTTGTCGGCGTCGCGCAGGGCAGCGGCCATCTCGTCGTAGTGGGCGAAGATGCGCTCCTGGACCTCCTCGACGGGCTGGTCGAGCGGGTACTCCTTCTTGACGATAGCGCCGTTGACCTGCTCCCACTCGGCAACGAACTCGTCTTGGGCCTGGCAGAAGGCAGCGAGGGCCTCCTGACCAAACTTCATAGCGGCGAGCATGTCGTCCTCGGAGATCTCCTCGGCGCCGGCCTCGACCATCGAGATGAAGTCGGCAGAGCCGCCCAGCTCCAGGTCCAGGTCGGAGCTCTCGCGCTCCTCATAGGTGGGGTTGACGATAAACTCGCCGGTCTCCACGTTGCGGCCGATGCGCACGCAGGCAAGCGGGCCCTCGAAGGGCACGCCGCCGAGCGTCATAGCCAAAGAGGCGCCCATGACATTGATGACGTCGAAGGGGTTGACCTGGTCGGCGACGAGCGAGGTGGCGACGATATGCACCTCGTTGCGGAAGCCGTCCGGGAAGCTCGGGCGGATCGGGCGGTCGATCATACGAGCCGTGAGCGTGGCCTTCTCGCTGGGACGGCCCTCACGCTTGAGGTAACCACCCGGGATACGACCGGCAGCGTACATCTTCTCGTTGAAGTCGACGGTCAGCGGGAAGAAGTCGTAATTCTTGCGCTCCTTGGAGACGACCACGGTATCGAGCATCGTGGTGTCACCCTGCTTGACCAGACAAGCGCCGGTGGCCTGCTTGGCAAGCTCGCCGGACTCAAAGGTGTAGGTCTTGCCGTACAGCTCAAAGGTCTTGGATACGAGTGTCATTGTTCTCCTTTACCCCACAGGCCCCTTGCCTGCGGGCTTCTCATGTGACGCGGGCCCCCTGCCCCCGCCACGCTTCAGAGCGTGATTGTTCACGCCCTTACACAAAAAGAGCGCCCCGCTGCGCAGGACGCTCTTAGCATGTACAAATCCTTACTGGATGTTGTCGCGGATGCCCAGAGCCTTGATGAGCTCACGGTACTCGACGATGTCGTTCTTCTTGATGTAGGAGAGAAGACGACGACGACGGCCAACGAGCATGAGCAGGCCACGACGGGTGTGGAAGTCCTTCTGGTGGGACTTCATGTGCTCGGTCAGCTCCTTGATGCGCTCGGACAGGATGGCGACCTGAACCTTGGGGTTACCGGTATCGACCGGGGAGTTACCGAACTGGGCGGTCAGCTCCGCCTTGCGCTCTTTGGAAACAGTCATTGTTTCACCTTTCGTTTCGCGTCGCCCGCGGGCGACTCTATTCGCCTCGGACTGGGAAGCCGCCGGTGGAGCGAGCATCCAAGGTCGAGGTACCAACAGGTCGGTATGTTACCACAAGCGGCGCGCGCCTGCGCATCATCACCGACCCAACATGAATTCCATCGCACGGAGCCGCTGATCGGTGTGCGTGGCGGCCCAAACATGCGAAAGCCCCAGCAAAAAAGCCGCCGTATGCGGATCGATTCGCTCGGCCATGAGTTCATCGAACGTCATGGACATGAGGGCGCGCAGCCATGCGACCTCGCCGGTTGAGACCAACTCGGCACCCGGAACGCTCGACGCGCATGAGCCGCACAAGAGGCCGCCCGCCTGGGGCGAAAAATATGACAGCATGGGGTCTCCGCACAGCACGCAAGCAGAGAAATCGGGTCGATAGCCAACGTGCGACAGCAGCTTAAAGACAAAGGCCGCCACGAGCAGGTCCATATGTGCCGAGTCAAGCCCGCTGCCGACAAGTGTGAGCGCCCGCTGTGTGATGGCAAAGGTAAATGGATCCTCGGCATCCTCGAACGAGCACACGCGCGCAACCTCGGCAATCGCGCTGGCGGCACAGGTCGTCTCGTAATCAGGAGCAGCACCGAGCGGCGCCTCCATAAGCTCCGCCTGAGAAACCACGTCGAGCGAGCGACCATGTGCTAACAGCATATCAACGGTGCAGAAGAGCTCGCAGCGGGCCGCAAGGCGACCGCCAGGCTTACGTGCCCCCTTTGCCACGGCACGCACCTGCCGCCCCCGTTCGTCGAGCATCGTCAAGATCAGGTCGGTCTCTTTGAGCTTAGTCTTATCGAGCACGAGCACTTTCGTGCGATATGTCCGGGAGCCTGCCATGCGCGCCGCGCGTCCTTAGTCCTCGGCGTTGTAGCCAAAGCGGCGAATCTGGGCCTCGTCGTCACGCCAACCGGCCTTGACCTTCACGTCGAGCTCCAAAAAGACCTGAGTGCCAAAGATGCGCTCAAGATCACGACGGGCATCGATGCCGATATGCTTGATCATCTCGCCGCCCTTGCCGATGATGATGCCCTTCTGCCCCTCGCGCTCGACGTAAATCGTGGCGTGCACGCGCAGGACCTTCTTAGTCTGCTCGAGCGCGTCACAGATGACGCCCACGGAGTGAGGGATCTCGTCGCGAGTGCGACGCAGGACCTTCTCGCGCACGAACTCGGCCACAAGGGTTTCGTCGGACGCGTCGGTGCCCATGTCCTCAGGGAACCAACGCGGGCCCTCGGGCAAGAAGTGAGCGACGGTCTCGATAAACGCATCGACGTTGAAGTTCTTGACCGACGACGTCACGATCTCATCATCGTATTCCATAAGCTCGTGAGCGGCCTTGAGCTGCTCCATGACCTGTGCGGGGTCGGCCTCGTCGGCCTTCGTGAGCACCAGGACCTTTTTGGAGCGGGCATTCTTGACGCGCTCGGCGACCCAGGCGTCTCCCCTGCCGATGGGTTTGGTGGCGTCGATCAAAAACGCGACGACGTCTACGTCATTGAGCTCAAACAGGGCGCTCTTGTTGAGCTCGGAGCCCAAGCCGTCCTTGGGCTTGTGGATACCCGGCGTGTCAACGAAGACCAGCTGGTAACCGGGGCGGTTGACCACGGCACGCATGCGGCGGCGGGTCGTCTGGGCCACCGGAGAGGTGATGGCGACCTTCTTGCCGTAACAGGCGTTGAGCAGCGTGGACTTGCCGGCGTTGGGGCGACCGACCAGGGCCACGAAGCCGCTGCGGAAACCGGGTTCCATGTCTCCAAAGCCCGCGAGGCTCGCATCCTCGTCGCACAGGGCATCGAGTTCCTCGTCGCTCATACCCTCAAACGGGTCGGACTCCTCGACCTCGTCAAACGAATCGGCACCTTCAGCCTCGTCCAGGACCTCGTCATCCAAAACTTCATCGGTAGGCTGCATATTGTCGGACATGGGAATCCCTTTCTAAATAAAGTCGAGCGCGTGGGCAAAGACAAGCAAGCCCACGATCGCGGCGGTAATGGAAAGAACGTATACAGAGGCAGCGGCGATATCCTTCGCGCGCTTGGCCAGCGGATGCAGCTCCTGGGTCGCCAGGTCGACAATCGCCTCCATGGCGGTATTACACAGCTCGCCGTGAATCACCAGGCCGCAGCAGATGATGACCGTAGCCCACTCGGCAATATCGAGCCCCACGATGCAGCCGGCAATGACGGTGCACACGCCCGCCACGAGCATGACCTTGATATTGCGCTCGGTCTTGACGGCGGTGACGAAGCCCTCCATGGCGTATGAGAACGACTTTAAAAAGGACGGATGGTCCTTGTTCGATCCGGGAATCATAGACGGCTCCTAGTCGTGGGCATGATTGGTTATGGGGCCGACGTGGACGAGTTTGGGGTCCTCGCCGCGCTCAAGCGCCAGGTCGCGCAGGATGGCATCCTCGCGTGCCTCCATGACCTCGGCCTCATCGTCCTCGATGTGGTCGTAACCCAGCAGGTGCAGCATGCCATGCACGAGCATCAGTCGGCACTCATCGGCGGGGCTGTTGCCAAAGCCGGGGGCCTGGCGGGCAATGACCTGCGGGGCCAGGATAATATCGCCGAGCTCGAGCGTCTCGTCGGCGGGAATGTCCTCGTCAAAGGCCGAGTCGCATTCAAACGAGAGCACGTCGGTCGTGCGATCGATGCCACGCCATTCAAGATTGAGCTCGTGCATCTCGTCCTCATCGACATACGAAAGGGAAATCTCGACCTCACGCTCAACACCCTCGGCGGCAAGCACAACTCCGCAGATGTGCTCCACCTCCTGGGCATCGAGCAGCGTATCGAGCTCGGCATCGTTGCTGATCAATACACTCAACGGGACTCCTTTCGGTCGCGCGAGCGCTGCTCACGCACGTCATCATAAGCATCGTAGGCCTCGACGATGCGCCCCACCAAGGCATGGCGCACCACGTCGGCGCGCTCCAGGTGAGAAAACGCCACATCGTCGACGCGACCCAAAATCCTTTCGATATCGGCAAGACCGCCGCGACGACCCACCAGGTCACGCTGGCTCAGGTCGCCGGTAATCACGAACTTGGAATTAAAACCCAGGCGCGTCAGGAACATCTTCATCTGCTCGGGCGTCGTGTTTTGTGCCTCATCGAGCACCACAAAGGCATCACTCAGCGTTCGACCGCGCATGTAGGCGAGCGGGGCGATCTCGATCACGCCACGCTCCATGAGCTCATCGGTACGCTCACGATCCATCATGTCAAACAGGGCATCATAGAGCGGACGCATATACGGGTCGATCTTTTCCTCGAGGGTGCCGGGCAAAAAGCCCAAGTTCTCCCCCGCCTCGACAACCGGGCGCGTCAGGATCAGGCGGCCCACCTCATGGCGCTTGAGCGCGGCGACAGCGAGTGCCATAGCCAGATAGGTTTTACCGGTACCGGCGGGACCGAGGCCAAACGTGATGGTATGCGAGCGAATGGCATCCACGTAGCGCTTTTGGCCGAGCGTCTTGGGGCGGATGACGCGACCGCGATACGACAGCAGCACGTCATCGCGCAGCGACGAGGCATTATGCTCGCCGTCGCGCAAGACCGCCAGGCATCGCGAGACATCGTCGGCAGACAGCGTGCGCCCGGCGGCCGCCTCGCGAAAAGCATGCTCGAAAAAGCGCGCCACGAGCTCGACCTCGTCCGGATCGCCGCTCACGGCAACGCTGTCACCGCGGGCAACCACGTGAGCGCGCACCAAGTTCTCGAGTGCACGAAGGGCGCCATCGCCGGCGCCCAAAACGCGCGAGGGGTCGATACCCTCGGGAACGGTAAGTCTAATCTTCGAGGCTTCCATGAACCTCCCTGCGTGCATGGACCAAGCCGGAATCATCGACTCCGATGATAGCAACATCGAGCAGGCAAGGGGCTGTGAGTCCACAGGTATCATCAAGACGGGCATGATGGAACGAGCCGAGCGTCAGGTTGTCGCCATACTCGAGCACCGCACGCTCGACCGTGCCCACGCGGCGGCGGGCATCGGCGATCGCAAGCTCCTGTGCGGCAGCGCGCATGCGACGGCTGCGCTCGGCCATGACCTCAGGGGGTACCTGGTCGGGCATGTCGGCGGCGAGGGTGCCGGGGCGCTTGCTATAGCGGAACACGTGCATGCGCGAAAAGCCCACGCGACGGCACAGCGCCAGCGACTCCTCGAACTCCTCGTCCGTCTCGCCAGGGAAACCGACGATAACGTCACACGAAAGTGCAGCCTGGGGCAGGTTAGCGCGAATCATGCGCACCGTGTCCTCGAACGCCTCGGCGCTATAGGGACGGCCCATGCGATGCAGCGTCGCCGTGCAGCCAGACTGCACAGGCAGGTGCAAAAACGGCGCGATACGCTTCGGATAGCGAGCCATCACCTTGAGCAAGCGCTCGGAAATATCCATGGGTTCCACCGAGGAGATGCGCACGTGGGCGATCTCGGTGCGCTCCATGATGGCCTGGAGCAGCTCATCGATCTCCACGTGTTCGTCAGTCGCGCTCTTGCCGTCATAGGCGCCCAGGTTCACGCCAGTCAGCACCACCTCGGGCACACCGGCCTCCTGGGCCTCGCGCACCTGCTCGAGCACGGACTCGACGGGCACGGAGCGCTCAGGGCCGCGCGCCTTCCACACAATGCAATACGTGCAGCGGTGATTGCAGCCGTCTTGGATCTTCACGCCCAGACGCGAGCGCCCCAGAGCATCGACCACATCGCTGTCGCTGCAAGCGGCCACACTATCGGATTCGACACCCAGCACCTCGCAGACACGCTCGGCGACGTCGATTTTCGACGGCTCGGCAATGACGCGGTCCGAAAGCTCCAGCAGCTCTTCGGGATGCAAGTTGACGACGCAGCCGGTCACGACAACGTAGGGCTCACCTGGATATGACAGCGCATGACGGACGGCCTTACGGGTCTTGGCCTCGGCCTCGCCCGTCACGGCGCAGGTATTGATTACAATCAGGTCGGCATCCTGGGGCTCCACCATCGCAAAGCCCTGGCGCATAAGATCGGCAGTGATACGGTCGGACTCAACCCGGTTGACACGGCAGCCAAGGTTGACGACGGAAATATGGGGTGCGAGCAAGCGGGCTCCTTAATCGAGGATATCGTCGAGGGCGCTCTTGATACGATCGGTTACCGACTTCTTACCGGAAGCGACGTCATCGCCCATCTCGTCGGCAAAAGCGCGGAGCAGCTCGCGCTGCTTGTTGGAAAGGTTCGTGGGAACGACCACGCGCAGCTGCACGACCAGACGACCACGTGAGCCGCCACCGCCGATGCGCGGCATGCCAAAGTTGTTGACGCTGACGGTGTCGCCATACTGCGTGCCGGCAGGGACCGTAACCTTGACGACCTCCTCGGGCATAATGCCCTCGACCTCGATCTCGCAGCCGAGCGCGGCCTGCGCGATGGAGATATCGCTCACCAGGTACAGGTCGTCGCCATTGCGCTTAAAGCGCTCGTGATCGGCGACACGCACGCTGACGATCAGGTCGCCCGAGGGCTCGCCACGAAGACCGGCCTCGCCAAAGCCGCTCACGCGCAGCTGGCGACCGGTCGAGACGCCGGCGGGAATATCGATGTCGATCTTTTCGTGCGAAGGCGTGCGGCCCTGACCGTCGCAAGTCTCGCAGGGATGGTCGATGACCGTGCCCTCGCCGTGGCAGTCGGGGCAGGGCGAAGAGGACTGGACCTGACCCAAAAACGAGCGCTGGACCGTGGTGACATAGCCCGTGCCGTGGCAGCGGCTGCACTGCTTTTCGGTCGCACCGTCAGCCTTGCCCGTACCGTTGCAATCCTCGCAGGGAGCAAGGCGGTCATAGCTGATCGTCTTTTTGCAGCCAAGTGCAGCTTCCTCGAGCGTCACCGAAAGCGAGATGGCCATATCGCGACCGCGACGGCGCTCGCGACGGCTGCGGGCACCACCGCCGGCGCCGCCGCCAAAGAACGACGAGAACAGGTCGTCCATGCCCATGCCGCCAAAGATGTCGTTGATGTCGACATAGCCGGAGCCACCAGGGCCATCGGCAGTGCCAAAGCGATCGTAGTTGGCACGCTTCTGCTCATCGGAAAGGACAGAATAGGCCTCGTTCAGCTCTTTGAACTTGGCCTCGGCCTCGGGGTCGTCCGAAACATCCGGGTGTACCGTACGGGCTTTCTTTAAAAACGCGCGCTTAATGGTCCGCGCGTCGGCGTCCTTATCGACGCCAAGTACCTCGTAGTAATCCCTATTTTCCGACACGACCGAATCCTTCCGACTTTCAATATTGTCACAGTGCGTCCTATACCCATGCAGGGCCGGCCGCAAACAGAGGGTTTGATGTTATTGCATCCCGTAGGGCGAAAGCATCGCGCGCTGCGAGCAGCTCGCAAACCACACCGACACGAGCGCGAACATGAAGCCGTTGGCAAAACCGTTGGCAAACTGCATCGCACCACGCTTCCACCACAGCAGGCTACGGTGAAGTACCCCATCCGAGAGCACCATGAACAGGCCCATGGCAAACGGAATAAAACACATCACGGCAAAGGCCGAGAACACGCCCGAGATGGCCGACAGCACCAAAAACGGCGCCACGATGCCCATCAGGTAAAAGCCGGTACGGGCCTTGCCCTCCAGGCGCTCGGCCTCCACATGGGCGCGACCGACCAGGTCACCACCCGTGGCGCCATTGGTACCGGCATGGCCCATGCCGCTAATGCGAACCTCGTCGCCGTCGTGCGTGCCGGCAGGAAACTCAATCGTTTGCTCGGAGGTCACGCGGGTACGACCGCTGCCGCCGCAATCGGGGCACGGATCGGCTACGACCTTGCCCGAGCCGCCGCACTCGGGGCAAACCGACTGAAACGTGCCAGCGCCAAACAGGAAGGACAGGTCCACATCGATATGGCCGCGTCCGCCACAGCTTGGGCAGGTATGGGCATGCTCGGAGGAGACAGAACCCGAGCCGCCGCAGTGTCCGCACGTATCGAATCGCGTGTAGCGAACGGTTTTGCGGGAACCGCCCTTGGCCTCCTTGGCATCGAGCTTAATGTCGACGACCACGTTGGCACCGCTTTCGGGATTGTATGCTGCCCGCCCGCGACGCGGCTGGCCCCATGCGCCGCCAAAGGGAAAACCGCCCTCAAAGGGATTGCCGTACCCGGCGCCGCCGGCGTAACCGCCACCATAAGGCGAAGCCGTAGGAGCGCCGGCGAAGGGATTGCCCGAGCGCATGGCGTCATAGCGCGCACGCTTCTGCTCATCCGAAAGCACGGCGTAGGCCTCGGAAACCTCTTTGAACTTTTCCTCGGCACCCGGCTCTTTATTGACGTCCGGATGGAGCTTACGGGCCTTCTGCTGAAAGGCCTTTTGAATATCACGCGAGGTGGCGTCCTTGGAGACACCGAGAATCTCGTAGTAATCTTTTTCGTTCATCGTCGCCATGTACGGCAACCTCCTGCTCACAGCAGCGTATATCTTGCGGTAATTCTACCCGAGCGGCCTATGCTAGACCCCAAAACAGCTCGAACAGAACATTTCCATCGAGCCAGCCCAGGTGTGTCGGCGCCAAACGAGCGCGGGCGCGACCTGTGATAACGTCTTTCGAGGCGACGCGCCCCGCATATCCCTCGACGCCATCGGGCACCCACGTGGCAAGACCCAATTCGAGTGCGTGATCGCAGGCAGCTGCCAGCTCATCCGTTGGGATGACGCAGGCCGCGCGAACCAACAGGTCGGGCCCAACACCGCGCGTCATACGACAGGCGAGCATCAGGTCTTCGGCCGCAGCCTCGCGCTGCGACAGGTATTCGGCCTCGAACGCCGTCGCGACATCGTCGCGTTGCACCAGACGCACGCGATACGCATCGCCTCGAGAAGACACGCCGGGGAACAAACCTGCAAGACGGTCGAAATCTTCGGCGTCGAGCATGCCCGCGGCAGAACGACCCAGGCCCAGATAGCCTTGGCCGCTCCAATAGGCAATGTTATGGGCGCACTCATGGCCGTCGAGCGCGTAGCTCGCCACCTCATACGGGTGATAGCCGGCCGCACCCAAACGCCCACGCGCCGTGTCCATGCAGGCGGCTTGAAAATCCTCATCAGGCTCGAGCGACTCGTCGCGGCACGCCATGCGATAGAGGGGTGTCCCCTCCTCGAGCGTGAGCGGGTAAACCGACACATGATGCGGAGCCGCCACCAGCACGCCATCAAGCGTGCGACTCCAACTCGCTGCGGTCTGCCCGGGAAGACCGCACATAAGGTCGCACGACACGTCAAGCCCAGCGTCCTTGACCGTCGCGATAGCAGCGAGCGCCCGATCGGCATCGTGAATACGGCCGATGGCGGCAAGTTCGGTGTTATCGAGCGTTTGCACGCCCAGAGAGACGCGTGTGACACCCACCTTGGCAAGCGCAGTGGCGAGCTCGGCGGTCAGCGACTCGGGATTGGCCTCGCAGGTAAACTCAACAGGGGCGCACCACGCACGAATACGCCGCGCCAGCTCCACCAGGCGCTCCCCCGCCAGCGACGGCGTGCCGCCGCCAACATAGACGGTGCGGATCTGGTCAAGGGCCCCAGCCTTGCCAAAAGCATCGAGGCGCGCGTACAACTGCTCAAAATAGGCATCGAGCGCAGCACCCAGCTCGCACGGAGCGAAACTGCGCGAATCAAAGTCGCAGTAGCGGCACTTTTGGGCACAGAACGGCACGTGCGCATACAGCGCGGTAACGGCCACCCTTAAGCCTCCAGCGGATGAGGGGGCACCGATTCGCCGGCGGCAAGGGCAGCCTCGCAGGCCACCACATCGCGCTCGATCTCATCGACCAGCGCCATGAACTCCTCATACGTGGAGCAGCGCACCACCTGGGCACGCCAGGCGGCGGCATGGGGCATACCTTTTAAGTACCAGCTTGCGTACGTGCGGGCGCGCGACATGAGCGGCAAGAGCTCATGCGTCAGCGTGAGGTGCTCACGCAGGGCGTCCAGTCGCTCGACGGAGCTGCGCTGCGGCACCGGTATGCCATCGAGCGAAAGGGCGCGAGCATCACCAAAGACCCAGGGATTACCGTAGATACCGCGCGCGATAAACACCGCGCTGGCACCCGAGTTGCGCAGATGCTCCGCGGCATCCTCGGCGCAGAACACGTCGCCCGAACCGATCACGGGAATCTCGACGGCATCTGCGACTTCATCGACGACTGACCAATCGGCCTGGCCCGTGTAGAGCTGTGTGGCGCAACGACCATGCACGGCGACTGCGGCAGCCCCTGCACCCTCAAGCATCTGGGCAAATGTCGCGGCATTGCGGTCCTCGGCATAAAAGCCCTTGCGAATCTTGACGGTCACGGGCACGTGCGCCGCACCCACCGTAGCCTCGACGATCTTCTCCGCCAGGTCAGGCGTGCGCATGAGCGCCGAGCCCTCGCCCTTGGTAACGACCTTGCGGGCGGGGCATGCCATATTGATATCGATGAGCGACAGGCGATCGCCAACGCGCTCCTCGACGGCGGCGACGGCGCTCGCAAACTGATCGGGCTTGGAGCCAAAGAGCTGCACGCAAATCTGCTGCTCCTCGTCGGCCGGTAGCACCAGGCGCCAGGTCTTGTTGCTGGCATAGGCAAGGCCCGCCACGCTCACCATCTCGCTGTAGGCAAGGTTGGCACCGCGTCGGCGGCACATGATGCGGTAGGCGGGATCGGTCACGCCCGCCATGGGAGCCATAAGGAACGGTTGCTCGGCATAGGCGCCCAGCAGCCGCTGACTATATTCGGAAAGCGCCATAGACCTACTCGTCCACCTTGAGGATCGCCATAAACGCCTCCTGCGGGACCTCGACCGAGCCGATGGCCTTCATGCGCTTCTTGCCCTCTTTCTGCTTCTCGAGCAGTTTGCGCTTACGCGAAATATCGCCGCCGTAGCACTTGGCAAGCACGTCCTTGCGACGCGCCTTGACGGTGGAGCGAGCAATGATCTTGTTGCCGATAGCACCCTGGATGGGCACCTCGAACAGCTGGCGCGGAATAATCTCCTTGAGCTTGTCGCACAGGCCGCGGGCAAGACCGTAAGCCTTATCCTTATGGACGATAAACGACAGCGCGTCCACCTCGTCGCCCGAAAGCAGGATATCAAGCTTCACAAGCTCGGATGGACGGTACTCGTTGAACTCGTAATCCAACGAGGCGTAACCCTTGGTGCGGCTCTTGAGCTGATCGAAGAAGTCCAAGATGAGTTCAGCGAGCGGCATATCAAAGCGCATCTCGACCGATTTGCTCGTGAGATGGATCATGTCGGTCGTCACGCCGCGGTGCTCGATGGCGAGCTGCATGACGGCACCCGTATACTCGGGCGGACAGATGATCTTGGCTTTGAGGAACGGCTCCTCAATGCGCTCGATACGCGTGGCCTCGGGCAGATCCTGCGGGCTGCGGACATCGATCATTTCGCCATCGGTCTTGTACACGTGATAGTCGACCGAAGGACTCGTGGCGATGAGGTCCAGGTTGAACTCACGCTCGAGACGCTCCTTGACGACCTCCATGTGCAGCAGGCCCAAGAAGCCCACGCGGAAGCCAAAGCCGAGCGCCACCGAGGTCTCAGGTTCCCACACCAACGACGGGTCATTGACATGCAGTTTATCGAGCGCGTCGCGCAGGTTCTCGTAATCCTTGTTGTCGATCGGAAACAGGCCCGTATAGACCATGGGCTTGGCCTCGCGGTAGCCCGGAAGCGGCTCGGGGCAGGGGTTCGACGCCCAGGTAAGGGTGTCGCCCACGCGAACGGCCTCGGGGTCCTTCAGGCCCGTGACCACGTAGCCGACCTCGCCAACCGTCAACGCGTCAACCGGGGTCTCGGCAGGACGCTTGACGCCCACGCCGTCGACCAAAAAGTCGCCCTCGGCCTGCATCATACGAAGCGTATCGCCCTTTTTAATGGAACCATCGAAGACGCGCACCGTGGCCACCACGCCACGATACTCATCAAAGTACGAATCCAGAATGAGCGCCTTAAGCGGAGCGTTTGCATCGCCCTTAGGCGGCGAGATCAAAAAGACGATGGACTCTAGCAGATCGTGAATGCCCTCGCCGGTCTTGCCCGATACGCACACGGCATCATCGGCGGGAATCGCAAGGTCGTCCTCGATCTCGGTCTTAACCTCGTCAGGATGGGCCGAGGGCAGGTCGATCTTGTTGATGGCGGGCACGATATCCAAGTTGGCGTTCATAGCGAGCGTCGCGTTGGAGACAGTCTGCGCCTCGACACCCTGGGTGGCGTCGACGACGAGCACCGCGCCCTCGCAAGCGGCCAGCGAACGCGAGACCTCGTAGGTAAAGTCTACATGGCCCGGCGTATCGATAAGGTTGAACTGATACGTCTCGCCGTCATCGGCGTCATAGGACACGCGGACGGCATTGGACTTGATCGTGATGCCGCGCTCGCGCTCGATATCCATGGTGTCGAGCAGCTGCGACTCCATGTCGCGCTCGTCAACGGTATGGGTGAGCTCGAGGATACGGTCACTGATCGTGGACTTGCCATGGTCAATGTGCGCAACGATTGAGAAGTTGCGGATGTGGGAAATGTCAATTGAAGTATTCATGCCGACTATCTTACCCGAGCGGTACAAAAAATGGAGCCTGTTCCATAAAACAGGCTCCATTTATGCGCGTAATCTGTGTGGTGTGAAATTTACAACTTAGGCGTTGATGCTGTTCACGAGCTTAGCAAGACCGGACTTGCGGTTGGAAGCCTGGTTCTTGTGGATAACATGCTTGGCGGCAGCCATGTCAAGACGCTTGGTGACGGTCTTGAGGGCAGCCTGGGCCTTCTCGGCGTCGCCCTCGGCGACGGCGGACTGGACGTGCTTGGTCAGCGTCTTGAGCTCGGACTTGACAGCCTTGTTACGCATGCGTGCTGCCTCATTGGTGCGGATACGCTTCTTCTGAGACTTGATGTTTGCCACTTCTGGAGTTCCTTTCGAGTTCCTTGCAAAAAATGTATGACACCTCTGAGACACGGTGAGGTCATGCAAGCGCCTACTATAGCACGCTCCATCTCAAAGGGATAGAACGAATTTGCCAAAAAGGCAGGTATCATCACGATTTTCTCAAGATGTTCGTAATCCAGAGCAAAAAAGCGGTCTCCGAATCGGCCGAACCCTTGAGTGCGAGCTCCACATCGACCGCGCCCTCGAGCGCAGCGACAAGCTCCGCCATAGAAAAGCGGCGCGCCCAGGTCAGATGATTCTTGACCTGCCAGGACTGGAGCTTAAGTGTGGCGGCGAGCTCGCGACCTTGCCCGCGCGCATCGAGGGCCTTGGCAACGATAAGCTCACGGATGCGTCCGCACAGCAGGGTGTAGGTCCACACATAGCTCTTGACGGGCAGCAGATTAAAGAGCTCGAGCGATCGCCGCATATCGCGGGCCGAGACCGCATTGAGAAAGTCCCAAGGTTGGACCTCGGCCGTGCGCACAATCCAGCGCTCCACATCGGCAAGCTCAATCTGAGGCGCCTCGACCATCTGGGCGAGCTTTGCCAAGTCGTTGTCGAGCATACGGGTGTTTTCACCCGAGCGTGAGACGAGCTCCTCAGCGGCAGCCGTGGAGATGGACTTACCGTGTTGCGTCGCCATCTGCTGCACACGACGCGGAAGCTCCCAGCGTTTGGTGCCCGAACAGTCGATCACTGCCTTCTTGTCGATCTTGGCGATCGCCTTATACAGGCGCGTGTTCTTGGCAAGCGAGTCGGCAATGATCAGGCAGACAGTCGTGGGGCTGGGGCTCGCCAGATATTCGACGAGCGGCTCAGAGACCGCCTTGGCGAGCTTTGAGCAGCCGTCGAGAATTACCAGGCGAAACTCGCTGCCCATGGGAAAGGTGTTGAGCGAGCCGATAATCGATTCGATATCGGGGTCTTTGGTCATGTCGCGCTCGTCGAGGTTGAACTCGACCATGCCCGACTTTTCCAGACGTGCCTTCATGCGCGAGACAGCGTGGTCACGTTTGACTCCGTCGGTACCGATGATCAGATATGCCGGCAACAGCCCAGATTCGGACATCGCGCTCCCCTCTTGCAAGCTCCCATATTCGTACCGTGTCATTTTAGCCCAGGGTCCCACCGAGCGCCAACGATGCCATCACGACCGTTGGCATCGCATCGTAAAGCCCTTCGCGGTCGGCGTGATGGTGATATCACCGTGTTCGATGGTGCACGCAAAGGCCCCACCGGCCACTCGAACCGCATCCACGCACTCGTCGCTGGGATGACCGTATCGATTCCCCTCGCCGGCGCTTGCAATGGATAGCTCGGGTCTCAAGACGCCCAGCAACTCGCCGTCGACCGAGACCTTCGAGCCGTGATGTCCCAACTTAAGCACATCGATATCCCCCACCTCCTGCACAAACTCACGTTCCTGGTCAAGCTCGGCATCGCCGGTCAGCAGCATGCGCAAGCGCTTTCCTTCCTGCGCAAAGGTGAGCAGCAAGACAAGCGAGTCCTCGTTCCCCTCTCCATCCACAGAATCGAACGGCCACATCACGCGGGCGCGAAACGCCCCGATGTCGACGGCATCTCCCCGCCTCACCTGGCGATACGAAACGCCGGGGCGGTTTAGAACCTGTGCGGGCGCATCCTCGAGCGCGTCGGCCGCCACGGCTATGGTCCCAACCGAAAACTGTTCCAGCACTGCGGGCAGGCCGCCCCAATGGTCCTCATCCCAATGCGTTACAAAGACGGCATCGATATGATGCACATTGTTTCGAACGAGCGCGGTGACCACCCGCTCATCGAGCCCGCTATCCACGAGCACCGCCGTCGAGCCCTGCCGAACCAAGATCGCATCGGCCTGTCCCACGTCCAGGACCGTCACGGAAGGTGGGGCGAATCGATCCCAATAGACATACGGGAGCGCCGCCAGAAAGACCAAACACGCGAGCCCCGCCGCCATGGGGCGAGCACGGGGACGAGGCCACCAGACCAGCAAGATCGCGAGGGCCATCGGAACAAGGAAAACCTCTATCGAGTCGGGCGGCACGCTCACCGATGCGCCCGGTATCGCAGCAAGGAGCTGCTCAAAGAACAGCGCACAGCGAGCGGCGATCATGGGCACCAAGAGCGCCCAAGGCCGCAACAAAGGTACGAGCGATAAGGGCGCCAGCACGACCGAGACGGCAAGCAGTACACTCACCACGGGGCCGATGAGCGCATTCGCGAGCGGTGCGATCAGTGAAAACGTCCCAAAGGCCGGAATCGTGATGGGCAACGTCGCCAACTGCGAGCATAACGTGACGGAGATCATACCGGCCACAGCCGACGGCACACCAAGCTCACCCAGGGCGAAGGTGGCATAGGGGCAAAAACACAAGATGGCGAAGACACTCACGCACGATAACTGAAAGCCCATCTCGAACAGCACCGTCGGACGCAGCAGCACAAAGATCGACATGGTCATGAAAAGCGCGGAAAGGCCATGGCGACGACGTCCGGCACCGTTGACGGCAAGCGTTGCGAACACCATGCAGCACGCGCGCACGGCCGATGACGAGGCACCGGTAAAGGCAGTGTAGGACACAAGCGCGGCCGCAAGCATCGCACGCCGCAGCCCACGCGGACAACGCGTCTTTTGCAATGCGGTCTCGAGCACAAAGCCCACGATCGACAAGTGGCTGCCCGAGACGGCGATGAGATGAGCCGTGCCCGTTACCGAAAACCAATCGCACGCCGGCTGCGCGCGCAGCTCGGAAGAACGGCCGCAGACGACACCGGCGATGAGCGCACGGGCGGGATCGGCAACGGGATCGACGGCATCGAGGAGCGCGCTACGAAATCGAAGCAACAAGCTCGGCGAGCCGCCTTGAATCGATACGATCCGGACGGCCTTGACCTTTCTCACCTCGCCGCGCAAAACGCGCGAACGCTCATAGGAATCATTCGAAAAAGGCAAGATGCGCCCGATAACCCGCACGCGACAGCCGGCATCGAGGCTTCGGTCACATGAAAGGCGAACTGCCCCCAATCGTTCCCCTTTTGCATAGGCATCGCAGGTGTAAGAATCGGTCTCCTCGTTAATGGATGGGTCACCCTGCACCACAAATTCAAGGGAGCTTGCCGCCCGTCCGTCGAGAGCGCGCGAAGCGTGCAGCGCACTTGCGGACCACAATGCAGAAACCAGTGCGCCCGCAACGACACCGACCGAAGCGGCATAGATTCCTCGTTTCCATCGCGCTACCCAGGGGCATGCTTTGCCCAATGCAGCGAGCGTCACGGCAAATACCGATAAGAACCAAAATGTCCTTATGTCCCACGAGCCCTCGCCAAGCAGGACATCGGCAGCTGCATTAAGAACCAACGCGCTCGCCCCGGCAAGGCCTGCAAAGAACGCCGCCAACCACGGAATCAAAGGACGAGGCGGCATTTCGCGCTCGCGCACATTCATATGCAAATGCAATCTTTGATCTTGGCGAACTTCTTCTCGCCGATGCCCGAGACCCGCATCAGGTCTTCAATCGAGGTAAATGGCCCGTTTTGCGTTCGCTCATCGATAATCGACTGGGCCATGGAGGGACCGACGCCGGAGAGCGTCTGCAGTTCGGCGGCGTTCGCCGTATTGATATTTACCAGATCACTCACGACGGATGCGCCAACAGACGCCTCACCGGGTCCAGATCCAGCGACGTCACCAACCGTCTGCTGCTCTCCTACGTGCGGCACATAAATCTTCTGTCCGTCGACTACTCTAGAAGCTCGATTAAGGCCCGCGACATCGGCCTCGGGCGTAAGCCCGCCGGCAGCATCAATCGCCTGTGCCACGCGTGCGCCTTCCCGCAGGCGATAGACGCCCGGCGTCACCACGGCCCCGCCAACATCGACATAGACCTCACTGGCCGCACTTGCCCTTTTCGAATCACTTGAAGGATCGCCATCATCAGAAGCGTCCTCAGAACCCGTATCCGCCCGCTCAACCGACGTGGCATCACGCTCAAACGTCACCCCATCGGATTCGCCGCCCAATGTTGCCATCGCCAACCCACTCGCCATCGCAATAACGACGAGCATCGCCACGACCACCGCCTTGTGCTCGAGCAGCTTTCCCGCCCAGCGATCCATTCGTTTGACCCGTTCGTGTTGTTCGCGCTGTGCCATAGCAAACACCTCCCAACACTATCGTGTCAGGCGAGAGGGGTCGCAGCGCCCGGGTTCACACATCGTCGCTCACGGTCTAACCAAAACCCGACCAAAACCTTGCGGAAAAGTGTCCATTTATTCAGGCACGCGTCGCCAAATGAACAATTTAGAAGCAAACGCCCAGATAGCAAAAGGCCGACGATGCAAAAACATCGCCGGCCTATGCAACAAATTACTCGTGATCTTGGTAAATCTCACGCGGAGCGAGCTCCGAATGTTTGCGTTTTAAGGTCTTGGGGGCCTTATACGTGTTGCTGCCAAAATCGATATACTCGGTCTGTTTGAGCAGGCGCTCGATCATCTCCTCGTGATCGAACAGCTCCCAGGCCTCATGCACGGCATCGAGCTTGGCATGCGTCTCGGGACGACGCGGCATAAAGAGCGTGCAGCAATCGGGCGCCGCCTCGGTCGAGATATCAAACGTGCCGATCTCCTGGGCACGCGCGATGATCTCCTGCTTATCAGAACCAATGAGCGGACGGAACACGGGAATCTTCACGGCTTCATTGACAGCCATGATGTTCTCGAGCGTCTGAGAGGCAACCTGGCCAAGCGACTCGCCGGTCACGATGGCCTTGGCGCCCTCGAAATGCGCGATGCGCTCGGCGACCGAATACATGATGCGGCGATACATGATCACGCGCAGGTTGCTGGGGCAGGTGACGGAAATCTCACGCTGGCAATCGCCAAACGGCACCACGTACAGACGGCCGATCTGGACACCCGGCTCAAGGGCGCGAATGATGTCCTGCACCAGATACTCGCTCGTATCGGGCGTCTGCGGACGACCGGAAAAATGCACCGGCACGCACACGGCTCCGCGGCGCGCGAGCATCCAGGTTGCCACCGGCGAGTCGATACCCGATGACAGCAGGGTCACGACCTTACCGGCAGAGCCCACCGGCAGACCGCCCACACCGCGCTCGGAGCGCGCGTACACGTAAACGCTGCCCTGAACAACCAGCACGTGCACCATCGCGTCGGGATCATGCATCTGGACCTTTTTATCGGGGAACGCCTCACATAGCACCTCGCCCACCTGACGGTTGATATCAATCGAGGTGAGTTCATAATCGGTGTTAGAGCGCTTGGCATGTACCTTAAACGAGTCGAAGGGGCCAAACTCACGCAGCGCCTTTACAGCCGCCGCGCAGTACTCCTGAGGGTCGCGATTGGTGTGGTAGGCCAGGGACACACGAGCAACGCCGGGCACGGTGCGAATAACGCGCGCCGCATCGTCGGCCTGATGCTCGTTAAAGGTCACGAGGATATAACCGGAAATTCGAGACACGGCATTCACGGAAAAGGCGGCCAAAGCCGCCTTAATGTTATCCATGAGAATATGCTCAAAATGTGCGCGGTTCTTGCCCTTCAGTCCAACCTCGTGATAGTGGACCAGGCAGACGCGAGCTGCCATTTAGGCTTCAGCAACCTTGTGGCCGAGTGCCTTCTCGTAACGGGCCTCGTCGTAGGAGATATCGCCGTCGACGATCTCATCCATAGCCATCGAAATGGAATCGGCACCCGAGAGCGCGATGGTGATGTCATCGACATCCTGGACGGCAAGCACACGATTGTGCTGGCCACGCAGCATGCTATTGATATCGCAGGCGCGCTTGGAGGCAAGCGAAGCGAGCAGGAAGCGGTTGTGATCGGTCTTCTCCAGAAGATCGTCAATGCAAGGCTTTACAACGGACACGGACCTCAGATCCTTTCATGCATATCGAGAACGCGAACGAGCTCATCGGTCGCGCGGTCGAGATCGTCATTCACCACGACGTCGTCGTAGCGGTCGGCAAGGGCAAGCTCATGGGCGGCGTTTGCCATGCGCAGCTCAATCGTCTCGGGCGACTCGGTACCACGACCGACAAGACGCTCACGAAGCACCTCGAGCGAAGGCGGCTTGATAAAGATCAGCACGGCCTCGGGAAAGCGCTCCTTGACTTGCAGGGCACCCTGGACATCAATCTCCAAAATCAGAGAAGCACCAGAGGCGAGCTTGGACTGGACCTCGCTCACCAGCGTGCCATAGCAGTTGCCGTGGACCTCAGCCCACTCGACAAACTCACCGTTTGCCACGCGGCGGTCGAACTCCTCACGCGTCAGGAAAAAGTAATTGACGCCGTCGACCTCGCCTTTACGCGGAGCTCGCGTGGTAGCCGAAACCGTCAGGCCCAGGTTCGAGCGATGCTCTCGCACACGAGTGACGAGCGTGCCCTTGCCCGCGCCTGACGGTCCAGAAATCACAAAGAGCTTGGAATCCTGAGCACTCACTTATTTGGTCAGCTGCTCGAGGAGCTGCTCGCGCTGACGGACGCCGAGGCCCTGGACGCGACGGGTAGCGGAGATGCCGAGCTCCTCCATAATCTTGGCGGCCTTGGCCTTGCCATAACCAGGGAGAGACTCGATAAGGGTGGAGACCTTCATGCGGGAAGCGATGGGATCATCGGAGTTGAGCACGGACTCGAGGGGCTTCTCACCCTTCTTGATCTGCTCGCGAAGCTCAGCGCGGGCATGACGGGCGGCAGCGGCCTTCTCAAGAGCCTGCTTGCGCTGCTCGTCGGTAAGCTGAGGAAGTGCCATTCGAACCTCCAAATAATTGGTTTAACATTCATTCGATGTTGGCATTTTAGCACGTCAAACGTAGAAAATGCTCAATTGCGGCTCCATAGGTTAGACGATACCTGCAAAAAGTGCAATATATCGGGGGCAAAGTTAAGCCCCCGAACCGCGATTCCACACAATAGATGGGAAAGTTTTCGCAGGCACGGGGGCTATTTTGTGCTATTGACACCCAAAAGTGGCGACTTAAGGGAATCTTTTACGCGACGTTTTCGACCAGCTCGGCGACAATGGCGTCAAAAGCGGCAACCGGGTCGTCGGCACCGGTGATGGGACGGCCCACCACGATATGGCTTGCACCACGCTCAATAGCCTGGGAAGGCGTGGCCACGCGGGACTGATCGCCCAGGGCCGCACCCACGGGACGAACGCCCGGGGTCACGATGAGAGCATCGGGGCCCAGCAGCTCACGCATGTCGTGGGCCTCCATCGGTGAGCACACGATACCGTCGATACCGTTGGCCTGGGCGAGCTTTGCCAGACGTGCGGCCTCCTCGGCCACCGGCGACTCGACGCCGATCTCGCTGAGAGAATCCTGGTTCATGCTCGTAAGCACGGTAATGGCGACGAGCTTGGCTCGGTCTTCGCGCGCCTCCTCGGCGCCCTCGCGGCAGGCGGCGAGCATAGCGCCCGAGCCCAGGCCGTGGACCGAAAGCAGGTCGGCACCGGCAAGCGAGGCCGAACGGGCAGCACCGCGCACCTGATGCGGAATATCGTGGAACTTAAGGTCGAGGAAGACCTTAAAGCCAAGGTCCTTAAAGGTCTTGACGATCTGGGGGCCCTCGGCGTAATAGAGCGTCATGCCGACCTTGAGCCAAGCGGCGTGACCCGAAAGCTCGCGGGCGAGCTCGAGCGCACGCTCACGGTCGCAGTCGAGGGCGACGATAACGCGGTCGCGGGCATCAGTCTCTAGCATTCGAAAGCACCTACCAGCTCGTTGATATCCTTCACGCCCTGAGACTCCGCCCAGGCCTCGAGCTCGTGAGCGATCTTGAGCGAAGCACACGGATCGACGAAGTTGGCCATGCCGACCGACACGCAGGTAGCACCAGCCAGGATAAACTCGGCCGCATCCTCGCCGGTCATGACGCCGCCGACACCGTTGATAGGAATATCGACGGCCTGGGCAACCTCCCAGACCATGCGCACGGCGATGTGGTGGCACAGCGGGCCCGAAAGGCCGCCCTTGGGCTTGGCCACGCGGGACTTGCGGGTATGAACATCGATGGCCATACCCTGGATGGAGTTAATGACCGAAAGGCCGTCGGCGCCGGCGGCCTCGAGAGCCTTGGCAATCTCGGCGACGTTAACCGGAGCCATCTTGACGAACAGCGGCTTATCGGTCACCTTGCGGCAGGCGGCCATGACGGAAGAGGCACCCTCGGGCGTAGAGCCCATGGCGGCACCGCCGGCAGCGATGTTGGGGCAGCTCACGTTGATCTCGTAGCCGGCAGCCCAGGGGCACAGCTCGACATACATCTCGAGCGCGCGCACAAACTCATCAACGGAGTGCCCGGCAACCTGGCAAATGACCTGACAACCGTCCTTGGAAAGCTGCTCGAGCCACGGGCCGGACTCACGGGCAAAGGCGGCAACACCGGGGTTCTGCAGGCCCACGGAGTTGATCATACCGCCGGGAATCTCGGCCATGCGGGGCGCAGGGTTGCCCGGCCAGGGCTCGGCGGCGCAGCCCTTGGTGGTAATGGCGCCCAGCTGGGAAACATCGAAGAAATTCTGGAACTGCCAACCGTAGCCGAAGGTGCCGGCTGCGGTGTTGATGGGGTTCTGCATCTTGACGCCGCCGAAATCGACGGCCATGTTCACGGTACCCACTAGAAGACCACCACCTTGGAAGCATCGAACACGGGGCCGCACATGCAGGCGCCCTTCATACCGTCGACCGTCTCGACGTTGCAGGTGTTGCAGGCGCCAAAGCCGCAGCTCATCATGCGCTCGAGAGACACCTCGCAGTACGCACCGGCCTCGGCGGCAGCGGCGGCGACTTTCTTCATCATGACGGCGGGGCCGCAGCTAGCGACGTAGTCGTAGCCGCCCTCGCCAAGCAGCTCGGCAGCAGGATCGGTGCAGAAACCGTGCGTGCCGAGCGAACCGTCGTCGGTGCACACGTTAACCGTATCGCACAGCGCGCGGAACCCATCGACGCCCACGGCCTTGGAAGCGGTGCCAAAGCCCAGGCACACATCCACGTCAACACCCTGCTCGGCAAGCATACCGGCCAGGCACAGCACAGGAGGAACGCCGATGCCACCGGCGACGAGCAGGGCCTTCCTGGTGCCCTCGGGTACCATCCAGCCACGGCCACCGGGGCCCAGCAGGTTAGAGGTGGAGCCAGGGCCCATCTGGGACAAACGACGGGTATCGTCGCCCACGACGGCGTACCACAGCTCGACGGTGCCGGCCTCGGCGTCGGCGCGGTAGTAGCTCAGGGGCACGCGAAGCAGCGAGGACGCATCGCCGGGTACGGCGATGTTCACAAACTGACCGGGCTTGAGCGCACTTGCAAGCTTAGGGGCCGAGATGACGAGCGAGAAGATGCCGTCGGCAATCTCCCGGTTCGAGACGACCTCGAAGTCGTGCATGCGTGCAGTGGAAGGTGTGGGCATAGACGCTCCAATCCCCCATGCGGTTGCATGGTCCAAACGAATAGAAAGCGCGGCACCGCAAGGGCGCCGCGCACAAAAGCGATAAGGCTATGCTAGCAGATGCAGCCGTCAGCAAGCGTCTGCTTACCGCCGACAAACACATCGGTGGCACGACCGGTGAGCGTGCGGCCGGCAAAACCGGAGTTCTCGGCGCGCGACTCGTAACCGTCCTCGCCAACCGTCCAGGTTGCGGAGGGGTCGAACACGGTCAGGTCGGCGACAGAGCCCGCCTTGACCTGAACCTGGTCGAGGCCCAGGATCTCACGCGGCTTGATGGCCATGAGCTCGACCATGCGAGCCATGCTCATCTTGCCCGTGTTGACCAGCTCGGTAAGCACAAGCGACAGCGAGGTCTCGAGGCCGATCATGCCAAAGGGCGCAAGCTCGAACTCGCGGGCCTTCTCCCACGGGGTGTGGGGAGCGTGATCGGTGACGATAACGTCGACGGTACCGTCGATGACACCCTGACGGATGGCCTCGGCGTCCTCGTCGGTGCGAAGCGGCGGATTGACCTTGAGCGAGGTGTTGTAGGTCTCATCCAGGTCGTTCTCGGTCAGGAACATGTGGTGCGGGGTAGCCTCGCAGGTCACCTGGACACCGGCGGCCTTACCGGCTCGCACGAGTTCCAGGCCATGAGCGGTGGAGATGTGCTGGATGTGCAGCTTGGCACCGGTCAGCTTGGCGATCTCGATATCGCGAGCGATCTGCAGCTCCTCGCCTGCCGCCGGCCAGCCCTCGAGGGCCAGACGGGTCGAGACCTTGCCCTCGTTGATCTGACCGTGACCGACCAGATCCTCGTCCTGGCAGTGGCTCATAAAGACCTTGCCGAACATCTTGCCGTAGTCCATGCAGCGACGGAGCATGCCCGCGCCCTGCACGCCACGACCGTCGTCAGTGAAGGCGACGGCGCCGTGGGCGACCATATCGCCCATCTCGGACATGGCCTCGCCCTTAAGACCGCGGGTCATGGCGCCCGACGGATAGACGCGGCAGTGGCCGACCTCGGCAGCGCGGGACTTAACGAACTCCACGACGGTGCCGTTATCGGTGACGGGATCGGTGTTGGGCATGGCGCACACGCCGGTGAAGCCGCCCTTGGCAGCAGCGCGGGTGCCACTCTCGATGTCCTCTTTGACCTCGTAGCCAGGCTCGCGCAGGTGCACGTGCATATCCACCAGACCGGGGACGAGATACTTGCCGGAAAGGTCGCGGACCTCGGCTCCCTCGGCGGCGAGGTTCTCGCCGACCTCGGCGATCTTGTCACCGTCGATCAGGACGTCGACGACACCATCAAGCTCGACAGACGGATCGACGACGTGGGCATTCTTAAGAAGCAAGGCCATTATCGGCACCTCCAAGCAGCAGATACAGGATAGCCATACGCACGCAGATGCCAGCGTAGACCTGCTCCAGGATGACGGAGCGTTGCGGGTGGTCGGCCATATAGGAGTCGAACTCGACGCCGCGGTTGATGGGGCCCGGGTGGCAGATGATCGCATCGGGCTTCATGAGCTTCTCGCGGTCCTTGGTCAGGCCGAAGAGCTTGTGGTACTCACGAATCGTGGGGAACGGTGCGCCCTCGAGACGCTCCTGCTGCACGCGCAGCATGTAGACGACGTCGAGCTCGGGCAGGACGGAATCGAGGTCGCTCGTCACGTGGTCGCAGCCCAGGACCTCGGGCGCCGGCGGCAGCAGCGTGCCGGGAGCGACGGCGTAGGTCTCGCAGCCCATAATCTTAAGGGCGGGGATCAGCGAGCCGCAGACACGGGAGTGGGAGATGTCGCCGACGACGGCGACCTTCAGACCGTGGAAGTCACCCTTGTGCTGCCAAATGGTGTACAGGTCGAGCAGGGCCTGCGTGGGGTGGTTGTGCTTGCCGTCGCCGGCGCAGATGACGCTCGCGGGCGAGTTCTGCGTAACGATGTAGGGCGCGCCGGCATGCTTGTCGCGCACGACGATGCAGTCGATCTTATAGGCATTGAGGGTCTCGACGGTATCGACGAGGCTCTCGCCCTTGACCGTGGAGGTCGAGGAGCCGCCAAAGTTGAGGCTGTCGGCCGAAAGACGCTTCTCGGCGAGCTCGAAGGAGCTACGGGTGCGCGTCGAGGGCTCGTTGAACATGTTAACGATGGTCTTGCCCTTGAGCGTGGGGACCTTCTTGATCGCACGCTCGTTGACCTCGGAGAACGCCTTGGCGGTCTCGAGGATGAGCTTGATGTCCTCTTCGGAGTACTCGGTAATGTCAATCAGGTGCTTATGGTTGAACGCCACGGTACTACTCACCTCCCAGCGGCGCGGAGCCCACGTGGGAGCCCGGCGCGACGTCGTTGATCTCGACAGCGGTACGGCCATCGACTTCCTTCATATATAGGTGCACGTTCTCCTCGTGCGACGAGGGAACGTTCTTGCCGACAAAGTCCGGCGAGATGGGCAGCTCGCGGTGACCGCGGTCAACGAGAACTGCCAGCTCAATGCGGCTCGGGCGGCCCAGGTCCATGACGGCGTCCAAAGCGGCGCGGATGGTACGACCCGTGTACAGGATGTCGTCCACCAGCACGACGCGCTTGCCGTCGACGCTGAAGGGAATGTTGGTAGCGTGGATCGCGGGAGCGAAATTGGTCGCATAGTCATCGCGGTAGAAGCTGATGTCGAGGCTGCCGAGCGGAACTTCGACGCCCTCGATCTCCTTGATCTCCTCGGCGAGTTTCTTTGCCAGAAGGTCGCCGCGCGTGACGATGCCGACCAGAGCGAGGTCTTCACAGCCCTCGTTGCGCTCGAGAATCTCGTGCGCGATGCGGGTCATCGCTCGATTGACGGCGGTCTCGTCCATGATGACCGCCTTGGGGGAAGTCGTGCCCATCGATCTCCTTCCTCACATGTCTTGACTGCTGACACAGTCAAAAAAATAGATGCCCGACCGCTCAAAGCGGACCAGACACCCACAGGAAGGGCTGCTCTATGGCAGCTATGTAATTCCATGTGGGTATCTCGTACCCCTTTAATGGTCAGATGATAGTGTAGCCAACCTCGAGCCTAATTGCGAGCATAAATACAGAGCAATCCGTAAACGGAGCAATACGCTCAATAAACCTATATATATTTGTGGGACGAGCTTGAAAACCTTGTTGCGAGCTGGCATAATCCCCTCTGCCGCACGCAAATCGGATCTACGTCCAGGGCCGTGGCGTGGGCACTATCGCCAAAAGAGAAATATCTCTGTGTAGATTACGCACAGGGAGCTGCTTCTGTGCTATAGTTCAGGCTTGTTTGTTAACGCGACATGTTCGTTTGTCGCCCAAGGAGGGTCAGTTATGTCCAAAGTTTGCGAAGTTTGCGGTAAGCACCCCGTTGCCGGTCGCTCCATCAGCCACTCTCACCGCGTCACCAACCGTAAGTTCCGCCCCAACATCCAGCGCGTCTACGTCGTCGTCGATGGTCACCGTCGTAAGATGAACGTTTGCTCCACCTGCCTCAAGTCCGGCAAGGTTGCGCGCTCCTAAATAAGGTCTTACCAACAAGTACCTCGGACTCTCCGGGTCAAAGACCTCGCGTTCACATAGAACTTACCAAAGGCGCCCTCCCCTACGGGGGGCGCCTTTTTGGTTTATTGACTACCAGCTGATCGTAAGACGACAACTATTAACATATGAATATGCAAAAGTCGTTCTCGATAACCCGACGCCTTTAAGCCAAAACCCCTCTGGAACCAAATGCTGGCCAATACGGCTTCAGGGCACCTACAAGGCGCAAAGCATCCGATCTTTCCTACGCTAAGTTGCATTATTTGGTTGAAACGGTTCATTTGATTGAAGCGTTTTAGTATGCCTTTTACGGGAATCTGACCGTTCGCCGAATAATTTCTTGCTATCATGCATCTTGTAGGGTAAATCTCCGATCGCAAGGAGACACAAATGGTGAAAAAGTCACCGGAAAACACTACTCCCGCAATTGTGGACAACGTAGAGGCGCTTGAGGCTAAGCTCGCTCAAATGCGAGAGGCCCAGGCGCTTTTTGCTACGTACACGCAGGAGCAGGTCGACAAGATCTTCTATGAGGCCGCCATGGCCGCCAACAAGGCTCGTATCCCGTTGGCGAAGATGGCCATCGAGGAGACCGGCCGCGGCGTTCTTGAGGACAAGGTCATCAAGAACCACTACGCCGCAGAGTACATCTACAACGCTTACAAGGACACCAAGACCTGTGGTGTCCTTGAGCGCGACGAGGCCTACGGCATCACCAAGATCGCCGAGCCCATCGGCATCGTGGGCGCCGTCATCCCGACGACCAACCCCACCTCCACCGCGATCTTCAAGACGCTGATCAGCCTGAAGACCCGCAACGCCATCATCATCTCCCCGCACCCGGCTGCCGCCAAGTGCACCATCGCCGCCGCCAAGCTCGTGCTTGACGCCGCCGTCAAGGCCGGCGCCCCCGAGGGCATCATCGGCTGGGTCGATGTCCCCTCCATCGAGCTGACCAACATGGTCATGCGCGACGTCGACATCATCCTCGCCACCGGTGGCCCGGGCATGGTCAAGGCCGCCTACTCCTCGGGCAAGCCTGCCCTGGGCGTTGGCGCCGGTAACACCCCGGTCGTCATCGACGACACCGCCGACGTGCTGCTCGCCGTCAACTCCATCATCCACTCCAAGACCTTCGACAACGGCATGATCTGCGCTTCCGAGCAGTCCGTGACCGTCATCGACACCATCTATGACCAGGTCAAGGCCGAGTTCCAGAAGCGCGGCTGCTACTTCGTCAAGCAGGGTGCCGAGATGGAGGCTCTGCGTGCCGCCATGTTCAAGAACGGCGCCCTCGATCACCGCATCCCCGGCATGGCTGCCGCCAAGATCGCCGAGCTCGCCGGCATCGAGGTTCCCGCCAAGACCAAGATCCTGATCGCCGAGGTCACCTCCACCGACCCCGCCAAGGAGGAGTTCTCCCACGAGAAGCTCTCCCCGGTCCTGGCCATGTACCACGCCAAGGACTTCCAGGAGGCCGTCGACAAGGCCGAGCACCTGGTGCTCGCCGGTGGCCCGGGCCACACTGCCTCTCTCTACGTGCACCCCGCCCAGGCCGAGAAGATCAGCCTGTTCGAGCACGTCATGAAGGCCTGCCGTATCGTCATCAACACCCCGTCCTCGCACGGCGGCATCGGTGACCTGTACAACTTTGGCATGAAGCCGTCTCTGACCCTGGGCTGCGGCTCCTGGGGCGGCAACTCCGTCTCCGAGAACGTTGGGGTGAAGCACTTGATCAACGTTAAGACTGTGGCCGAGCGCCGCGAGAACATGCTGTGGTTCCGCGCTCCCGAAAAGGTCTACTTCAAGAAGGGTTCCACGCCCGTCGCTCTCGACGAGCTCGGTACCGTCATGGGCAAGAAGCGCGCCTTCATCGTCACCGACCAGTTCCTCTTCAAGAACGGCAACACCCGCGCCATCGAGGCCAAGCTCGACGAGATGGGTATCGCCCACGACTGCTTCTACGACGTCGAGCCCGATCCGTCGCTGCAGTGCGCACGTCGCGGCGCCAAGCAGATGGCTCTTTTTGAGCCGGACGTCATCATCGCCGTCGGCGGTGGCTCCGCTATGGACGCCGGCAAGATCATGTGGATGATGTACGAGCACCCCGAGTGCAAGTTCGAGGACATGGCCATGGACTTCATGGACATCCGCAAGCGTATCTTCACCTTCCCCGAGATGGGCAAGAAGGCCTACTTCGTCGCCGTCCCGACCTCCTCGGGTACCGGCTCCGAGTGCACGCCGTTCGCCATCATCACCGACAAGGAGACCGGCATCAAGTGGCCGCTCGCCGACTACGCGCTGCTCCCCAACATGGCTATCGTCGACGCCGACAACTGCATGACCGCCCCGCGCGGCCTGACCGCTGCCTCCGGCATCGACGTTATGACCCACGCCATCGAGTCCTACGTCTCCATCATGGCTTCCGACTACACCAAGGGCCTCTCCGAGCGCGCTGCCAAGCTCGTCTTTGAGAACCTGCCCTCCAGCTTCACGAATGGCGCCAAGGACCCGCACGCCCGCGAGGAGATGCACAACGCCTCCTGCATGGCCGGTATGGCCTTCGCCAACGCCTTCCTGGGCCTCAACCACTCCATGGCCCACAAGCTCGGCGCCTTCCATCACCTACCCCACGGCCTCGCCAACGCCGTCATCCTGACCCGCGTCATGCGCTACAACGCCGCCGAGGCTCCCGTCAAGATGGGTACCTTCTCCCAGTATCCTTACCCCAACGCGCTGCACAACTACGCCGAGATGGCCAAGTACTGCGGCATCGAGGGCAAGGACGACAAGGAGGTCTTCGAGAACTTCATCACGAAGCTCGAGGAGCTCAAGGACTTCATCGGCGTCAAGAAGACCATCGCCGACTACGGTGTTGACGAGCAGTACTTCCTCGACACCCTCGACGAGATGACCGAGCAGGCATTCAACGACCAGTGCACCGGCGCCAACCCGCGCTACCCGCTCATGAGCGAGATCAAGGAGCTCTACCTGGACGCCTACTACGGCCGCGAGCCCCAGGATTACGCCGTCTGCTAGTTTTAGCACGGTTTTTAACGGCGGGGGTGCACGGGTGTTTCACACACCCCCGCCGTCGCTTCTATCGCATCGTTGAAAGGATGCAACCATGCTGCTACCCGATTCCAAGACCGAACTCGTCCGTCGTGGCAACAAGGTCGTTTACGACCTGGGTGACAAGATCGTCAAGGTCTTTAACGAGACCAAGCCTGTCTCCGACGTGTTCAACGAGGCTTTGAATCTTGCCCGCATCAATGAGTGCGGCATCCGCAGCCCCAAGGCTCTCGAGGTTTCCCAGCTCGAGAACGCCAACGGCTGGGCGCTCGTGACCGAGAAGGTTCCGGGCACCACCCTTGCCGAGAAGATGACTGCCGAGCCCCAGCGCTTTGGTGAGTACCTCGAGATGTTCGTCGACCTCCAGATCGAGATCCACGGCTACACCTCCCCGCTGCTCAACCGTCAGCGCGACAAGTTCGCCCGCATGATCGACAGCCTTGATCAGCTCAATGCCACCACGCGCTACAACCTTCAGGAGCGTCTGGACGGCATGACCAAGGAGTTCAAGGTCTGCCACGGCGACTTCAACCCCTCCAACGTCATCGTCGGTGACGACGGCCAGCTCTATGTGTGCGACTGGGCACACGCCACCCAGGGCTCCCCTGCTGCCGACGTTGCCACCACCTACCTGCTCTTTGCCCTCAACAGCAAGGATCAGGCCGAGGCCTACCTGGAGCTCTACTGCGACCGCGCCGACATGCCCATGCAGGTCGTGCGTCAGTGGACGAGCATCGTCGCCGCTTCCGAGCTCGCTCGTAAGCGCAACGTGAACGATGAGTTCCTGAAGAACTGGATTGACGTCGTCGATTATCAGTAATATCTGAGCGATACATTTCGCATCGGAGGCACAAAGGAAACCCCGCAGCTCATTTGGGCTGTGGGGTTTCCTTTTACCCGTCGAGCTGATTCACGCAACAAAAAGGGGCTGCCCCGCATCTCATCCTTAGAGAGATACAGGGCAGCCCCGCAATTGCATCAAATAGCAGAAACGTCGATTAGCGACGGGCAGCCTTCACAAGCTCGGCAACCTTGGCGACGACCTCGTCGATCGCCACGTCCTCACGCTCGCCGGTAGCACGGTCCTTGAGCTCAACCGTACCATTCTTGAGGCCGCGCTTGCCCAGAACGACCTGATACGGGAAGCCCATAAGGTCGTTGTCGGCAAACTTAAAGCCGGGGCGCTCGTCGCGGTCATCCACGACAACCTCGATACCCTCGGCGCACAGGCCATCAACAATCTGTTCGCAAACGGTTGCGCACTCCTCCTTCTTGGGATCGAGCGGAATCACCGCGACCTCATACGGAGCGACAGAAACCGGCCAGACGATGCCGTGCTCGTCATTGTGCTGCTCCACGACGGCAGCGAGCGAGCGGGACACGCCCACACCGTAGCAACCCATGATAAGCGGCTTCTCCTTGCCGTCCTCATCCATAAAGGTGGCACCCATGGCCTCGGAATACTTGGTACCAAGCTGGAAGACCTGCGAGACCTCGATACCGCGGGCAGCGGAGAGCGGCTTGCCGCAGTGCGGGCAGGGATCGCCAGCGACGACGGTGACCAGGTCGGCCCACTCATCGACAGTAAAGTCGCGCTCGGGGCAGGCGCCGGTAAAGTGATAATCGACCTCGTTGGCACCGCAGGCCCACTGCTTGGACTCGCGCAGGCTCTCGTCGCAGACGAGACGCATGCCCTCGGGCAGGTTAACCGGCCCGATAAAGCCCTTATGCAGACCATAAGTCTTGAGCTCCTCGTCGGTCATCATGCGATAGCCCTTGCCAAAGACATGCTCGGCCTTGCAATCGTTGAGCTCATGATCGCCCGGAACGATGGCCACGACGGGCTTACCCTCGGCATCGATCAACGCCAGGGACTTGCGCGTGCCGTTCTCGGGGAACCCAAAGAACTTGGCAACAGCCTCGATGGTGCCCATGCCCGGAGTCTCGACCTTGGTGAGCGTACCGTCGCCGGGGCCCTCAGTCACGACGACCTTGGTGCTTGCCGCCTCGTCATCGGCAGCAAAACCGCAATCGTCGCAGTAGACCAGCGAAGCCTCGCCGGCGTCGGCCAAAGCCATGTACTCGACGGAGGTATCGCCACCGATCTCACCGGAGTCGGCAACGACGGGCAGAGCCTTGATGTAGCAGCGCTCGCAGATGTTAGCGTAGGCCTGCTTCATCTTGTCATACTCCTCCTGCAGGCTCTCCTGCGTGGCGGAGAAGCTATAGGCGTCCTTCATGATGAACTCGCGACCGCGCATCAGACCAAAGCGGGGACGGAACTCGTCACGGAACTTGTCCTGGATGTGGTAGAGGTTGACGGGAAGCTGCTTATAGGAGCGCAGCTCATTGCGCACCAGGGCCGTGACGGTCTCCTCGTGGGTGGGGCCCAGAACGAACTCACGGCCGTGACGGTCATCAAAGCGCACGAGCTCCTTACCGTAGGCGTCGATGCGGCCGGACTCGCGCCATAACTCAGCGTCGACCATAATGGGCATCATAAGCTCCTGGGCACCGGCGGCATCCATCTCGTCGCGCACGATGTTCTCGATCTTGCGGATCGAGCGCCATGCGAGCGGCAGATAGGAATACAAGCCGGCGGCCTCCTTGCGAATCATGCCAGCGCGAAGCAGCAGACGGTGGCTCGCAAGCTCGGCGTCCGCCGGATCCTCTTTGAGCGTCGGCGCGTAAAGCTTAGACATATACATTGCTCGAGTCATTTATTTCTCCTCAATAAGCTTGTCGACCTCGGCCATGAGCGCGTCGACAATTTGATCCTCAGCTACTTTACCAATGATCTGGCCATGCGAAAAGAGCAGGCCCTGACCTCGTCCACAGGCCACGCCCAGGTCGGCGTCGGAAGCCTCACCGGGGCCATTAACGGCACATCCCATCACGGCGATAGAAAGCGGAGCCGAATAGTTCTTGAGTCGCTCGGTGACCTCCTCAGCGATGGGAATGAGGTTGACCTGGCAGCGGGCACACGTGGGGCACGAGACGATCTCGGGACCACGACGACGAAGGCCCAGGGACTGCAGGATGCCCCAGGCGACCGGCGGTTCCTCGACCGGATCGGCCGTGAGCGACACACGCATGGTGTCGCCGATACCTTCGGAAAGCAAGATACCCAAGCCTACGGAGCTCTTAATAGTGCCCTGCAGCTTAGTTCCCGCCTCCGTCACGCCCAGGTGGAGCGGAACATGCGGTATCTCGCGCGACAGAGCGCGATAGGCATCAAGCGTTGTGGCCACGCTATGGGCCTTAGCGGAAAGCACGATGTTGGTGAAACCGCGGTCTTCAAAATGCTTGACGAAGCGCTCGCTCGACATCACGAGCTTTTCGGGCTGCGTAAGATCGTCGCGCTCGGCAATATCCTGCTCGAGCGAGCCGGCGTTCACACCGATACGAATCGCGCACCCGGCAGCGCCCGCAGCATCGATCACGGCATCGACCTTGGCCCAATCGCCGATGTTACCGGGATTAATGCGGAGCTTGGCGGCACCCGCCTCAACGGCGCCAATGGCGAGCTTGTGGTTAAAGTGGATATCGGCAACGATCGGCACCGGAGACTCGGCACAGATGGTGCGGAAACCCTCGAGCGCGGCCTCGGTGGGCACACTCACGCGCACGATATCGCAACCGGCTTGCGCCAAAGCGCGAACCTGAGCAAGCGTTGCCTGGGCGTCGGCGGTATCGGTGCAGGTCATGGACTGAACCACCACCGGAGCGCCACCACCGATCCGCACGCCGCCAACATATACGGGGCGCGTCAGCTCGCGCGGCAAAGGATGGGATAAAGACAATCCAAACACTCCCCTACAGAATAAATCGAAGGATGTCGGAACGAAGCATGTAGACAAACAGCAGCGCAAAGAGCGCGATACCCACATAGCTCACGATCGTTTGAACCTTGAGCGGCAGCTCGCGGCCCGCAATCTTCTGAATGATCTCGATAACCAGCTTGCCGCCATCGAGCGGCGGGATGGGCAGCAGGTTCATAAAGCCGAGCGAGAACGAGATGAGCGCGGCAAACGTCAAAAACGTTGCGGGGCCAGCGGCTGCAGCCTGGGATGACATGACGCTTATGCCCACGATCGAGGTCGACTGATCGAGAACCTCCATCGTATGTTGCGGTTGCAGCAGGCGCATCACGCCCTCAGCAGTCTGCTGAACATAGGAAAACGACAGGCGCGCCGACGTAATGGGGTCCAAATGGACCACCTGCGTAGAGGCATAAACGCCCAAACGCTCATCCTCCTTGAGCGCGACCGAGGTCGAAAGATGCTTGCCGTCGCGCTGATACTCAATGGCAATATCGTCCTTGCCGGCGGCCGCTCCGATCGCATCGTACACGTCCATCCAGGAAGAGCACGACACGCCATCGACACTAAGAATCGTGTCGCCGGCCTCGATGCCCGCCTTGGCAGCAATGGAACCCTCGTCGACCTGACCGATCACATTGCTATCGACCGGCACCGATACGCCGGCGATAGAGTAGATACTCATAAGGAGCAAAAAGCCCGTCAGGATATTGACGACAATGCCCGCGAGCAACATAAAGGCGCGCTTGAGAAAACCCTGGCCAAGATAGGTGTGCGAGCGCTCTTGCACAAGGAACTCGGCCTTATCGCACGACAGCTCCCATACGTCGCCCTCGGCGGTCGCATGCTCGCGATCAAACCGACGCCCGTCAAAGGTGGTGTAGCCCGCCCCATCGCGCGGCAGCGTCTGATACTTGGTGGGGTAATAGCTCGGCGAGGGTTTCTCCCCCTCCTCATACCAAGGAGCGATGGAACCCCACCCCAGCAGCAAGGCACAGGCCTCGAGCACGTCCTCCTCGGGCAGCTCGAGCTCGGCGGCAAGGTCGGCCACGGTCACGCGACCATGACGATAGATCGCCGCAAGCACGCGGTCGGCACACGGGACGTCCGTGGGATCCATGCCGCAGATGGCAGCATAGCCGCCCAGCAGCAGCGGCGTCACGCCAAACTTGGTTCCGATGCGACGCGACGTGTAATGGATGTCAAAACGGCACGGCAGGCCCAAAAAGAACTCGGTCACGCGGACGCCACAGGCTCGCGCGGCCAAAAAGTGGCCGCCCTCGTGCAAAAACACGAGGACGGAAAGCATCAGAAGGCCCCAAAAGACCGATGAGAGAACGCTCAGAACAGTATCCATAAATAGAAAAAGCAATCCTTATGGTTAGGAATGGGTTGCGGCGAGCACCAGCGCGGCCTTTTCGCGCGCCCAGGCATCGATGTCGCGAAGCTGCTCAAACGAGGTAACCGCCTGCGTGTCATGCGCATCCATGCAGGATTCCACAATGCGGTCGATATCGGTAAAGCTGCAGCCGTCGTGTAAGAACGCATCGACCGTGACCTCGTTGGCCGCATTAAGCACGCACGGCATGGTGCCACCCGTCTTGCCAGCACGCTCGGCCAGCGCCAGGCAGCGGAACGTGTCCATATCGGCGGCATCAAAGGTAAGCTGCCCCAGCTCACGAAAATCGAGACGAGGCGCCGGAGTATCCCAACGCTCAGGAAACGAGAAGGCAAACTGAATGGGAATGCGCATATCGGAGGCGCCAAGGTGCGCCATCACGGAGCCGTCCGCATACTCGACCATCGAGTGAATCTTGGACTGACGCTGCACGACCACGTTGATAAAGTCGAGGTCGCAACCGAACAGGTGCATCGCCTCGATACGCTCCAAGCCCTTGTTCATGAGGGTAGCGGAGTCGATCGTGATCTTAGCGCCCATAGACCACGTGGGATGTGCCAGCGCATCGGCGCGTGTCACGCGATCGAGCTCATCGCGCGTACGGCCAAAGAACGGACCACCCGAGCAGGTGAGCCAAATGCAGTGGGCCTCGCGCGGATTCTCCCCCAGATAGCACTGATAGATGGCAGAGTGCTCGGAGTCGACCGGAATGAGCTGACCCGGCTGCGCCAACGGCATCAGCAGGTCGCCACCGACAACGAGGGACTCCTTGTTGGCAAGAGCAAGGCGCTTGTTCGAGGTCAGGGCCGCATGGCTCGCTTCGAGCCCGGCAGCGCCCACAATGGCAACAAGCACGCAGTCGACATCGTCGCGACGCGCGAGCTCACAAACCGCCCGCGCGCCAACGCCGAGCTTCGTTCCCTCGGGCAACTCCTGCAGCACGGCGTCCGCACCGTGGGCGGCGTTGGCAACGGCAACGGCCGGAACCGAGAACTCGCGGGCGGCGGCAACGAGCTCCGAGGTGCTGGAATTGACGGACAGCGCAGTCACCTGCAGCCGATCGGCATGCTGACGGCACACATCGAGTGCCTGCGTGCCGATAGAGCCCGTACATCCCAGGATGGCAACGCGAAGGCGTCCATCGGGGCCATGCGTCGTCTGGAATGACATTACAGCACGCCTCCGATCATCAAAAGCAGCTGCGCGGTAATGCAGCCAAAGATAAGCGAGTCGCTACGGTCGAGCATGCCGCCATGGCCCGGGATAAGGTTGCCGGAATCCTTGACGCCCACGCCACGCTTGATGCGCGACTCGATGAGGTCGCCGATAACGCCCAGGATGGACACGACCACGCCGCACAGCAGCGCATAAGGCAAGCTCAGCTTATAGAAATGCGTCGCCCACAAAATGAGCCAGATGAGCACCGAGCCCAAAATGCCGCCGAAAAAGCCTTCCCAGCTCTTTTTGGGAGAAATCTTGGGGACCATCTTATGCTTACCGATACGACTACCCACGATATAGGCGAACGAATCGGAGACCCAGAGAGACGCGCAAACACCCACCGAAAGCAGGGCGCCGGCAAAACCGGGCACGGCATCGCGCAGAAGCACGATGGCCGACAGCATAAAACCGGTGTAGATGGGGCCCATGAGCGTCACAGCAACATCGGATATGCGGGTACGCGGCGACCAGACATACCAAATGCCCACCGCAAGCATCAAAGCAAAAAGCAGGGCATTCAAAAGCATCGAGTCGCCCAGCGCCGAGAGCGGAAAGAGCACGGCGGCAGCGAGACCCAGGCGATCGTTGGCCACTTTGCCATCGAGTTTCGTCATGCGAAAGAACTCATAGCAGCACAAGCCGCTCATGACGGACACAAAGATTGCCGTAGGCACGATACCCAAAACGAGACACAGGATAAAGACGACGGCATAGACGATACCGGCGGCAGCACGGGTAATAAAACCAGCCAGCCATGAGCCGGTGCCGCCCTTCGCAGCCGGTGCCTTGGAAGCAGCGACCCTGCGCACAGGTGTCGTAGAAGCAGGCGCCTTGGGAGCAGTTGCCTTGGGACGATCAGACACGATTAAGCCTCCTCGGTCTTACTCAGCCCACCAAACCTACGGTCGCGGCCCTGATAAGCCAAGATAGCCTTAACAAGACCCCAGCGATCGAAGTCGGGCCAGTAGGTATCGGTGACATAAAACTCGGCATAAGCGACCTGCCACAGCAGATAGTTCGAAAGGCGCAGCTCGCCCGAGGTGCGAATAACGAGCTCGGGATCGGGAAGACCGGCGGTGTACAGGTGCGACGCCACCATATCGTCATCAATTGCGGCGGGGTCAATCTTGCCGGCAGCTGCATCAAAGGCAAGCTGACGGGCAGCGCGCGTGATCTCGGCACGGGCTCCATAGTTAACGGCGAGCGCCAGGGTCATACCGGTATGGTTGGCGCACTCGGCAAGACCGCGCTCAAAGACATCACGGGTCTTCTTGGGCAACGCAGAAATGTCACCCAAAAACACAACGCGCACGTTCTCGCGCTTCAGCAACGGCAGTTCGTCGATAAACGTCTTGGCAAACAAATGCATGAGAACGTTGACCTCGTGTTGCGGGCGATTCCAGTTTTCGGTAGAAAACGCATAGGCCGAAAGTACGTCGACGCCCAGGCGCACGCAGGCGGTAATAATCTCGCGCAGAGAGACGATACCGGCCCTGTGACCCTCGGTGCGGGCAAGACCGCGCGCCGTGGCCCAACGGCCGTTGCCGTCCATGATGCACGAAATATGGCGCGGAATGTTATTGAGGTCAAGGTCGGAAAAACCGACGCCCGCAGGGGCGTCGGCAAAGTACTCGACCAGTTTATGCTCGTCGTATTGCACCTTAGATCTCCATGACCTCGGCTTCTTTTTCCTTCAGAAGCTCCTCGACCTTGGCAACATACTCGTCGGTATGCTTCTGAACCTTGGCCTGCTCGCGACGAACATCGTCCTCGGTAAGCTCCTCGTCGCGCTCGAGTTTGTTATTAAAGTCGCGACGGATGTTGCGGATAGAGACCTTGGCCTGCTCGGCGTACTCGCGGCACTCCTTGACGAGCTCGCGACGACGCTCCTCGGTGGGAGCCGGGAACGGCAGGCGTACGACGGTACCATCAGAGTTGGGGGTAATGCCAAGGTCGGAGGCACTGATGGCCTTAACGATGGCGTTGATGAGCGCCTTGTCCCACGGCTCGATGAGCAGCATGTGGGCCTCGGGGGTCTTGACGGCGGCAACCTGCGTGACCGGCGTGGGAACACCGTAGTAATCGACGGTGATGTCGGACAGAATGTTGGCGCTGGCGCGGCCGGTGCGGACCTTGGAGAAGTTATGCTTGAGGGACTCGAGCGACTTGTCCATATGGGCGGTGATGTTCTCTGCCATGCTTAATCCTCCTGATAGACGAGCGTGCCGACGGGCTCACCCGCGAGCGCGCGCTTGACGGTGTCCTCGCCATCGATGTTGAGGACCAAAATGGGCATACGGTTATCCTGGCACAAGGCCGTTGCCGTGGAATCCATAACCTGCAGGCCGCGAACGAGCACCTCGTGATAGGTGATCTTGTCAAAGCGGACGGCATCGGCGCACTTGACGGGATCCTTGTCGTAGATACCGTCGACCTTGGTGGCCTTGATCAGAATCTCCGCACCGATCTCGCAGGCGCGAAGGGCCGCGGCGGTGTCAGTCGTAAAGTACGGATTGCCCGAGCCGGCGGCGAAGATAACGACATTGCCCTTGGACAGGTGGTTGATGGCGCGACGACGAATATAGGGCTCGCAAATCTCGTTCATCTGGATAGCGCTCATAACGCGGCAAGGAACATCGTTATGCTCGAAGGCATCCTGCAGGGCAAGCGCGTTCATAACGGTTGCCAGCATACCCATGTAATCGGCCTGAGCACGCTCCATGCCACCGGCAGCGCCGGCCATGCCGCGGAAAATATTGCCGCCGCCGACAACGACGCCGACCTCATGGCCAACGGCAAGCAGCTCCTTAACCTGCTTGGCAAGATGGTCGGTAACCTTGGGGTCGATGCCATAGTGGCCGTCGCCCATCAGTGCTTCGCCGGAAAGCTTGAGAAGCACGCGTTTATATCGGATGTCGGACAAAGCGATCCTCCTTTAATTAGACTCTCAATATGATATCAAAGGCTCTGCTCAGAGCCATGAAAAAGCAGGCTGTGAGTAAAACCCACAGCCTGCTCATTACCAGCTACAAGAGCTTATTTACTCGCCACGGACCAGACGGTCGAAGGCAACGACGGTAATGGTATCGCCGAGCTCCTTGGAGACCTGCTCAGCGTACTTCTTGATGGTAAGGGAGCTGTCCTTGATGAACTCCTGCTCGGTGAGCACGGACTGCTTGTAGAACTTCTCCAGACGGCCAACAGCCATCTTCTCCTGGATGGCCTCGGGCTTACCGGACTCGGCAGCCTGAGCCATGTAAATCTGCTTCTCGTGCTCGACGGTCTCAGCCGGAACCTGATCGCGGGTAGCGCAGATCGGGGCGACAGCGGCAACCTGAAGGGCAACATCGTGGGCAAAGGTCTTGAAGGACTCAGCCTGAGCGGTCTCGGCCTTCTCGAAAGCAAACTCGACGAGGACGCCGATCTTGCCACCCATGTGGATGTAAGAAGCGAGGGCGCCGTTCTCGGCCTTGCGGGCGGCGAAACGGGAGATCTTCATGTTCTCGCCCATGATGTGAATCATCTCGGTGAGCTCGGAGGAAACGGTCTCCTCGCCCATCGGCTTCTCGAGCAGAGCGTCGACATCGGCCGGCTCGGTAGTGGCGACAACCTCGGCGACCTTGGTAGCAAAGCCGGTGAACTTGGCGTTGGAGCCAACGAAGTCGGTCTCGCAGGAGAGCTCGAGCAGAGCGCCGGTCTTGCCATCCTCGGAGACGAACGCGGCGACAGCGCCCTCGTTGGTCTCGCGGCCAGCCTTCTTGGCAGCCTTGGCGAGGCCGTTCTTACGCAGAACGTCAACAGCGGCGTCCATGTCGCCGTCAGCCTCGACGAGAGCCTTCTTGCACTCCATCATCGGGGAGTCGGTCATCTCGCGGAGCTGCTTGACCATAGCGGCGGTAATCTGGGCCATTGTGGTTCCTTTCATAGAGATGAAAAAGACTTAAATAGGACTGATTTACTCGGCCTTGGACTCAGCGGCCATCTCGGCCTCGGAGACCTGCTCCTTACCGGAGCCGGCGAGGCAGGCGTCAGCCATGAGCTCGCACATAAGGGTGACAGCGGAGATAGCGTCATCGTTGCAGGGGATGCCGTACTCGACCTCGTCGGGATCGGAGTTGGTGTCGATCAGAGCGACGACGGGGATGTTCAGGCGCTGGGCCTCCTTGATGGCGTTCTCCTCGCGCTTGGTGTCGATGACGAACAGGGCCTGGGGCAGACCCTTCATGTCGCGGGCGCCACCGAGGTTGGTCTGGAGCTTAGTGAGCTCCTTGCCGAGCACAGCCTGTTCCTTCTTGGGCAGCACTGCCATGCGGCCGTCCTCGACCATGGCCTCGAGCTCCTCCATGCGGTTGATGCGGGAGCGGATGGTGACGAAGTTGGTCAGCATACCGCCGAGCCAACGCTGGTTGATGTAAGGCATGTTGGCGCGCTCAGCGGCGTTCTTGACGGCCTCCTGAGCCTGCTTCTTGGTGCCGACGAACAGCACGTTGCCACCCTTGGCAACGTTCTTGACGAAGGTGTAGGCCTGGTCGGCGTCAAGGATGGTCTGCTTGAGGTCGAGGATGTAGATGCCGTTGCGCTCACCGAAGATGAACGGCTTCATCTTGGGGTTCCAGCGACGGGTCTGGTGACCGAAGTGGCAGCCGGCCTCGAGCAGGGTGCGGATATTAATCTTGGTAGCCATGTTAAACCTCCTGTGGTTTGCCTCCGCGCGGGGTCATCCTCCAAAACCAACCCGGACATGTGCTACCAAAGCCCGGGCACCACGGTATGAAGTAGCCGCGCGTGCGTGATAAAAACCTGTTGCCGTGAAGCAACCTGATGAATGATAGCAGGATTGCCTCTTCCTGCCAACCCGCAATCAAAACCACACACCTGAATGTGCGTCGACGTCCCCGGCCGCGAAAGGCTATTCGCCACGGGGATGAGCTTGAGCAACGGCCCGCTTAAGCCGATCGGGCGTAAGATGCGTGTAGATTTGAGTCGTGGACAGGCTCGCGTGACCCAGCAGCTCTTGAACCGAGCGCAGATCAGCGCCACCCTCGAGCAGATCGGTCGCAAAGGTATGGCGCATCGCATGCGGGGCAATGTCGGCAGGGATGCCGGCGAGCGTCGCCAGCATATGGAACCGTCGTCTGAGCATAGCGGCACTCATGCGATTGCCGCGCGCGGAAATAAACAGCGGATGCAGACCGGCTGCGGCGTCGCGGCGCTTTGCCTGGGCGAGCAACTCCGGCCTCCCCTGCTCTACATAGCGTCGGGCCGACTCGAGCGCCCGACGGTACAGGGGCACGATACGCTCCTTGCTGCCCTTGCCCCAAAGGCGAACCACGCGCTCCGACCAAGCGATGGATTCCACGTTAAGCGCGGCAAGCTCCGAGATGCGGGCACCCGAGGCATAGAGCAGCTCGAGCATCGCCGCATCGCGCAGTCCCGCGGGCGTCGAGGTATCAGGCGTCTTGAGCAGCGCCTCGACCTGTTGGGTCGTCAGCACACCGGGCAGGTCGCGCGGCAGCTTGGGCGACGCGATCGCCGAGACCGCATCGCCCTCGACAATCCCCTCGGCAGCCATCCAACGATAGAGCGACCGAATAGCCGACAAATGTGCCACAAGGGTGCGAGGCGCCACCTGCTCGCGCGAAAGCTCGGCCAAATACGTGCGGACGGTGCGCACATCGGCCATACGCGCATCGGTACCTGTACGCTCGCACCAGGCAGCAAAGCGCTCCAACCGCGATCCATAGGCAGTCACCGTATTGGGAGCGAGCCCCTCGACACGTGCGATATAGGCGATAAACGTGTCGACGGTATCGTACAGGTCAAAGGCTATGACCGGTCGCCTCCAAACAAGTCGGAACGCGTGGCCAAGTAGGCATCGAGGGCCTCGAGGGCGCGATCCGCATATGCCTGGTAGCGGTCGCGCTTACTGCGGCGCTTGCCGTCTTCGAGCGGCGGCACCAGGCCAAAATTGACATGCATGGGCTGGTAGCCCACGGTTGCCGGATCGGTCGCATAGCCCACGAGCGCGCCTAAGGCGCCCACGCGCGGCAGCTCGACGGGGGCGGCCCCGATAGCCTCGGCATAGGTATTGATTGCCGCGAGCAGACCGGTCGCAACCGCCTCCATGTACCCCTCGGTGCCAGTGATCTGGCCGGCAAGGCGCACGTTCGTGCCGGGCACGGCAAAGGTCCCGTCGAGCACGTGGGGCGCATCGACGAAGGTATTGCGGTGCATGACGCCATAACGGAAGAACTCGGCGTTCTCGAGACCGGGGACCATGTGGAAGACGCGCTTTTGCTCGCCAAAGGTCAGATTGGTCTGGAAGCCCACCAGGTTATAAGCGGTCTTCTCCTTGTTCTCGGCACGCAGTTGAATCGCCGCCCAGGGGCGACGTCCGGTTCGCGGGTCGGTGAGGCCGACGGGCTTCATGGCGCCAAAGCGGATAGCATCCTTGCCAGTGCGGGCGACTTCCTCGGCAGGCTGACAGGCCTGGAACAGATCGCCACCCTCAAAGTCCTTGAGAACCACGCGATCGGCAGTGGTGAGTGCCTCGATAAAGGCCTCGTACTCCTCCTTGTTGAGCGGAGCGTTGAGATAGTCACCGCTCCCCTGCTCCTCGTAGCGCGACTGCGAAAACAGCACGTCCATATCAAGCGTGGAGGCATCGACGATTGGCGCGGCAGCGTCAAAGAACGCCAAGGCGTCGCCACCGACGAGCTTCATGACCTCTTCGCTCAATGCCGGAGAACACAGCGGGCCCGCGGCAATGACCACGTGGCCCTCGGGAATCTGCGTGACCTCGCCGTGCACGACCTCGATATTGGGTCGAGCGGCAACCTCGGCCTCGACAAGCTCGGAAAACCTGACGCGGTCGACCGCCAGGGCACCGCCGGCGGGAACGGCCGCACGATGGGCACAATCGAGCAAGACCGAGCCCATACGCTCAAGCTCGGCCTTTAACAAGCCCGCAGCAGAGTCCGGACGGGTTGACTTAAACGAATTTGAGCAAACGAGCTCGGCCAGGTGGTCGGTATGGTGGGCCGGAGAGCTCACCTGGGGGCGCATCTCGCACAGCTTTACGGCAAACCCGCGATCTGCCAGCTGGATCGCACATTCCGAACCCGCCAGACCGCCACCGATAACCGTCACCTGATCGAACTGCATCTGCAAACACCTTTCTAATTGACACGTTTTCCATTGTGACCGAAGGGTGTCTGGGCGTGAAGGGCAAACTTGGAGGGCGCATACCTTCCATCCATCATGCGCTCGATAAGGCCCTCGAGTTCAAGCGAACCCAAGAGTTTGAGTACACCGACAGCATCGAGCGAGACGAGCGCCGCGATGTCGTCGACCTTGAGCGGAGAGGCGATGAGCGCATGCATCACGGTCTGCTGCGTTGAATCCAGGTCGGCAATGCCGGGAGCATCGGGGCGCGAGTAGCGCAGGGTGCCGTATATGCGAGAGATAGCCATCTCGATGGACTCCTCGTCGACGATGCAGCAGGCACCGTTCGCAATGAGGTAATTCGTGCCACGCGACTCGGGCGATAGGATCGACCCCGGCACGGCAAGAAGTTCGCGCCCCAAATCCATAGCAGCCTCGGCTGTAGAAAACGTCCCAGAAGGCATACCCGCCTCGGATACAAAGAGGGCTTGCGACAGGGCCGCGATCACGCGATTGCGGCGCGGAAAAGCAAACTTGCGCGGACCCATGCCCCACGGAGAGATCGACACGACCGCGCCGCCCGTATCAAGCGTGCGCGTAATAAGCCCCGCGCTCGAACGCGGATAGACCACGTCGGCGCCCGTCCCCAGCACCACGACGTGTTTGCCGCCGGCGTTGACCGCAGCCCAACCCGAGGCCTGGTCACAACCGACCGCGCCGCCCGATACAACCGTCACGCCCGCATCAACCGCCACTTTTGCCGCAAGCTCTGCCACGGCAAGACCATACGGCGAGGCCTTGCGCGCGCCGATGATGGAGAGCGCAGGCGTCGAAAGCACCTCGGGGTTGCCGCGCACATAGAGCGTCTGGGGTACATCAGAAAGCTCCAAAACGGTCTCGGGATACAACGTATCACCTGGATGCAGCTCGAAGGTCCCCTCGGCCATCATTGGTCCCTCCTTCCCTGGTACATCGCCGCCTCGAGCACGTGGTCCTGCGTCACTTGTTCGCTCTCGGCGACATCTGCGATCGTGCGCGCAATGCGAACCAGGCGCACGATGCCGCGCCCTGTGAGATGTGTGCGTTTGGACAGACCGAGCACACACTTCTCCGCCGCATCATCGAGCTCAAAGGTCGAAACGACGCCGTCAATGGACCGTGTCTCGTCATCCTCGGCCTCGGCATCCGCATCGTCCATACGGGACTCGCGCCAGGCGCGAAAGGCGCGACCGCGCACAACGTAGTCACGTAACTCGGCCGACGACATACCCTCCGCGCCCTCGATAATCACCTGGGGGTCGGGACGGGTCACATCGATCATCATGTCGATACGGTCGGCCAAAGGACCGCGCAGCTTTGCCCGATAGCGCTCCACCATCGCCGCCGAGCAGCGACACGGCACCTCGCGATCGCCCAAAAAGCCGCAGGGGCAGGGATTGCTCGCAGCCAGCAGTTGAAAGCGCGACGGGAAGGTAAAGGCCCCGTCGACGCGTACGATCCTCACATAGCCACGTTCGATGGGCTGACGCAGCGTCTGCAGCACACCCGTGGGAAACTCGGCAAGCTCGTCCAAAAAGAGCACACCGCCATGAGCAAGGCTGATCTCACCCGGGTGCACCGGGCGCCCACCGCCGATAAGGCCTGCGGTCGAAATACTGTGATGGGGACTGCGGAAGGGCCGGTGCCCCGCCAACAAGCCATCAATGTTCTCACCCAAAACCGAATGGATGCACAGCGCCTCCTGTTGATCCTCAACAGAAAGCTCGGGCAGGATGCCGGTCATACGACGTGCGAGCATAGTCTTGCCCGATCCCGGGGACCCAATCATGAGCAAGCCGAGTTCTCCTGCCGCCGCAAGCGCCATGCCGCGTTTGGCAACCTCCTGCCCCAGCACGTCGGCATAGTCGAGCTCGGGCTCAAAGATCGCCTCAGGCCCTTCAGAATCCAGGTAGTGCCGCGCGGCATCGCCCATACCATGAGCAAGCTGAGACAAATGATCGATAAAGCCGCAATCCACGCCCGCGAGTGGCACATGCTGGTCTGACCTGCCGGCGATAAAAGACAGCCCCATGTCGCGAGCCAGCAGTTGAAACGCCACCTCGCCCTTGACGGGAAGCACCGTACCGTCCAAGCCGAGCTCGCCGGCGATAAGGCAGCGATCGAGGTTGTCACGGGGAATCTGACCATCGGCTGCCAGAACCGCGATGGCGATAGGCAGATCAAAGCCGCTACCGGTCTTGCGAATATCGCCGGGCGCCAGGTTGACCGTAATGCCCGAGCGTGGGATCTCGAACCCGGCGGAGCGCATCGCGCAGCGAATACGACCGCGCGACTCCATCACCTCCATACTCGGAATGCCGAGCATTTGGATGCCCGGAACGCCGCCGGCAAGCGAGACCTCGACCGTGACGGGAATCGCCTCGACGCCGCGGATGCAGGCCGCGTGAACGGCAAACGTCTCGAACGCCATCACGAAACCTGCCAATCGAACGCGTTGTACTGGTGCTCGATCTCGGCGATATGCCCGCCGCGAATGGTGACACCCACAGCATCGAAGCGAATCGCCTTGAGCGGATAATGCTCCATGAGATAGCAACTTGCGATGCGGCGATAGCGGCGTTGCTTTTGGGCGTCCACAGCCTCCTCGGGAAAGACCCGCGTGTTGCAATCCAGTGCGACGCGTCTGGTCTTGACCTCGGCCATCACCACGACATCGTCGAGCTCGTCGAGCAGCACCAGATCGGCCTCGCCCTCGGTGCAACGATAACCCTGCTCCAGCAAGGTGTAGCCGCGCTCGTTAAAGTAGTCGATGGTGATCAATTCGCCCAGCATGCCCAGCTCGCGGGGACTGAGTCCCTTGATAAACTCGGGCGTCATCGCCCCGCAGTCGAGCTCGCCGTTTTCCCAACGCTCCTTGAGCTGCTGCGTCTTGCTCTTTTTGCTTGCGGCACTCATGGGGTCTCCTTTCCCGCACACTGCATTGCCCCGATGATGAGGGCACCTTTCATGCGGGTAAGTACCGGAAGCAAACCAAAAGCTGACCAAATGCCGTCCAAAAACGGGCCGCGCGCAACAATAGCGTTGCACACGGCCCCTACCAGCAGGTTTATAGAACCCTTAAGGTCCCCGTCTCCACAATTGACCTAGAAAAGGCGCTCAGTCTGCAGAAAGTTTCCGCAAAAGCTCACGCGGTGCAGCGGACAAAGTCCATGTTTGCGAATGGCCTCGATATGCTCGGGGCTCGCATAGCCCTTCGACTCGGCCAGATGGTACTCGGGGTACTCGGCGTCGTACTCGACCATCATCTCGTCACGCGTGACCTTGGCCATGATGGACGCGGCGGCGATACAGGCGATTTTGGCATCGCCCTTCACCACGTCGCGCTCGTTGGGAACGGCGCCCAGGGGGTTACCGTCCATAAGCACACAATCGGGTTCGAGCCCCGTATCGGCCACGGCGCCCGCGACGGCAGCGCGGATGGCGCGGGCCATGCCCATCTCATCGATATCCTTCGGCGCGATATGGCAAAAACCGATCGCCGTCGCCACCTCGGCAATCTTCACAGAGAGCAGCTCGCGGCGCGCAGGCGTGAGCTTCTTGGAATCGTTGATGCCCCAGACGCGCGGCTCCATGGGAAGGCACACGGCACACACCGTCAGGGGACCGGCCACCGATCCGCGACCCACCTCATCGACACCAACGACCACCCCATCGCCGCCAAGCTCATGCATAAGCTCGTACATGTCATTGACGCGCTCGCGCTCGGCAAGCTCTTTGGCATGGCGCTTAAGGGCGCGTTCGCAAGCCTTGATCACCTGCTGGCGCGGGTCCTCGCGATAATGCTCCACGAGGGCGGGAATCTCCTCAAACGTAGCGCTCGCCAACTCACCGGCAACCTGCGATGCCGAAACCGAGCTCGTCATATTGGCCATACCAGGCCCTCCTTGCATGCAAATCAGATAAAAAGAAGGGCCACCCGAAGGTGACCCTTGTGTCCAAACGAGTGGACAGGCGCTGCGATCTTCTTAGCGCTTCTCGGGGATGCGAGCAGCCTTGCCCACCTTGTCGCGGAGGTAGTACAGCTTGGCGCGACGGACGCGACCATGACGAACGACCTCGAGCTTGGCGATCTTGGGGCTGTGAAGCGGGAAGGTACGCTCAACACCGACACCGAAGGACATCTTGCGGACGGTGAAGGTCTCGCGGGCACCGGCGCCGGCCATGCGGATGACGTCGCCCTGGAAGACCTGGATGCGCTCGCGGTCGCCTTCCTTAATGCGGTAGTGAACCTTGACGTTGTCGGCGACGCGAACCTGAGGAATGTCCTCGCGGATCTGCTGACGCTCGATTGCGCGGATGTAATCCATGTGCAATTCCTTACTCTTCTAGAGGTGCCGTACCACCTTGGCCGGCACGTAGTTGAACAAACGTATTCGAGTATACACGCGCGGGTTTCTGCTGCAAGAACATTTTTTTACGCAGACAAAAAGACAAAACCCGCACATGATAACCGCCCGTCTCACGAATGAGACGGGCGACATGAAGGGGACTACGCTAGGCGTCTAAACCCAAAACGTTAGGCAGAACGCTTGGCCTCGAGCTTGGCCTGAGCGGCAGCCAGGCGTGCGAGGGGCACGCGGTAGGGCGAGCAGGACACGTAGTCCACGTCGGCCACGTTAAACAGGTCCTTGATGGACTTGGGGTCGCCGCCGTGCTCGCCGCACACGCCAAAGTGCATGTCGGGGTTGGTGGCGCGGCCCTTCTCGACAGCCATGCGCACCAGTTCGAGTACTGCCGTGTCGATGGTCTCGAAGGGATTGTCCTTCAAGATCTTCTTATGCATGTACAGCGGGATGAACTTAGCCTCGGCATCGTCACGCGAGAAACCGAAGGTCGTCTGGGTAAGGTCGTTGGTGCCAAAGCAGAAGAAATCGGCGTGCTGGGCGATCTCGTCGGCGACCATACAGGCGCGCGGCAGCTCGAGCATCGTGCCCACGGGAATGTTGAGCTCGACGCCCTCCTCGGCGGAAACCTCGGCGATGACGCGCTCGATGACGTCGCGAGTCTGGACATGCTCAGCCGTGATGGAAACGAGCGGAACCATGATCTCGGGATGCGGGTCGACGCCCTCCTTGATAAGGCGGGCAGCGGCCGTGGCGACGGCGCGAACCTGCATGAGCGGCAGATCGCTAAAGACGACGGACAGGCGAACGCCGCGCAGGCCGAGCATGGGGTTCGACTCGACCATGCCGTCGATACGACGCAGGCGGGCGCGCAGGGCTGCAAGCTCTTCCTCGCTGGCGCCGGCGGCTTCCTTCTTGGTGATGGCGACCTCGAGCTCGCGAGGATTATCCAGGAACTCATGAAGCGGCGGATCGAGCAGGCGGACGACCACATCGCGACCGGACATGGTCTTGAACATCGCCAGGAAGTCCTCGGTCTGAACCTTGAGCAGGTCGGCCAGGGCCTGCTGCTTCACGGCCTCATCGTCAGACAGGATAAAGCTCTGGATGATGTTCTTGCGGTCGCCCAGGAACATGTGCTCGGTGCGGCACAGGCCGATGGCCTCGGCGCCAAACTCGAGCGCAAGCTCGGCATCCTCGGGATTGTCGGCGTTGACGCGCACATGGTTGGCATGGCCACAGGTCTCGTCCAGGCGAATCTCGTCGGCCCAGGACAGGATGGTATCCAGATCGCCGGTGAGCTCGGCGGAGACCAGGTCGACGGGACCGTCGACGACGATGCCCTGGGTGCCGTCGATGGAGATGACATCACCCTCGCGCAGTACGCGGTCGCTGCCCTCGATGCGCACGACCTTCTCGGCGGCATCGATGTGGAAGCGCTCAACGCCGCAGACGCAGGGCGTACCCATACCGCGGGCGATAACAGCGGCATGGCTCGTCTTGCCACCGTGGCTGGTCAGGATGCCCTCGGCGGCGACCATGCCCTTCAAGTCGTCGGGGTTGGTCTCCCAACGGACCAAGATAACCTTATGACCCTCGTTTGCGCGCGCAACGGCGTCATCGCTCGAGAACACGACCTCGCCCACGGCGGCGCCGGGGCTGGCGTTGAGGCCACAAGCCAGAGCCTCGTACTTCTTGGAGGAATCGAACTGCGGGTGCAAGAGTTGGTCGAGCTGCGCGGGATCGATACGGCTCACGGCCTCCTCGCGGGTGATGAGGCCCTCCTCAACCATCTCGATGGCAATGCGCAGGGCGGCGGTGGCGGTACGCTTGCCCACGCGGGTCTGGAGCATCCAGAGCTTGCCCTGCTCGATGGTGAACTCGATATCGCACATATCGCGGTAATGGTCCTCGAGCGTCAGGAACACGCGCTCGAGCTCCTTGCCTGCGGACTCGAGGCCCGGGGTGGCCTTGAGGTCGGCGATGGGCTCGGTGTTGCGGATGCCGGCGACGACATCCTCGCCCTGGGCGTTTACCAAAAAATCACCGTAGAACTCCTTGGTGCCGTCGGCCGGGTTGCGCGTAAAAGCGACGCCCGTCGCAGAGGTCTCGCCCTTATTGCCAAAGGCCATGGCCTGGACGTTGACGGCGGTGCCAAGGTCATCGGAAATGCCGTGCTGCTTGCGATAGATGCAGGCGCGCTCGTTCATCCAGCTGCTAAAGACGGCCTGGATTGCAAGGCGTAGCTGAAGCTCCGGGTCGTGCGGGAAAACGGGCTTGCCGTCAGCGACCTCGAGCTCGGGATACAGGGAGGCATCGACGTTCTCGGAGAAGATGCCCTTAAAGGTCTCGACGAGTTCCTGCAGGTCCTCGGCCGAAAGCTCGGAATCGACGCGAACGCCGGCGACCAGACGGGCCTGGGTCAGGGCGTTCTCGAACAGGTCGGCGTCAACGCCCATGACGACATTGGAAAACATCTGGATAAAGCGGCGGTAGCTATCCCAGGCAAAACGCGGGTTCTGCGTCTGCGCGATAAGGCCCTGGACGGAATCGTCATTGAGGCCCAAGTTGAGGACCGTGTCCATCATACCGGGCATGGAGAACGGAGCGCCCGAACGAACCGACACGAGCAGCGGATCATTATCGTCACCGAGCTTCTTGCCGCAGCGGGCCTCGAGGTCCGCCTCGGCGGCAACGATCTCATCGAGTGCGCCCTCGGGCCACACGTTGCCGGCACCAGAGTACTCGACGCAAGTCTGGCAGGTAATGGTAAAGCCACCGGGAACCGGCAGGCCGATACGGCTCATCTCGGCAAGGTTAGCGCCTTTGCCGCCAAGCACGAAGTTCATGGACTTGTCGCCCTCGGTGACACAGGTGCCCTGGGCGTCGGTTCCAAAACGGTAAACCCTCTTGCAATCGCTCACGATACTTCCCCTTCCATGCGCTCTCGCGCACGACCGTGGTAACGAATCGACCCGCCGGATGCGGGCCGTGAGGGAACTATACGGCGGGCATTGAACGGGCTTGAGCAGAGGATACGCGGTTTGGTAAACGTGCTAAAACTGGCGGTAAACGGTAGGTAAAGTTGGTTACCTTATGAAGATACCACTACAATAAAAAAGCAGGTCAGATGCGATGTTTTTGCTAAATCGCTTTATCAAAATGCTACTAATATTAGGCGCGGCTGGTGGCTCGGCGGGCGCGAGCTTCTTGGATTTCCTCCAAGTGGCTAATGATCTCGGCAGCGCTTTCCTCGATGGCCTTGCCGTCGGTACGCACCACAAAGCAGCCTAGGCGTTTCATGAGGGCACGAGCTTCCTCAAGCTCGCTGCGCACGCTCTCGGGCTCGGCATAGGAGCCGGCAACGGCACGAGCGTAGTCATCGCCCAAGCGGCTATGGCGAATTTCGGAAATCACATCGACGGTCGAAATCAGGCCGAACAGGCGCATCGGGTCGACCTCGTAAATCGACTTCGGCGGCTCCATGCCATGGGCCAACGGAACATTGGCAACCTTGTAGCCCTGATAAGCCAGATACATCGACAGCGGCGTCTTGGACGTGCGCGATACGCCCAGCAGCACGATATCGGCACCCGACAAATCGTCGCAACCGCGCCCGTCATCGTGCTCAACGAAATATTCCATGGCCTCGATACGATGGAAATAGCGGTCATCGGTCCTGTGAATCACGCCCGCGACGCCTTTGGGCGGCACACCGATGAGCGACGATAGCACGGCGAGCGTCGGACCGATCAGGTCGACCGAACGGATATGCAGCATGCCCAGGTAATCGAGCACGCGGGCGCGAAGCGCCGGATCGACAATGGTGTGAAACACGGCAATATCGCGATGGTCGGCATCGACGCGCGGGCCCACAAACGACTCCACCTGCTCCACCGAGGTCACCTTGGGCAGGCGCAACAAACGAAAAGCCCCTTCATCAAATTGCCCGGACGCCGCAAGCACCACCTCACAAGCGGTATCACCGAGCGAGTCGGAGATAACGATAACGGTGGGACGAGCGGTGACCGGGCAATCCATGCGGGGCTCCTTTTGCGCTTACGCGCAGGCTGGCTTACTTTTTACGAGCAAGCTCACCGATGTTGGCGATGCCGGAGAAAACGGCCTCGAAGCGGTTGAGCAGCTTAAGGCGATTATCGCGGAGCTGCTCGTCCTTGTCCATGACCATGACCTCGTCGAAGAAACGGTCGATGGGCGCGCGCAGGGCGGCGAGGGCAGCAAATGCGGCCGGATAATCCTCGGTAGCAAGGGCGGCATCGACAGCGGTCTGAGCAGCCTCGGAGGCGTCGGCGAGCGCAAGCTCGACCTCGCCCATCAGGCTGCGGTCGTACTCCACGCCCAGCTCGGGCTTGGAGATATGCGCGGCGCGAGCATAGGCGGTCGCAAGGTTGTCGAACGTCTCGGCGTCGTTCTTGCGGGCCTCGTCGAGGGCGGCGCAGCGGGCGAAGAAGACGGACGGAGCGATGATGTGCACCGCGGAGACGGCGGCAACGGTATCGGCCGGGATCTTTTCGTCGCGGGCCATGCTCACCAGGCGGCCATGGAAGAAGTCACGAACCTGCTGGGCGACCTCGGCGGCGTCGAACTCAATGCCCTGCTCGCCATAGAGCTCGAGGGCGAAGTCGATAAGCGACGTGGGGTCGATCGGCAGACGGTCGCGCAGGATGTTGATGATGCCGATAGCGGCACGACGCAGCGCATAGGGGTCGGAGGAGCCGGTCGGGGGCTCGCCGATGGCAAAGATACCGGCAATGGTATCGAGCTTGTCGGCACAGGCCACGATGCAGCCAGCGGTGCCCTCGGGCAGCTCGTCACCGGCAAAGCGGGGACGATAGTGATCGCGAATGGCGTGGGCGACCTCGTCGTTCTCCCCCATCGCGGTCGCGTAATAACCGCCCATCACGCCCTGCTGGCTCGTAAACTCGACGACGGCGTTAGACACCAGGTCGGCCTTGCACAGGTGCGCGGCGCGAGCAGCGTCGGCGGCCAGGTGGGCGCCCAGATGGGCCTCGCGAGCGATGGCAAGCGCGAGTTGCTCAATGCGCTCGGACTTGGCGAGCACGCTACCGAGCTTCTCCTGGAAGGCGACCTTGGCCAGACGCTCGCGGAACTCGTCGAGGGAGATCTTCAGGTCCTCCTCGTAGAAGAACTTGGCGTCGTCCAGACGGGCGCGCACGACGCGCTCGTTGCCGTCAATCACGCGCTCGGCATTCTCGGGCTTGCTGTTGGAAACGACCACGAACTCACGCGTGAGCTTGCCCTCGCCGTCATAGATCGGGAAGTAGCGCTGGTTGGTGAGCATGGACTCGCAGATAATCTCGTGCGGGACCTTGAGAAACTCCTCATCGAAGGTACCGACGAGCACCGTCGGCCACTCGCAGAGGTTAATGACCTCCTCAAAGACCTTCTTGGGCGTATCGACATGGCAGCCGGGACGGGCAGCCTCGACCTCGGCGATACCGGCGAGGATGGCCTCACGACGACGCTCGGCAGAAAGCACACCGGCGTCCTCGAGCACCTGCTCGTAGACGGCGGGGCTGGCAACCACATGGTCGCCAGGGCCAAGCACGCGATGACCACGCGTGGTGTTGCCACTCGTCACGTCGGCAAACGACACGGGCACAACGTCCTCGCCCAGAAGGCAGCAGATCCAGCGGACCGGACGAACAAAGGTCGCATGCTCGTGACCCCAGCGCTGAGAGCGGTAGTTGGGCCACTGCAGGCCAGCGATAGTCTTCTCGCACAGGGCCGTCAGGATCGGGGTGGCCGGGGCGGAAGGGATGTTCTTCTCGGCAAAGACGTACTCACGGCCGTCGGTGTCCTCGCGACGGACCAGATCCTCGGCAGCCACACCGCACTTGCGGGCGAAGCCCTGGGCGGCCTTGGTGGCGTTACCGTCGGCATCGAAGGCGATGTTGGCCGCGGGGCCGCGCTTGACCTCGTGAACCTCGTCGGTCGCGGTGGCGACGTCGGCAACGAGCGCAGCCAGGCGGCGCGGGCTCGAGATCACACGGACCTCGCCGTGGGCCAGACCGGCCTCGTCGAGACCCTTGGCGATCATGGTGCCAAGCTGCTTGACGGCATTGTTCAGCGGTGCGGAGGGCATTTCTTCCGTACCGATCTCAAACAGGAAATCCTTAGCGTCTGCCATGGCTTACGCCACCTCGCCTTCCTGATCGGCATTCTCGTTGACTCCGGCGACCTCGGCCATGTAGGCCTCGCAGCACGCCTTGGCGACGGCGCGGACGCGCAGGATGTAGTTGGCACGCTCGACCGCGGACAGGGCGCCGCGAGCATCGAGCAGGTTGAAAGCGTGGCTGCACTTCATGACGCAGTCATATGCCGGCAGCGGCAGCTTGCGCTCCAGGCAGGAATGGCACTCGGCCTCGTAGTCGTCAAACTTCTGACGCATCATCTCGACGTTGGCGACCTCAAAGTTATAGGCACTGAACTCGCGTTCGTTCTCAAGGAACACGTCGCCATAGGTCATGGGCGTGCCGTCGGGCAGGTAGCTCCACACCAGGTCGTAGACCGAGTTAACGCCCTGGGCGTACATGGCGATACGCTCCAGGCCGTAGGTGATCTCGACGGGCACGGGGTCGACCTCGATGCCGCCCACCTGCTGGAAGTACGTAAACTGCGTGACCTCCATGCCATTGAGCCAGACCTCCCAGCCAAGGCCCCAGGCGCCGAGCGTCGGGCTCTCCCAGTCGTCCTCGACAAAGCGGACGTCATGGTCGTTGGGGTCCAGGCCAATGGCGGCCAGCGAACCCAGGTAGAGCTCCTGGGCGTTGACCGGCGAGGGCTTGATGAGCACCTGGAACTGATAGTAGTGCTGCATGCGGTTGGGGTTCTCGCCGTAGCGGCCGTCGGCGGGACGGCGGCAGGGCTGTGCATAGCAGGTGCGCCACTCGGCGGGACCGAGCGAGCGCAGCGTGGTCGCGGTATGGAAGGTACCGGCACCGACCTCGGAGTCATAGGGCTGCATGATGACGCAGCCCTGCTCGCCCCAGTACTGCTGGAGGCGCAGGATGATGTCTTGGAAGGAAAGCGATGAAGCGTTCATGCCTCTAATATCCCCTCGTCGAAACGATTACACGGTTAGGTACTGTACTATAGCGGTTTTTAGTCGATAGCGCCGATACGGTTGAGCGGCCAGTAGCGTACAAGCGCCACGGCGATCAAGTCGGAGCGGTCGACCGGGCCAAAGTAGCGGGAGTCAGCAGAGTTCTCGCGGTTGTCGCCCATCACCCACACACAGTCGTCAGGGACGGTGTAGGGATAGCTCACCTGAGCGCCGGGGGCTTGGACCGAAAGCGGCCAGCTCATGCCGGTCGTATAGTCCTCATCGAGCGCCTGGCCGTCGACGACGACCTTGCCGTCCTGCAGGTCGACCGTCTGGCCGGCCGTGGCAATAACACGCTTGACAAGAACATCATGCTCGGAGGTGCCATCGGGGTTGTGAAACACCACGATATCACCCTGCTTGACGGGTTGACCGAGCTCGAGGCTCACCTTTTGTGCCAGGATCTGGTCGCCAATCTCGATCGTGGACTCCATGGAGCCGGTGGGCACCACAAAGGGCTCGACCACAAAGGTGCGGATCAGGAAGGTGGCCACGAGCGCGATCGCGATGACCGCGATCCACTCAAAAGCGCCCCTCAACGCGGAATGCTGCGATGGAACCATTCTCACTCCTCGCTCTGCGAATACGCAGCGTCCAAAATCTCCTGCGCGTAAGCGCGCTCCTGGGGCGTAAGGCGCGCCGTCTCGATCAGATCGGGACGCCAGCGGCAGGTGCGCTCGATGGCGTTCTTGCGACGCCAGGCATCGACCTTGGCATGATCGCCACTCACGAGCACTGGAGGCACGCCCTCGCCGTTGAACTCGGCAGGACGGGTGTACTGCGCGTACTCGAGCAGTCCTCCGTCCTCGGCGGTCGAGAACGACTCGTCGACGTTGCTCATCTCGTCGCCCAGGGCGCCGGGAATCAGGCGTACGACGGCATCGGCAACGACCATAGCGGGAAGCTCGCCGCCCGTAAGCACGTAGTCGCCGATCGACAGACGCTCATCGGCATACGCATACGCGCGCTCGTCGACGCCCTCGTAGCGACTGCACACAAACAGCAGGCGCTCACTTTTGAGCAGGCGCTCGGCCACATGCTGCGTAAAGGGCTCGCCACAGGGGGTAAAGAACACCACAGTGGGCTTGGGACCCTCTGCGCTAATGGCCTCGATGGCCTCGGCGATAGGCTCGACCTTCATGAGCATGCCCTGCCCGCCGCCGTACGGCTCGTCATCGACGGTACGATGGCGGTCGTGCGTCCAGTCGCGCAGGTTATACGCCTTAAAATCAAAAAGGCCGGCCTTGCGGGCGCGGCCCAAGATCGATGTGGACATGACGGGCTCAAACATCTCGGGAAAGACCGAAAGGGTCTCGATCAGCATGTTGTCCTCCCTACTTGTCCATATCGATCAGGCCGTCCATAACGTGGACGGAAATTGTTCCTGTGTCGGGAAGATCGAGCACGACCTGCTCGATCACGGGAATCAGCACCTCGCCGTACCGATCACCCTCGACAACCCAAACATCGTTGGCGGGCGTCGACATGATCTCGACGATCGTACCGAGCGAACCGAAGCGCTCGTCGACCACCTCGCGACCCATCAGGTCGGTATAGGCAGCGTCGAGCGAATCGAGCTCAAAGTCGTCACGATTTGCCAGCACGTAGCATCCCGTGATGCCCTCGGCGGCCGTCAAGTCGTCAATGCCCTCAAACGAGACCAGATCGCCATCGCCCGTATCGGTGACGGACACGACCGTGCAAAAGCGGTCGCGCTTGAGCGCCGGCGGCGTCAGGGCGACGCGCATACCCGGCTCTAATACAGAAGGAAGCCCCCGCAGCGGCTGCGCGAGGACCTCCCCCTTCCTTCCGTGCGGCTTGACCACACGGGCGATGTTTTTGTACTGGGACCTCAAGGTCCTAGCCCAGAACCTCTACCTCGACAGCAGTGTCGAGGCGAGCGGCCAGTGCACGGGCGAGCGTGCGAATGGCCTTGATGGTACGGCCACGACGGCCGATGACCTTAGCGACATCATCCTCGGCGACCGAAACCTCAATCGTAGAGGCGTCGTCACCATCGATGACCTCAAGGCTCACGGAATCCGGGTCGTCGACGATCTGAACAACGAGATATTCGACGAGATCGGCGATGCGATCTGAGAGCATTGCCTCACCCTCGAGCTGTGCAGCGTCAACCTCAGGCACGATTTACTCCTCGGCACCCTCAGCGGCCTCAGCGGCAGCCTTAGCGGCCTCAGCCTCTTTGGCGAGCTGCTTCTTGGACTTCTTGACGACGGTCTCGGTCTTCTCGCCCTCGTTGGCGGCCTTGACCAGAGCGGCGACGGCGTCGGTGAGCTGAGCGCCCTTTGACTGCCAGTCGGCGATCTTCTCGAGGTCGAGGTTGATGGTCTTGGGGGCGGTCATCGGGTTGTAGCGGCCAACCTCCTCGATGATACGACCGTCACGCGGGGCGCGGGAATCGGCGACGACGACACGGTAGTACGGACGCTTCTTAGCGCCGTGACGAGCAAGGCGAATCTTGACTGCCAAAGGAAACTCCTCCAACCAAGCAGCTTTAGGCTGCAACTACAAACAAACAGTTGAACATAATACGCCATCGACGCGGGCAGGTGAAGTCCGTGAGACCAACTTCTTCGGTGTAGTCGAGGGCAAATCCATATCTTAGACAAGAATTCGGGATTTGCAAGCACATACACGCACCCCACATGAGCTGCGCGGTATACTCATGACATGGAAAGACGCGAACATACATACGGTTATGAGGATGCCATGGGCGTCACGCCGCCTCCCTGGACGGGTCCGGCGGTGGGCCTGATGGACCTCGATGCGTTTTTTGCGAGCGTGGAGATGCTCGACCATCCCGAATGGCGCGGAAAGCCGCTCATCGTGGGTGGCAATGCCGATTCGCGTGGCGTCGTGTCCACGTGTTCGTATGAGGCGCGTCGCTTTGGCGTGCACTCTGCCATGGCCTCGGCCGAGGCGCGGCGCTTGTGCCCGCAAGCCATTTGGACGCACGGGCACTTTGATCGCTACCGCGAGGTGAGCGCGCAGGTCATGGCAATTCTCGCTGACGAGACCCCGCGCGTTGAGCGCGTATCCATCGACGAAGCCTTTATCGATATCACACCGGGTCGCTTTGCGCCCGAAGACCCGCTGCTGGTTGCGCGGCGTATAAGCGACCGCGTGGCAGCGCTGGGAGTGACGTGCTCCATTGGCGTGGGCTGCAACAAGACGGTCGCAAAGATCGCAAGCGAGCGGGATAAGCCGTTTGGGCTGACCATCGTGCGCCCCGGAACCGAGCAGCGCTTTTTGGCCGCGCTGCCGGTATCTGCCATGAGCGGCATCGGGCGCTCGGCCGAGGAGCGACTGCGCCGCATGCGCATCTACACCCTCGGCGAGCTATCACGTGCACCGGAATCCACCTTGGCCTCTATTTTTGGCGTCAACGGCGAACGCATGCGCCAGCGTGCGCTGGGACTCGAAATCTCCGAAGTCACGAGTCTCGATGAGGAGCGTGAGGTCAAGTCGGTCAGTAATGAACGCACCTTTGCGAAAGATTTGACTGAGCGTGGGGATATTGAGGCGGCGATTGCAGTGCTGGGTGAGTCGGTGGGACGCCGTCTGCGCCGTCAGGGGCTGACGGGTGCCACGGTAACGCTCAAGCTCAAGTATTCGTATGGAAGCGGGCGTACGGCACAGCGCCGGCTGCCTCATCCAACCGACGATGAGAACATCTTCGTGGCGGTTGCACTCGAACTGCTCGACAACATCTGGCAAGAAGGCATGCATGTTCGCTTAGCCGGCATCGGCATGAGCGACTTCGACCACCAAGGCGGCATCCAGACTGACCTGTTCTGCGAGATCGATGACCGCGGAGCCCAATCCAGCGACCGCCGCGACCTCTCCGTCGCCATCGACGCCGTCCGAGACAAATTCGGCGACACCGCCCTTTCCTTCGGCCGCCAATCCCGTTTCAACGATTAACCGCCTTTGGGCAAAAAGAAAGCGGGGCAGGTGCGGAAAACCGCAACTGCCCGGCGATATGCGTGAGGGTAGCTAACCCCGTCTCAAATGAGCTACTAGAGGAGGTTGAGGGGGAGCTGGGGGGCGTCTCCCCAGAGTTTCTCGAGGCGGTAGAAGTCGCGGGCTTCGGGAGTGAAGACGTGGACGACGACCGAGCCATAGTCCATGAGCATCCAGGTCTTCTGCTCGCGGCCCTCGATGGAGAACGGATGCTCGCCGCAAGCCTCGGCGACCTTCTCCTCGATCTCGTCGACAATCGAATCAACCTGGCGGTTGTTGGTACCGGTGGCAAGCACAAAGTAGTCGCACACGTCGGAAAGCTCGGTCAGGTCGAGCACCTGCACGTCCTCGCCCTTTTTGTCGTAGGCGGCCTGCGCGGCGGCGCGGGCGACATCCTCGGCGGCGACACCGCTCGCGGACAGCGAGGCGGCGGTGCGGTCGGACGTGGCAACGAAACTCTTGTGCTCCACACCTTCAAGAATCTGCTCGTCAGTCATGGTCTCGTCGGCCATGGAATACCTCTTTCTAGACACACCCGAGCTAGCGCAGCTGGGCGTAATGGTTGTAAATCGTAATAGCCGTGGGATAAAGATAGCGCCCGGACTGGATCACATAGACCAGACCCTGCGCAAAACAGGAGAAGAACAACTCGTCGAGCGAGGACTTCCCCACCATCTTGCGCAGCGCATGGGCATAGTCGCCGTGGCGGTTGGGCTCGATGGCATCTGCCACAAAGACCACCATATCGAGCGGCGTCATGTCGCAGGCACCCACGGTGTGACGGTCGACAGCCTGGAAAACGGCCGGTGACAGCTCGGGAAAAAGCTGCGGAAGCTCATAGGCGGCAACAGGGCCATGCAAAAGCGGCGTCGCGGCGGAAGGAGAGCCGGCAACCTTGATGCCATAGTGAAGCGCGCGGGCCACGAGCTCGTCATCGGAAAGCACCTTGTCCCAGTCGTGAATTAAGCCGGCGGCAGCGGCATCAAAGCGGTCAACGCCGTAGACCTCGGCCAGATGAAGTGCGGTCTCGGCAACACCCAGCGAATGCACATAGCGCTTGCGTTTATCTTTCATGCGAACATCGAGCAGCTCTTGAATGCGCTTGAGCAGTGCGCGCTCATCGCCCTCAAACTGATCCTCTACCGACAACGTAGACCCCCATCACTCAAAATCTTCTTGGCCCAAATCGGCATATAGCCTGCGCTTGCGAATGTAGCCGAGCACGGACTCGCTCGTAAGATAGCGCACGCTCATGCCGCGGGCAACTCGCTTACGAATGTTCGTCGAGCTGATCGCTAGCGCCGGAATCTGAATATAGCGCACGTCGAACGGCAGCCCCGACTCTTTGATTCGGGCACGCGCCGTATCGATATCAAAGCCCGGTCGTGTCGCCGCAATAAAGGTAGCAAGCTCAGCGATTCGTTCGGCATCATGCCAGGTCACGATATCGATAATCGCGTCGGCGCCCGTAATAAAGTAGAGCTTTACCTGCGGCGGGTAAAAGTCGCGAAGGGCATGAAGCGTATCGGCCGTATAGGTTACGCCCGGACGGTCAATCTCGAACCGGCTCGCCAAAAAGGCCGGGTTCGCGGCGGTGGCGAGGACCGTCATGGCATAACGGTCCTCGGCAGGCGTCACCGGCTTGTCAAGCTTAAAGGCGGGAGAGCCCGCCGGCATAAAGAGCACAGCGTCCAAGTCGAGCGACTCGCGCGCCTGCTCGGCAGTCACCAGGTGCCCGTAATGAATCGGGTCAAAGGTGCCGCCCATAATGCCAAGCCGAAACTCTTTGCCCTCTTTTATGGGCAGCTCGGGCAAACCGATTCCACCGCGCAGCGACATGGCTTACTCGCCCTCCGAGGTCTCGGCATCGTCCTCGGCATCCGCCGCATCGACAACCTCGACACCCTCATCCGCAACGTCGGCCACGTCAATGGCCTCAACGGCAACGTCCTCGCCTGCGTCCTCGAGATCCTCGTACTCCGAGAAGTCCTCAGCGCCCTCAAAGTCAAAGGCACGCTGGCAAATGCGGACCTCGTCGCCCGCACGGCAACCGGCCTTCTCGAGCGCGTCGTCAACTCCCATACGAGCAAACTTATGCTGCAGGTAGATGACGGCTTCCTCGTTTTCCCAGTCGGTCTGGATGACCATACGCTCAATGGCACGACCGACCACGCGGAAGGCACCGGGCTCTTCCTGAACAATGCGGAAACGCTTCTCACGCTGCAGGCGACGGCGCTCCCACTCATCGTCGCGCAGAACGACCGGCTCATCGGAGACCGACAGCTCGGCGCGCAGCTTAGCCACCTGCTCGCCCACGGCAAGCATCAGCGTGTTGAGGCCGGCGCCCGTAACAGCAGACACGGCAAAGAACATATGTCCATCGTCGAGCGCTGCGCGCTTGAGGTCGGCAATCTTGTCGGCCGTGCCCGGCGCGTCGCACTTGTTGGCAACGACGATCTGCGGACGCTCCGAAAGCTCGGCGCCATACTGCTCGAGCTCGCGGTTGATGATGCGATAGTCCTCAACCGGATCGCGATCCTCAAAACCGCCCGTCATGTCGACGACATGCATGATCAGGGCCGTACGCTCAATGTGGCGCAGGAACTGGTGACCCAGGCCCTTGCCCTCGCTCGCGCCCTCGATAAGACCGGGGACGTCGGCAACGACGTAAGAATATTCGCCGGCACGCACCATGCCGAGGTTCGGCACGAGCGTGGTAAACGGGTAGTCAGCAATCTTGGGGCGAGCGGCACTCATGCGCGCAATGAGCGATGACTTACCCACCGAGGGGAAGCCCACGAGCGCGGCATCGGCCATGAGCTTCATCTCGAGCTCGATCCAGTGCTCCTCGGCCGGTTCGCCCAGCTGAGCGAACGCGGGCGCGCGGCGCACCGACGTCACAAAGTGCGTGTTGCCCAGGCCACCGGCACCGCCGGGCGCCACGACGACGCGCTCGCCGTCGTGGACCAGGTCGGCAATCTCGAACATCGGGGTCTGCGTCTCGGGATCGAGCTCGCGCACCACGGTACCCATAGGGACCTTGAGAATCAGGTCCTCGCCGCTCTTACCGTTACGACGGGCACCCTGCCCGTGCGTGCCGCGCTCGGCGCGGAAGTGATGCTTAAAGCGGTAATCGATCAGCGAAGACAGCTGAGCATCGGCCTGGATGACGACATTGCCGCCACGACCGCCGTCGCCGCCATCGGGGCCGCCCTTGGGGACAAATGCCTCGCGCCTAAACGACATGCATCCGGCTCCGCCGTCGCCGCCGCACACGTTAATGCGGCTGATATCGGTGAACTGTGACAACAGAATCGCCTCCTACAAAAAAGAGGGAGACCCTTGAATCCTAAAACTCAAGTGCCTCCCACATATGTGCTCTATGAAGGGTGAATTACGCGTTCGCGAGCGGGCGTACGCTGACCCTGTGCTTGATACCCTTGTGGAACTCAACGGTACCGTCGACCAGCGCGAACAGCGTGTCGTCCTTACCACGGCCAACGTTCTCACCCGGGTGGATGTGCGTGCCGTGCTGACGGACGAGAATCGTGCCCGTGGTTACCGTCTGGCCGGCATAGCGCTTCGTGCCAAGGCGCTGACCGCGGGAGTCACGGCCATTACGGGAGGAACCGAGTCCTTTTTTGTGTGCCATTGTGTATACCTACTCTTTCGTTACGAGTGTAATCTACTCGGCGACGGGAGCCTCGGCAACAGCCTCGGCCTCTGCCTTGACAGCCTTCTTGGCGCGGGACGTAGCCTGGACCTTCACGATCTTCAGCTTGGTGAGCTGCTGACGGTGACCCTTCAGACGACGATAGCGCTTACGCTTGTGGAACTTGAAGACCAGCTGCTTCTCGCCCTTGAACTGCTCAACGATCTGAGCGGTAACCTTGGCCTTGGCCAGCTTGTCGGGATCGGTGACGATCTTCTTACCATCGTTGAGGAAGATAACCGGCAGGGTGACCTTGTCGCCCTCATTGCCCTCGATCTTCTCGACGGTGATGACATCGTCGGTGGCGACCTTGTACTGCTTGCCGCCCGTGTTAACGATTGCGTACATGTTTACTTGCCCTTCATGCATCAGTTAGTGCAACAGCCGAATATAGTAGCAGGCGAAAATACCCCCGTCAACGAGTATGTGGAGCAAATCCACAAGTTCGCACAGGTATGGGGCTGACGAGTCGGCCCTCGTCGTCCTCGCATGCTTGATTCTGACGCTCGACATCGTAGGAGCAGATGGTCACGAGGTCTTGCATACCGGTGGAAACAATAGGTGCATCCACGCCCGGGGTCAAGCCCTGCAACAAAACATCAGCAGCAGAAAGCAAAATTTCCGGACGCATAGAGCCCTCGTTGTCGGCATGGGTGTCGAGCATGAGAACCAAATGGTCCGGGCGCTCCCCCGCCGTGAGCTCATAGCCAACGAGCGTGTGATCCAAATCCAAGCGCTTGCTCTTTTTGCCGCGCGCGTAGTCGATGCCATGATCCGCGCGCAGCGTGTCGATCGCACGACGCACCTCGTCGGCGCTTACGGGCGCCTCGGGATCCAGGTGTAAGTCGATGCGATACGACAGGCGCGTGAGCTGCGCCGTCAATGCCGGCGTGCGCACGTCGATGTACGCCGCCTCGATGGGCGCCAGATCGGCCGGAGACGCCGCAGCCAGGCGCTCAAACGCCTCGTCGAGCGCCACGAACTCGGTCATAAACAGGTCATACCACTCGCAGGTCGACGACGTACCAACCGGTAGCGCCGAAGAGAAGCCCACGCGCATGTGCGGAGAGAAGCCCTGCGTGACGGCATAGGGAAGTCCCGCACGGCGCACGATGCGCTCAATGGTATGGATCACTTCGAGATGGCCCAGGTACTTAAGGCGATCGCGCTTGCCATAGCGAACACGAAGTCTAAAGAGCGTGGGGTTGTCGGTCAGGCGCTCACTCATGCGCGATCACCCACCAATACGTTCTTGGCATGGAGCGTGGGGCAGATTCCGCAGCCGGTGCACGACGTGCGGGTGCAGTCGGGGGTCGTGACGCCCTCCAACGAGCGGCGGTATTCGCGCTCGAGGAAGCCGCGCGAGCAGCCGGGGCTCACGTGCTCCCAGGGCAGGCGCCAGTCCAGTTCGTAGGGCAGGTGCACGAGCTCGTTGAGGTCGATGCCGTTTTTGGCCGCGGCCGACTTCCAGTTGTCGAGCGAAAAATGCTCCACCCAGGCGTCAAAACGCGAGCCCGCACGCCAGGCGTCGATGATGACCGGCGTCATGTCGCGACCGGCGCGGGACAGTGCGGCCTCGACGAGCGAGGTCTCGGCATCGTGGTAGTGCACGCGTACGGCGCGGTTGCGCACGCTCGTGATGAGCAGCTTTTGGCGACGCTTGACGTCGTCGTAATCGAGCTGCGGGCACCATTGGAACGGCGTGGCGGCCTTGGGGATAAACACCGACACCGAGATGGATACCGAGATGGAGCCGCGGCGCGCCTTGGGAACCACGGAGCGGCCGAGCTCGAGCACGTGATCGGCCAGATTGGCGATGGCCACGATGTCCTCATCGCGCTCGCCGGGAAGGCCCATCATAAAGTAGAGCTTCATGCGGTTCCAGCCGGCCTCGAAGGCCGCCTTGGCCGCACGGTCCAGGTCCTCCTCGGTCACGTTCTTGTTAATGATGTCGCGCATGCGCTGGCTGCCGGCCTCGGGCGCGAACGTCAGGCCGCCCTTCTTCTCGCCGGCGACCGACTCGGCCATATCCACGCCAAACGAATCCAGGCGCTGCGACGGAATAGACACGCGAATACCCGTATCCTCCAGGCGACGGTTGAGCCTGCCGAGCACGTCGCGAATGCAGGAGTGGTCGGTCGTGGAGAGCGAGGTCAGCGACACCTCGTCATAGCCGGTCTTTTCCAGACCCTGAATCACCGACGAGACGATCTGGTCGGCCGAGCGCTCGCGCACCGGACGATACGTCATGCCAGCCTGGCAAAAACGACAGCCGCGGGCGCAGCCGCGCAGGATCTCGATAGACAGGCGGTCGTGGACAAGCTGCGCATAGGGCACGCACGACTGCGACAGCGGATTCGTGGCGCCGAAATCCTCGACGACGCGCTTGTAGACCACGGTCGGCGCATCCTTGCCCTCACGCGGCACGGTGTAGCCATGCGGCGAGCAGGGCTCGTCGTGACGAACCTCATAGAGCGACGGCACGTAGTTGCCGGCAATGGATGCAAGCTGCTCGACAATCTGCGCGCGCGGGACTCCTTCGTCACGCAGGCGGCGATGCAGCTGGCAGGTCTCGAGCAGCGACTCCTCGCCCTCGCCGATGAGGATAACATCGAAGAAGGCCGCATACGGCTCGGGGTTGTACACCGAGGGGCCGCCGGCGATGATGATGGGGTCGTCTTCGCCTCGGTCGGCCGCCAACAGTGGAATGCCAGCGAGGTCGAGTGCCTCGAGAAAGTTCGTCACCGCCATCTCGTGCGGCACATGCAGACCGACGATATCAAACGAAGCGACCGGCGCTGCACCCTCGAGCGAGAGCAGCGGAATGCCCGCCTCGCGCATGGCGTCACCCATATCGGGCCACGGCACATAGCCACGCTCGCAGGAGATGCCCTCGGCCTGGTTAAGGATGTTGTAGAGGATGGCGATACCCTGGTTGGGCAGACCGACCTCGTACACATCCGGATAGATCAGGCAGCAACGGTAGTCGGCATCGGCCTTGGAAAGCGTACCCCACTCGTGATCGATATAGCGACTCGGCTTCTCGACCTTGGCGAGCAACGGCTCAATTAAATGAAAACAATCTTGGTATGCAACGCGCAACGGAAAACCCCTAAGCAGCGAGATCTGATGCGTCCTGATAGGACGCCATAGGACGGGTAGCGCCCGCGACCGTGGTCACCAGATCGCGAACGCGGGAGAACGTGGCAGTGACCACCTCGTTGGCACGGCTGTAGTCGACATCGCGCTCGTAGAGCGAAACGAGCGCACGGCCCATGCCATAGGTGCCCGCGGCAGCAGTGAGCGCCTTGACGGCAAACCCAATATGCGGCGTCTGCTTGACGAGCGCGCGGGTGACCGCGCGGATCACAAGACCGCCGGCAAGCACGCCCGCGACCTCGTAGCCGCGCTCGGGCTTAATGCCGCGTCCAAAGACGGCAGCGAGCTCAAAGAGCATGCCCACCTGCGCCAGCGCCATAACGGGATAATCGGCGCCCGGCAAAAACACCAGCGCACCGGTCGCCATATTGGTGAGCGCGCACGAGGTGATGATACGATTGGCCGCCGCGATGCGCATAAAGGCAAAGTTCGCCGCAAAAGCCGTTTCCTTGTCGGTGCGATCGAGAATCCAGCGGGCAAGCGTCTCGAGCAGATACGTCTTATCGGTTGCCGCCACCACGCCGAGCATGGGCGTGGACTCCTCGATAAACGGCACCTCCACAGCAGACTCGGCAAGCACGCACACGGGCGCGCCGGCGATCACGAGCTCCTGCACGGCACTCTCCAAGCGGTCGGAACCACACGAGAGCACCAGTACCACATCGGTATCGGTCTTTGGAGCAATTCGCTCCTCCCCCAGACGCTCGACGCGCACAATGCCCGAGGTCGTCTGCGGCACAAAGGCGTCACGCACCATCTCGGCCAGAAAGCGCGAGGCGGACGAATCCAGATAGACCGAGACGCGCACCGGCGTATCGGAATCCTTCTTAACGGACGCGCCCATCTTAAAAGCGCGGGTCAGCTTATCTACGGGAATTTTCATAGCAAACCCCTCCAGCGGTTACGCGGCGCCCGAACGATGCCGCCATATGGATTGTACGATACCCACCGTCAGCAGCTGAATCATCATCGAAGACGAACCGAAGCTAATAAACGGTAGCGGAATACCGGTAATCGGCATCATGCCGATGCACATGCCGATGTTTTCGAAGGTCTGGAACGCCCACATGCCAACGATGCCCACACACGAAAGACGCAAGAACAGCGACTCACACTTAAAGGCGACGCGAATCGTCGAAAAGATCAGCAGCACGTAGAGGCACAGGAGCAAAAAGGAACCGCAAAAGCCAAAGGTCTCGGACAGGAAGGCGAAGACGAAGTCGGTGTGGAACTCAGGCAGAAAGCCGCCGGCCGACTGCGTCGCATGGCCCAAGCCCTTACCAAAGAAGCCGCCCGAGCCAACGGCGATAAGCGACTGCTGCAGGTTGTAGGCATCGTCCGAATCGGCATTATCGGGGTCGATAAAGACCGTCAGGCGGTTCATCTGATACTGCTTGATGAGCACATCGTGGCCGAGCAACGAATCAAAGACCGAATCGAGTGCCAGGACGAGGGCCACCAAGCCCACGAGCAGGGCCAAAGTCGACAGCACCCATTCGCGGCGTGCGCCGCTCATGCAGATGACGATGGCACCCGAGACCAGCACGACCAGGCCCGAGCCCAGGTCACCCATGGCAACGACGGCCAAAAACGGGATGGACAGCATACCGCAGAGCTTGACGTAGTCGCGAACGGTATCGATGCGGCCGTTGTATTGCGCGCCAAGCGTGGCGATAAAGAAGATGGTGATAAGCTTGGCAAGCTCAACGGGCTGGAATGTCAAGCCGATACCGGGAATCTTGATCCAGCCCGTCATGCCCAGACCGCCCGTATAGGACAGACCCGGAATCTTGGGCGAGAAGATCACGATCAGGTCGATGACGAGCAACGCCGTCGAGAAATTGGAAATACCGCGCAGGTCGGTACGCCAGACCAGCACCGCCAGCACCGCCCCGATGCCAATTCCCAGCAGATGGCGTGAGAACGAGGCATCAGCCTTAAACTGCGAAGCCGACCAGATAATGATGGCACCGTAGGCGACGAGCGCCACTGTAGCCACGAGCACACCGATATGCACCTTTTGACGAAACGTGCCGCGCGAGGCCGAAAGTTGCTTGTTGACGCGGTCCAGGCTGCTGCGAGAGCCGGTCTTGGTTGAACGGAACAGATCCGCCGGAGAAAAATCCATCGCAACCTCCTATCGAACCGAAGAATCGCCCGAGGCCGAAGAGGTATCGGGCTCGTCATAAATCACGCCGAGCACGTCGCGCACGACATGCATCGCGGTATCCGAACCACCGCCGCCCTGCTCCAGGACAGTAGCGATGACATACTTGGGATCATCGGCCGGTGCATAGGCGCAGAACCACGCGTATTCGTCCTCGCCGCTTTTCTCGCCCGTGCCGGACTTGCCGTACACCTGCGGCGTCAGGGTGCCAAAGTGAGCCGCCAGGGACGTCGATGCCGTGTAAATCACGTCGTGCATGCCGTTGCGAACAAGAGCCAAATCCGAATCGCTGTTGATCTTGGCCTCCAGGCGCTTCTTCTTGCCTTTGCCGTTGTACTTATAGGCATCGCCGTCGCCATCGCGCGACACGGCAGACAAAAACACGTGAGGCACGTACTGCTTACCGCCGTTGGCGAGGCCCATGTAGGCGCATGCCATCTGCAGGGGCGTCACCAGGATGTCGCCCTGGCCGATGGCAATGTTGGTCATATCGCCGGCATTCCACTTGCGGTCCTCGGCAGAGGCGTCGGTGAAGTACGACTCTTTCCACTCGGCATCGGGAATACGACCCGCGCCCTCACTCGGCAGATCGATACCGCAGGTCTTACCTAGGCCCCAGCGACGAAAGACCTCCTGCAGGCCCTCGGAATGTTGCTCGTCATAAAAGAACGCCTTGCCCATGTCGTAGAAGACGGGGTCGCACGAGTTGGCGATACCCGACTGCAGCGTCATGGTGCCGTGGCCGGAATGCAGCCAGCAGTACTTGCCCCACGACTTGCCCAGACCCGTCCAATAGCCCGTGCAGTTAGTCGTCTGCCCCGACGTGTAGGTTCCAAACTCAAGACCGGCCAGTGCCGAGAGCGGCTTGATGGTCGAAGCCGACATGTACTGTCCGCTAATGGCGCGGTTGAGCAGCGGGTGCGAACCCTTGTCATCATTGAGCTCGGTCCACACGTCATTTGAGACGCCGCCGATAAAGACGGAAGGATCGAACTTGGGCTCGCTCGCCATGCCCAGGATCTCGCCATTGTTGGGATCGAGACACACCACAGCGCCGTTGCCGGCATTGCTGTAGCCAGTGGTCTTGGCAAGCTCGATAGCACTCGCCAGCGCCGTCTCACAGGCCTGTTGGATCTTAAGGTCGAGCGTGAGCTTAATGTCGGAGCCGGCCTTCGCGGGCACGGCGCCGGCCTGACCGGTTACATTGCCCGAGGCATCGACCTTGACGGTCTGCTCGCCACGAATACCCTGCAGCAGGTTTTCGTAGTAGCTCTCAACGCCCGCCTGGCCCACGATATCGCCCGACTGGTACGTAATCCGGCCAGCAGAAGCATCATCATCACCAGAGGTTTTCTTATTCTGGGCCTCGAGCTGCTCGGAGGTAATGGTGCCGGTATAGCCCAAGATATGGCATGCCGTCTCGCCATATGGATACTGGCGCTCGGTACGCTCGGCAATCTTGACGCCCGGGAACTCGCCGGCGTGCTCCTGAATATAGGCAACCGTGGAGCGACGGACGTCCGTCGCGATGGTATGCAGGCTCTGAGCGCCCTCGGAATTGTCCTGAATATTGCGCAGCACCGCCACGTAGGGCATACCGAGCACGTTGGCAAGATGGCGAACCAGAACCTCATCCTCGGCAAGGTCGCGGTAGGCCACGACAGCAAGTGAGGGACGGTTCTGGACAAGCGCCACGCCATTGCGGTCGAGGATGCGACCGCGCACAGCGGGTGTTGTAACGGTGCGAGTCTGATTACTATTGGCCTGCTTCTCGTAATAGTCAGATGAGACCATCTGCATGCCCCACAGCTTGACGGCGAGCGCCGCAAACATCGCGCCCACACCCGTGGTGAGGATGGAAAAGCGGCCCTTAAAGGCGGTCACCGCGGTATTGCCCTCGCCCTCGGTGGCGCGCGGGGCCGTTCCATGCTGCGTATCGTAGGTAAAACGGGAATCGCCACGACGCATGATGACCAGCGCGACCACGATGGCCACAACCAGCACGATACCGGCGATAATAACCGTCATCTGGGAAGACATCTACGGGCCTCCCCTATTTGAGCTTACGGGTCTTGGGCTTAAAGCGCATACCCGTCTGGCGTCCGCCACGTGCGGAGAATCCATAGCCGGACTGCGGCACGACGCCGGACATCAAAAACGGAATGGCAACCAGACCCGTCAGGATCGAGGACGGCAGCGCATGGCCGAAGATCGCCACGACAAAGCTCGTCTCCAAACCCATAAACAGCAAGACGATGCTGTAGATCACATTAATGACGAGCGCGAAGGCGCCCACAGTGACGCCGCGCGCACTCGGGGTACCGCCCGTCTGACCGACGGCGCTGTGCACCAGGGCAAAAGAACCCACGGTCAGCAGGAGCGACATAACGCCCACCGGCACGGCAGCGGACAGGTCATAGAACAAGCCGCTGCAAAAACCGCACACGACGGCACGGGTCGGGTCGCCCGAGAACACGCTTAGGCACACCAGGATAATCATGAAGTTGACGCGACCGCCCGCAATGGAGATCTGCGGTGCCAGGCCTGCCTGCAGCAGCACGCACACGATGGCGGCGATTACAAACGTACGGGAGCTCATCCCCTGCTCGTGTAGATCCATGGACATGCCCCCTATTCGCTCGAGCCGGAATCGGTCGTCTCGGACGCGTCGGAACTGTCATCCGAACTCTCGTCCTTCGTCTTGGTCGCAGCGTCGCGCGACGTTCCCTGCGGCGTGCTATTAGCGGTGCTCACGTCCTCATCCGAAGCCGACTGTTCGTCGGTCAGCGAGGTGATGACCAGCACTTCCTCGTTGTTCTCGGCCGTGGTCTGAGCGCGCACCACAATGGTGTAGTACACGTCGTTTGCCGACTTCTCAACCGACGAGACGGTGCCGAGCGGTAGACCCTTGGGGAATACACCGCCAATGCCCGAGGTCACGATGATGTCGCCAACCTTAACATCGGAGTCGACGCTCACGTACTCAAGACGCAGCGTGCCGTCAGCCTGACCCTGCAGCATGCCCTGGGCGCGCGTGTCCTGTACCATGGCGGACACACCCGAGTTCTCGTCGCCAATAAGGCGCACGGTAGAGGTCTTGGCCGATACCTCGATAATCTGACCGATAACACCGGCAGAACTCGTCACGGGCATGTTGATGGTAAGGCCGTCGGCAGAGCCCTTGTCGATGGTTACGGTCGAGGTCCAGGCATCGCCCGAGGCACCAACGATACGAGCAGCGGTCGATTTGAGGTTGTAGGTCGACTGCAGGCCGACCAGCCCCTCCAGACGCTCGGCGGTCTTTTGAGCCTCGGAGAGCTCAGCAACCTTAGAGGTCAGCTCCTCGTTTTGCTTCTTAAGCTCGTCAAGCGTGTCCTGCGACGCCGTAAGGTTAGAGAACACGTTGCCGATCGCATTGAAGGGGGCCGCCACAGCCGAGCCCACAAAGCGCACCGGCGAGGTAATCGTCGTCACGCCCGAACGCACGGCATGAATCGGTCCTGCCTCGCCCTCGCGGATGTAAAACGTGAGCAGCAACACCGAAATCAGGCTGAAAACAATCAACGGGCGCATACCCGTTGATTGTCGCTTGGTATTCAGATTTGTGGAGAAACCCGAAGATCGTGCCAAATGGAATCCACCTTTTGGAAATTAAGCATTGGTCTGGACGAAGCCGCCATCAAACGCATTGGCCTCGAGCACGCGGGCACAGCCGTTAACGACGTTATCGAGCGCCGTGGGGCTGACGTTGACCGAAACACCGGTCTCATCGCGCAGGCGCACGTCGAGACCGCGCAGCAGCGCGCCGCCACCAGTCAGCAAAATACCGTAGTACATAAGGTCCGAGGCAAGATCGGGAGGCGTAGCGTCGAGTGCGTCCTTGACGGCCTTGGCCATCTCGTCGAGCGGCTTGTTGAGCGCGCGACGAATCTCCTCGCTCTCGATGCGCACGGTCTTGGGCAGACCGGTGATCACGTCGCGGCCGTTGACCTCGACGTCGAGCTCGTCCTTGAGCGGCACGGCGGAGCCGACCTTGATCTTGATGTCCTCTGCCGTACGCTCGCCGATGGCAAGGTTGTAGGCATCGCGAACGTGCGTGAGGATGGCCTGATCGAACTCGTCGCCGGCAATACGGATGGACTGCGAGACGACGATGCCACCCATAGCGATAACGGCAACCTCGGTGGTACCGCCACCGATGTCGATGACCATGGAGCCGGTGGGTTCCTCGACGGGCAGATCGGCGCCGATAGCGGCAGCCATGGGCTCCTCGATCAGGTAGGCCTGGCGAGCGCCAGCCTGGATAGTGGCCTCAAAGACAGCACGCTTCTCGACCGACGTGACGCCGGAGGGAACGCAGACGACAACGCGCGGACGCGGGGTCCACGGATAGCGCTTCTCGGACGCCTTGTCGATAAAATAGCGAAGCATAGCCTCGGTAACATCGAAGTCGGCGATGACGCCGTCCTTCAGGGGACGAACGGCCACGATGTTGCCGGGCGTACGGCCGAGCATGCGCTTTGCCTCGATACCGACCGCCAGGATGCGCTCGTCGTTCTTATCGATGGCGACGACAGAGGGCTCGCGAATGACGATGCCCTTGCCGCGCACGGAGACAAGCGTATTTGCGGTGCCGAGGTCGATGGCAAGATCGCCCGCATAGCTACCGAAGAACATATCCATCAAAGAAAACAACGCAACTCCTGATGTGTTGGATGATTGCTGGAAAACTACTAGCTCATGATACTAGCGCAAGCCCGGCACCTCACTTGCGGTGAAGCGCCGGGCAAAGCTAAATCCCATAAGGTCACTACTGGTTGTCAGCAGCCGAGAAATCCATATCGAGCGAGGAAACGGCCCAGCCGATATGATTGTCGGAGCGCACGAATTTGACGGTGTACTCCTGCTCGCCGCCCTTGGACAGCGAAGCCTTGACCTTGGCGGTCGTCTCGGTCATGGACTGATCCATGCCCTCGACGGACACGGTGGCGCCCTGCGGAATCGAGGAGATGATCATCGACTTGGCGTCCTCGGACAGGCTCGAGGCCAGGCAAGACTCGGCCTTTGCGGTGTCACCGTCGCCGGCAGCCTGGAACAGATCGGTGATAACCGACTCCTGCGAGGGGAAGCCAAAGCCGCGCGTGTAGGCAAAGCCCAGACCGCCCGCAGCAATCAAAATGAGCAGAAGCAGCACGATGAAGACTTTGAGACCCGTGTGGCGATGGCGACGACGGACCTTGGCCTGCTTACGATCCTGACGGTCCTGCTGGACCATCTCGGACTCGGACAGCGTAAAGAAGCCGGTGTCCGAGGGATCGGGCATAAACTGACCGGTCGCGCCCGTAGGATCGAGCGGATCGACGGCAGGAGCGTCCATCGCGGGCGCCGGAGCCGTGGCCATAGCCGTCTGGGCAGACAGCGCGGCAAGCGAATCATGCACGCGGGCAAGCTCATCGGCCTGCTCGGAAGTGAGCTGGTAGATGCCATCGGCAGTAGCGGCGTTAAAGGCGTCGAGTGCGTCGGAGGGACGGCCGGCGGCAGAAAGCGCCTGACCCATGCCGGCGTTGAGCGCACGCGTGTCGTCGCGGGGGCCGGCAAAGTCGATAGCCGTGCGGTAGGTCTCCACGGCATCCGCCGGACGGCCGAGCTTAATGAAGCAACGACCAAGCTCGCCCAGTGCGGCGGCAGGAGCCGGATTGGCGCCGTCGATGGCAGCCTGACGGAAGGCAGTACCCGCGTTGGCATAGTCGCCCGACTGGAACAGCGCGTTACCCAGGCCCAGATAGGCCTTGAACGGCGTGGCATAGGAAGCATCCTGCGTAGCAGCAGAGAACGCCTGGGCGGCCGTCGTGTAGTCGCCCACGGCGGCGAGTGCCTTGCCGCGGTTGGTGAGCAGCGCGCCGCGCTTGCCGTAGGTGCCGTCATTGAGGGCAGCGGCGTAGGCCTCGGCGGCCTCGGCATACATGCCCAAGTGCATCAAGGCGTTGCCACGAAGGTGATCGGCCTCGCCCATAATCTCATCGGGAGTTTTTGCCGCCCCAAGCATCTGGGCTGCAGCGGAAAAATCACCCGCGCGGTAAGCGGCGCGGCCCTGTTGGATCAGCTGGCTATTCAAGGAAGTCCCCTTTACTCGTGAACGATCTCGACATGGACGATCTCGTCGCCGGCACGCAGCTGCGAAATCACATCGAGACCCTCGACCGTGGTACCAAAGACGGTGTAACCGGAATCGAGGTTATGCTGGGCACCCAGGCAGAAGTAGAACTGCGAACCCGCGGAATCGGGGTCCATGGAGCGTGCCATGGCAAGGGCACCATCGACATGGCTGTTGCGCGGATTGGTGGCAAACTCACCCTTGATGCAGTAGCCGGGACCACCGGTACCGGGCATGCCGTCAGGGCCCTCAAGACCGGCAGCGACGTCGGCGCCGGACATATCGCGGGTATTGGGGTCGCCGCCCTGAATGACAAAGCCGGGCACATAGCGATGGAACTTAAGGCCATCATAGAAACCCATCGTGGAAAGCTCGCAGAAGTTCGCGACATGAATGGGAGCGCCCTCACCGTCAAACTTGACCTTGATGGTACCCTTCGACGTCTCGATAACGGCGCACTCGTCGCCGGCAAGCTGATACTCGGGCGTGTAGAGCTCTTTCTTAAAACCAAACATGTGGTTCCTTCCTCGTGCGTTTAAAGCATATTTGTACGAATTGTAGCAATAAGCATGCGCTTACATCAATTGCGCACGTAGGTTATGCCGACTATGGCGAACTAATTTTAGGAACGCTGCTGCGGCTTCCAGGAGCCCACATTGGCGTCGTACTGGTTCAGCGCGCTGTTGCCGCCCTGCGCGATGGGCGCCAGGATCTCGCTTTGGTGGGAACTCATCGACTCACCATCAGGAATGGCCAGCGAGATATCCCAGCTCTGGCAGATCACGTCGACACGCTCGTACATCCACTCGGCAAGCTGCTTTAAGTGGGCGATGTCGTCCGCATAGACCGTATCGTCCTGTACTTTCAGGTTGTTGAGCTCATCTTGCGTCTTTTTGATCTGGTCGCGCAGGGCGTAGGCACTCTGCGACAGCTCCTGACGGGTGGACAGCGGCGTTCGGAGATAACCGTTGTTAAAGGAATCGATGACCTCGCCGATCTGGTCCTCGTCACCGTAGGACACGATGGTCTGATACAGACCGTCGAGCCTGGTATAGAGCCGATCATCGGTCAGCACGGTTTCTTCCTGGACCACCTCGGCAGAATCGTCTTGCTTGGTATCGTCCTCAGTCGCCTCGCCCTTTTGGCGCGTGGGGAAGGTCGTCTGCGCAGCCTGGCCAAACTGGTCGTAGAAGGCAGGCATGACACCCATGGGATCGGCCGTCACGAACCAATAGGCACCGCCGCAAACGACGGCAAGGACCGCGATGACGATGAGCGGCTTGGGGATATGACGCTTGTGCTTGTGATAGGCGTCCTCGTCGGGATGCACCTTGCGCTTGGGTTTTTGAGCATCGTCATGCAGGGAAACGGGCGTGGGAATATCGACCTTGGGGATACCGAAATCCTTATCGAAAGCCGGCAGCACGCAGGTCTCGTTAGGATCGGCGGCGTCCGAAAGAACCGCGGCAGCCGAGGCGGGCGCATGAGGCACCTCGGTATCGATCTGCTCTTGCGTTAGGCGCGGAAAGCCCGCTGTGCGGCCCGCTGCCAGATCGGATGCGGCCGCGTCCTCGGAGAGGATACCCGGAGCAGGGCGTCCGCATTTTGGGCACGTGCGATCATGCGGAGAAAGACGGGCACCGCAGCCCTCACAGAACACGAACGCGGTGTGCTCGGGGCCATCGCCCGGACCCACATAGGCGTTGCAGTAGGGGCAAAACGAGGCGCCGTCCTCGATAGTCTTAAGGCAATGCGGGCAGATCACGGCATCCTCTTTTCGAAGCAATTCAAACAATCGAGGTTAGAGCATAACATCGCCACGGCCCCACAGGAACAAGGCACCAATTCAACATCGGCAGGGCGCGTAGCTACTTCTTCTTTTTGCTTGGCATCGAAACTTTGATGCCTTGGGCGGACTTGGTCACGCGAGAGCGCTTGGCTCCGGTACTCTTCTTTTTCTTGGGCTGGGCCTGGGCCACGCCCTCGAGTGCGCGGGCCTCGGCCTCGCGAGCGGTGCGATCTTCGCGGCGCTGCGCCATGTCGGCGGCGAAGCGCTTGGCAAAACGCTCGGCCGTCGAACCCGTCGAGCTCACCTTGCCGCCACCGCGACCCAGGTGGACGCGCACACCGCGGCCAAAACCAGTTGCAGCATGACGACGATGCGGCTTGAGCGAATCCATCATCGTGGCGAGCTTAAAGAACACCGAGCAGGTAAAGACCACGATGACAGCCAAGATAACCATCTGGCCCATCGACAGGTTGGCAATAGACAGCAGCTCCGGGAATCCGATAACGCCCACCAAGATGCCGGCGACCACAAACACAAAGAGCACCACACGCAGGGGCGTGAGAGGCTGCGAGATGCGCCAGATCAGGCTGACGCTCGCCGCACACGACGTAAGCAGGCACATCGTAGACAGCGTGAGCTGGCTAAAGCCAAACACGCGCGCCACAAAGATATCGAGTGCCGCAGCCAAAATGACCGCAATCGACGCCGGCAGGGCACGCTTGAGTACGTTCGTCAGGAACGACCCCTTCACGCGAGCATTGTTGGGCTCCAGACCCAACACAAAGCCCGGCGCGCCGATGCAGAAGAAGTTAATGAGCGTCATCTGGATGGGCTCGAAGGGGTACGGCGGCAGCGCGATGCACAGCGCGGCCAGGCCCATCGAGAACAGCGTCTTGGCCAGGAACAGCGACGCCGAACGCTGCAGGTTGTTGATGGAGCGACGGCCCTCGGCCACCACGGCGGGCATCGAGGCAAAGTCGTTGTCGACGAGTACGATCTCGGCCACGTTGCGCGCGGCATCGGAGCCGGCCGCCATGGCAACGGAGCAGTCGGCCTCCTTGAGAGCCAGCACGTCGTTGACGCCGTCGCCCGTCATGGCCACGGTGTGCTCGCGGCGCTTGAGTGCCTGCACGAGCTCGCGCTTCTGCTGCGGGGTCACACGACCAAAGACATGGTAGCGATCCACTGCGGCATCGAGCTTGGCCGGCGTATCGAGCGTCGTGGCGTCCACATAAGCGTCCGCCCCCGGCACGCCCACCACGCGCGCGATCGATGACACCGTACGCGGGTCATCACCACTAATCACGTTGAGGGTCACGCCCTGCTCGTTAAAGTAGCCGATGGTCTCGGCCGCCGAGGTACGAATCTCGTCGCGGATGGTCACAAAGCCCACGGGCTCGGCCTCGCCCACCATATCGCCATCGGGCGTAAAGCCGTCCACGCGCGCCACCACGAGCACGCGGCAGGTATCGGCAAGCTCGGCGACACGGTTCTCGACCTGGACGAACGCACGATCAGAGAGCACAAACTGCGCCGCACCCATCACATAGGAGCCCTGCGCAAACGACGCGCCGCTCCATTTTTTGGAGGACGAGAACGGAATGACCGACAGCGGCTCGGACACCTCGACCGGACGGTCTGCATAGTAGTTGAGCAGCGCCTGGCAGGTCTCATTGGCATCCGCCGAAGTCGCACGCGCCACGTTGGCAAGTGCAAAGTCGAGCACCGTGGTATCGACGGGAACGGCCGCCTCGCTCTCTCCCACGCTCACGCCTTCAACCGGCAGCGGATAGGTGCCCTCGACCTCCATGCGGCCCGAGGTAATGGTGCCCGTCTTGTCCAGACACAGCACGTCGACGCGCGCGAGCGTCTCGATGCAATAGAGCTGCTGGGCCAGCACCTTGCGACGCGCCAGGCGCACCGTGGCGATGGCCAGTACCGACGAGGTCAGCAGTACCAAACCCTGCGGAATCATACCCAGCAGGGCGCCCACCGTGGACAGCAGCGCCGAAGAGGGCACGCGACCAGCCAACAGCTCGGAGAAGCACCACGAAAGCGCGCTGTCACCCGGGGTACCGGCGGCGTCCCACAGCTCGCTCACGCTCGAGGTGAACAGCGCCAGGCCAAGCGGAATCATGATGATGCTCGCAAAACGCACGATGGCGTTGAGCGCGTTCATGATCTCGGAATTGACCTTTTTAACGTACTTGGCCTCGTTGTTGATCTTGGCCACGTAGTTGTCGGCGCCGACATGGATCACGCGGGCGCGAAGCAGGCCCGAATCGATAAAGCTGCCGCTCATGAGCTCGGAGCCGGGCTGCTTCTTAATGAGGTCGCTCTCGCCCGTCAGCAGGCTCTCGTTAACGAGCGCCTCGCCCGACACCACTACGGCGTCGGCGGGAATCTGGTCGCCGCGCCCCAGGCGAATGATGTCGTCGAGCACGATCTGGTCCAGGTCGAGCTCCACTTCGGCACCATCACGCACCGCAATAGCCTTCTTAGAGGTGAGCAACGTAAGCTTATCGACCATCCGCTTGGAACGCATGGACTGGATGACGCCGATGGCGGTGTTCAAAAACACCACGAACAAGAACGTCAAGTTCTTAAACGAACCGGTCAACAGGACCAGAATCGCCAAGACCACGTTAATCAAGTTGAACAACGTGCAGAGGTTCTCGATGATGAGCTCTTTGACCGACTTGGTCTTGAGCTCCATGTTGCGGTTGATCTTACCGGCGGCGATGCGCTCCTCGACCTCGGCGGTCGAAAGCCCACGCTCGATATCCGTTGCTGCCATACCACGTCCCATCACGTCGTATCGGTATAAGAAAACCGCCCGGACCATACGAGGTTCGGACGGTCTTACGTTCGATGGTGCCCCATGTTGGATTCGAACCAACGGCCTTCTGCTCCGGAGGCAGACGCTCTAATCCCCTGAGCTAATAGGGCGAACGGAATGCATTATACCCAAGTGCACCACGGGCTATCAAAATAAAAGAAAAAGCTTTGCAATTCCGTGGGAGACAAGGCGCACCGGCTCACTTTAGAAGGCAAAAGTGAGTCAGATAGTATAAACTCTCATGCACCATATATGCACGGCTCGCAATGCGGGCCGTTTTTGCAAAGGATATCCATCGAGGTGAGAGGCACACCATGATTGCAATTTTAAAGCAGAGCGCCAGCGACGAGGCCGTCAGCCACATCGTCAGCTGGATTGAGAAGAAGGGTCTCAAGACCGACGTCTCGCGCGGAGAGAACGAGACCATCATCGGCCTGGTGGGCGACACGACCAAGATCGACCCGTTCCTGCTGGAGTCCATGGACGTCGTCGAGCGCGTGCAGCGCGTCTCCGAGCCGTTCAAGCGCGCCAACCGCAAGTTCCACCCCGAGGACTCCGTCATCGACTGCGGCCACGGCGTCAAGATCGGCGGCGATCAGTTCCAGGTCATCGCCGGCCCGTGCTCCGTCGAGGGCGAGAACCTCATCTGCATCGCCCGCCGCGTGAAGGCCGCCGGTGCCACGATGCTGCGCGGCGGTGCCTACAAGCCCCGCACCTCCCCCTACGCCTACCAGGGCATGGGCCCCGCCGGCCTCGACCTGCTGTGCGAGGCGTCTGCCGAGCTCGACATGCCGATCGTCACCGAGATCATGGACCCGCGCGACGTGCAGGTCTTCTTGGACAAGAAGATTGACGTCATGCAGATCGGCGCCCGCAACGCCCAGAACTTCCCCCTGCTCAAGGAAGTCGGCAAGACCCAGACCCCGATTCTGCTCAAGCGCGGCATGTCCGGCACGATCGACGAGCTGCTTATGGCCGCCGAGTACATCATGAGCGAGGGCAACGACAACGTCATCCTGTGCGAGCGCGGCATCCGCACCTTCGAGACCCGCACCCGTAACACCTTCGACCTCAACGCCGTGCCGGTGCTGCACCACCTGTCGCACCTGCCCGTCGTCGCCGACCCCAGCCACGCCACCGGCTACACCCGCTACGTCGAGCCCATGGCGCTCGCCGCGACCGCCTGCGGTGCCAACGGCCTGGAGATCGAGGTCCACGACGAGCCGAGCCGCGCCTGGTCCGACGGCGCCCAGGCCCTCACCCCCGATCAGTTCGACGACACCATGCGCCGCATCCGAGCCATCCGCGAGGTTGTCTGCCAAGAGACCATGGAGTAGCCCATGGGTACGGTGAGAAACGCGCGCGTTAACCAGGGCGGCCCCAAGTGCGCCGGCATCGTCGGCCTTGGCCTCATCGGCGGCAGTTTTGCCCGCGGCTATGCACAGGCGGGCGTTCGCGTGCTGGCCTGGGACCCCGATGACGATGTCATGACGGCCGCCAGCATGGGCACGGTCGCCGGAGAGCTCAACGACAAGACACTCGGCGAATGCGACATCATCGTCCTGGCTTGCTACCCCGAGGCCTGCATCGAGTGGCTCGAGGCGCATGCCCAGGCCCTCGCCGACGCCACCGACACCGAGGCCATCATGGGTCCCGTGGTGATCGACACCGTGGGCGTCAAGGGCATCGTGTGCGAACGTGCCTTTGAGCTTGCCCGTGAGCACGGCTTTTACTTTGTGGGCGCACACCCCATGGCGGGCACGCAGTACTCGGGCTACGCACACTCCCGCGCCGACCTGTTCCAGGGCGCGCCACTCGTGCTCGTGCCGCCCGCGGTGGACGATGCGCTCAAACTGGAGCTTTTGGGCCAGGTGCGCGAGATGGTGCGCCCCTTGGGCTTTGGCAAGTTCAGCGTGACCAGCGCCGCCGAGCACGACCGCGTCATCGCCTTCACGAGCCAGCTTGCGCACGTGGTGTCCAACGCCTACGTCAAAAGCCCCACCGCCCAGGTCCACCACGGCTTTTCGGCCGGTAGCTACCGCGATCTCACCCGCGTGGCGCACCTCAACCCGCAAATGTGGTCCGAGCTCATGATCGACGACGCCGACGCGCTCGCCTACGAGATCGACCATCTGATCGAATCGCTCGGCGCCTACAGCCGTGCGCTCAAGGACCGCGACCAGCGCTATCTGGAGAATCTCCTTGCCGAGGGCGACCGCATTAAGCGCGCGCTCGACGACGAGACCTCCCACTAGACCACCTATCACGCCAGGTCGAAAGGACCGAAGCTTATGGCGATTACCATCGATATCGACACTGCACGCCCCTACCAGGTGCATGTTGGCACGTTTTTGCTGGAGCAGGCGGGACCACTCGTGCGCGCCACTGCCGGCGGTACCAAGGCCGTCATCGTGACGGACACCAACGTGGGCCCGCTCTACCAGATGCCCGTTAAGCAGAGCCTGGAGGCGTCAGGCTACGAGGTGAGCATCTGCACCTTCGAGGCCGGAGAGGCCCATAAGCGCGCCGAAACCTATGTTGCCATTATGGAGTTTGTGGCAGAGCACGAGCTTTCGCGCTCCGACGTGATCGTGGCACTCGGTGGCGGCGTCGTGGGCGACGTGGCGGGCTTTGTGGCCGCCACCTACATGCGCGGCTGCAAGTTTGTGCAGATCCCGACGAGCCTGCTCGCCATGGTGGATTCGTCGGTGGGTGGCAAGACCGCCATCGACCTGGCTGCAGGCAAGAACTTGGCCGGCGCCTTTTGGCAGCCGAGCGTGGTTATCGCCGACGTGGGGTGCCTGGCCACCCTCACGCCCGAGCAGTTCGCCGACGGCTGCGGCGAGGTCGTCAAGCACGCCGTGATCGCCGACCCGGAGCTTTTCGCCGAGCTGGAGAAGACCCCGCTCACGCTGGAGCTGCTCAACCACGATGTGGCCCGCGTAGCGCTCATCATCGCCCGCAACATCGACATCAAGCGCGCCGTGGTCGTCGCCGACGAGCGCGAGACTAACCAGCGCAAGCTCCTCAACTTTGGACACAGCGCCGGACACGCCGTCGAAGCCTGCGAGCACTTTGAGCTCGGACACGGCAACTGTGTGTCGATCGGCATGGGCATCATCACGCGCGCCGCGGCCCTGCACGGCGTCTGCGATGCTGCACTGCCCGGTCGTATTGAGGAGCTCTGCGCACGCCATGGCCTCAAGACCTGCTGCGACCTCAATGCCGATGCCATCTTTGCCGAGGCGCTCCACGACAAGAAGCGCGCGGGCGACACAATCGACCTGGTGATTCCGCACGGCATTGGCCGCTGCAGCATCGACCGCACGCCGCTTTCCACTTTCCACGAACTCATTGCCGAGGGCCTCGGCCAGAAGGGAGACGCATCCGCATGCTAGCCCGCATCACCCCGTCCCCGCTCAAGGGCACAGTTCCCGCCATCGCGTCCAAGTCGATGGCGCATCGTCTCATCATCTGCGCTGCGCTTGCCAACGGCGAGACGCACGTTACCTGCAACACCACCTGCGCCGACATCGAGGCCACGGTGCGTTGCCTCACGGCGCTCGGCGCCCGCATCGAGACTGTCGAGGACGGCTTCCAGGTCCACCCCACCATGAAGAGTGTTGAGTTTGGCCTGCTCAAGGCCCTTGCCGGCGGCACGCTTGACTGCGGCGAAAGCGGCTCCACACTCCGCTTTATGTTGCCCGTCGCCTGCGCGCTGGGCGCAGAGGCCACCTTTGTGGGTCAGGGACGCTTGGGCGCACGCCCCCTCTCCCCGCTCTCGGACGAGATCGTCGCCGCCGGCTGCGACCTACAGGGTCTAGGCGGTTTTCCGCTCAAGACGAGCGGCCGCATGCGCCCGGGCACCTTTGTGCTACCGGGCAACGTGAGCTCGCAGTACATCTCGGGCCTGCTGCTGGCAGCCCCGCTGCTGGCCCAGCCCTCCTGCGTGCAGGTGACCGGCCTCATTGAGAGCCGCCCCTACATCAACCTGACGATCCAGGCCATGAAGGCCTTTGGTGTCGAGGTCAACGTCGAGCGTATTCCGGCCAAGGACGGCCAGCCCGAGGTCACGAACTTCCGCGTAAACAGTGGATCGTACCGTACGCCCGGCAGCGTAGCCGTCGAGGGAGACTGGTCCAACGCCGCCTTTTGGCTGTGCGCCGGCGCCATCGGCACCGACCCCATCACCGTCGAGGGCGTGTCGCTGAGCTCCGCACAGGGCGACCGCAACGTGCTCGCCGCGCTTTCGCGCTTTGGCGCCCGCATCGTGCGCTCCACGAACGCCGCCACTGTGCAGTCCGACAAGCTCGCCGGCTTTGAGATGAGCGCCCACGACATTCCGGACCTGGTGCCCGTTATCTCGGCCGTGGCATCGCTGGCGCAAGGCCGCACGTTCATCCGCGATTGCGCCCGCCTGCGCATCAAGGAATCCGACCGTCTGGCCACTACCACCCGCGAGCTCACCGCACTGGGCGCACAGGTACGCATTGCCGGTGACGACCTCATCATCAAGGGTGTCGACGCCTTTACTGGCGGCGAGGTCGATTCGCACAACGACCACCGCATCGCCATGATGGCCGCCATCGCCGCGAGCCGCGCCACCGGCGAGGTCGTGATCCACGGCGCCGAGGCCGTCAACAAGTCCTATCCCGATTTCTTTGACCACTACCGCCTGCTGGGCGGCAAGGTCACGCTCGAGGAGGAATAGCATGTCCTCGACCTTTGGCAACGTCTTGCATCTGAGTATCTTTGGCCAGTCGCACTCCCCCGCTATCGGCTGCTCACTCGACGGCATTCCTGCCGGTATTGCCGTTGACCAGGAGCAGCTGCAGGCCTTCCTCGACCGTCGCGCCCCCGGTCGCGACGAGACCGCGACCAAACGCCACGAGGCCGACGCCGCGCATATCATTGCCGGCGTGGTCGATGGACATACCACCGGCGCGCCCATTGCCGCGATTATCGAGAACACCAACACGCGCTCCAATGATTACTCCGAGCTGCGCTGCAAGCCCCGTCCCGGACATGCGGACTTCCCCGCGCGCGTGAAGTATCACAACATGCACGATGTTGCTGGTGGCGGGCATTTTTCCGGCCGCCTAACGGCACCCTTATGCATCGCCGGCGGCATTGCGCTACAGGCACTCGAGGCCCGCGGCATTCAGGTCATGGCGCACGTCGCGCAGATCGGCGGCATCTCCGACCTGCCGATGGACGATATGGTCTATCGAGAGGCCGACCGCAAGGCGATCCTTACGAACGACCTGCCGTGCATTGACGCCGCCGCAGCCGGCCGCATGCGCGAGGAGATTCTGGCCGCGCGCGATGAACTCGACAGCATCGGCGGCATCGTGGAGTGCGGCATTTACGGGCTTCCCACGGGCATCGGCGACCCCATGTTCGACGGCATCGAGAACCGCATCGCGCAAATCGCGTTTGGCATTCCCGCCGTAAAGGGCGTGGAGTTTGGCATGGGCTTTGCCGTGGCCGCCATGCGCGGCAGCGAGAACAACGATCCGTATCGCATCGATGCCGAGACCGGCGAGATCGAAGTCGAGTCCAATAACGCCGGCGGCATCCTGGGCGGTATTTCGACCGGCGCGCCCGTCATGTGGCGCATGGCCGTAAAGCCGACGCCCTCAATTGGCCGCGAGCAGCAGACCGTAGACATGGACGCCATGGAAAATGCCGAGCTCTCGGTCCACGGCCGTCACGATCCCTGCATCGTCCCCCGAGCCGTCCCCGTAGCCGAAGCAGCCGCGGCGCTCGCCATCTGGGACGCCCTCCTCGAGGACGCCGCCCAGCGCTAACCAGCCCACCCCGGGCAATGATTCACGAAAGGGGTCCCTATGGACCTTGCTGACATCCGCCAGGCCATCGATGGCATCGACACCACGCTCCTCAACAGCTTTATCGAGCGCATGGACATTGCCACCGAAGTCGCCAAGTCAAAAATCGAGATGGGCAAGGCCGTCTTCGACCCCGCCCGCGAGCGCTCCAAGCTCAACAACCTCGCCAGCCGCGCGCCCGAGCGCTACGAGGCGCAGACCATCACCCTGTTCCGTCTCCTCATGAGCATGAGCAAGGCCGAGCAGCAGCGCTACATCAACGAACTCAAGGGCATCACTGTCTCGCAAAAGGCCCACGCCACGGCTGCAGCCTTTGACACGCCCTTCCCTCAAACTGCCACCGTCGCTTGCCAGGGCGTTGAGGGCGCTTACAGTCAAATCGCCGCGTGCAAGCTCTTCGACGTGCCCGACATCGCGTTTTTCGAGACCTTCGAAGGCGTTATGCGCGCTGTGCGCGACGGCTTCTGCGAGTTTGGCGTGCTGCCCATCGAGAACTCCACCGCCGGCTCGGTCAACGCCGTCTACGACCTGCTCGCCCAGTTCGACTTCCACATCGTGCGCTCGCTTCGCCTCAAGATCGACCACAACTTGCTCGTCAAGCCCGGCACCAAGCTCGCCGACGTGCGCGAGGTCTACAGCCACGGCCAAGCCATTGCCCAGTGCGCCGGCTTTATCGAGAACCACGGCCTGCGCGCCACCAAGTACCCCAACACGGCCATGTCGGCTGAGATGGTCGCCAACTCCGAACGCACCGATGTTGCCGCCATCGCATCGCGCAGCTGTGCCACGCTGTATGGCCTCGAGGTGTTGGAGCCCAATATCCAAGACTCGGACAACAACTACACGCGCTTTGTCGTCATCAGCCGCGAGCCGCGCGTCTACCCCGGCGCTAATCGCACCTCGCTCATGATCACCACGGCCAACGAGCCGGGCGCCCTCTATCGCGTGCTCGAGCGCTTCTACGCACTCAACATCAACCTCATCAAGCTCGAGAGCCGCCCCATCCCCGGCCGCGACTTTGAGTTTATGTTCTACTTTGATCTGGACTGCCCCTTTGGCAGCAAGGCCCTCGACGACCTGCTCGATTCCATCGACGACGTGTGCGAAAGCTTCACCTACTTTGGCAGCTACACGGAGGTGCTCTAGATGACCGATACCGCCGCAACCCGCCCCTACGGAGTGCTGGGCCGCGTGTTGGGCCACAGCTACACCCCAACCATCTACAAAGAGCTCGCTGGGCTCGATTACGTGCGATTTGAGCGCGAGCCCGAGGACCTCGCGGCCTTTATGACGGGCGACGAGTGGGAGGGCACCAACGTGACCATCCCCTACAAGCGCGCCGTCATGGAGTACCTGGACGAGCTGAGCCCGCTCGCCGAGCGCATGGGCAACGTCAACACCATCACGCGCCTGCCCGACGGCCGCCTGCGCGGCGATAACACCGACTACTTCGGTTTTCAGTGCCTGGTCGAGGAGCTGGGCGTAGAGGTTGCCAGTAAGAAGGCCCTCGTGCTCGGCGCCACCGGCGGTGCCGGCACTACGGCCAGCATGGTACTCGACGACCTGGGCGCCATCGTCGTACCCGTGGGTCGCACAAGCGAGGTCAATTACGACAACATCGCGCAGCAATCCGATGCCGCGCTGCTCGTCAACTGCACGCCTGCCGGCATGTTCCCCCACTGCCCCGACGCCCCCTGCACGCTCGAAGGACTCGATGCGCTCGAAGGCGTCATCGACATTGTCTACAACCCCGCCCGCACGGGTCTGATGTTCGAGGCCGAGCGCCGCGGCATCCCCTACATCGGCGGACTGCTGATGCTCGTGGCACAGGCGGCACAGGCCGTCGAGCGCTATACCGGCCAGGTCACCCCGCGCGAGCGCATCCTGGACGTAACGGAGCGCTTGTCACGCCGCGAACAGAACATCGCGCTGATCGGCATGCCGGGCTCGGGCAAGACCCGCGTGGGTGAGCAGATTGCCCTGCTCACGGGGCGAGAGCACATCGACCTGGATCGCGCGCTTGAGGAACGCCTGGGGATGCCCTGCGCCGACTATATCGTCGAGCGCGGCGAGGCGGCCTTCCGCGAGCAGGAAACGGCGGCGCTCTCCGACATCTCCAAGCGCAGCGGCCTGGTGCTTTCCACCGGCGGTGGCGTGGTCACGCGAGACGAGAACTATCCGCTGCTGCACCAGAACAGCAAAATTGTGATGCTCAACCGCAAGCTCGAAGAGCTCGCCCACAAGGGCCGCCCCATCACCGCACGCGACGGCATCGATAAGCTCGCGGAACAACGTATGCCACGCTACCGCGCCTGGGCCGACCACATCATCGACTCACGCGACTGCGCCGCCAATACCGCCCAAGCCCTCCTCGACACCCTCCCACCCGCTCTCTAAAAAACCACCACAAAGGGGACAGGCACCTTTGTGGTGGTTTCTCGACTGCAAAGGAAGCAACCATGAAAGCACTCGTCATCAACGGCCCCAACCTCAACATGCTCGGCATTCGCGAGCCGGGCATCTATGGCAGCGACAACTACGACCGCTTAGTGCAGATCTGCCAGGAAGCGGGCGCCGCACAGGGCTTCGACGAGGTCGAGGTCTTCCAGTCCAACCACGAGGGCAACATCGTCGACAAGATCCAGGAGGCCTACGGCAAGGTCGACGGCATCGTCATCAACCCGGCTGCCTACACGCATACGAGCGTGGCGATCCTCGACGCCCTCAAGGCCGTTGCCATCCCTGCCGTCGAGGTGCACATCAGCGCCGTAGAGACGCGCGAAGACTTCCGCCAGGTGAGCTACGCCCGCCTAGCCTGCTTCGCCACCATCACCGGCGAGGGCCTGCAAGGCTACGCCCACGCGCTGGAGCTGCTGAGGGAACGTCTCGAAAAGTAGCCTCGCGAGCAAATCCATCAACGCGATTCACACGCTAATAATGCCAGTGCCGCCAGCAGCAACCTCGCTACTGGCGGCACTTTATTACTGGCATATAATCATTGCAGTCACACAACGTCTGGAGACGCGCATGTTAAGCATCCATCTGGGGGATTACCCCGGTTCCATCTACGATACCGAAACCTATTTTAGGAACTCATACTTGGACTCATGGTTCGAAGACCCTATGGCCGCACAGATTATTAAAAGCGTGGACGGATCAGAGCTCATCGGTCCCCACAACATCGTAAGCAAACAGCTGGGCTCGATCACCCCACTCGAACTGTCCGGCGGCGTTAAGACGCTGCTGCTGGTGCGCAATCTCCCAAATATGGTGTTCAACGCATCCACCTGCGGAGACAACTGTGCCCGCTGGCTACTCAAGATCGGCAAAGAGCAGGATGTGATGGTGACCTTATACCACATCATGAAATTCCCCTGGAAGAGCTTTGAAATCCGCATTGAAAACGATGGCCGCATCGTCAGAAACATGCAGGAGTTTGTCGGCGCCACGAATGACTTTTTGGATGTTGATGAGTAATGAAGGGAACGCATACCGTTGTCGTAGAGCGTGCAAAGGTCAAATACACACTCACGTTTAAGCGCAATATTTCCTTTATACGCGGCAACAGCGGCACGGGTAAAACGATGCTCATCTCGATGATTCGCGACTACAACGACCGAGGACCGGAAAGCGGCGTTGCACTCAGTTGCGACGTGCCTTGCGAAACGCTTTCCGGCAGACGCTGGGAGCGCGAGCTATCGATCATCGAAGATTCAATCGTCTTTCTAGATGAGGGTAACGAGTTTATCTACTCAAAGGACTTCGCCAAAGCCGTCAACGGCTCGTCCAACTATTTTGTTCTGATATCTCGTCGCGATGCCAACGAGCTCCCCTACAGCGTTGATGAGATCCTGAAGCTAGTCAACACGACAAGTAAAACAATCAATGGCCGCAAGAGACAGGCGCTTCTACTCGGTGACCAAGCCGCTATATGACCACACGGCAAGTATGCTGTATCAGGATCTAAATGTTGGATTCGAGGTACCCGACGCCGTAGTTGTCGAGGATAGCAAACCTGGCTATCAATTCTACGACGCTCTTTGCAACCGACTCGGGATCCCCTGCTATACCGCCACCGGCGTTGCGAATCTAAAACGTACGATTCACGAATGTCCCGAGCAAAACATCCTTGCTATTGGAGACGGAGCAGCATTTGGTCCCTACATCGAAAAGGTGCTCGGACAGCGCGTTTACAAGAACGTACGCTTGTTCCTCCCCGAATCATTCGAGTGGACACTCCTGCAATCTGGCCTCATTCCCAGTAACGATATCTTAAAAATCCTCGAGGATCCCTCAAGCTATATCGAAAGCCGCGACTACCTGAGCTGGGAGCGGTTCTTCACCGATGTGTTGATCAAATACTCGGCAGACACTCGCTACGCCTACAGAAAGGTAAAGCTCAATGAGCAGTACCTGAGGCCGCAGGCGATGAATGCAGTTGCAAACGTCTTGCCCGAGTGCCTGAAGGCAGACTAGATACAGCGGGGAGGGCCAAGTTGGTCCTCCCCGCTTTTGTTACGCCTTCTTGATCACGTACGCCAATCCAATATCGCAGGCACAGCGTACGATTGACGCGAAGAACCACGATGCTGGCAGCGTCATAAGCAGAGGCTTGCTCACGCTCGGCTCCAGCCCCCTTTGGCGCGCCGTATAACCAATCCACATCAGCAGCACAATAGCAGCTCACGCCACGGCTTCGGCCTAAACGTATACCCGGCAAGAACAAAGAACACCGGCATGTGAAAAAGCCCAGACCACCAAGCGGTCTGGGCTTAATAAACGATGGTGCTCCATGGCGGATTCGAACCGTCGACCTTGGGATTAGAAGTCCCCTGCTCTATCCAACTGAGCTAATGGAGCAAATAGCCGCACGCCCAAGCAAGCGCAAGCCTGTCAGGCGCAAGTAATTATAACCTAGTTGAACTGCTCACGATACGCCTTGCAGACCTCATCAACCGGGCCGTCCATGCGAAGGTCACCCTTCTCAATCCAAACGGCACGCTGGCAGATGCGCTCAACCTGCTCCATAGAGTGCGAAACGAACAGAACCGTCACGTCGCCGCTCTGGATAAAGTGCTGGATACGGTCCTCGCACTTCTGCTGGAAGAACACATCACCGACGGACAACGTCTCGTCAACGATCAGAATATCGGGCTCGGTAATCGTCGCGATTGCAAAGGCGATACGCGCCACCATGCCCGAGGAGAAGTTCTTAAGCGGCATATCGACAAAGTTCTGCAGCTCAGCGAATTCGATAATGCCGTCAAAGTTGGCATCGATGAACTCCTTGGTATAGCCAAGCAGGGCGCCGTTCAGATAGATGTTCTCGCGGGCGGTCAGCTCGGGGTCAAAACCAGCACCAAGCTCAATCAGCGGCGCGATGTTACCGTGCACCTTAACGCTGCCCTCGCTTGGCTCAAGCACGCCAGCGATAATCTTGAGCATCGTAGACTTGCCGGAGCCATTGGTGCCGACCAGACCCACGACCTCGCCACGATGAATATCAAACGAGATATGCTTAAGCGCCCTAAACTCCTCAAAGAACAACTCATGCTTGGCAAGCTTAATGAAGTACTCCTTGAGGTTGGTCAGCGACTCGGACGCCATGTTAAAGATCATGGTAACGTCGTCGACCTCGACAGCCAGAGGCTGCTCGCTGTAATCAACAACAGATTCAGTCATCACAGCACTCCTTAGATGTAGAGGATGAACTTGCGCTCGGACTTATGGAACACGGTATAGCCAATAATAAGCGCAAGAACCGCCCAGGCAACGCACATACCAAACGTCATAAGCGAGGGCGTAGTCTGGAACAGGAAGATATCGCGCATAAACTGCAGGTAGTTGAACATGGGGTTCGCATACATCAAGATACGCACGAGATGCGGCATTTGCGCAATATAGTCAGTCGTCCAGAAGATGGGCGTAATGTAAGTCCACGCCGTAATGACGACGCTCCACAGATGCATAACGTCGCGGAAGAAGACCGTAAGGGCAGAGAGCATCATGCCCAGGCCCATGCAGAAGCACATAAGCAGCAGCAGGCAAACCGGCAGCAGAATCAGGTGCCAAGAAGGCATAACGCGGAACCACAGCATGACGATGGCGACGGCGACCAGCGAGAAGGCAAAGTTGACCAGCGAGAAGAGCACCTTCTGCACCGGGAAGACCCAGCGGTGCACCTTAACCTTCTTGAGCAGAGGGGCAGCGCCCACGATCGACGTCAGGGCCTGGTTCGTAGACTCGGACATGACGGCAAAGGTAATGTTACCCACGATCAAGTACAGCGGGTACATCTCGGGCGTCATTGAGCCATTGCGACCCTGGCCAAAAATCGTCGAGAACACGATGGCCATGACGATCATCATCAGCAGCGGGTTGAGCACCGACCATGCGACGCCCAGAACGCTACGGCGATACTTGATCTTAAAATCCTTGGTAACCAGCTGACGAAGGATAAACGCGTCCTTCTCAAATTCGTTCTTAGCAAACGTCGCAGGCAGACTGCGAGTTTCTTGTTGCTTTGTCTGATCCGACACGGATGCAACTCCTTTACTCGTAATCGTTGACAAACGAACAGTATAGACCCGACGGCCATGCAAACGATTCGCGCAAAAAAACTGGAGAACTAACCCACATCTTAGGATGCCAAGCCCAAACGGCTATACTTTCAAGGATTGAACGTATAAGGAGCATTGAGTGAATTCTGAATCCATCGCCGTCATCATCCCCTGCTACAACGAAGCGCCCACGATCGGCAAAGTCATCGACGACTTTCACCGCGAGCTTCCGCAAGCGACGGTCTATGTCTATGACAACAACTCGTCGGACAATACCTCACGCATCGCCACCGAGCACGGCGCCACGGTCCGCTTTGAGCCCCGTCAGGGAAAGGGCAACGTGTGCCGCCAGATGTTTCGCGACATCGACGCCGATTGCTACCTGATGGTCGACGGCGACGACACCTACCCCGCCGAGGCGGCCAAGGCCCTCTGCGAGCCCATCCTTAACGGTACGGCCGACATGACCGTAGGCGATCGCCTTTCAAACGGCACCTACGCCGAGGAAAACAAGCGCGCCTTCCACGGCTTTGGCAACAATCTGGTCCGCGCCATGATCAAGTGGATCTATGGCTACAGCTTCGATGACGTCATGACCGGCTACCGCGCCATGAGCCGCCCGTTCGTTAAAACCTTCCCAGTGCTTTCCGAGGGCTTTCAGATCGAAACCGAGCTCTCGATCCACGCCGTCGACCACCGCTGGCGCATCAAAGATGTGCCCATCGAGTACCGCGACCGTCCCGAGGGTTCCGAGTCCAAACTCAACACAGTGAGCGACGGCATTAAAGTCGTTGCGATGATCGGCACGCTGTTCAAGGACTACCGCCCGCTGAAGTTCTTCAGCCTCGTAGCGCTTCTGTTCGCGGTATTCGGCCTCGCCCTGGGCATGCCCATCGTTGTCGAATATTTCCAGACCGGCCTCGTCCCGCGCTTCCCCACCGCTATGCTCGCCGCCTCGTTTTTGTTCCTGTGCGGCCTGAGCCTTGCGACCGGCTTCATCCTAGATTCTGTAGCAAAGGTCGAAAAAAGCAGTGGGAGGTCAACGTGTACAGCAAATACGCCTACGACGACCAGCCCGGCCACCCTACTTCCAAGCCAAGCGAGAGGTAGATCTTCCGCAAAATACTATTGGCACCACTGCGCAGATAGCCACCAACAAGAAAAGCCGCCGTTAAAGAACGGCGGCTTTTACTCTCGAAAAGTTAATAGTGAGTATTTGCTCGCTTGAGCACTGTTGAATATCGCGAAACAGCACCGCCGATATCGCGCTTGGGCACCGGGGCCGACACTGGCCCCGGTGCTTTTTTATTGCTACCGGTCTATCCGCGGCGCTGCCGCATGTTGGCCT
>JAXJBU010000028.1:0-5395 GCA_036302865.1 Collinsella sp. | reverse complement strand
TTCTTCTTCGTCCATCAAGCCGGTTACGCGCAAGGCCGTGCGTTGCCAGCGCGAGGTCGCTTGGCTTGTCACGCAGGCGGCGGGCAGGCTTGTGGCGACCACTCAGGACGTCAATGCGCCTACGCCGAGCTTTGTGTTAGCAGCGGCGCTGGATTTTGTGCGCCAATTGGAGCTTGCCGAACAGGATGCCAACGGCCACCTCGACTACCAGAATGTTATGGCGCCCGACCTGTTGACCTTTTGCCGCATAGCCAAGTTGCCCGCCGCACCCAATGCGCTTTCAGACGCAGGCTACATGTTTACGCTTTCGGGCGCGGGCCTTATCCACGACATCTATGCATACTGCAGCGAGCTCGCCGAGCGCCACGTCTTTGGCGCGGCAGAAGTCAAACCGGGATATGTCATCAAGCTGGTTCTTAGGCTGTTCTTGATGGACGGGTTCGGGGCCATGCCGGCGTAAGCCGAGTCTTCAGCATCACCGTCGACTGAGCAACAACCGCTTTACCTTAATGGACGCCAATCGAGGGTCGATTATTGGGTCGCCTCGTCCACTAACGCATCTATCCCACGCGCTCCGACAGTCGATACTTGCGGTTGCGGCTCGTCGCCGGCGCCGTGGGCTCGAGCTCGCCTTGAGCAATGAGCGCGTTGACGCGCGACCTAACCTGGGAAATTGTAAGCCCCGTACGTTCTGCCAGCTCACGCGTCCCCAGCTCGCCGTAGCGTTTGAGTGCCGCCACAATTAAGTCCCCGCCATGATCGATTTGCTCAACCTTCGCTCGGTAGAGGACAACCTTAAACCGGTCAAAACCGGGGCAAAACAGAGGCTCCGACAAACCATGCGCGCGCATGGCGTCAAACATCATCGGGATGCCTGAGCCATTGCCCTCAGCCGGCGAACCTGCACCATCCGGCAGCGGAACAATCGACATCAGTTTCACAAGCGTCGCATTGCGACATCGGGAGCTGCCGTCAAACAGGTTCTCGCGAGTCTTTCCTCCGTATAGGCCGCCGGGGTTCGTCACTTCGATACGGTCATCAAAGACGTCAACAGCGATCGACTGCCCACAGAACCGGTCTCCGTATTCTCGGTGGATTACGGCGTTGGCGATTGCCTCGCGCAGGACCTCCTCGGGAATCTCCAGCGAGTCGACACGCGAGACGCCTTTGATCATCGAGGTTCGTCGTAAATTCTTGGCGACCGCCGCGACGGCATCCGAGATCATTTCACCCAACGTCCCCTCGCAGATCGTACGGTCCATGAACCTCAACGACCCCGCCGCGCCCTTCTGCGTTCCGGCATAGACCGCCACATCGATAAAGAGCTTGGGATAGAACTGCTGGGGATAGGCACCCGCGGCCAGGAGCCCGGCCTTAGTGACATTGCCCTGCGAGTCGAGGAAATTCAGGCGCTCCAGCTTCGTTTTCTTGTCCGGCGCGCCGCGCATCGCACGAGGTGTCAGTGAGAAAGCACGCTCTATCGTGCGGTCGACCAGGGCCTCGTCAAGATCGCCTGCGACCGCGCCGGGCACTGCATCGCGATCACTGGGGCTCGCCCGTTCATACGATGACAAGGACAGGACCTCGGTCGACGAGAGCGGAACATCTTTATCATCGATGCGTTTGTAGCTGCCGCCTTGAGCGCCCCGCTCTATGACATAACAAGGCTTGCTCGACGGGTCGAGCTCCTCAATCGTGATGACCAGAACCACGGTGCCCTGGAGCTCCACGCGTTCAATGGTGTATTTGGGCGGATTGGCCAGTTTTCCGCGCCCGCCGGCATCACCCATGCCCGCTACGAATTGGTTGAGCACCTTCTCGGTCTCAAAGTTCTCAACCGGGACAAAGCCCGCGCGCTCGCTCACGCCGAGCACGATAATTCCGCCAGCGGTATTCGCGAATGCGCTAACCGTTTCCCATACGTCGCGGGAAAGCGTCGTGGCGCTCTCCTTGACCTCGACGTTAAGATCGTCCGAGCCCATGCGCCTTAAAGACTCGAGCAGACCGGTCAGCTCGTTTTCGTTCATCTGCATGTCCTTTCGCTCGGCCCGGCGGAGAATGCCGCGAATAGATTTCCTTCGTCTCTCAGTTATCTCTCGTAATTATCTCTCATCTTTCTGCTATCTCTCATATTAGAGATAAGTGAGAGATGAAAGATAAGATATCTGCCATTTGTTTCATTTAAACATGTTTTTGCTGGTAGAACAATCAGTATTGAGACAATACCATGATTGCTTGTCTCTTTGCAGATCAGTTATCTCTCATATTTATCTCTCGTCTTTCAGTTATCTCTCATTATTAGTGACGAATGAGAGATGAGAGATACGCGGGTGATGGGCGAGCGTGGATTTTTGGACGGTCGGAAAATCCCTCAAACAAAAAAACGGGGCCGGCCTTACGCCGAACCCCGTTTTCAAACGGACAGTTAGTTATCCAACGCGCGAGCATAGCAGTCAACTTTACGCCGCCGCGAACACTCCCAAACCTGTTCCGATGATGCAGATCGCGAAGATGCCAATAATAATCCAAATGGTCTTGACACCCTTTTTATAGAGAGCAACGCAAGCGAACGTTGCCAGCAAGGGCAGCAGACCGGGGAAGATCGAATCGAACAGATCCTGCAGGACAATCTCCGAACCACCCACATCAAAGGTCAAAGCAGTGGACAGTGAGACCTGTGCCGCAATCATGGCGCCGATAACGGTCATTCCGAGGACACCGGCAGCATGCGTCATGCGAGACATAAGGTTGTTCTCTTCGGACTGCTGCAGGAACTTGGTTCCCAGGTCGTATCCCAGATGGGCGGCGACGATACGCGTTGCAAAGTTAATCACAGAGTAGATAAGCGCGTACACGATGGGGCCGAGCGGGTTGCCCGTCGAAGCGATGCCGATACCAATGCCGGCGGCGACCACGCGGAACGTACCCCAGTAGAACGAATCGCCGATGCCGGAAAGCGGTCCCATGAGGCCGACCTTCATGGCGTTAATCGAGGACGTGTCAAAGTTCTTATCGGCAGCCGCCTGCTCTTCCATCGAAACCGTTAGGCCGGCTACAAACGGAAGCACATGAGGCGTGATGTTAAAGAACTCGGTATGGCGATCGAGCGCCGCATAGTAATCGTCGTCGTTGGGATAGATCTTTCGCAGGGGCTTCTGAATGGTGTACATGAAGCCCATTGCCATCATCTTGTCGTACGACTGCGAGCACTGGCTCGTAAACTGGCGAAGGAACATGCTCCGATACATATCGGGGCTCATAATCGCGTCCTTCTTGGCCTCTTTGAGGTCGGTGTTCTGGGTAGCCATTAGAAGTCCTCCTCTTCATCTGCAGCAACCGTCTGCGGACCGGACGAGCCCTCGCGGAAGGCCAGGAGCAGTGCGACGCAAATGGCAGCTGCGGCGACGCCGATAACGTCCATCTTGAGGTAGATGACCATAATGAATCCCAGGAACAGCCAAGGAAGCAGCTTGTTATCGCCCATGGTCCTAATAAGAAGTGCGAAGCCGATGCAGACCATGACTCCGGATGCAACGTTGAGGCCGTCCATCACAAACTGCGGAATCGCGTTGAGCGCATTGTTGATGAGGTCGGCACCAAAGAACAGCGAGCAAAACACCAGCAGTGCAGACGGAATGCCAATCGACAGCGGCACGACGGTCAGATGGTACAGGTTCGCCTTGGCAAGATCGCGATTTGCCAGAGCGGTCTCAATCTTCTTGCAGGCAAAGGCACCCGGAACGGCGTAGCAGAAGTTGCGCCACACCTGAAGGAAGACGGAGACGGGAAGGGCGAGTGCGACGGCAGTTGCCGTGCCCGTACCCGTAATGACGGCAAACGCGCAGCCAAGCACGCCGGAAGCATAGACCTCGGGAGGAACCGCCGCACCGACCATAATGGCGCCCATGAACATGGACTCCAAAGCAGCGCCGACGATAACGCCCTGCTGGACATCGCCAAGGATCAAGCCGACAAACAGGCTCGTAAACAGCGGACGACCAAGCATCGTAATGCCAAATAATTGCTCGTCCATGGACGCAATAAATGCGACCAGTGCAACTAGAAGATACTGGACAACCATTTCGATCAACCCCAGAAACAGGTCTGCAGGCGAGGCATTCTGCGCAGCTCGCCTGCAGACAACCGCAGCAATTTGAGAGGATTAGTAGTTCATCTGGTGATAGTAACGACGCGTGGTGAGCGGGTGGTTACGGACGTGCTCGAGATGGCAGCTCAGACGCTCGGTGATGGTGTAGGTGACCATCGGGGAGACGATCTTACGGAACTCGGGGTCGCTGAACGGCAGCTCGACCTCGGCAGTGTCGAACTTGTTCACGCGGACATGGACGCCCTTCTCGTCGGCGAGCATGTGAGTGAAGTTGTCCACGCGGTCCATGAGCTTACGGGTGTCGTCCTCGCCGTAGAGCATGATGAGGCTCGTGCCCTCCTCGCACAGCTCGATGGTGCCGTGGAAGAACTCGGCGGCGTGGATGGACTTGGTCTTGATCCACTGCATCTCCTCGAGAATGCACATGGCGTAGTCGTAGGCCTCACCCCAGAGCATGCCGGAGCCGATCACCATGTGGTAGTCGGTGTCCTTGAAGTCCTCGGCCATGGCGGCGCAGCGCTCGTCCTGAGCGTCCTTGGCCTTGATGAGGTACGGAGCAATCTTGCCGAACTCCTCCATGAAGGTGTCGTACTTGGGGAAAGCGCCGGCGTTCTTGAGGAAGCGGGCGACCAGCGTGATCTGGTAGGTGTAGATGGCCTCGCACAGGACGTCGTCCTCGGCGAAGCTGAAGAACTTGTAATCGGCGTACTCAGTGGCCGGGGTGTTGTCGTTGGAGACATACATCAGCGTGCGGGCGCCCTGCTCCTGGCAGAACTTGGCAGCCTCGATGATCTCGGGGGTGGTGCCGGTGCGGGTGGAGAAGACGCAGACCGAGTCCTTGTTGAAGGTCTTGGGCGGGCAGGCGAGGAACTCAGCGGCAATCTCGCAGTGGACGTCGACGTCGGCCGTGGTGGTCTCGACCCAATACTTCATCGGGAGCGTGTGGGCCCAGGTGCCGCCGCAGCCGATGAAGAAGATGTTGGAATAACCCTGCTCGCAGACCTTGTCCACGGCAGCCTCAATCTGAGGACGGAGAGCGAGGGCATCGCTCACAACCTTCTCGTAACGAGGCTCATCGAAATTGAACATCCCTTACTCCTAACTCACTTGGATGAACCCTTCATTCATCCCATGACGTTATAATACTTTATATAACTAACTATGCAAGAGCTATTTCAGATTTTTTTGATTTTTCTTTAATCAAAACCACCCCTAAAAGGGGTGGTTTGCTCTTAGGGTATAACCCTTGGATTTCCGGCACGCGTCTAAAGGCGCCGGCCCTCACGG
>JAXJBU010000027.1:0-3049 GCA_036302865.1 Collinsella sp. | reverse complement strand
CGTTTCGAGTACGAGTACGGGATTCTCAAGGATATCGAGGACTATCGTGCTGGCAGGCTTGAGACCTACAGCATCGACGAGGTAAGGGCGCACTGTGGCCTGGCGAATTGATTTCACGAGGAACGCCGACAAGGCGATGCGTAAGCTCGATAAGGGCGTTGCCGCGCGGGTGTTTGACGAGCTTGACGAGATAGCGAAGCTCGAAGACCCAAGAAGCAGGGGCAAGGCATTGACGGGAAACTTGGCAGGCGTGTGGCGATACAGGGCCGGTGACTACCGAATCCTGTGCGACATCAATGACGGCAGGCTCGTCATTCTCGTGGTCGATGTTGCGCATAGACGCGAGGTTTACAAGCGCAGATAAAAAAAGAAAAGCCCCAGCAAGCTTGGCGGCAGCAGGGGCATTCGAGACAAGGAGATTATAGCATGGCGGCAAACGCTGGCGAGACGAAGGTGAAGCTCTGGGAGGGCATCTGCTACCCAGAGAACATGCGCGATGACTGGCAGGACGAGATAGATGACATTCTTCAAGTGCCTTTCGCTTATGCGGTTCACGACATAGACCATGACCAGAAGAGCAAGCAGCGCAAGACGCATGCGCACGTCATTGTTGTCTGGGGCGGCAACACGACACGCAAGGCAATCATCAACGTCTTGAACCGATTGAGCGCGGACGGCAAGAAGTGCTGTTCGTCAGCCGAGCCAATCAACAACATCAGGCATGCGTATGACTATCTGATTCACGACACGGCTTCCTGTCGCAAGAAGGGCAAGGAGCTGTATCCGGTCGAAGCACGCATCGAGGGAAACAACTTCGACATTGGTCAGCTCGAACAGCTCTCGACTAAGGACAAGCAGGACATGCTCTTCGAGTTGGTCGGCTTCATCATGTGCGAGAGGTTCGAGACCATCAACGATTTCACGGCTGCGGCGCTGAGGGAGTTTCCCGAGCAGTACCGCGAAATCATCGTGGGGTACAACTCGATTCTCGAGCGCTATTGTCGCGGGAACTATCTGAACGCCGAACGTAAGCGCAAGTGCGTGGAACAGTCAGGTGCCAAAGAGTAGTCGGGTCAATGCAGCAATGCGTGACTACGGGGCGGCGTGGTCTGCGCTCGCGCAGATCTAAGCCGACTCGTTCACGGATTGCGGAATTGACGCGACGGCCAACCGAATAGACCAGACTTGATTAAGGGTCGATGGACGCTCTGCTCCATCGACCCTTTCCTTGCCCGTGTCTCGACTGGATGAGACCTGCAGAATCGGGCGGCTCATTATTTTTCGCTAACTACGTCCGAAAAATAATGTGACAAATGACAAATGACAAATGACCACAGGGGGGCGAGGTACTACGACCTCGCCCATGGGAATCCGATATCCGATACCGATACCGACAGTGATTTGCGGGGTGGTTTGGAGGGGCGAAGTCCCTCCATCTCGGCGTAGCCGAGCGGGCAAGGAAGAGGTGCCGCCACCGATGACGCGCAGCAATCTCGACCGCTGGGAGGATTGCGGAGAAGCCCCGCAGGGCACGTCCTTAGCGTAGCTAAGGTCTAACGTGCTAGACTTTAGGCGATTAAAGGTCTGGGCTGTGCCGCCGCAGCCCTCTTGGGGTCAGGGAATCGAATGGCACATATCGCGAAATACAAGGCAACCTCGGTAGGCCATATGCTCGCGCACTACCGCCGCGACCGCAGCAGCCTGGAGCGCGACAACATCGACCCCGAGCGCATCAAGAACGACTTGGTGGTCGGCCACTACACGAACAAGGACGGCAAGCTCGTTGTGGGGCGCGTGGAGCCGCGCGAGGGCGAGCCGAACTGGGGCACGGTGGAGAGCCGCATCGAGCGCGTGAACGAGGCCCAGAAGGCCGCAGGGAAGCGCGCCACGCGCAAGGATGCGGTCGTTATGGCTGACGTTGTTGTGACGCTTCCCGACAATGTGCGCAAGGGCGATGAGGATAGGTTCTTTCGCCTGACGTACTGGTACCTGTCAAAGAAGTTCGGTATCGACAACATGATGGGCGGATACGTTCACAAGGACGAGGTGCTGAAGGACGGCACGCCCGCCCGCGACCATATGCACGTTCCGTTCACGCCCATCCTCGATGGTCGCTTCAACTACAAGCAGATGTGCCCCCGCTCGTTCTATCAATCGATGCACAAGGAGCTTGGGGACTACCTCGAGAAGCGCATGGGCTACCGCCCTGCAATCGAGCTTGACGAGGAGACGCGGGCGCAGCGCGTTTACACGGACAAGTCCGTGGACATCGACAAGGTACGCGGGGCGGTCGATAGGGCGGTCGTGCAACCTGCCGAGGACGAAGCGGCGCGAATCGTCGCGGCGGCTAGGGAAGAAGCCGCCGCTTTGCTAAACGATGCCGAAGCGCGTAAGGCAGAGCTTGTTACCGAGATTGCCGACAAGGAGGGTGACCTTGCCGAGCTTGACAGCCAGCTCGAGGACGTGAAGCTTGATATCGAAGATGAGCAAGACCGATTGGAGTGTCTTCGGCAACGAGCGGATGGAGTTGCGCGAGACGTTGGAGAGCTTCGCTCCATCGCTGCCGAGGTTCGGGGCTGGGAAGCTGCGGGAAAAGCTGAGCGCGGCGCAATCCTCGATAGAATCGCTGCTCAGTGCGATGGACTCGCGAGCCGCATCAGAGCAGGAGTTGCGGGAATTAGGCTCAAAGTGGAAGAGCTTAGAAGCCGAATATCGCGCCCGCTCGAATATCTGATGCGCAGGGAGCAGCCAAGGCAACAGAGCCTTGATGACGTGCTGCGCGATGCGCAGCGGGCGGCGGATGCGTGGAACCGCGACCACGCTGCACCGCAGAGGACGTATCGCGGGCGGGCTAGATGATGTGTTATAGTAGTACCTGTAATACACAACAAGGAGGTGCGACATGGCTACCGCGGTCACATCAATGAGGATTCCAACCGAGTTGAACGAGCGCTACAGCCGTCTTGCGAAGGAGACTGGCAGGTCGAGGAGCTTCTACGTTAACGAAGCCCTGCAAGAAGCTATCGACCGTTTCGAGTACGAGTACGGG
>JAXJBU010000026.1:0-2944 GCA_036302865.1 Collinsella sp. | reverse complement strand
TTCTTCTTCGTCCATCAAGCCGGTTACGCGCAAGGCCGTGCGTTGCCAGCGCGAGGTCGCTTGGCTTGTCACGCAGGCGGCGGGCAGGCTTGTGGCGACCACTCAGGACGTCAATGCGCCTACGCCGAGCTTTGTGTTAGCGGCGGCGCTGGATTTTGTGCGCCAATTGGAGGTTGCCGCGCAGGATGCCAACGGCCACCTCGACTACCAGAACGTTATGGCGCCCGACCTGCAAACGTTCTGCCACATGGCCAAGTTGCCTGCCGCGCCCAATGCGCTTTCGGACGCAGGCTACATGTTTACGCTCTCGGGCGCGGACCTTATCCGCGACATCTATGCATACTGCAGCGAGCTCGCCGAGCGCCACGTCTTTGACGCGGCAGAAGTCAAACCGGGAAATGTCATCAAGCTGGTTCTTAGGCTGTTCCTGATAGACGGGTTCGGGGCCATGCCGGCGTAAGCCGAGTCTTTAGCATCACCGTCGACTGGGCAACAACCGCTTTACCTTAATGGACGCCAATCGAGGGTCGATTATTGGGTCGCCTCGTCCACTAACGCATCTATCCCACGCGCTCCGACAGTCGATACTTGCGGTTGCGGCTCGTCGCCGGCGCCGTGGGCTCAAGCTCGCCTTGAGCAATGAGCGCGTTGACGCGCGACCTAACCTGGGAAATTGTGAGCCCTGTGTGCTCTGCCAGCTCGCGCGTCCCCAGCTCGCCGTAGTGTTTGAGTGCCGTCACAATTAAGCCCCCGCCATGATCGACCGGCTCGATCTTTGAACGGTAAAGTACGACCTTGAACCGATCGAATCCCGGGCAGAACAGGGGCCCGGCCAGACCATGCGCGCGCATGGCATCGATCATCATCGGGATGCCCGAGCCATTGCCCTCAGCCGGCGAACCTGCGCCATCCGGCAGCGGGACAATCGACATGAGCTTCACAAGCGTCGCGTTACGGCATCGGGAGCTGCCGTCAAACAAGTTCTCGCGAGTCTTTCCCCCGTAAAGGCCGCCAGGATTTGTCACCTCGACACGATCATCAAAGACGTCGACGGCAATCGATTGTCCACAGAACCGATCCCCGTATTCTCGATGGATTACGGCGTTGGCGATTGCCTCGCGCAGAACCTCCTCGGGAATCTCAAGCGAGTCGACACGCGAGACGCCTTGGACGGTCGAGGTTCGCCGCAAATTCTTGGCGACGGCTGCGACGGCATCCGAGATCATCTCGCCCAACGTTCCCTCACAGATTGTGCGGTCCATGAACCTCAGCGACCCCGCCATGCCCTTCTGAGTTCCCGCATGGACAGCCACGTCAATGAAGAGCTTGGGATAGAACTGCTGAGGGTAGGTGCCCACAACTAGGAGTCCAGCCTTGGTGACATTGCCCTGGGAATCAAGGATATTTAGGCGCTCCAGCTTCGTTTGTTTGTCCGGCGCGCCGCGCATTGCCCGGGGCGTCAACGAGAAAGCCCGATCTATCGTACGGTCGACCAGCGTCTCGTCGAGATTGTCCGCGCCCGCACCCGCCACCGCGTCCCGATCGCTCGGAGTCGCTCGACCGTATGACGCCAATGCGAGCACCTCGGTCGATGAAAGCGGCACATCTTTGTCATCGATGCGCTTGTAGCTGCCGCCCTGGGCGCCCCGCTCTATGACATAGCAGGGCTTGCTCGACGGATCGAGCTCCTCAATCGTAATGACGAGAACGATGACGTCCTGAAGCTCCACTCGCTCGATCGTGTATTTAGGCGGATTGGCCAGCTTTCCTCGACCGCCCGCATCACCCATGCCTGACACAAATTGGTTGAGCACTTTCTCGGTCTCGAAGTTCTCAACCGGGACAAAACCTGCGCGCTCACTCACTCCGAGCACGATGATTCCGCCGGCAGTGTTCGCGAATGCGCTCACCGTTTCCCACACATCGCGGGAAAGCGTCGTGGCGCTCTCCTTCACTTCGACGTTAAGATCATCCGAGCCCATACGCCTTAAAGACTCAAGCAGACCGGTCAGCTCGTTTTCGTTCATCTGCACGTCCTTTCGCTCGGTCCTGCGGAGAATGCCGCGGATAGATTTCCCTCGTCTCTCAGTTATCTCTCGAAATTATCTCTCATCTATCTCTCTATCTCTCGGCTTAGAGATAGAGAGATAGATGAGAGATGGAATGTCTACCATTTGCTTCATTTATACATATTTTTGCTGGTAGAACAATTGGTATTGAGACAATACCATGATTGCCTGTCTCTTTGCTGCTCAGTTATCTCTCATATTTTTCTCTCATCTTCCTGTCATCTCTCATATTAGAGACGAATGAGGGACGAGAGATACGCGAGTGATGGACGAGCGAGGATTTTCGGACGGTCGGATATCGAGAGTGGATATTTGGACGGTTTTTGGGGCTTTTGCGGCAAATTCCGTCCAAATATCCACTCTCGTTCGATAGGTATCCGGAAATCCTCGCTCGTCCGTCCGAATATCCACTCTCGTTTGGCGAGTGTCCAATTTTCCACGCTCGTGCGGCGGGCACGCGAGCCCTTCGCCCAATCCGCTGGCATCGTCTCCAGTTCGCCGCTGGGTCGCGGCCCCATATGGGTATACTCTCGAGGATTCGACTCGATTCGCCCCCGCTGGGGCGTCAAAGGAGACTGCATATGCCCACCACCTCAACCGACCCGCGCGCCGCAGCCGCTGCACTGCTGGTGCCCGGCACTACCTGCCACGGCTTTGCCGTCGAGCGCCGCGAGACCGTGCCCGAGCTCGACTCGGACGCTTACGTGCTGCGACACACTGCCTCGGGCGCTCGTCTGCTGTACCTGGCGTGCGACGACGAAAACAAGGCCTTTGCCATTGGCTTTAAGACGCCGCCGGCCGATTCCACCGGCGTGTTCCATATTCTTGAGCACTCGGTGCTGTGCGGATCGGCCAAGTTTCCCGTCAAGGAGCCG
>JAXJBU010000025.1:0-2449 GCA_036302865.1 Collinsella sp. | reverse complement strand
TGGACGGCTGCGCCGTCGATGCCCGGGCGGACGGGGCCGATATTACGGACGAGGCGGTCGCCGGCGTGATCGCCGGCGACATGGCCGTGGGCGGCGGCGGACGCGTCGTTGCCGCGGGCGCCGGGTCCGGGGCGGGCATGCGCGCCTACGGCGTGTATCTGCAAGATGCGGGCCTTGGCGATGGTCCGGCCGGCTGTCGGCTTTCCGTTGACGCCTCGTGGCTCGATGCGGCCGGTGCCGATGGCGGTGTTGCGTGCTTGGGCGGGTCGCTTGTGTCCGCACGGTTTGTGACGCCTGCTGACGGGGCTTTTGATGCTTGTGGCGTGGTGGATGCCGGCGGGGTCACGGCTGTGCATGTGGTGATTGAGCCCGATGTAGCCACGCCTCCGGTGGGGGAGACCGACGGGGTCGTTGTGCCTGGCGATAGCGTGGATAAGTCTCCCATCGATGCTAACCCCGCTGCCGGAGAGCCCACCACTGGACCCACGGCAAATCCCGCGCTGAAACCCGCGACCGTGACAACCAAGACAACAACGGCAGTAACCAAGACCACGGTCGCCAAAGTCCCCAAGCCCAAGGCTGCCACCGCGACAACAGCGGCACTCCCCAAGACCGGCGAAAGCAACTGGATTGCCGCGTCCTTTACGCTACTCCTGTTGGGACTGGGGCATCTAGGTGCCGCATATCGCTGTTGGGGCGTGCGGCATGCCTAGCTGCAATACAAAGGCCCTGTAGAAGCTTTAAAGGCAACGCTTTCCGAAAGGGAGCGTTGCCTTTTTACTGCATGCAATGTATGAGGTGCCGTACCACTAAAAGGCTTAGTTAATTGATTGTAATTACATAATCTACTATTGTATGTGCGTTATACTAAGGTTGCACTCACATGATTGGAGGGTCCAAAAATGGCAAGCTCAACATTAACCATTAGGGTTGACGATGACCTCAAACGCGAGGCAGCAGAAGTGGCTGATTACTATGGACTTGATTTGTCGTCCGTGACGCGCGCATTCTTCAAGCAAATGGTCAACACCCATCGCATCCCGTTGACTTTTGCCCCTGAGGAGCCCAATGCCGAAAGCCTTGAGGCCATTCGCGAGGGGGACGCGTTTCTTGCATCTGGCAAAAAAGGACGTTTTGACAATGGCGCCGATCTTATCGCTGCGGCGATGGCACAATGAGCACGTTAACCGCAGAGTTCTCTGCAGCCTTCTCCCGCGATTTAAAGAAAAAAGCAAAGCGCCGTAAATGGGATCTATCCGAGCTTCAAAAGCTAATTGACCTGGTGCTACAGAATACACCCGAGTCAATGGACATATTAAAACGACGTCATAATATGCACCGGCTATGCGGCAACTGGGCAGGGCGAAACGAATGTCACGTAGCAAACTCTGGCGACTGGCTTGTCATATGGTCATCAAACGAAGAGGTAGCTTTCTTTGAACGCACCGGCAGCCATGATGAGCTGTTCCGATAGCTCCCTTAATATCGACACCGCCAAAGCTATCCGGATTTCAAGCAAATGACATCCTATTTGTTCAACATTGTTGGAGATTTAGCTGCGCAATGATGATTGCCTCCCATCCTAGGCTGGAATATCGTCTCCAAACCAGGCCCTGGCAGCGGTTTGCTCTGCAAAAGGTTGCGCAATGTGCTCGCCGGTAGATCCTGCGCGTGGCCATACGCTACCAGACTCTTCCTTTTCATCGACAGGTTCCTTAAAGCGATGGCCCAACACTGTCGATGAGCGGAATGCGGCAAACTGCGCCCCCGCGTTCTCTATCGAGGTGCGTCGATCCTAGGTACGAGGGGTTCGCCCAGATCGAGACGACGTATTAAGGCATCTCTGTCCCTGTCGTCTCGATGAACACCTTCGACCTGACTCATGCCTTACGCGATGTTCGGACAAACTCGGTTATAGCGATTTGCCTTCTCATTAAAAGGGACTGCAAGATGTTTACCGCCATGGCCTACCTATGCGTTTTGCTGGGCGGGCCTTCTTATGCCGCGGGCGCGGAGAGCCTCATCATCGAGGGCGCGACGTACTACGAGCCGGGCGCGTCGGGCCCCGGCTGGGCCTGGACCGATGCCGACCACCTGGAGCTTAACGGCTACGCGGGCGAGGCCATCGGCGCCGAAGGCGACCTGGTGCTGACGCTTGCCGGGCAGAACTCCGTGACGGAGTCGCATGCGCCCGATGCGGACATCACGCTGTGCGGCATGGAGGTGTGGGGCAACCTGACGCTTCGCGGCACCGGGACCCTGACGGCGACGGGCTCGCAGTGCGGGATCCACGTCTCGCAGGCGCTCGTGGTGGACGGCTGCGCCGTCGATGCCCGGGCGGACGGGGCCGATATTACGGACGAGGCGGTCGCCGGCGTGATCGCCGGCGACATGGCCGTGGGCGGCGGCGGACGCGTCGTTGCCGCGGGCGCCGGGTCCGGGGCGGGCA
>JAXJBU010000024.1:0-103309 GCA_036302865.1 Collinsella sp. | reverse complement strand
TTGGGGTCGATGCGCGGCACCACGCAGAACATTGCGAGAAGCGCCAGAGGCAGCACGCCGAGCGCGGAGGCCATCCAGCTAGGACCCCAACCGTCGACGGCGCCGTTCGCGCCCCAGTGCGTGGGAATCTGCGCAGGCAAGTTCGGCATCACCATGAGGTGCGCTACGACATTGGCGACGCACAGAGCGACCAGCGCAATCCACACGCGCGACGATACCCCCGTGGGGTGAATGCCCTTGTTTTCGTTATTCATCCTTATCACCTTCCGTGTTTGTAAAGCCCATAAACCAGCCGATCAAGTCCTGCATGACGGTGGTGTTTAAGCTGTAAACGATGTTTTGGCCATGACGTTCGTCGGTCACCAACCCGGCGTTTTTGAGCGTCGCCAAGTGATGGCTCAGCGACGGCTTACTGATATCGAAATGCTCGGCAAGCTCCCCCGCCGTGCAATTGCCCTCGCGCAGCAACTCCAAAATGCGCCGTCGCGTTGGATCGGCAAGCGCCTTAAAACCCTCTCCCGGCATAAGACCTCCTCTCATCATCTCTCATGACGTGCACACTATACTCAATTTTTAGATGTTTGTCTAACTATCTAATCGCAATGCTTCAAACCACATCAAAGCAAACACCATCGCAACCTATGGGCGATTACCTATAATGGCGATAGCTAAAACACGATCTGCTTCCCCATCGGAGGATATTTATGACCGAAACCGCTGCCGCAGCCGCCATCGAGACACGCGACACCAAGCTCGAGATCATCATGGGCCGCGAGGCACTCGATAAGCTCGCCGATGCTACGGTGCTGGTGCTCGGCTGCGGAGGCGTGGGCTCCAACTGCTGCGAGGCACTCGCCCGCGGCGGCATCGGTCATTTCGTCATTCTGGACAAGGACATCATCGCGCCCAGCAATATCAATCGCCAGGCCATCGCCTTTCACAGCACCATCGGCAAGCGCAAGGTGGACGTGATGGAAGCCATGATTCGCGATATCAATCCCGCCGCCACCGTTATCAAACGCACCGAATACCTGTTGAGCGATAACATCGACGAGTTCTTCGCGAGCGTTTTTGAGCAGACGAGCGACAAGCTCGATTACGTCGTCGACGCCATTGACACCATCTCGGCCAAACTCACCATTGCCAAATATGCTCAGGACCACGACATTCGTTTGGTTAGCTCCATGGGCGGGGCCAACAAGCTCCATCCCGAGTGCCTCCGCTTTGCCGACATCTTCGATACGGTACGTGACCCCATGAGCCGCATCATGCGCAAAGAATGCAAGAAGCGCGGAATCAAGAGCCTACACGTACTGTTTAGCTGCGAGGAATCGGTTAAGACACAGCCCCGCGACCCTTCCAACATCCACGAGCGCACCGAGCTGGGAACCGCCAGCTTTATGCCGCCCATCATGGGCCAGATGATCGCCGGCGAGGTTATCCGCCAGATCAGTGGCCGCGGCACCGAGCGCGTGCGCGCCGATGGCCAGCGCTTGGACTAGCGGAGCGCGCCGAGATGGAGCCCCGGTTATTTGATGCACACTGCCATCTTGATTTAATGGCTCACCCGGACGCCGTTGCCGATGAGGCAACGGCGCTGGGCTTGGGTCTATTTGATTGCGGCGTCAATCCGCGCGACTTTTCGGCCGCAAACGAGCGTGCCCATCGCCAACCAGGCATCATCGCCGGCGTTGGGCTTCACCCCTGGTGGCTCGCCGACGGCCTCTGTGGTCCTGCCGAAGTCGATCTGCTTTGCAAAACCGCTGCCCAAAAGCGCTATATCGGCGAGGTAGGACTCGACTTTTCCGCTCGTTTTGCCGGAAGTGAGCCGCTACAAATACAGGCATTTGACCGGCTCTGCGATACACTCGTGCAGCATCCTCTTACCGGACGCATGATATCAATTCACGCCGTTCGTTCAGCAGGAGCCGTACTGGACGTCCTCGAATCGCATGGGCTACTCATCCCAAACCACGACTCCCCCGCTATCATCTTCCACTGGTTTAGCGACACTTCGGACGAACTCGCCCGCGCGCGTAATGCGGGCTGCTATTTTTCCGTGAACGATCGCATGCTCGCCACCAAGCGCGGCCGCGAATACGCACGACAGATTCCACTCGATCGTTTACTGCTCGAGACCGATGCGCCAGCCGAGCCAAGCACAGAAACAAGCGCACAGTCGCTCATCAGATCGCTCACAAGGACCTCGATGCGCATTGCCTCACTCAAAAACTGCGATGTACAGCACATTGAGTCGGCAGTTTTAGCAAATGCGCGCTCTGTTTTTGACCTTCGCTAACCCCTGTGGGCAAAAATGCCAAGGGACATGCGAATCGCACAACGCAGCCCCTATTGGTAGGTAGTACAATTCGGCAGCATTACACCAATTCGTGCATGAGATCACGGTTGCGTGCATACAATTCGTCAAAGATATGACGACGCGACGCATATAACTCGTGGGCAGCCATATCGGGCTCGATTGTTTGCGCAACGCCAAGGACTTGGGCGAGTTCATCCCATGATGCGTAGGCGCCACCTGCGAGAGCTGCCATGATGGCATCACCGAAGCATGCACCCACCGTAACCTTGGCAACCGAGACCTCGCGCCCGCATACGTCGGCGATAGTCTGCATCCAAACTGGATTCTTGGTTCCGCCTCCGACAAGCATAATGCGCCCAATTGGCAGTCCATGCTCTCGCTCGATAATGTCGACATGGGATGCAACGGTATACGCGACGCCTTCCAAGGCGGCGCGAACCATATGGGCTCGCGTATGCCTTCCGGTCAGGCCAAAGAAGACGCCACGCGCCTCGGGATCGTTGAGCGGAGTACGCTCCCCCGCAAAGTACGGCAGGCACAGGAGCCCATCGGCACCCGACGCCACATCGGCGGCATCATGCGCCATAACCGAATATGCATCGGGGCCACCGTGGCCCTCGGCCTCTACGGCGTCGCGATACAGCTCTTGGCGCAGCCACGATGTGAGTGCACCCGCCGTATTGGTCCCCGCGCAGATCCCGTAAGTTCCGGGAATGATAAACGTCCCCGGCCACAGGCGGGCATCATCGACCATATGATCAGCTAGGTAGATGAAATACGCCGTGCTCCCCAACTGAACCATCATATCGCCGGGACGGAATACACCCGTCGAAATGGCCTCGGCACCAGAGTCACCCGTTCCCACTAAGACAGGTGTCCCCGCCGCGAGCCCCGTCGCCTCAGCCGCACGCTGCGTAATCACCCCGGCAATATCGGTAGCCGACATTACCTCCGCCATCTGGTCAGGCCGGCAGAAACGAGCACATTCCCGAGCATCAACCTTCCAAGTGTAGCGGTCATATAGGGGAAGAAAATCCTCCGCCAAATAACGGTCCACCGTAAAACGCCCCGTCAACTTTGCGCACAGAAACGATGACGCCGTCAGGAACTTCGCGGCACGTTCGTGCACCTCGGGCATATTCTCCTTAAACCACAAGATCTTGGGAGCAATATCTGACGAACAGGGATCGTGCCCGAAAAGCTCGCGTGCGCGATCTGACCCATATTCGAAAAGAAGCTCGTCAATCTGCGGCTTCGACCGCGCATCGACTCCATACAAAATCGCGGGCGCCAGCGCGTTGCACTCGGTATCGACCGGCACGCAGTCGCAACCCAATGCGGAAAGCCCCACGCATCCGATCTGCGCCGCGTTAACCCCCGATTGCGCCACCAGCTCGCGCGACAAGCGGCAAAAATCGCCCCACCAAACTGCCTCCGCATCATGCTGGTACCATCCATCACACGGGTTGTCCGTCTCGTGTCCACAAGAGGCTTGGCAAACGATATCGCATCGATCATCGATTAAAACGCCTTTAGAGGCGCTTGTCCCGATATCAATACCCAGATAGAACGCCATAGGTGCTTACTCCCCTCGCGCCGCACGAGCGGCAGCCATAAAACGAACTACCCGCTCAACATCAACCGGGGCATCCAGCTTTCCGTCGCGCTTTAAGCAGGTGCCGACAAACGCGCCATCGTAGTGAGCAAATACGTCAGCCACGGTATTTTCGCGACAACCGGTGCCACATACCACGGGTACTTCGCCAACACGCTCGCGGACTTCATCGGCAAGCTCGCCCGAAGCGCCACGACTGGCAGCCGAACCGCCGATGACCATCGCATCCGGAAGGCAATTAAAGAGAAGTGAATCGGCAATGTCCGCAGTCGTGCGGTCGTTGAGATAAACCTCCCCCCTCGCTCGTGATGAAGTGAAAAAGCTTGAGGTCGTCCAAGCGCAGCGCCGCCTTGCGACGCATGGTGTGCGCGAAATCTCGGTTAATCAGCCCGAGATCACCGGCCCAGGCACCGCAAAAATTGCAGCGCGTGAACTGTGCATCGACGGCAGCGCACAGCTCGATTGTGGCATCACCATCGTAAATAGCCTCAGCTCCCCAAGGAGTCGACAGATCATGGGACAGAGCCCCGATTACATAGCCCATCGATGCAAGGGTTGAGGGAGAAACGTGCTGCTCATAGGGCATCGAGAGCTCATTGGTAATCAAAATGCCATCGACACCGCCCTGCTGCAACGCCTCGAGATCGCGCCTGGCGGCTTCCACGACCTGCGACACGCTTCCGCCCGGGTAATACAGCGGATCGCCCGGCAGAGGACGCAGGTGCAGCATTCCGATAACTGGCTTTTCGGTCTTGAACATCGAAGCTAGAAACGACATAACGTGCTCCTTCATAGGGTTATTGCAGGGACGTTACTCCCCCAGCACCTCGACGTACACTTTTCGCTTCTGCGGACCGTCAAACTCCGCAAGATAGATGTTCTGGGCACCTCCGCACACGATGTGGCCATCTTGGACGGGAAAGAAGCAACTGTTTCCACAAATCATGCTCTTGATATGCCCACAGGAGTTGTTGCCGGTGGCTCCATAGCTCGGCAGGAAGTGTGCATGCGCATAGGGGGCATCGAGTGGGGCGATGCGATCAAGCGTCTCCATAAGATCCGTCTCCACGCAGGGCAGCCCCTCGTTTACCACGATTCCACAGGTCGTATGCGACAAAATAATCGCTGCCAAGCCATTGGCCACCGAGCTGCGTTCGATGGCAGCGTGCACGTCTTCGGTAATATCGATGAACTGGTCCGGAGCAGTCGATAGATAGCTCAATGTCTCGAGCGTCACCATGTTTACTCATCCCCTTCAAGAAAACGCAGGGCATTACCCCAGTAGAGCCTTTCTCGCGCATCGTCGCGCATGGGCACGGTATCGAGCGCCCGCTTGAGTTTGAATGCACGGAAGCGCGGCGTATTGCTGGCGAACATCACTTGATGCGATAGCGCGCGCTCATACCAAAGCGGCCCCATATCGACCGTGAAAAGACGCTGCATCATCTCCTCGGGCGAATCGATGTAAGTGATAGAGGTGTCCGTGTAGCAGTTGGGATACTTGAGCAGCATCGCCACGGTCTCGCGCACCCAGGGCCAGCCAAAGTGGGTCAAACTAAAGCGCACATTTGGATGCGTTGCGATTGTGTGCTCAAATGCAAGCGGGTTACTGCGCGAGAGCTCTGCGCCAGGCTCCCAAGACATACCGGCATGGAAAACCACCGGCTTGTTATAGCGCTCGCACAGCTCGTAAAGCGGCTCGGCCACAGCATCATCGGGGGCAAAACCCTGCTTTGCCGGATGCAGACAAAGCCCCTTTGCCCCCAACTCGGTAAAGGCGCGCTCCAATTCGTCTGCGGCACCGCTCACCTGCGGATCTACGCTCGCAAATCCCCACAGACGATCGGGGTGCGCGGCAACCAGCATGGCAATCTGGTCATTGGTGCCAAAATGCCCTCCGCATGCCGTGGTTACATCGAGCGGCATGAGCACACTCTTCTGCACGTCGCAGACGTCCATCTCGACTTGAAGCTCATCCCAATCCATGGGGCCCATATGCCCCATACCATATTCTCGTGACCAAAAACCGAATCCATCAGGCTCATCACCCGGCGTACAGATCTCGCCGTAGAGCATAGGATGGACCAACATGTCGATAACCATTTCGTACTCCTTTCCAGGCATTTAACCCTAGTACGGCTCAAACGAACCAATCACTCGGGACGACAGCTCAGCGCCCGCCTTCATACACGCCGGAATATCAAGGCCATCGATCACGCCCTTGGTAAACCCGGCAATATACGAGTCGCCGGCACCCACGGTATTAACGACCTTCTCCGCCGGTACGATCCCGCACTCATAGAAGCGCTCACCGTCATAGGCAATGCTTCCCTTCTCGCCAAGCGTGGCAACCGCAACGCGCGGTCCCAATTCCTGCATGTGGCGTACCCAGTCTCGCAGCTCCGGAGTGTCCTCTTCAAACGACATGAACGCATAGTCTACGTAAGGAAAATGAGCCTCGCATGCATATTCGGGATCCTGGCTGAACACCGAGAAGTCCATAACCACCGTCTTGCCCGCATCATGCCATTCGGGCAGAAGGTCCAAACAATTGCCAAACAGGTCGGTGTGAATGATGTCGTGCTCTAGGATAAACGCCCGGTCGTCTTCATTCGGACGATATGTCTCCATTACGCCATCGATTGCCTCGAGATGCACGCGATCGACGCCGTCTTTCAATGCCATGAGCATCACCGAGGTGTCGCCATCCTCCACCCGCAGATGAGAGATATCAAACCCCTCAGCGGCCAGCGCCTCTCTCATCTTGTCTCCGTACTCGTCCTTGCCGACAACCGACACGGCGGATACCGAAACGCCCATTCGTGCAAGATGGATACCCCAGTCAATGCCGTTACCAGTCGGATAGAACACGCCGATGTTTTGATAGACGTCCGCGCAGCAAAAACCAGCCGCACACGCTTTAATACCCATGGTCTTCTCCAATGCTCAAAAGGGGACCCACCACATGGCGAGCCCCCTTTTCGCGTTTCGCTTATTGTTTTGCATCGGCTGTCCAAGGCCTCATAGCCAGACCGCCGTACGCTTTCTTAAGCTATTCGACGATTGGCGCCCCGTGGCCCCAAGAACCTTCCATACCGCACACGGTCGAGGCAAACCCGGCAGCAAAGTCGAGCGCGCGCTCGATGGCCTCGGCGCCATCCTCACCACGCTTGGCGGAATCGAGATAGCACATCAAAAACGAGGTGAGGAACGAGTCGCCCGCCCCCATGGTGTCCTTCATGTCCGTTACCGGTTTAGCCAGCTGGCGGTAATAACGCTCGCCGTCGTAAGCAATGCAGCCCTCGGCGCCCGCCGTAGCTGACACAAAACGCGGACCCAGGCCCTTCACCCATGCCAGACGCTCGCGAATCTCGTCCTCACTCGCGGCATCCGCCGCACTAAAGAAAGCAAAATCGACGTAGGGCGCAATCTGCTCGTAGTACTCGTCGGTGGAGTCGTCCGAAAAGTCAAAAGAGACCGTGACGCCCGCAGCCTTCAGCTTGGGCAGCTCGCGCTCGGTAAAGCAATAGTTGCCCGAATGAACCACATCGAACTGCTTCATGTACGAAAGGTCAAAGCGATCGAGGACATAGCGCGCATCGCCACGGATACCGCCCTCGTTGGAGCCGAGGAAGACACGGTCACCGTCAACGACGGTCACGCGAGCCGCTCCGTTCTCGCCAATCATCTGCTCGCACTTGTCAAGCTCGATACCCTCATCCTCGAGGCTTGCAATGACATGCTCGGCAGCGGCGTCATTGCCAAAAATGCCCATGTATGCAGAGCGTGCGGCACCGCATTTCTTGGCATAAACGGCGAAGTTAACCGCGTTACCGCCAGGATACATGGTGTGGATATGCTCGTAGCGATCGACGACGTTGTCGCCAAATCCGAGCGCGTTAACGTTAAATGCCATGGCCTTTGTCCCTTCTAGTACTCGACGACGCCCATATAGCGGCGGAAATCGGGATCGTGATCAAACACCTTGCCGCGTGCAGCACGCAGTTCGCAGTTCATGGCGTAGAACAGCACCGGGTCCAGATAGGCACGGACGCTCACCGGCACGGCTTCCATACCGTACTCCTTGGCATCGAGCACCATCAGCGTATCGGTATGCGTCTTAAGGAACGCCAGGGCGCGCTCGTCCATAGCACGGCACTCGCTGGAGCCCATCTGCAGGAAGTAAAAAACGCCATCCTGAGTAGCCTCGAAGGGGCCGTGGAAGTACTCGGCAGAGTGGATGTAGCTGCAGTGCTGCCACTGCATCTCCATAAGAGAGCAGATAGCGAAACCGTAGGTCTGGCTAAAGTTGGGACCGCTGCCCAGAATGTAGAAGAACTCGTGCTCCTGGCAAAGCTTGGCAAAACGATCGCCCAGCTCGGCATTTACCTTCTCGCGTGCCGGGGGAAGAATCTTATCCATCTCGGCGATACCGGCATACATATCGGCAAGATCGGCGTAGCCCTCCTGCTGATCGAGCAGCTCTGCCGCAAGCGACAGCGAAATACCAGCGGGGACCTCGGCCTGCGGCACACCCTCGCCCCACGGGTAGACCCACGTGGTCCACTTGCCGGAGTCGATCTTGGATCCAGCGTTGTCGGTCTGGGCGATCACCGTAGCGCCGGCGGCAAGGGCAATCTCGCAGCCCTCGACGACCTCCGGGGTGTTGCCACTGTGGCTACAAGCGATGACCAGGGACTTCTCGCCCAGACGACGCGGACGCATAATGTCAAATTCACGCGCGGTATAGATATACGAAGTGAAGGTGGTTGCCTCGCGCTGCAGAAGCTCATGAGCCGGGATCAAATCGATCATGGAGCCACCGCAAGCAATCCAGTAGACGCTGTCGAACTTGCCCTTCTCGGCAATTGCCTCTTTGATCAGATCGTGTGCGTTCATATCCAGTTCCTTTCTTGTTTGGCCCGCAATCAATGACGTTGGTTGCGTGGCCGATGGTTGTTTTAGTCAATCAGATATTTCTCGAATGCGGCCATGTTCTTGGCATCTGCCGCTGCCGGGTCATCGTAGTAACGACCATCCGTGATTTCCTGGCCCAGCATGCCGTCGAAACCATGGGCGTTGAGTGTGGCGACGAAGGCGTCCATATCGTGCTTGCCATCGCCCCACACCAGATGGCCATACGGGTCGCCGTCGATAAAGTGCATCTCGTGAATTGCCCCATCACCAAAGGCGGCAAACCAGTCCTCGAGCGTCTCGCCTGCAACGCCCATCGCGGTTGTATCAACCATGGGCTGTAAGTACGGGCTCGCGACCTCGTCAATCATGCGCTTCGCATCGGAAACCGTCGTCACAAGGTTGCTCTCCTCGGGACGCAGGCTTTCCATCGTAAGCACCAGACCGTGCTCGCCGGCATACTCCGCCAGAATGGACAAGTGCTCGCGGCTGCGCTTCCAGGCTTCCTCGCGGTCCTCGTCCCAGTCGCCCCAGCCCGAGTTGATGGACATACGGTCGCACCCAAGTACCTCGGCAAGTTCAATGCCGTGTTTAAAGTACGCCAGGCTGCGCTGTTCATGCAGCGGCTTGCGTGCGCAGTACTGCCAAGGATAGACAACATTCTCGGGGCACAGAGTACGATACCTAAGCCCACGGTCTGCAGCCTTTTTCGCCAGGACCTCAGCCTCAAAGTAGCCCGTATGGTCGAGCGTCACATGCGGCTCTGCACACCACAGCTCAATGGACTCAAAGCCCAAGCGCTGCTGTACATCAAGGAAGTAATCGAGCGACCACATGATGTAGTGGATATTCATGCCCGCAATCTGCTCGCGACGCAGCGTCGGTTTGGATTCAGACATCTTATGCCTCCTTATTTCGATTGAACACGATTTGTCCGTCCGACATCGTCATATCAACCGCAAGATCGCGTGCGTCGCGATAATCGAGGTCGAACACATCCCGATCGAGCACGCAGATATCGGCAAGCTTGCCAACCTCAAGCGTACCCAGCTCGTCTTCGCGAATCAGATCGTACGCGCCCCCGGCAGTCCAAGCGCGCAAGAGCTCGACAAGCGTCAGCGTGTTGACCTCATTCACGGGCAGTCCGTCGGCGAAGAATCCGCCGCACGCGCTGTAGATTGACTCGCCCAGGCTCGGAATCAGCAGTGGCAAATCCGTTCCACAGCACACTGTGCATCCGGAATCTTCCATGCCGCGGCGATTCCAGCTGTGCAAAAGTCGCGTCTCGCCAATTTGTCGACGCATCATCGACAGGCAATCCTCACGCCGGTCCAGCGTCAGAATCTGCGGATAGACCTCGCAAATTCCACCTAACTTGCCAAACTCGACAAGATCGGTCGGGTCAGAGTTCTCGAGATCGGTAATCGCATGGCGGCGAAGCATCCGTCCATGCTCGTCTCGAGGCAGCGAGGCATAGAGCGCCACGGTGCGGCGAACGGCGCCATCGCCCTGGCAATGCAAGGAGTATCGGAAGCCCTCAGCATCAATTGCACGCAGCTCGTTCTCAATCAGATCCCACTCTGGCTCCTCGACGACCGTCTTGCCGGCAGCGCCCGCATCGGCCGTGTCCTCATAGGGGTCAATCATCTCGGCAAGCCCCGCCCATACGCCGCGATCGGTCATACGGTTGAAGCCAGAAAAACGAACGAACGGTCCCCGGAAGCGCTCTCGCGCCTCGCGGGCATATGCCAGATTTGCACCGGCGCCCACCGGCTGCGACATCATAGAGACGCGAACCGTCAGCTCACCAGATTCCTCACGGCGAGCCATTTCGTCGGCAAAGCCGTAGTAGTCATCAAACGCCATTTCCTTGATGGCGGTAACGCCGCGCTCGTTAAGCATGCTCATGTAGTCCGAATACCCGGCACGCACCTCGGGCAGCGCAAGGAAATCGCTCATCATGCGCCAGATCTTCTCGGCATAGCACGCTTGGGGTGTAAAGCCATATCGCGCACTGGCGGCAGCATTGAGAACGCAGGTCTCCGCGCCCGGCGTAAAGCAGACGACAGGGATATCGCCAAAACACTCGTCAAACACAGCTGCCGTATTTGCGTTCTCGGCATCCGATGCCAACGTTTCGGGTAGGTTGTGGCCAAAAGCCGCCGCGCAATCCGGATGATCATCTTTCCATGCACGCAAGAGCGACACGGCCTCTTTGGCATCAGCGATGTCGGACAGATCAGACCCCAACGTCCGCAGCGCCCAACCTGTATAGAAGGTATGCACATCGATCAGGCCAGGCATGACAGTGCGGTCGCCCAGGTCAACTACCTCGTCCGCCTGGGTCAAATACGAAGCTACCTCACACTTGGTGCCAACAGCCTCAATTCGATTGCCACGGACCGCTACGAAACCTTCAAACGGCAGGTCCCCCGTACCGGTAAAGACGCTCTTAGACGTCAGGACCGTCAAACGATCGGACATCACAACCACCTACGCCGGAAGCATGCCGGAAATGGCAGTAATGACCAAGCCAAACACGACCATGAAGATGAAGAACTTCCAAATGGTCTTCCACCATTGGCCAAACGAAATCTTAGCCACGGCAAGGCCGGCGACCGTCATGCCCGCCACGGGGCTGATGGTGTTGATGGTCTGGTTGGCAAACTGGAGCGCAGTGACGGCCGCCTCGGGATTGAGGCCCATGAGCTCGGTCAGGGGGCCCATAACGGGCATGGTGAGCGCCGCCAGGCCAGAACTCGAGGGAACCAGCAAAGAGAGCAGACCAAGGACGACATACATAAACGTGGTGTAGACGGCGGCGGGTGCACCGGCGAGCGCGGTAGCGAGCGCCTGGAGGATGGTGTCGATGATCATGCCGCCCTCGGCGATGACCAGAATACCGCGAGCGATACCGATAACGACGGCAGCGTACGCAAAGTCGGCGAGACCCTTAACGAACTCCTCTGCGATCGTCTGCTGGTCAAGGCCGCCCAGGATACCGGCAAGCAAGCCCATGCCAAGGAACACGGCGGAAATCTGATTCATGTACCAGCCCTGGGTAACAAGACCCCAGACGATAATGCCCATACCGCAAGCAAAATCGATAAGCACGAGCTTCTGACGGATAGTGAACTCTTCCTCGATGGAGGCATCGGTCACGGAAAATTCAATACGCTTGAGCTTATCGTCCTCGTACACAATGGACGACTCGGGGTTTTTCTTGACGCGCATGGCGTAGCGCATGGCCCATGCGATACCGACGGCAGTGAAGATGACCCAAGAAACGGCACGCAGCCACAGTTGCGGATTACCCTCGATGCCAATGATGCCTTGGGCGATCAAAACATTAAACGGGTCGATGGTCGAAGCACAATATCCCAGGTTAGGACCAAGGAAGCAGATGATGAATGCCGTCATCGAGTCATAACCGATACCCATCATGATGGGAATGAAGATGGCATAGAACGGCAGGGCTTCCTCAGACATACCAAACGTAGTGCCACAAATGGACAGCAACGTCATCGTGATGGGAATGATGAGGATGTCCTTGTTCTTGAGCTTTTTAATCACACGGCTCATGCCGGCATTCAAAGCGTTGGTCTTGGTGATGACTGCGAACGATCCGCCAATCAATAAGACGAACGCAACGACGTCGGCAGCCTCCTGGATGCCCTTAGTAGGCGCTTGCAGGACCGCAAAGATATCCTGGCCCAGATTGATGGTCTCGCCGGTCTCGGAATCGGTGTAGTTCTTATCGACCTGTTCATAGGTTCCAGCAACGGCGACTTCACGCTCGCCCGCCGCTGTCGAAATCGTCTTGCGCTGATACTGACCAGAGGGAACGATCCAAGTCAGGACCGCAAAGACAACGATCAGCAAGAACATGATCGTATAGACATGCGGTAATTTGAACTTAAAACGTCTGTTTGTCTTCTTCGCCTTCGTATCTGACATAGATACCTCCAAAGAACTCGAGACTGCATCGCATCTCGCTTCAACGTTTGCACAATGCAAACGTTCTATGACGTCCCATAGATTACCAGCAGCTTTTCTCGTCATCAAGATTATTTCAAACTGATTGCCGCAACGCGGTTGAACGGTTGCGTTTGCGCCGTGAACGGTATGGAAACGCCCGGTGAGATGATCCACCGGGCGCTTCCATTCGCAATGTCCTAGATATCAAAAACGTAGCGAGACCCAACGATCCGCTGACGACCGATGATAAACGGCCGCCGCTGTTCATCGAAAAAGAAGGCTTCCATATAAAACAAGGGTTCGCCAACGGGAACTGCCAACAGTCGAGCGACCTCGGGCGACGCGCACGCGATCTCGAGCGTGCACGGGTCGGTAAACGCGGGCGTGCGGCCCGTCCGGTTGCACACGAACTCAAAAATGGATTGGTTAGATAGAGGTGCCGTTGATAGATAGGCGTTGTCCTCGTAAACATAAATGTTGTTCTCGAGCATGACGGGGACGCCATCGGCAGTACGCACACGCTCGACGCAAATCAAGTCAGTTCCAACGGGAGCACCAAAGAACTGTGCTTCGGTGGAATCCGCCGGCAGTATCTTTCTCGAAATGACACGCGCCCCCGGTTCCATTCCGTTAACGCGGCATGCGTCCGAAAAACTCTGGACGTCATCCTTCTGGCGAATCTTGCGCTTGAGCTTGGGGGCATTGACAAACGTGCCTTTCCCCTGTCGCTTCGTTAGATAGCCCTGTTGGACGAGCTCCTCAATAGCGCGTCGCACGGTAACGCGGCCAACTTTATAGCTCTCAGCCAATTCGAATTCGTTGGGTATCCGCGCACCTGCCTTGTAGGCGCCGGAGTTGATTTCGTTTTTAATGATATCGATAACCTGTTGGTACAGCGGTATCGCTGCTTTACCGTCAGTTAGCCCTTCAGTCGGTGGCATATACCCTCTCCCAGCACAATTAAGTCAAAAGCGGGCTCAAGGGCATTCAACAAGCCCTTGAGCCCGCATTAGCATAAAGTATGCTTGCTGCCGCACCAAAATGTTGGCTATTTACTCATCTGACCCGAAAAACGCGCAACTACCGCGCTCCTAAGAAAGCGTGAGCAGCTCCGGCAGCTGATCGATAATCTTATCCGCGGCGTCCTGACTAAAGCCAAAGCGCTCCTCACGCTTGGCGATTACTGTCAGACCGGCGCGCTTGCCGGCAGTGATGCCAGGCACCGAATCCTCAACGCAGCAGCAGCGATTCGCGGGCAGTCCCAGTAGTTCCAGCGCATGCAGGTAGATGTCGGGCTCGGGCTTGCTCTCCTTAAACTGCTCGCCACTCACCACATACTCAAAGGCATCCAACAGCCCGCAGGCATTGAGTACTTCCTCGATGCTATCCATGGGCGACGAGCTGGCAAGCGCCACGCGAACGCCGCGGCGCGGCAGCTCTCGAATCGTATCCACGGCGCCTGGGTTAATCAAAGCCTGATAGTCGCGCGGACGCTTATGCGCCCACTCGTCCCAACGGGCCAACGCTTCCTCGCCAGTGAAATGCCCCTTACCGGCGCGCTCAAACCAATCGACCAGCATATGCAGGAAGAACTGATGCGAGGTACCAACCTGCCCATTCAACTCCTCTTGAGTCAGGTTAAGCCCAAGCTCCTTGGCAAACGCGGCAGTCTCGCCCAGGTAGTAATACTCGGTATCGACAATAACGCCGTCCATGTCAAAGATAACGGCGTCGAACGGAAATGCGGACACGGCACCCTCCCTAACAAAAGGGCGCCTGTAAGCAGGCGCCCGAACCATGCATTATCGGCGATTCTAACCCAGCAGCTTATCCAGCGCCACCGCAATACCGTCTTCGTTGTTATTGGCGGTCACCATCTGGGCCACAGCCTTAACCTCATCGACGGCGTTGCCCATGGCAACACCGGTGCCGGCCCACTCAATCATGGACTTGTCGTTCTGGCCGTCGCCAAACGATACGACCTCGCTGGCATCGATGCCGAGCTTGGGCAGGGCACCCTCGAGCGCACGGGCCTTGTCGATACCGGGCGCCGTGTACTCAAAGTACCAGTCAGCCGTAAACATGCCCGAAAGCGTCTGCTTAAAGGGCGCGTACATCTCCTCGTGATGCGCTTGCAAATAGGCCGGGTCGCCCGCAGTGAGTAGCTTGTCCACGGGATAAGCATCAGCGACCTCATGCAGGCTCTCGACCTCGCGGATCTTAAGATCGCACGCATCGCGCTCGTATTTGACGATGTTTTTCTGCGAGCCGTCAGGCAGCGTGATCATGCAGCGGTACGAGTCCTCGACGTGCAAATCGCGACCGAGCGAAATCATAGAGATCACGTCAAAATTACGCAGGTGATCAATCAGGCGATGCAATTCGTCGGCAGGCATAGCCTGATCGAACAGTACCTCGTCGGTCTGGGCATCGACGACGTGTGCGCCGTTAAAGGCAACTAGCAGACCGTCATGGTTTTGGAGGTCGAGCTCCTGCGCCAAGGCGTGGAGCCCCCATGCGGGACGGCCCGAAGCCAAAATGAGCTTAATGCCCGACTCCTGCGCCGCGAGCAGCTTCTCGCGCGTACGCGGGCTAATCACTTTCTGATCGTTGGTGAGCGTACCGTCGATATCCATCGCGATGGCTTTGATTGCCATATATGCCTCCCTGTCATTGAACAACCTTGTCTGAGCCATCATACAGAACACCCATCGCGACTCCGTTTACAACGGGCAAAAAGTCATATTGTCTCGAACATGAACGGGACGCCATCTCGGGGCTCAGTCGTTCCAGCCCAAACGCCGAGCCACCACATGCAAAGCTGGCGACACCAATCGCGACCGTTCCACAAATCTCATTTCATCCCGGAGAAATAAATTTCAAAATTAGTTCTTGTCAAATCAGCAAAACGAACGTACTTTAAAGATGACCGCTCCGGTGGTCATCGTTTGATCGAGCATATTCAGTTTCAGTTTTCAGCGTGTAAGAGAAAGAAGATCGGCAAAGTACAGCCCCAAACGCAATGACAACTTAATGAGGTAACTGCCACATGTGAGGCACCCAAGGCATTGCTGTCTCGATTTTGAGCACGATGCCTTCCGCCTTGCATGGGCCGTTCCATCCCGCCCCTGCAGCAACTGCCTCACGGGCTCATTGAAAACCGCATAGCACCCCAACGTCAGCACATCACCCACGGCAAGCACATCACTCACGACAACCAACACATCAACAAACAGCACGAACATCAACCGATTGGAGAAGCTATGACAAACCACCACGCTGAAGACGGCGATAAGAAAAGCATTCTGGATGCCCGCATTGAGCGAGCATATGCAAACGAATATGACGCCGCCTTTGCCGCCGCGACCATCAAGAACTACGCGTCGCTACCGCTCGCGACGATCTTGGCCGACCACCCTCAACTGCTGAAGCGCTGCACAAAGATCATGGGCGACCCCGACATTCGCAAGCTGACAGACCCCTATGCCCCAAAACGCGACAACGATTCGTACGTTCTTACCGTAGGCTGCCTAGCCCACATGCTTACGGCGCTCGACACGAAACTCAAGCTCGAATGGGAACCCGACGAGCGTCATGAACTCGAAAGCAAGCGGAACACCCTGCGCACCGCACTGTTCCTTCCGTTGGACGGCCTCAAGCGCTGCAACGTCGAGCTCAATACACAGGCGCGGCAAAAGCCCGGGGCCACGGGGCAGAAAACTCCAAGACCCCATGCGGCCATCGTCGACCGCAACCGATATAACCGCATGACCGCGCACTTTTCCGCCGAGGGAGCAGCCATAAGGACGCTGATCGACCTGCTGTGCCTTCTGAGCATCAACGAGCTATTTGAGGGCTATCTCGCCCTTGTTCCCGCGACGGCACCCAAGTCGGTAGCAAAGATCATCGAAACCTGCAGACGCCAGTTTGAGCGCCATCGCAATGGCAGCGAGATGAACGCCAGCATCGCGCAGTACTACGCGGCTCATTACAAAAATGACGGATGTGCCCCTGTCGAGCATCAGCTGCGGCTCGCCTACACCACGCCCGTCGCAACGCTCCATCGCTTTGGAGTCCTTGGCGCTTGCGAGCCGCACGAACAGGCAGCCTGCCCCACAACCGAGCTCGATCTCAGGCTCGGACGAACCCTGTAGCCCGCCAGCCCCTCCGCGGGCAACAATCCTATTCCACAACACAACCAACAGAAAGGAGTCCTCATGGACACCAATCATTCCCCCATCATCAGCCCCCTCACCATGCGTGAATCCGCCCGAGGTATCACGCTCACCAGCATTTACGATGAGATGCTCGCCCGTCGCGAGCTCTCCGTCATGGGAAACATCGAAACCCCGATGGCCCACGACCTATGCCAGCAGATCCGCCTGCTCGATGCCACCGACCCCAGCCGCCCCATCACCATATTTGTCGCCAGCGCCGGCGGAAGCGTGCGATCGGGTCTTGCGATCTATGACGCCATGCGCCTCGCATCGTGCCCCATCCGCACCGTCTGCCTGGAATTCGCCGCGTCCATGGGCGCCGTGATCTTTATGGGCGGCGACGATCGCCGTATGGCGCCCCATGCAGAGCTCATGATTCACGACCCGCTGATCCCCCAGGGGGCAGGCGGCTCGGCACTTGCGCTGCAGGAAACCAGCCGGCGTCTCATGCAGACCCGCAAGACCCTCACGCAAATCCTCTCGGACCGCAGCGGCCTCACGCCCAAGCGCATCCAGTCCCTCACTGCAAAAGACACCTACCTTTCGGCCGAGCGCGCCGTCGAGCTCGGCTTTGCCCACGAAATCCTCTCGACCACCAAGGAGGTCGCCCATGTCTAACCTCGCCAGCCGCCTCGCCGCATCTGAGTCCGCATCGTCCACCATCCTCGCCAAGGATCGAACGCTTTCCTGCGACACCCGCCAAACGGGACTCAACAACAACGCACTTGTGATCGGCCCCTCGGGAGCCGGCAAGACCCGAAACGTCCTCAAGCCCAACCTGCTGCAAATGAACGCAAGCTACATCGTGCTCGACACCAAAGGCACGCTCTGTCGCGAAGTGGGACCCGTGCTGGCAGCCCACAGTTACCGCGTGCAATGTCTCAACTTCGCCGACCTCAACACCGTCCCGGCCCCTGCGCCCGGCATCGAGCGCTGCGGCTACAACCCCCTGAGGCACATTCGCCGCAAGGCGGACGGCAGGCCCAACCAGCAGGACATCCTCTCGGTGGCAAAGGCCATCTGCCCCATCGAGGACAACAACCAGCCTTTTTGGGATCATGCGGCGGCAAACCTGCTGTCGTGTCTTATCGCCTACGTCACCGAACAGCTACCCGCCGACGAGCAGACGATCAGCTCGGTCATCAAGCTGATCGAGCACCTGCAGGACGGTGCCACGAGTCGATTGTTTGACGACCTGATCACGACCGACCCCCAAAGCTATGCCCTCTCGCTATGGCGGCGCTACGCCATTACGCAAAATGCCGAGCGCATGCACGCGAGCATCGTCGGCATCCTTGCCGAAAAGGTCATGTGTCTGGGATTCGACGGTGCGGCACAGCTCTATCGTGAGTGTCATCAGGTGGACTTCGCTTCCATGGGACACACCCCCTGCGCCCTGTTTGTAACCGTGAGCGATATTGACCGCAATCTCGATCCGCTGACCGGCCTCTTTATTTCGCAGGCGTTTATGGGCCTCATTCGTGAGGCCGATAGGCAGCCCGACGGCAGCCTGCCCGTGCCCGTGCGCTTTATGCTCGATGACTTCGCAAATCTGCAGATCCCCCAGATCGACAACGTGCTCTCGATTATCCGAAGCCGCAACATCTGGGCAACGCTGCTGCTGCAGTCGACCAACCAGCTCGATGCGCTCTATGGCGAGGCACGCGCACGCTCCATCATGGGCAACTGCGACACGCATCTGGTGCTGGCGTTCCAGGATCCCGAGAGTGCCCGGGTGTTTTCCGACCGCGCCGACGCGCTGCCCAGCACGCTCATGGCGACGCCGATTGATCGCTCGTGGCTCTTTGTACGCGGTCGCACTCCCGAACAGGTCGAGCGCTTTAGGCTCGAAGACCATCCGCTCTACGGGGAGCTGCCCGAGGCGCAGCGAGGCCATGCGGAGGCCGAGATCTAGGCACAGGGTTCTCGCAGCGCGCGGCGCCCCGGCGATGTTCCACAAAGGCCGTGCGCCCCGGGACCACGGCAAAGCAAAGGGGCCCGCATCCGATAGGATACGGGCCCCTGACTATAAGACGCGATGCGTTAACAGCAGCGACTACTTGCGGTGCGCGCGATAGAACTCGATGAGCGCCTGGGTCGAAGCGTCCTGCTCGGCCTTGGCGGCGTCATCGTGGAAGGCCGGGGTGATCTGCTTGGCAAGCTGCTTGCCCAGCTCGACGCCCCACTGGTCGTAGGAGTCGATGCCCCAGACCGTGCCCTCGACAAACGTGATGTGCTCGTACAGGGCGATGAGCTCGCCGAGTGCGAACGGGGTCAACGTGTCGCCAAAGATCGAGGTCGTCGGACGGTTGCCCTCAAAGCAGCGGGCCGGGACGATCTGCTCGGGCGTGCCCTCGGCGCGCACCTCATCGGCCGTCTTACCAAAGGCGAGCGCCTTGGTCTGGGCCAGGAAGTTGCCCAGGAACAGCTCGTGCACGTCCTGGCCGCTGTCGGTCGCAGGGTTGGCGGTATTGGCGAAGGCAATGAAATCGGCCGGGACCACCACGGTGCCCTGGTGCAGCAGCTGGTAGAAGGCGTGCTGACCGTTGGTGCCGGGCTCGCCCCAGAAGATCTCACCGGTGTCGGAGGTCACGGCGCTGCCGTCCCAGCGGACATGCTTGCCGTTGGACTCCATGGTGAGCTGCTGCAGGTAGGCCGGGAAACGATGCAGGTACTGGCAGTACGGCAGCACGGCGTGGCTCTTGGAACCGAAGAAGTTGACGTACCAGACGTTGAGCAGGCCCATCAGCGCGACGGCATTGTTCTCGAGCGGCGTGTTGCAGAAGTACTCGTCGATAGCGTGGAAGCCCTCGAGGAACTGCTGGAAGCGCTCGGGGCCGAGCACGACGATCAGCGACAGGCCCACGGCGGAATCGACGGAGTAGCGGCCGCCGACCCAGTTCCAGAAGCCGAAGGCGTTGGCGGGGTCGATACCGAAGGCCTCAACCTTCTCGAGTGCGGTGGAAACGGCGACGAAGTGCTTTGCCACGGCCTCGGCGTTCTGCTCATCGGAGCCGTCGATGGCGCCCTGGGCCTTGAGTTGCTCGAGCATCCAGGTCTTGACCTCGCGGGCGTTGGTGAGGGTCTCGAGCGTGGTGAAGGTCTTGGAGACGATGATCACGAGCGTGGTCTCGGGATCCAGGCCCTTAAGCTTCTCGGCCTGGTCGTTGGGGTCGATGTTGGAGATATAGCGGCAGTCGATACCGGCGTCGGCATAGGGACGCAGAGCCTCGTAAGCCATGACCGGGCCCAGATCGGAGCCGCCGATGCCGATGGACACCAGGTGCTCGATCTTCTTGCCGGTAACACCCTTCCACTCACCGGAGCGCACGCGCTCGGCGAAGGCATACATGCGGTCGAGGACCTCGTGCACGTCGGCGACGACATCCTGGCCGTCGACGATGAGCTGGCCCCTCTCGGTTGCGGGGCGGCGAAGCGCGGTGTGCAGGACGGCGCGGTCCTCGGTGGTGTTAATGTGCTCGCCGGAGAACATGGCGTCGCGGCGCTCCTCGAGCTTCACCTCACGAGCAAGATCGCACAGCAGCTTGACGGTCTCATCGGTCACCAGGTTCTTCGACAGATCGAAGTGCAGGTCACCGGCGTCAAAGCTCAGCTTGTTCACGCGCTCAGCATCGGCAGCGAACCAGGCCTTGAGGTCGATACCCTCGGCCTCGAGCTTCTCCTGATGAGCCTCGAGTGCCTTCCAAGCGGCAGTCGACGTAGCATCGATAGGTGCGGCAACAGTTGCCATAGAGTCCTCCTCAGCATACGGGCGCACGCCTCCATGCGCCCGGACATTCAGATGCCACTATTCTAGCGCAGGTCAAGACTACAATCAGCGAGCGTTGCCAATCGGCCCCCAAACGGCAACCGATCAAAAAGGGACAGGCTTATTTTGGCAGGTCAAACGCTTTACCAACCAAAAATAACCCGTCCTTTTATGGCAAATATTAGGCCGCGGCGCAGACGCTACCGAGTAACTCACGCAGAGGAGACCCGATGCCCTCCAGCAGTTCGGGCGCGATAATGGCAAAAACGGGAACCTCGCCGGTGCCCACGACAGCAGGCACCTTGCCCTCCGAGACAATGCATCCATAAGGCACAAAGCCGTCTTCGCCGGCATCGAGCGCCGCCATGCGACGCGCGAGCTCGCGCGCAAAGCCAGCAGTATCGGCATCGCCAATCGCCAGGACAAAGTCCACGCCTTCGTCGGTCGCCAGGGCCACGGCTTCGTCGATCAGCTCGTCTCCCCCGTCGCCCTCAAACGAGCCGCAGCGGAAAAGCACACGCTCGAGTAGGGCTCGATCAAGCGAGCCAAGTGCCGCCGAGACAAGCTCATCGCGCGTATGCTTGTCACCGCCCAGCACCACCAGCGCCTTGGTGCCGCCGTAGTGAGCGACCAATCGTCCACACCAGCGAGCTACGTCTCCATCCGCAACAAGGCGCGTCGGCATGCCAAACCCATAGTTGACCATCGTTTCCACAACCCTTCCGTGCATGTAGGTGACATCAGTCGTTAGGCTCATGCTACGAAGCGAGGTTTTCCGAGCTGTTTCGCACTCTTTAGAGCTGCGTTAAAACCCGATCCAACCGCACGACCATACCTACCAAAACAAACCAGTCCTTTTTTGACAGGTTTTGACGATGTCCGGATGAGCGGGTATTATCGAACAGGTATTCGATAAGAACATGTGTTTGATGGGAGGCTCGGATGGCGCACGAGCAGCACACCTATATCTGCATCGACCTCAAGACGTTTTATGCCAGCGTCGAGTGCGTCGACCGTGGGCTCGATCCGCTCACCACCAACCTGGTCGTTGCCGACGAATCGCGCGGACGGACGACCATCTGCCTTGCCATCACGCAGGCCATGAAGGACCTCGGGATACACAATCGCTGCCGTCTGTTCGAAATTCCCGATGGCATCGACTACATCACGGCCGTACCACGCATGCAGCATTACATGGAGGTGTCGGCGAAAATCTACGGTATCTATCTGGAATACGTCAGCCCCCAGGACGTGCACGTCTACTCCATCGATGAGTGCTTTATCGACGTGACGCCCTATCTGGACCTCTATCACACCGATGCTGAAGGGTTCGCCTGCACGCTGCGCGACGAGGTCCTCGCGCGCACCGGCATCACGGCGACGGTCGGCATCGGCCCCAACCTATTCCAGGCCAAGGTAGCGCTCGACATTACCGCCAAGCACGTACCCAGCCGCATCGGCATACTCGACGACGAGACCTTTCGCAAGGAGATCTGGCCCCATCGTCCCATCACCGATATCTGGGGCATCGGTCCCGGCGTGGCAGCCCGCCTCGAGAAATACGGCGTCTACGATCTGATGGGCGTCGCGGCGCTCGACGAAAACCTGCTTTACGACGAGCTCGGCGTCAATGCCGAATATCTCATCGACCATGCCTTCGGGCGCGAGCCGACAACCATCGCCGATATCCAAGCCTATCGCCCGCAAGCAACTTCGACCACCACAGGACAGGTGCTCTCGAAGGGTTATGCCTACGAACAGGCCTATACCGTCTTGCGCGAGATGGTCGACAACGCCGTTTTAGACTTGGTCGATAAGCACGTGGTCTGTGACAGCATCTCGCTCTTTGTGGGCTACGCGAGCGAGCGCGCCGACATACGCCGCCTCGACGCCAGCGGTACAGCGCAGTATGTGGACGGATGCGGGCACCTGCGCTCGAGCACATCGAGTATCGAACCCACCGCAACCGCCGGCCCCGAGCTCGCGCCCCGTGCGCCCAAGCCCGTCCAGCGCGATGACGAACGGCGTCGCCTGGTGCGCGAAGCGCAGGCAATCGATGGCATCTTTGTGGGAGAGCATGGCGGCAAACCGCGCGGTGGCTATGCCGCACTCTTTGCGCACTCTAACGCCTCGCGAAAGCTGCCCGAGCGTACCAATTCGTTTAAGAAGATCATGGGGTATTTCGATGACCTTTGGGCACAAACGGTCGACCCCAAACGACCGGTCAAGCGCATCAACCTGGGATTTGGCAACCTCATGCCCGAGGAATTTGCCACCATCGATCTGTTCAGCGATATCGAGGCCGATGAGCGCGAGCGCAACCTGGCGCGCGCCGTCCTGGCCGTGAAAGGCAAGTACGGCAAGAACGCGCTCGTCAAGGGATTAAGCTTTACCGCCGGCGCCACCGCGCGCGAACGCAACGAACAAGTTGGAGGACACCGTGCCTAAACCCAAACAACAGCCCGTGCGCCCGCCGACCGCCTTCGAGCGCCTGGCGGACCCCGAGGGCAGACGCCGCGCCGCCGACCCCAACCTCACTGCCAACGGTGCCGTGCGCGCCAACCGCGCCGCACAGTTTATGCCCTTTGCCGCCCTCACGGGATACTACGAACTCGTGCGCAAGCAGGAAATCACCGTCGAGCCAAAACGTGAGCTCACGGAAGAAAAAGCCCTCGTGCTTTCTAAAAAACTCGAGGGTCTCAAACGTGGCGACTTGGTTCGTGTCACCTATTACGATACATACGGCTATCGCAGCCGCACCGGCATCCTCGACGAGGCGCTCCCTGCTTTCAAACTCCTCAAGCTCAAAGATATCGCCATCGACTTCGACGACATCCAGGACATCGAGCTACGCGGACGAGCCTAGGCAAGGACGCGCATCCAAGGCAAGGCCTACAGCGTCATGACGTAGTAACCCGCATCTCTCACGGCAGCCTCAAGGACACCGCGATCGATCGGCCGCTTGGAGCGCACGCGCGCTGTGTGGTCCGCATACGTCACCGTTGCCCACACGCCATCCAGCGCATTGAGAGCATTGGCTACGTTCTGAGCGCAGCCGTCACAGCTCATGCCGCCGATGAGCAGCTCATCGCTATAGGGATAGTGCGATGCATCGGTATCCACCACAACAACCTTTTTGGCCTTCTTACCGCTCGCGCCATCGCTGCAGCAGCTCTTTCCGTGTGTCGAAGCGACAATGCGACGCAGGCCAAAGAACATGCCAACGACAATCACGGCAAGCACGATGAGATTCGCAGGGTTGAGCAAGTCACTCATGCGTTCCCCTTTCAAGTAGCTCTATCTAGATACCCCCATGGGGTGTCCCCATCTTAACCCAAAATCATGTCCGTTCGGTCAATTAGTTTCCCTCTTCAAACTTTTTTGTTGACCGTGGCTTACTTTCGTGTATAAGTTTTCCTTGGCTAACAACTGAGGACCCGAAAGGGGCATCGTGACTCGAACCATTGACATCCCAACATACCAAACGGCTGTCGTGCGCAACTGCTCCCCTACGCTCGCAGGTATCAAGCCGGCTTCGCTCTTTACCTATCCCGGCGTTTACGCCAACCAAAACAGAAAACCCAGCGCCGCCCATATCGAAGAGCGACGCTCTCGCCTGCTCGCCGTCATAGCCCAATGCAACTGCGAGCTCCAGCCACTCGGGATCCATATGAGCGTTTTGGTCTGGCGCCCCTGCGGAGCGCTCATCTATGTGTACCGCCCTGCGGACCTCATGCGATACCTCTCCGACCCCCGCGCCACGACGGCGCTTGCCGCCGAAGGTTACGATGTCCACAACCTGCCCGCATCGCTGGTGCATCTCGCCGCGCGCATCACACTGGCAAGCAGCAATGCCGCAGAAAGCGCCTATGACGGCAGCGTCTGCGCACTCGCGCGAAATAGGCACTGCGATACGGGGTGCATGTGCGAGTTCCCCCACGAAATTGGCTATTTTTTGGGCTATCCCTACGAAGATGTCCATCAGTTTATCGTCCAGCACGGCGAAAACTATAAGGTCTTTGGCGCATGGAAGGTATACACAAACGTTGAGCAGGCGCTCACGACCTTCGATTCCTATCGCGCATGCACGCAATACCTTACCTACATCTATCAACAGGGCTGCAGCCTGGCGCAACTTGCCCAGGCAACCCGATAGAGCATACAAAACGCGGCCGCACGCCGCACAACCGAAAGGACTCAACATGAGCAAAATCGCCGTCGTCTATTGGAGCGGCACGGGCAACACCGAGGCCATGGCAAACTTTGTCGCCGAAGGCGCAAGCGGTGCCGGCGCCGAGGCAGAGGTCATCTCCTGCGCCGACTTCTCCGCAGACAAAACCGCCGACTACGACGCCTTCGCCTTCGGCTGCCCCGCCATGGGCTCCGAGGAACTCGAGTACGATGAGTTCCAGCCGATGTGGGACGAGGTCAAGGAGACTCTCGGCGACAAGAAGGTCGTCCTCTTTGGCTCCTATTCGTGGGCCGAGGGCGAATGGATGGACAACTGGAAGGCCGACGCCGACGAGGCGGGCGTCAACGTCGTCGATTCCGTCATCTGCTACGACGCCCCCGATGATGAGGGTGAAGCGGCCTGCAAGGCCCTGGGAGCGGAGCTGGCCTAACGAAGCCGTCAGAAAGTCGCAAGGCAACTGACAGCCGAGTACCGCACAACAACAGTCGCTCATGCCCAAACAAAAACGGGGACCGGATATTCACATCCGGTCCCCGTTTGTTATATCGACAACCTCGACGCGTTGCTACGAGATATTGCCCAAAAACGCCTTGGTGCGTTCGCTCTTGGGATGGTCGAAGACCTCGCTCGGCGTGCCCTCTTCCACGATAACGCCGCCGTCCATAAAGACGACGCGGTCGGCGACGTCGCGGGCAAAGCCCATCTCGTGCGTCACGACGATCATGGTCATGCCGTCGCGTGCCAGGTCGCGCATGACACCCAGAACGTCGCGGACGAGCTCGGGGTCAAGCGCTGACGTGGCCTCGTCAAAGAGCATGACGTGAGGGTTCATCGACAGGGCGCGGGCGATCGCCACGCGCTGCTGCTGACCGCCCGACAGCTGGCTCGGCATAAAGTCGATACGCTCGGCAAGGCCAACCTTGGTCAGCTCCTCGATGGCGATCTTCTCGGCCTCTTCTTTGCTGCGCTTGAGTACCTTTTGCTGCGCAAGCATGACGTTCTTTTTGACTGACAGGTGCGGGAACAAATTGAACTGTTGGAACACCATGCCCAGATGCGTACGTACCTTGTTGAGGTCGACGCCCTTGGCGCACACGTCCACGCCCTCAACGACAATCGAGCCGCTCGTGGGATGCTCCAGACGATTGATGCAGCGAAGCATCGTCGACTTGCCCGAGCCAGAAGGACCCAGAACTACGACGACCTCGCCCTTGTGCACATCCAGATCGATATCGCGCAGGACCACGTTATCGCCAAAGGCCTTCTGGAGATTCTTGATGCTGACGACGACCTCGTTCGAGTTATTGGTTTCGCTCATGATAGGACCTCCTTACAGACCGGCGATATGATCGGCGGGCGTCGCGACAACCTGTCCGGCGCTCTTGGTGGGACGCTTCTTCTTAGTTTCGGCCGTCCCCAGAAGCCTCGCCTCAAGACCGCTCACCAAGCGCGCAAGCGGCAGGGTAATGACCAGATAGAACAGGGCGGCAACCACATACGGCGTGATGGAGCCCGTCGTGGCCACGATGGTGCGAGCGTTCATGACGATCTCAACCACGCCCACGGCCGCGAGCAGCGACGTATCCTTGTAGAGCAGGATGAACTCGCTGGTCAGCGTGGGCAGGACATTGCGGAACGTCTGCGGAATCATGACGTAGAGCAGCGTCTGGAAGGCGTTCATGCCTAGCGAGCGCGCGGCCTCGTTCTGGCCCTTGGGGATTGACTGAATACCGGCGCGGAAGATCTCGCACAGGTAGGCGGACGAGTTCATGGCCATGACGATAACGCCCAGCACATAGTCGTCAACCTTGACGCCGGCCAGCGGCAGGCCAAAGAACGCGATGTAGATCTGCAGGAACGCCGGCGTACCGCGGATGATATTCACATAGATGCCGGCAAGGCAACGCAGGATGCGCGACTTGGAGATGCGCATGAGCGACAGCGCAAAGCCAAAGGGAATGGCCAGCGGAAACGCCACGAGCACGATCGAGAGCGACATAAGGAAGCCCTTAAAGACGATCGGCAGGCTCTGGACCAAAATGACCGGGTTCAGGAACAGGCGAAGGAACATGTTGGAATTCCATGCCTCGACCCACGGCTGCTCCTTAAGGTCGGCCAGGAAGTTATCGAATGCCGTCACGCCCTTGATCTCCACCGATGGAATCTTGGAGATCTTCTTGGTCGAACCATCGGCGAGCGTATAGGTACCGCTAAAGGCCTCGTCGCCGCCCTCGACGGGGAAGGTCACGCCGTAGACCTCGACACGGAAATAGCCGCCAGCGGGCGCCGTCTCGCCAAAATCGATCTTGAGCGTCTGGCCGTCGACCTTGCACGTAGGCTTCATGGGCGTACGGTCCATAAGGTCATCGCCCGAGAGCATCGTCAGACGTGTGTCGTCCGCACCAAAGGTCGTGCCATCGGCAAACGTCAGCGAAAGACCACTCAGTTCCTCGTCGGCATCGGCCTGGACCTCCCAGGTAATGCGCGTCTCGGTGCCGCCGACCACAGCGCTGCCCGAACCGGTGTTGGGTCGGGCGGTAATCTTTGCGGTCTCAAGCGCCTGGGCGGTCGTGGGCGCATATGCCCCCACGCACGCCAGCGCGAGCGCCACGGCCATGGCGCAGGCTAGCTTTTGGAGCAAGGCGGGCAGTGGAAAACGCTGCTCCGCAGCCCCTTCGTTCAATCGAGACAAGGTGGCTCCTATCGTAGAAGTTGCCGGCAAAACGAGACGGAAGCACTCTCCGTCAAGAGAAGCGCAAAGGCCCTCTCCGCAAAACGGAAAGGGCCTACACGCAATCAAGTAGCTATTTTACTTGATGTTGTACTTAGCCATGAGGGCGTCGACGGTACCGTCGTCGGTCAGGTCCTTGATGGCCTGGTTGATGTCGTCCTTGAGCTTGGTGTTGCCCTGGTTGATGGCGATGGCGTACTCCTCGCCGGTGCTGATCTGCTTGATGGTCTGGCAGGTGTTGAACTGCTCGGCGGTCAGCTGGCTGGCAACGGAGCGGTTGGTGACTACGGCGTCGCCCTTATCGGACTGCAGGGCGCTGAAGCACTCGGTAGCGTCCTTGTAGGGGACGATCTTGGCCTTGGGGAAGTTCTCCTGGGCAAAGGACTCGGCGGTCGAGCCAGACTGAACGATGATGGTAGCGTCGGCGTTGTTGAGCTTCTCGCTGTAGTTGTCGGCCGTGATGTCGGTGTTATCGACCTTGGTCACGATAGCCTGATCGTCCATGTAGTAGGAATCGGAGAAAGTGACTTCCTTCTCACGCTCGGGCGTGTCGGTGATAGCCGCGATGGAGACGTCGTACTTAGCGCCCGAAGCGACACCGGGTACGAGTGTGTCGAAGTCATTGTTGACGTACTCGACATCCAGGCCCAGCTTGTCGCCGATAGCCTTGATGAGCTCAAGGTCAAAGCCCTGATAATCGCCGTTGTCATCCTTGTACTCAAACGGAGCGTACTCGGCAGAGGTGCCGACGGTCAGCGTACCGTCCTTGACGAGCGCGTACTCCTTGGAGCCGTCGACCTTCTCGACCTTAGCGTCGTCAGAGCTGCTGGAACCGGCATCAGAACCAGAGGTGGCGTTGGACGAGCCGCAGCCCGTCAGTGCAAGGGCGATCGCCATGGCGCCCGTGGCGGCAAATGCGCCAAGCTTCTTCAGCTTCATAATCAGTCTCCTTCCGGTGACCCCGTTTGATTCAGAGGTCTGCAAAAACTGTTGGATATTATGCACCCGTAAATGCGAAACTGCAATTAGAAAACTGATTGAAACAAACCCATAACGTGAATGGAACACTCCACTTTGTGACAGTCATTACTGCTGCAATGACCTTAATAGCGTAATTTCCGCTGCATAACCTGCAAGTTCGTTAGGCGTCTCCAAAATGAATGGAAGCGCACGCAAGCGGCTATTCAATACAATATTCTGCATAACCTGCATACCGCCGCCAAACTCTTCACTACCCAGGTAGCCCTTGCCGATGCACTCGTGGCGATCCTTATGGGCACCGCAGGGGTTCTTGGAGTCATTGATATGCACGGCGCGCAGGCGCTCGATACCCACCACGCGATCGAACTCGTCGAGTACGCCGTCCAGATCATGGATGATGTCGTAGCCGGCATCACTCACATGGCAGGTATCCAGACACACGCCCAGCTTGGCCGACAGCTCTGGACGTCTGGCAGCAACACCCCCGATAATGCGCGCCAGCTCTTCAAAGCTACGGCCCACCTCGGTACCCTTTCCTGCCATGGTCTCGAGCAGCACCGTCGTCTGCTGCCCCTCAAACATCACCTGGCACAAGGTGTCGACGATCATCTGAATGCCGGCATCAGTCCCCTGCCCCACATGCGCGCCGGGGTGGAAGTTGTAATAGTTGCCGGGCAGTGCTTCCAGACGCTGCAAGTCCTCGGCCATTGCCTCCAGGGCAAACTCGCGCGCCCGCTCTTTGGCAGAACAGGGGTTGTAGGTATAGGGGGCATGCGCCACGAGTGGGCCAAAATCGTTTTGTTCCATAAGCTCGCGCAGGGCCGCCACATCATCCATGTCAAGGTCTTTCGCCTTGCCGCCGCGCGGGTTGCGCGTAAAGAATGCAAAGGTATTGGCGCCAATGGACAGCGCCGTCTCCCCCATCGCCCGATAGCCCTTCGTCGTCGAAAGATGGCACCCAATCGTCAGCATCTCCAGCTCCCCCTCATCAGTTGCGGTGGAATAGTTCCTGTTTGGCCCCTATTCTGCCGCAAACAGGAACTATTCCACCGCAACTTATAAAAGGGGCATCAGAGGCGCGGGCCACCAAGCACTACGGCTACGGGCGCCAGCGTCATGATCCCCTACGCGTCAGCGCCAAGCCTAGAGGGCTAGACGGATTGCATCGATAATGCGCGCGCAGCGCTGTGTGGCGGCAAGGGGCATGACGGGACTCTCGAGTTTCCCCGCCCGGATGAGCTGGGTCGCATGCTGGATTTCGCCGTAGAAATCATCGACCTCAAACGGGGCATTTATTTCGAGCATTCGTCCGTCGGAGTACTTCACATGGGCGAGCTCGGGGCGATGGAGGCGCTCGATTTCCAACGAGCCCCGCTCACAGGCAATCGTTAAGCGGCTTTCATATGCTGCTTTGCCGTCGCACGCCATATGAATGGGTATGCCGCCGACGCTCATATGGATCTCATCGGCCCAATCCACGCGACCGACCGATACGTCACGCCAGCGAACTTCACGGGACGAAACCTCGCACGCGCCCGCGAGCAAATCCTCAAACCAACCGACCGCATAGCAGCCCATGTCATATAGACAGCCACCCTGCAACGGGTCGAGCAGATAACTCGAAGGGGGCTCACCATAATCGAGCTTTTGCACGCTTTCGATCGAAACGATACGGCCGAGCTCACCCGACGCAAGCAAGTCCTTCACGCGAGTACGCATCGGACAAAACCGATTTTTCATCGCCTCCATAAACAGCACGCCGCGCTCGCGAGAGGTGGAGGCAATCGAGAGAGCCTCTTCTTCATTCAAAACGGCCGGCTTTTCGCACAGCACGGCCTTTCCCGCGCGCAGTGCCCGACAGACCCAATGTGCATGCATGCCATGTGGAAGAGCCAAGTAGATTACGTCGACATCGGGGTCGGCAATCAACGCATCATAAGCCGCATCGCCGTTATCGTCAGCTGTGGCATAACTGTGCGCGGCATCAATCGAAAACGCCCTGCAAAACTCCTCAACATGCGAAGGAGTGCGACCGGCGGCAGCCACAAGCCGTGCCCCGTCCACCTCCTTGAGCGACGATGCAAATCGATGCGAAATGCGCCCAGCGCCCAAAACGCCCCAACGAACCTCACGCAAATCATCACATGAATCCCGATGGTCCACGACAGCCCCCTTCAGTTGCGGTGGAATAGTTCCTGTTTGGCCCCTATTCTGCCGCAAACAGGAACTATTCCACCGCAAGTTATAAAAGGGGCATCAGGAACGCGTTTTACAAAAGGCTTTAAGCGCGGCCGTTACGGGGCCAGGCTGGAAACGTCGGCGCACATCATCGAGACGCTCGGGAATATCGATGTGCTGCGGGCAGTGACGTGCGCATTTACCGCACTTGACGCAATTGCTCACCAGCTTGGGCTCGCCTGTACGCACCGCGCTCGCCGTAAAGTATTGAGACAGCCCCGTAAACCAACTATGCGCGTAGCTCGCGTTGTAGGCGCCAAAGCAGCCGGGAATATTGATGCCCTTGGGGCACGGCATGCAGTAGCCGCACCCCGTACAGGGCACGCGATTCGATTTCTCAAACTCTCCCAGCACACGCGCGATGGTATCGAGCTGCTCTGTTGTCATCGAATCCGGCAGTGCGCAATCCGCCAATGCCGCGTTCTCGTCCACCTGCGCGGTGTCGGTCATGCCCGAAAGCAGCATCGTGACTTGAGGATGGTTCCACACCCACGAAAGGCCCCAAGCAGCCGGCGTCTTCAGATACGGATCGCGTACGTCATCGAGCACGGCGCGGGCCCGCGGAGGCAGCTTGCCCGCCAGGCGTCCACCCAAAAGCGGTTCCATCACAAACACCGCGAGCCCGCGCTCGGCAGCTGCCATGAGTCCCGCCGTTCCTGCTTGGTAGCGCTCTCCAGCGTAGTTGTACTGGATCTGGCAAAAGTCCCAGTCATACGCGTCAAGCATCGTGAGGAAGTCCGCCGCACTGCCGTGGTACGAAAAACCTATCTGGCGAATACGCCCCGCAGCCTTTTGGTGCGCAATCCAGTCCTCGATACCCAACGCTGCCACGCGCTCCCACTGCGCGGGCGAGGTGATGTTGTGCATGAGGTAGTAGTCGATATGGTCAGTCCGCAAACGGTGCAGTTGCTCGTCAAAAAAGCGGTCGAAATCCTCCGCGCATTTGCACGAAGCATGCGGCAGCTTGGTCGCGAGCAAAACCTGGTCGCGTAGGCCCAGGCGCTCAAGCGAAGCGCCCACGCAAGCCTCGTTGCCGGGATAGAGATAGGCCGTGTCCAGGTAGTTAATCCCCTGCTCCACCGCACGGGAAATGATGGCATCGGCTGTCTTCGCATCCGGGTGTCCCGGCGCACCGGGAAACCTCATGCAGCCCAGACCCAGAGCAGATATTTGGTTACCACTTTTGGGGTCAACGCGGTACTGCACGGACCCTCCCTTCGCCATCAGCGCTCGGCAAGGCGAAACACAATGGTCACGCGGCCGAAACATCGTGGAATCGTAATCGAGAACGTATCGTAACGTAGCAGAAATCGAGCCGTCACGGCACCGCTTTAACATCAGCAAAAAGCCCGATGAAAGGAGGCGAGCGTGACCACGCGTGAGGACGCCTACCCTTATCCCGGTGAGCAATACATCCACTCGGTCGACCGTTACCAGATTGAGGTCATGGACCATCTGGACGAGCTTCCCGCCACGGGCGCCGTCATCTTCTGCGCCCTCCCCAAGGCCCGCGATGGCGTCGGATACCCCGCGCGCGTCTTCGCGGTCTGCCCGGCAGCGTAAGCTCCACGCGTCCATTCATTTAAAAATCGCCACCCTGCATGCACAAGGTGCGCTGGCGGCATACAATCCATCAGGCGCCCCCTACGCGGGCGCCTTTTATATGGGGAGATAATTCACATGCAGATCAACAAGGTCACCTTTATCGGCAAGGGCGGCGTCGGGCTACTCTACGGCAGTATGATCGCCCAGACACTCGGCAACGACGCCGTCGAATACGTTATGGATGACGTCCGTTTTGAGCGTCACGCGGGCGATGCGCTCACCGTCAATGGCAAGCCCTGTGCGCTCAAGTCCGTCCGCGCCAGCGAGGCAACGCCCGCCGATCTGGTCATTCTCACGGTCAAGACGACTGGACTCAACCAAGCACTCAAGACTATGGAGCGCGTCGTGGGACCCAATACGCTCATCGCCTCGCTGTGTAACGGCATTACGAGCGAGCAGAAGATTGCCGAGCGCTTTGGCTGGGAGCATACCGTTCTTGGTATTTGCCAGGGCATGGACGCCGTGTTCCTCAACGGAGAGCTCACCTTTACCAATGCGGGCGAAATCCGCTTTGGCGCGGCGGCCGGCACTGAGCTCGCAACCGTCACCGCCATCGACGAGCTCTACACGCGCTGCGGCATCGCCCATACCGTCGAGAGCGACGTTACGCACCGCATGTGGGCCAAACTCATGCTCAACGACGGCATCAACCAGACGTGCATGGCCTACGGCGGGACCTACGGAAGCGCCACGGAGCCGGGCTCCGAGCAGCGTCGCTGCTTTGTTTCTGCCATGCGCGAAACGCTTGCGGTCGCCAACGCCGAGGGCATTGAGCTGACCGAGGCAGACCTGACGCAGATGGTGCACCTCATCGAGGGAATCGACCCCGCCGGTATGCCCTCAATGGCGCAGGACCGCATCGCACAACGAAAAACCGAAGTCGAGGAGTTCGCGGGCACCATTTGCCGCCTGGCCGTCAAACACGATATCCAAGTGCCGCAAAACGATTGGCTCTATCAGCGCATCCGCGATATCGAGAAAAGCTGGTAGCGCCCGGCCCACCACGTCAACAGGCCCAACAGCAAAGCCGCCACAAGGAGCACTCCCCTTACGGCGGCTTTCATCTTCATCTATAACCAGTAGTCGATGTCCCGACGGTTAGAGCTGCGACTCCGACGCCTGGTCCTCATCGTCGCGACAAAGGACTACACCCGCACTTCCCAGCAGTGCGGCCGCGATCAACGCACTGACCACGATAGAGGCAGCCCCACAAGACCCCTGCATGCCCACAACGAGCGCGGCCGTAGGACCAAGGCAGCCAAGCACCAATGCGACGGCGGCAATAGCAATATCTCGAGCGTTCACAAGACCACTTCCTCCACGAGAAAGACCTTATTTCTCATGAACTAGTGTGCCCCGCGCCCATATGCGCGGCGTACTGCCACGGTAAGCGCTCTGTTAACTCAAACGCATACATAGAACGGGCGTCCTTACGTTGCCCTAAAGCTCGGTAAAGACGCCCGTCCGTCAAATATCCGTGATGCAGAAAAATTACCAGCCAGTGTAGTAATCGGTGGTTCCGGCAGCGCAGCCGGAGTCATAGACCTTGCACTCGCCCTTGGACCCGGTAAACGTGGAGCCCTGGGCCTTATCGCCCGCGGCAACGACGTAGTAGCCATCGGAATCGCGCCAAAAGCCCTCGGCGTCCTGCGTCCATTCGCCCGTGCGGTGGTGATACAACACGTTGCTGCTGTAATAAGTCTCGCGGCGGCCGTTATAGTTATTGACGCCGCTCGAGCGCGTCAGGCCCGAGCCGTTCGCGTAATACGCAGCAGACGCGTAAGACGAGCCGGAGCCGGCGTTGTAATACGAAGCCTGAACGGCCTCAGCGGCCTCGGCTTCGGCTGCGGCAGCCTCGAGCGCCTCGCACTTGGCATCCTCGAGCGTAGAGCGAAGCTCGTCAAGCTCGGTCGACTTGGCGTCGACCTCCCCCATCGTCAACAGGCTACTCGCGCCGTCGATGCAGCCCTGCAACACAGCGCGCTCGTCATCGGTAGCATAGTCGCCATACATATTCATAATGATCTGAGCGCGCATCTCCAGGGAATCGCGCTTCGCCCCCATCGAGGCGTTCCACTCCTGCATAGAGCCATAACCGTCACCGCGGTAGTCGACGGGCTGCACCAGCGTCGCCTCGGACGGCGTAGATCCGACCGTATCGGATAGTGTTGCCGCGTGGGCATCAGTTGCGCCGACGCCCGCCAAAAGTGCCACGGTCAGAGCGGCGGAAAGGGCGGCGGCTTTCGGTTTTCGTGAATCGATCCTCATGTAGCTGGAAACCTCCGTAGTGTGTTTTTGCTGCGTTTGGGCTGCGTGTGATTCGATCGCGCTGCATAGTACCCCGAGCAAATCGCGACCTGCGGTTTTACTCAAAAGGCGCACGTCAATTGCGTAAAACTCACATCCTCTCAACAGGAGTTTTCCACAACTCAAATGCATAAATCGTGTCAAAAACCCTGTTTTTGCACCCTCTCTATGCAAAAAAGGCGCCTGTGCAACCATTGTTCGCACAGGCGCCTTGAGCAGGCATTTTATGCAGTTATACCTATCGAGTCGCAAGGGGTCCTTGCACAAGTCGCCTTACTCGTCCAGCGCGGCGAAGGCCTGCTTCAGATCCCAAATGATATCCTCGGCGTTCTCGGTACCGATGGAAAGACGGATCGTGGAGGGCGTGATGTTCTGCTCGGCGAGCTCCTCGGCAGAGAGCTGGGAGTGCGTGGTGGTAGCCGGGTGCACGACGAGCGACTTGACGTCGGCCACGTTGGCGAGCAGCGAGAACACCTGCAGATGATCGATGAACTTCCAAGCTGCCTCCTGGCCACCCTTAATCTCAAAGGTAAAGATCGAGGCACCGCCACGGGGGAAGTACTTCTGATAGAGCTCGTGATCGGGGTGCTCAGGCAGGCTCGGGTGGTTCACCTTGGCGACGTGGCTGTCACCGGTCAGGAACTCAACGACCTTCTTGGTGTTCTCGACATGACGGTCAACGCGCAGCGACAGAGTCTCGGTGCCCTGGAGCAGGACCCAGGCGTTGAACGGGCTGATGCAGGCGCCCTCGTCACGCAGCAGGATAGCGCGGACATAGGTTGCGAAGGCAGCGGGACCGGCAGCCTCGGCAAACGAAACACCGTGGTAGGAGGGGTTGGGCTCAGCGATCTGGGCGTACTTTCCGCTCGCCTTCCAATCGAAGTTACCGCCGTCGACGATCACACCGCCCAGCGAGGTGCCGTGGCCGCCGATGAACTTGGTTGCAGAGTGGACGACGATGTTGGCACCATGCTCCAGCGGACGGAACAGATACGGGGTGCCGAAGGTGTTATCGACGACAACCGGCAGACCGCGCTTCTTGGCGATCTCGGAGATGGCGTCGATGTTGGGGATGTCGGAGTTGGGGTTGCCGAGCGTCTCGAGATAGATGACCGTAGTGTTGTCCTTGATGGCCCCCTCGACCTCTTCCAGATTATGAGCGTCGACAAACGTGGTCTCGACGCCAAACTGGGAGAGCGTATGCTCCAGCAGGTTGTAGGAGCCACCGTAGATGGTCTTCTGGGCAACCACATGGTCACCGGCCTGGGCAAGTGCCTGCAGGGTATAGGTGATGGCGGCGGCGCCAGAGGCGACGGCGAGGCCAGCAACGCCACCCTCGAGCGCGGCGATACGGTCCTCGAAAACGCCCTGGGTGGAGTTGGTCAGACGGCCGTAGATGTTACCGGCGTCGGCAAGACCAAAGCGGTCAGCGGCGTGCTGGGAGTTGCGGAACACATAGCTCGTGGTCTGGTAGATAGGCACGGCACGGGAGTCGGATGCAGGATCGGCGCTCTCCTGGCCAACGTGCAACTGCAGGGTATCGAAACCAAAGGTGTGCTCGGGGTTGTTGATGAACTGGCTCATGATGATCTCCTTGATCGAATAAAAGTAATAAGAGTAAGAGAAGTAAGTGGCTGTCTCCTGATCACGCCGACGGGCGCAAACAGGAGCCCGGCATTCGTCTTGGTAAGCAATTCATATGCGGGCCTCCTTTCGCATCCCGGTTCCGTAGTTGGCTTAATTACCTACCGTCTTTGTGTGTTTTGAATAGTACGAGCATTGTTTTCCTCGGTCAATCACTTAAAAGCGCTAACCTGTTATCGGTTTTATAGATAACACTCGAAAGGACGGGCGCCGATGACCCTCCAACAGCTTCGCTTTTTGATCGCCGTGGCAGAGTCCGGTTCGATCAACGCCGCAGCCCAGCGCCTCTATACGGCACAGTCCAATATCTCCAATGCCGTCAAAAGCCTGGAGCAGGAACTTCATATCGAAATCTTTACGCGCTCCAGCCGCGGTGTTGCACTCACCAACGACGGCACCGAGCTTTTGGGTTATGCACGCCAGGTCGTAGAGCAGGCCGACATGCTCGAGGCCCGCTACGAGGACGGCGGTACCCCGCAAGCCCGCCTCGCCATTTCCGCCCAACACTACGCCTTTTCGGTCGAGGCCTTTGTCAACGTAGTCGAGCGCTGCCGCGACAGCAAGTTCGAGTTCATCATGCGCGAGACCACCACAGCGCAGATTATCGACGACGTGCGCGCGTTTCGCAGCGATATCGGCATCCTCTATCTGGATGACTTTAATACCCGTGTCTTGCAGAAGGCCTTTACCGATGCCCGAGCGAGCTTTCATCCCCTCTTTGATGCGAAAGTCCACGTGTTCGTCAGCGAACGCCACCCGCTCGCCCGCCGCCCGCAACTGTCCCTTGCCGACCTCACACCCTATACGCGCTATAGTTTTGAACAGGGCACCTCGAACTCCTTCTATTACGCCGAGGAACCGTTTAGCTATATTCCCTGCAACCGCAATATCCGCGTATCCGACCGCGGGACGCTCACCAACCTGCTTATCACCTCGAACGGCTATGCGCTGTCGACCGGCGTACTCTCCAGCGAAATGCAGTGGGGCATGGCCTCGATCCCCCTGGCAGACGCCCCGACGATGCATGTGGGCTACACCATGCATGACGACCGCAAGCCCTCTCCCCTCTTGCAGCAATACCTCGACGAGCTCAACCGCATCATCCATGCCAACCAACTGTCGGAAGACGGGGTAGAAATCGTAGATTGCTAGCCCCCGGCGGGCATGGCGCTACAATGGTCACTCACACGAAACGTACCCAACGAAAGGAACCATGTGAAGGTCATCATCTATACCGACGGCTCGGCCCGATCAAATCCGGGACGCGGCGGCTACGGCGCCGTGCTCAAATACACCAACCCCGCCGGCAAGACCTTCACCTCCGAGCTTTCGCGCGGCTACGCCAAGACCACCAACAACCGCATGGAGCTCATGGCGGTCATCGTGGCACTCGAGGCGCTCAACCGCCCCTGCGACGTCGAAGTCCATTCCGATTCGCAGTACGTCGTCAACGCCTTCAACAAGCACTGGATTGACGGATGGAAAAAACGCGGCTGGAAGACCGCCAACAAGCAGCCTGTCAAGAACCGCGATCTGTGGGAGCGTCTGCTCACCGCAAAGAGCAAGCACAAAGTGGAGTTCATCTGGGTTAAGGGTCACGCCGGCCATGAGCTCAATGAGCGCTGCGACGAGCTCGCCACCACCGCGGCCGACGGAGTCAACCTCGATATCGACACCGGCTTTAACGAGAACGACCTGTAATAGCATTTTCGCGCAGCTTTATATCCCCACGCGCTACACTCATCCTGTAGACCAAACAACGCAAGGGGGACGTATGCTGCGCATCGCGACCATCGGCACATCCATGATCACCGACGACTTTATCCAGGTCGTCAACGCCAACGACCAAGCCGCGTTTGTGGGCACGCTCTCGCGCGACGCAGATCGCGGTACCGCCTTCACCGCTAAGCACGGCGGCGAGCGTAACTTCACCGCACTTGACGAGCTTGCGTCCGCTGCCGACGTCGACGCCGTCTATATCGGCAGCCCCAACGCACTTCACTACGAGCAGGCCCTTGCCTGCATCGCCGGTGGCAAGCACGTCATCGTCGAGAAGCCCTTCTGCGCCACCGAGGCGCAGGCGCTGGAAGTCTTCCGCGCTGCCGAGGCAGCAGGTGTCGTGGCCCTCGAGGCTATGCGTCCCCTCCACGATCCCGCTTTCCACGCCATCGAGGACGCCCTGGGCGAGATTGCGCCCATCCGCCGCGCCTCATTGCGCTTTGGCAAATATTCCTCGCGCTACAACGAGATTCTCGCGGGACGCGCCACCAATATCTTCGACTGCAATATGGCATCGGGTTCCCTCATGGATATTGGCGTCTACACCGTCGAGCCCATGGTCGAGATTTTCGGCATGCCCTCCGGCCTTACGAGCATGGCTACTCTGCTCGACCCCACCACGCGACAGCTCACGCACGGCCCCATCGATGGCTGCGGTTCCATCCTCGCCAGCTACGGCGGTGGCCGTATCTCCGTCGAGCTCGCGCACTCCAAAATTACGAATGACCTGCTGTCCTCGCAGATCGAAGGCGAGCGTGGCACTATCCAGATCGACCATCTGTCCACGCCCCGCAACGTCCGCATCGACTATCGCGGCGACGTCGTACGCGGCTCGGCGACCGAGGCGCCGCGCGAACAGGGCGACAACGGCCGCGTGCTCGACCTGCCCAAATCGAGCAACACTATGGAATACGAACTCACAGACTTTATCACCGCCATCGGCGGCATCGATAACGTCAAGGAAGAGATTTGGGAGACCCCGGCGGGACGTCACGAGCTTGGCCACTACCGCGATGTCACGCTCGTCTCACTGCGCATCATGGATGCCGTGCGCCAGCAGGCCGGCATAACCTTCCCGGCCGACGCAGGCAAGCAGGCATAGCGATGGGCTTCTTCGATACGTTCTTCTCCAGCGTCACCAGCGGCAGTCGAGAGCCTCAAAAACCGTCAAACGTCGAGCTCGAGCTGCGCCGCAGGCTTACTGTGCTCGCAAGCGACGGGGCCACTCAAGACACTCCCCTGCGCTATTTCCTGCGCTGGACGGGGCAAGTCCAAGGCGTTGGTTTTCGCTTTACCAACACCAACCTCGCGCAGGCACGCGCACTCACCGGCTGGGTGCGTAACATGGAAGACGGCTCAGTCGAGATGGAGATACAGGGAGCTCCGGCAAGCATCCTATCTCATCTCGAGGCGCTCCATGCCTCCTACGAGCGCATGGGAACGCGTTTTCGCCTCGTAGACGCCCAGACCCGAGCCCCACTTGGCAATGAAGACGGTTTCAGTCCTCATTATTAGTATTGTGTGCTAAATACGGTATCATTTACCTACGACCGTTAATAGAAAAGAGGCGAGGCACATGGCGGTGCAAAGAAGGAATACCAAGCAGCGAAAACTGGTTCTTGACGCCGTGCGCCAAAGCTATAACCATCCCACCGCCGACGAAATCTACAACGTCGTGCGCGCGCAGGATGACAAAATCAGCCGCGGTACGGTCTACCGCAATCTCAATCTCTTGGCCGACGCCGGCGAGATCCTCTCCATCAAGACGCCGGGCGGTAGCCGCTTCGATCGCACGATCGAGCCGCATGCGCATATCATCTGCACCTCGTGCAGCCGCGTCATCGACGTACCGCTCCCCTTCGATGCCCAGCTCGACGCCAAGGCGTCCGAGCAAATCGGCTGGAACGTCACGTCGCACTACACCATCTTTGAGGGACTCTGCCCCGACTGCCAGTAGTCTTTGAGACATGCGTGCAAATCTACTTGCCCATCCGCTACAGCAAACAGCACATTTCTAGGTATGTCCCGAAAACCTACTCGGCGAGCAGACGGCGCAGTTCTTCTTCGACCGTGTGCACGTAACGGACACGGTCATTGACACCGCGCATGCTGGGATTGCAGCTCTCCATTAGATAAGGATGGCCCACCACGTTGAGCATGTCGCGGTCGTTTTCGTTATCGCCAAACGCCACCATTTCGTTAGGTGAGATCCCCAGCGCGCGACCATAATCGGCAAGCGCGGACCCCTTGCCCGAACCGAAACCGATAAAGTCCGTCCATTCGGTTCCCGACGTCATCACGTCGACACGGTCGCCAAAGAGGCGCTCAAAATGCTCCAGCGCGGCCGGCTGATCCACCTCGGGCGTCTGGAAGGCAATCTTAATGACGTCCTCGTCGATGTCCTCGGGACGGTCGACCACCGCCACATCGCAGTGAACCTCATAGCGCAAATGGTCGACGAACGCATCGTTGCCGCCCATGGTGTAGAGGTGCCCCTCGCACGAAAGGGTCACGTCGGCATGGGGATACGCAACCACGGCATTCGCGATATCCATAGCAAGGCTGCGCTCCATGGAACGCTTGACAACGGCACGTCCCTCGCTCATCACCAGGGCTCCGTTTTCGCATACATAGGCGAGCTCATCGGCCACCGGGGCAAACAGGTGGCGCAAGCTCGCATATTGACGGCCGCTCGCCGGCATAAACACGATACCGCGACGATGCAGCTCATCGATAAGCTCAAAGGCCTCGGAACGCGGCTCGCGCTCCCCCGGATGCAGCAACGTGCCGTCCAAATCGCATGCAATCAGCTTGATTCCCTCAAGACCCATATGCTTTCCCCCAAAGCACCTCATCAACAGTAAGACGGACTTTGAATAGTTGCCTCTCAAAGTCCGTCTTACTCATACGCACGTTAACCGCGCGCCTTCTTTACGATCGTAAAGTCGGGAGCCATGCTCACGACGACCTCCGCCGCACTCGACGCAAAGCGCCGGCTGGCATCGAGCTCGCGCGTGACCACTGAGAGCCGAACACCCTCGACACCCCGGAGCATGCGGCCCAAAACAGGCTGCACCGGCGTATACATGCGCACGGTATGCTCGTCCGAGTCGCCTCGGAAGAGCGGCGCATGCATGTTGCCGATCTCCCAGCACGCATGCGCGAGTGCAATCGGATCCATGCGGTCGACTTCGACCAAATAAACCTCGGCGCTGCGCAGGCGCACGACAACCGCCACGGGCACCACGCCCGAACGGTCAATGGCGAGCACGTCACCGTCGGCAAGACGACCACCGTCGGTAGCATCCGGCCGAACATCGATCGTGCGCCCCAGCTCCGTCACGCCCGCAAACGCGCATACATCAGCCTGGTCCCAATCGAGCAGTAGCTCATCGACCTCAAAGACACCGCCCAGCTCCCGGCGAAGCAAAAGCTCATAGGACGGGTCGTTGAGATTTCCGAGGCACGTTGTCGAAACCAGATTTGCAGGCATAGCCTAATCCTCGACCTCGACGAGCTCGATATCGAAGTTGAGATCCTTGCCGGCAAGCTCGTGGTTGGCATCGAGCGTCACAGCCTCGGGCGTCACGTCAATGACGACGGCGGGGACGGGCATACCGCTCGGCGTGGACAGGAAGAGCTTCATGCCCTTCTCGATCTGCTCGATGTTGGGAACCTGCTCGGCCGGGAAGGTCAGAACCATCTCGGGATTGTGCTCGCCGTAGGCATCGGCAGCAGGAATGTGCACGGTCTTCTTCTCGCCCACCTGCATGTCGACAACAGCGGCGTCGAAGCCCTTGATCATCTGACCGGCACCGCAGGTGAACTCCAGCGGCTCGCCGCGATCGTAGGAGCTATCGAACTGCGTGCCGTCGTCGAGCGTGCCGCGATAATGGGTCTTGACCTTCTTGCCCTGGTTCGACATGGTAACCTCCGTGATAAGGGCGGCGCACAACGCAGGCCGCCGTGAACATATGGCGCTAACTATACCCTAGTCATACAATTCAATGACAGTTTGCAAAGAAACGCTGCAACCGGAGGAACCATGGCATATCCCGTATTTGACCTACACTGCGACACCGCCGACCGAATCGGCTGGGCCACGCTCGATCTCGACCTGCGCTTTACCGCCGGCACCGACGGTTATTTCCCCGGCGACGAAACGCATCCGCAAGATTTCGACCTCATCGAGGGCAACGCCTGCGCCATCTCGCTCGCAAAGATCGGCAACACGCCGTGGGCACAGTGCTTCGCCACGTTTGTCCCCGACGAGATTCCCACCGCCCACGCCGCGCGCTTCCAGGCGCAAATCATGGCGCATATGAGCGGCCAGGCAATGCTCAACCACGACCGCATGGTCAACGTACGCAGCGCCGCAGACATTCGCCCCGCGCTCAAGGACGGTAAAGTCGCTTGCATCCACACCATCGAAAACGCCACGTTCTTTGCCGAGGACCCCGCACTGATCGAGGTGCTCAAGAGCTTGGGCGTGCTTATGTCGTCACTCAGCTGGAACGCGCAGGGACCGCTCGCGAGCGGACACGATACCCACGCCGGCCTCACCGCCGCCGGCATCGAGGCGCTTGCGCAGATGGAGCACGCCGGCATGGTACTCGACGTCTCCCACCTCAACGATGAGTGCTTTGACGAGGTTGTCGCCCACGCCACGCGTCCCTTCGTCGCCAGCCACTCCAACTCCCGCACCGTCTGCAGCGTCAAGCGCAACCTCACCGACGACCAGTTCCGCACCATTCGCGACATGGGCGGTATCGTCGGCCTCAACTACTGCAGCGAGTTCCTATCCAACGACGCAACCGACAAGACCGCCGCAGACGTCACCTTCGACCAGCTGGCGGCACATATCGAGCACTGGCTCGACCTGGGCGGCGAGGACGTCATCGCGCTCGGCGGCGACTGGGACGGTGCCACGGTGCCCGCTTTCCTCTCCGATGCCAGCATGATGCCCGAGTTCCAGAACATGCTTTCCAAGCATTTTGGCAAGACCGTGATGCAGAAGCTCTGTAGCGACAACGCGCTTGCCTTCTTTGAGCGTTATTAATTTCACATCCCTTGAGCGGGCCGGCATGCCGAACGGTCGACATGCCGGCCCGTCCCCAATCTGAAGGACCGCTTTTGACGCAGCAATTTACGATTTCCATATCCCGACCGGATGGGACGCCCATCTCCGTCGTCGTTACCAAAAAGCGCGTCAAAAACTTCAACCTACGCGTCACATCAAGCGGTGAGGTCCACGCCAGCGCACCGCTCGGCGCCAGCCGCGAGCGCATCGAGGCATTTGTGAAGCGCAACAGCACCTGGATTGCCAGCCGACTTGCCAAGCGCGAGCAACATCAGGCGACGGCGCGAGAGCCGCTCAGCACCTCGTCCGTCATTGCACTTTGGGGCAAACCCATCACGGTACAGGATGCACTCGATCACAACTTTGCATCACCCGCGCCGCGGCCCAAGCAGGCCACCTTCGCAAGCTTTATGGGTACCGACGAATCGGACGAAGGCCCACAGGCCAAGCGGCGCGCAATCCTCGACGGCCTAACGTCCGACGAGCTCCAAGCCCACATCAGCCAGCTTTATACGACCGAGGTCACCGCAGCGCTACGCGACATCGTGCACGCATACGAAATCACAATGAGTGTCGCCGTTTCCCGCGTCTCCGTGCGCAGCATGAAAACGCGCTGGGGATCATGCACGCCCAAGACCGGAGCCATTCGCATCGCACGCGAACTTGCCGCTTATCCCATCGAGTGTCTCGACATGGTTGTCGCCCACGAGCTCGTCCACTTGCTCGAGCCAAGCCACAATCAGCGGTTTCACGCCCTGCTCGACAGGTACTGCCCCAACAATAGAGCGCTGTCGCAGCGGCTCAAGCAGCCACCCATAGAGACGTATTAGAACCGGTTAGCGCACGCGCTCGATCTCGACGCCGCAGCTTGCCAGGGGAAGACCGACGGGCGCCCAAGGCTTATCGAGCTTAACACGCACGCCAAGCAGCAAGGGGTAACGACGCAGCAGCATCTGGGCCACACCCTCGGCTGCCGCCTCGATGAGTTTAAACGTATGCTCGCGCAGATAGCCATCGACATCGTGGCACACCGAGCCGTAGTCAATCGAGGCGTCCAGGTTATCGTGCTCCCCCGCTGCACGCAGGTCGGCATAGAGCACCAAGGACACGATGAACTTCTGACCCAGCGCGTTCTCTTCGGGATACACGCCGTGGTTGGCAAAGACCTCGAGACCGTCGATAGTAATGCGATCGGCATGGCGCAGATCGTCATAGCTCACGTGGGGCACCGCCGTTGCGGTGGATATTTCGCCCCTTCCACGGCGTGCGAGCTCGGCACCTTCAGTCTTGGTTGCATTCTCGGGCAGTTTTTTGTTACTCATCGCGATCGTCTCCTTCGTTTAGAACCCCGACCGCGCAAACTAACTACACGCGAATCGACAGGTTCTTTTTATCATCGCTCCAGTTGCAAGCATTGCGCGCGGGGCATGCAAAGCAGGCGCGCGACGCTTTGTCGGCTGCATAGAGCAAACGCTCAAGCGGTTGGCTGTTCACGCGCAGCTTTCGATGGCCCAGAATGGCCGTCTTAATGGCTGCGGCATCGGCCGGCTCAAACGCCACGTCATCAGGCATGCCGCCGAGAATTGCATCAGCGACGCGTTCGCTTGCAACATCATGGGATATACCCGATTCATACTGTTCATCTTTGCCGATATCGTGAAGAAGTGCCGTGGCGTAGATGACCTCGCGGTCAAACTCGAGATCTTCCTCGAGATTCTTAATCCACATAATGCGAGCGACATCGAGCAGATGGTCGATACCGTGGCGGCAGAAGATGCGCCCCGATTCCAGCTGAGCAATGTTGCCCAGGTGGCGCCGGAACAGGCCGTTGGCACAGATGTAATCGATACGAGGCATGACGCCAAAAGGCGCCAGGCCCGAAGCCATAAAACCGCGACGCGGCGTTCCCTCGTCAGTATTCGATGTAAAGTCGTTGACGACTCTCATAGTTAGCGTCCCAGCATCCTAAAGAAACGCTCTTCGAGCGCGGGGTCGGTCTCAAAGACGCCGCGGCGAGCGAGCGTCACGGTCTTGGTGCCGGGCTTTTGCACGCCGCGCATGGTCATGCACATATGCTCAGCTTCCATGAGCACAATCGCTCCCTGGGGAGCGAGATAATCCATGAGGGCGTCGGCAACCTGCGCACACAGCTGCTCCTGCAGCTGCAGACGGCGGGCATAAACCTCAACCGTGCGAGCAAGCTTAGAGAGCCCTGCGACACGGCCGTTGGGGATATAGCCAATGGTAGCCTTGCCATAAAACGGCAGCAGATGATGTTCGCACAGCGAGTAGAACGTGATGTCGCGCTCGATAACCAAATCGTTCGAAGCGACGGCAAACGTTTTGGACAGGTGCTCCTCGGCACTCTGGTCCATACCGCCGGCGATTTCGCCATACATACGGGCAACGCGCGCCGGGGTCTCCAGCAGGCCCTCCCGAGTTGGGTCCTCGCCTATGCCCTCAAGCAACAGCTTAATGGCGGCCTCGACTTTTTCCTGATCGACCATCTGGGCCTCACTTTTCCGATTTTGCGTTCGCGCTATTGTACCACGCCCTCCGGCATCGGCCACAAGCTACATAGTATGGGTCGAATAGACCGGATCATCACGCCAAAGTTCAACCGCATCACAAAGCGCAACGCCCTCGCGCTCAGCACGGGCGCGCGTAGCGTTCATATCGATCACGCGCTGATTGCTCGAGCCTCTGAAGCGCAACGAGATATCGTACAAATCCTGAACGAACGGACCGTCCACCAACATATCGAGGCAGGTAAGGATACGGTCCGTGACCTCGGTATGGTGGCAACCGCCCGGCATAAGCTCCTCGAGCACATCGCCGGTAAAGCACCAAATGGTCTTGCCCGACCCCGATGGATAGGCCGCACGCACGCGTTCGATAAAGTCGACAAGCCCCGCTTGATTCTCAGGTTCCATAGGCTCGCCGCCCAAAATCGTCAGACCATCGATAAAGGGATGATCGAGACTCTCGATAATTTTGTCCTCGACGGCGCTATCGAACGGCTCGCCAGCGGCAAAGTCCCACGCGACAGAGTTAAAACAATTCTTGCACCCACGACGGCACCCGCTCACAAACAGAGAAGTACGAACGCCTTCTCCATCAGCAATGTCGAAATACTTAATGTTCGCGTAGTTCATAGGTAACTCTCCCGGGAGGCCGGGACATATCATCCCGTCCTCAAACATTCTCGGCCTTCGGCCTGCGAAACTGCGGGCGGGACGATATGTCCCGGCCTCATGCAAAGGGTAACTCAATGAACGAAGCGAACATCGAGCATAGGGTTCGAGGTCCAATAAAAACTGGGTTGCGGCTCAACCGCCATCGCAAGTAAATCGCAGCTGCAGCTCAAATTATTTCCGCTAAGAACTTCGAGGAGTGAGCAGACCGCGCGCTGCATCTCAGCTACGTTAATTTGGCTGAACCGAGAGGGCCGCTTGGGCTTTTGCTCGATATGAGTTCCGCACGCAAAGAAGGCCACTTAATGTGGCCTTCGTCTTGCGCAGGACTGTCCGAAATAGCGAGCAAATGCCCAAGCGGCCCTCTCGGTTCAGCCCCGGAGCGGTATTAGAGATGCAGCACGCGGTCGCGGATCTCCTCGGTTCGACCCTGGTTCCAGAACTGGGTACCGATGTAGCCGCACGTACGACGAGCGACGTTCATCTTCTCCTGGTCGCGGTTGCCGCAGTTGGGGCACTCCCACACCAGCTTGCCATCGTCCTCGACAATCTTGATCTCGCCATCGTAGCCGCACACCTGGCAGTAGTCGCTCTTGGTGTTGAGCTCGGCGTACATGATGTTGTCGTAGATGTACTGCATCACGCGAATGACAGCCTTGAGGTTGTCCTGCATGTTGGGAACCTCAACGTAGGAGATGGCGCCGCCCGGCGAAAGCTGTTGGAACATGCCCTCGAACTTGAGCTTATCGAAAGCATCAATCTCCTCGGACACATGAACGTGATAGCTGTTAGTAATGTAGCCCTTGTCCGTCACGCCCGGGATAATGCCAAAACGGCGCTGCAGGCACTTGGCAAACTTGTAGGTCGTCGACTCAAGCGGGGTGCCGTACAGCGAGAAGTCGATATCGCTTTCGGCCTTCCACTCGGCGCACTTGTCGTTCATGTGCTGCATGACGGCCATGGCAAACGGCGTGCCCTCCTTCTCGGTGTGGCTGTGACCCGTCATGTACTTAACGCACTCATACAGGCCGGCATAGCCCAGGCTGATCGTAGAGTATCCGCCCACGAGCAGCTTGTCGATCGTCTCGCCCTTCTTCAGACGCGCCAGGGCGCCGTATTGCCAAAGAATCGGCGCGGCGTCAGAAAGTGTACCCATCAGGCGCTCATGACGGCACAGCAGGGCACGGTGACACAGCTCAAGGCGCTCATCGAAGATCTTCCAGAACTTGTCCATATCCTGGTGCGAGCTCAGTGCGACATCAGGCAGGTTGATGGTCACAACGCCCTGGTTAAAGCGACCATAGTACTTGGGCTTGTTCGGGTCGTAGTTCAGCGCGTTGGCAACGTTGTTAAAACCGTTGCCCGAACGGTCGGGCGTCAGGAAACTGCGGCAACCCATGCAGGTGTAGCAATCGCCGTTGCCGGCGGTCTCGCCCTTAGACAGCTTGAGCTCGCGCATCTTCTTCTCGGAGATGTAATCGGGCACCATGCGCTTGGCGGTGCACTTGGCAGCCAGCTGGGTCAGGTAGAAGTACGGGGAATCCTCGTGAACGTTATCGTCCTCGAGTACATAGATAAGCTTGGGGAATGCCGGGGTAATCCACACGCCGGCCTCGTTCTTAACGCCCTCGTAGCGCTGGCGAAGCGTCTCCTCCACGATCATGGCAAGGTCGTGCTTCTCCTGAGGCGTACGGGCCTCGTTAAGATACATAAAGACCGTCACGAACGGCGCCTGGCCATTGGTGGTCATAAGGGTCACGACCTGATACTGAATCGTCTGGACGCCGCGACGGATCTCGTCACGCAGGCGATCCTCAACGACCTCGCGAACCTTTTCGGGAGATGCGGAAACGCCGAGCTCCTCGAGCTCGCGGGCGACCTCGCCACGAATCTTTTGACGGCTCACCTCAACAAAGGGGGCAAGATGGGTCAGCGAGATGGACTGGCCGCCGTACTGGGAGGAAGCAACCTGGGCGATAATCTGCGTCGCAATATTGCAGGCGGTCGAGAAGCTGTGCGGCTTCTCAATCAGCGTGCCCGAAATAACAGTGCCGTTCTGGAGCATGTCCTCCAGGTTCACCAGATCGCAGTTGTGCATATGCTGGGCAAAGTAATCCGAATCGTGGAAATGGATCAGACCCTCATTATGGGCATCCACGATCTCCTGAGGCAGCAGCACGCGCTGGGTCAGGTCCTTGGAAATCTCGCCAGCCATATAGTCGCGCTGAACGGAGTTGACGGTCGGGTTCTTGTTGGAGTTCTCCTGCTTGACCTCTTCGTTATTGCACTCGATCAGCGACAGAATCTTGTCATCGGTCGTGTTCTTCTGGCGCTTCAGGCTCTGAACATAGCGATAGATGATGTAGTGGCGGGCAACCTCGTAGCAGTCGAGACGCATGATCTCGTCCTCGACCAAATCCTGGATCTCCTCGACCGAAACGGTGTGGCCCGCGTTCTCGCATGCCTCGGCGACGTTTTGCGCCGCATAAACCACCTGGCGGTCGGTTAGACGAGAGCTCTCCTCGACCTCCAAGTTAGCGGCGCGGATGGCATTGACAATCTTATCGATGTCAAAGACAACCTCGGTGCCGCTGCGCTTGATGATCTTCATCCTCTTGCCTCTTTCGCGTCGTAGCCTCATTGCGCTTCAGAGCCAAACGATGCCCGGCAGGGCTTGCCCCTGTCTTACGGCGCCGTCGCGCAATCTGTGTTCTCGATAAACCATAAGCCTCTATGCGGACATTCCCAGGAGCCGATCAAGCGGCTCAAGGACACGTTCAAAAGAGGCAATTAAGGTCTTCGTTCTCTGTCCGCCATCTATCATACGACAAAGATGCATCTATATCCTGTATTCTTTTTTTAGGTCAAACACAACATATAGTGTTTCAGCAGGTCAAAGCAATTAGTCATTTTGCAGACGCATTATAAATGAGGGGTATTTGACAAGTCGGTAAAACGTTACCAACACGGCTACCTGCATGGCAGCTATAAAACCCCCTTAGTCAAGCCACTGACAAATCCTACTAAAACCAAGCCACTCACGCCAAAAGAATCCAAAAGATTATGCTTGACCAACATGTTGCGGTCGAATGCCGGCGGACGGAGCGACGGGACTGCAAACGCTCGGAAGACTGTAGCCCCGGCACCCCGTCCGCCGGCATTCGATAGGCGAGGAGCTATTACTTCTCTTCGCGAGCTATCAAGCCATTGATAGAAAGAGGGCCGCCGGCATATGTCGGCGGCCCCGATAAAACATGATGGGCGACAAAGCAACTACTCGAGCGGTTACTCCGCCTCGCCGCTGGCCGCCATCTTCTCGGCCTCGGCAAGCTGGGCCGGAGTGAGCTTGCGATACTTAATGGCGCCAAAGACGACACAAGCCGCACAGACGATCATGCCGGCGATGAACTTCTGGTCAATCGTTGCACCAAACGGCGACGTCACGGCCTCAAACACAATGGGAGACAGTGCCATGCCAAAGTTGATGCCCGCCATGCCAATGGCGAGGTTAAACGCACGTCCCTCGGGAGCAGAGTTGCCGGCGGCAAAATTGCCCTCCAGCGGCACGTAGGTCTCCTTGCCCAGCGCAACGACAAAGCCCGCAACGCACAGCACCATAAAGGCGGGCGCAACCAGCGTCAGGCCCAGGCCAACGAGCGTCACGCCCCACGCGATCGGCATCGACAGGTTCTTGAACTTGGCAAACAGCGGGCCCACCAAAAGGCCAGCCGCAATGCCGGCGACCGTCATGACGGTCGAAGCGAGGCCAGCCTCAACAGTGCCGCCAAAGCCGCGACCCACGACAAGCAGCGAGACATTGGAGCTAAAGAGCTGGAACGTGAGTACGAACACAAAGCTCATGACCGTGATAATTGCGACTTCTTTGGGCATGTTGGCAAACACGTTGACCTTACGCTTGGGCTCAAGATGACCCTCGGGCAGGCAGACGGCCTCAATGACGATAAACACGATCATGATGAAGTACGCCGCATAGCTGTGGAACCACTCGGCAGAACCCAAGATGCCGGAAACCATCGTCCAGATAATGCCACCCAGTGCAACAAAGGTTGAGTAGATGCCCATGACAAACGAACGCTGCTTGCCACCGAAATAGTCGGCGATCAGAGCGTCGGTCGAGTTCTGCACGGCGCCAAGGCCAAGACCCATCACGGCAGAGGCCGCAAGAACCTGGGCAAGCGAATCGTGGAACACGAGCACCGAGGCGCCGGCGAGCATCACGATAACGTGGCCGACAAGCGTCGTCTTCTTCTTGGATACGCGAGAGGCGAGCTGGGAAGACACGAGCATGGCGGACACAGCCATCATGAGCGGAATGATGCCGATGATCATCTGGACGGCAGCGATGTTTTCGTTGGGAAACGCAGCAGCAACAGAGGCCACGATGGGAACGGGCACCAACATGCCCATGATGCACATGGCGGCAGCATAAATGCCCACCAGGTACTTGATCTTGGTTTTATCCATGATCCATCCTTACACTTAGAAAAAAGGGTCGGAGCGGCCGGACGTCACCATCGGCCGCCCCAAACACAGCACTATCAGTCGTTGAAACCAGTGAACACGGGCTCTCCGCTGTACGCGAGCGCTTCCTCAGCGCCATCGAGCACGCGACAGGCGCCAGACGCCATCGCCTCAAGTTCAAACTCGCCGGGATAAGCCGATACGGGGGCGATCCAAGAGCAGTGCTCCTCAATCGAGGCAACGAGCTCCTTGCTGTGGACCATGCCACCTCCGAGCAAGATACCGTCGACATCGCCCTTCAGCACACATGCCATCTCGCCAATCCACTTGCAGATTTGGTAGACCATTGCATCCCAGGCGCGAGCTGCGGCCTTATCGCCCGCAGCGGCACGCTCGCACACCTCGATGGCATCGGAGGTACCCAAAAGGTCAACGAAGCCGCCAGTCTTCATGCAATGGGCGCGGGCGACATCAAGACCGTGCTCCGCGGTGTACTTTGCAACCTCGATCGCGGGAACCGATCCGCAGCGCGTCGGCGCCATGGGGCCCTCGCCGCCGACGATGTCGTTGCCGTCGACCATCTTGCCCTTAAGGTGGGCAGAAATCGAAATGCCGCCGCCGATATGACAGACAATAAAGTTGCACTCGTCATATGTACGACCGAGCTTTGCCGCGTGGCGAATGGCGGTCTCTTTGAGATTAAGGGCGTGCAGGTGCACGTTTCGATACACGCCCTTAATGCCTGTCATGCGTGCGAGGTCGCACAGCTCATCGGTATCGGGAGGATTCACCACAAAAGAGGGCTTGCCCGTCTTTGAGGCGAACTCATAGGCAATCTGGGGACCCAGCTGTGCCGGGTGCTGAACGCCATTCGCGCCGATGCGGGCATGCTCGAGCATGACCTCATTGATGGCATAGGTGCCGCCGGGCAGCGAAAGCAGACCACCGCCGCGGCCAACAAACGCATCGAAGTCATCGAGCGAAAGCCCTGCTTCGTCGAGCGCCGCTAGAATCAGATCGCAGCGATACGGCATCTGAGCCGAAACCCCGTCGAACTGGGCAAGGTCCTTCGCATCGTGCGCAACGTTCTTACTGAGCTTGCACTCATCGCCCTCAAAAACGCCCACCTTCGTGGAAGTGGAACCAGGGTTGATTACCAGGACGCGCCAGGGAGTCTTTTTATCGGACATACCTTAAGCCTCCTTAAGCGCCTGGGCGCGCACGCAGCTCATCACCACGTTGCCGACGATCTCGTCAACGGGCGCAGAACGCGAGCAATCGCACACGATCTTCTTGAAGCCCTGAAGCATGGGGCCGTAAGCATTGGCGCCAGTCAGATTCTGGATAATCTTGACGCCGATATTGCCCACGTTGATATCGGGCCAGATGACCACGTTAGCTTGGCCTGCAACAGCGGACTCACGATGAACTTTCTTGGCCGCAACCTTGGGGTTAATCGCCGAATCAAACTGGAACTCACCGTCGATGGCCAGGTCGGGACGGCGATTGTTGGCAATCTCGCGAGCACGACGCACCTTTTCGACAAGCTCATTGTCCATCGAACCGTCAGTTGAATGCGAAAGCAGCGCGCAACGGATATCCCATCCGGTCAGTGAGCGCACCGTTTCGCTCGACGAAATCGCGATCGAGGCAAGCTCCTCGCTCGTGGGGTCAACGCACACGGCAGAATCGCCAAAAGCCAAAAGGCCACCTTCGCCGCCATTCCAGTTGGGGATGTCGGCGATACCGCACGAGCTCACGGTGTCCACCCCGTCGGCAAGGCCGACGATGGTCTGACCAGCCAGGATAATATCGCCCGTGGCGTTATCGATACCGGCGAACATAACGTCGACATCGCCGAGCACCTGCAAAATCAGGGCGCGCTCAAGCGGACGCGTCATACGGCGCGCAGCGCCCTTGGGCTTAAACTTGCAATCCGGATGAGAAAGGTAGCGCTCGCAGCAAGCGGCGTTCGCCTCCTCGTCGGTCACATCGACAATCTCGATGCCCTCAAGGGAGATGCCACGCTCATCGGCAAGCTCCTTGAGCTTACCGCCGTCGCCGACCAGCACACATTCGGCAAGATGCTCGGCGGCGATCTTTGCGACCGCCTGCATCATGGTCTCGTTTTCGCCCTCGGGAAAAGCAACGCGCATAGGCTTGGCGGCAGCCTGCTCGCGCAGGGTCTGCATCAGGTCCATGGCAGTTACTCCATCTCTTCGGCAGTGCGCTCGATAAGCTCGCCGATGGTCTTCATGACCATGACCTCGCGAACGGGGACCTCGGCATCGAGCTCGTTCTCGATCATGGAGGTCAGAGCGATCATCTTCATCGAGCCCTTGCCCAGGGTCTCAAACGTCGTCTCGGGGGTCACATCGCCGTCATAGTTGTAGGCGGACTTGGCAAAATCGCAGATCTGTTGAGTGAGTTCTTCGTTCATGATGGTGCCTTTCAATCGAAAAAGAGGGGCGACCACGGCGGGCTGGAGACATGGGTCCCGCCGTGGCCTAAGAGAGGAATCGAATTGTTGCAGGGGTGAAAACCTAATCGTCAAGCTCGAACGTAAGCTCTTTATAGCCTGGACGGTCGATAACCTTGGCATGGACGCCAACGGTCTCGCCCGCCATGAGCTTGGCGCGAATCTCGGGGGCCTTCTTCTTGGTAATGCCGTAGATAACGTAGGTGTACTGAGAACCCTCGTCGATATCGACGGCGCCGTAGGCGTACTTGCCATACTCCTTGAGATAGGGCTTGTCGTTCTGCGGACCAGGCAGGGTAAAATCGATCAGATGCCCGTGACCGGAAACCTGGACCCAATCGGTCTTGTGATAGCCGCAGGCATTGCAGGCAAGGTGGGGCGGAAACTCGACGGCTCCGCACTCGGGGCACTGGCGCGCCCAATAGATGCCCTCTTCAAGACCCGTGTAGAACTTCTTGACCACGGGCTCCATATCTTTGAGTTGCATAAGAATACTCCTTATGGGAAATCGAAAACCGCGGTCGCTTAGGCGACGGTACGAAGGATCTGGCAGCGCACGTTCTGAGAACCGCCAAAACCGCGCAGGAAAGCCGTTTCGGGAACCTTCTTCATCTGGGTGGCACCGGCGACGCCACGCATCTGCTTAACGGCCTCGACGATATCGGCGATGCCGGATGCGCCATGGGCGTGACCGAAGTTGCAACGGCCACCGTGCGGGTTGATGGGCTTATCGCCGTCAAAAGCGGTGCGACCATCGATCGCGTACTTCCAGGCCTCGCCGCGCGGAATATAGCCGCACTCCTCGGCCGAGACGATCTCGGAAGCCAGGAAGAAGTCGTTGCACATGAACAGGTCAATCTCATCGGGGCTCACGCCGGTAAGGTCATAGACCTGCTTGGCGGCAAGCTCGGTAGCCCAGTGCTCGTTGTGGAACAGACCGGCCTCGACAGCAGAGGCGCCCGTACCCAGAACCTCAATAGGCGCATACGGCACGCCCATGGCCTTTGCCTTCTCCGTGGGCATTACGACAACAGCGGCGGCGCCGTCGCACTTCTTCTCAAAGCCGGTAACGCGCAGGTACTGCGTAACGCGCGGGTTGTACATGCTCTTGAGATACTCGTCGGCGGTATCGAACCCAGCTGCCTTCGCGTCCTCCTCGACCGTGGTCTCGTACCAGGCAAGGGGATTCAGGACGGCACCGCGGCGAAGGCTCTTGGTAAGGCCGTTCAGGGCATCATCGATCTGATCGGCGGTAAGGTCGTACTGCATCGAATACTCGTTGATCCAGTTGTCGAACGACACGCCAAAGGCGCCGTCGAGCGGACGACCATAAGCGCGGTCATAAATCTTATCGAGCGAGGGGATCATGACGTCGAGCGTAAAGTCCTGACGAATATGGGAGGGCATGTGCTCAACGGGAAGAGTCGAAGCCAAATCGCAGGCACCCGTAAGGACAACATCGTAGGCACCGGAGGCGACTGCCATCACGGCCTGCTCAAGGGCGACGTAGCCCGTGCAGCAAGCCTCGGAATGATGGACAGAGCCCTTGGCACGAACGCCAAACCAATCGGCAACCTGCATGTTGGGGGTAATGCAATCGCCAACGAGATACGGATTGGCGCTGCCGTGATAGAAAAAGTCGATATCGCGGGGCTCAAGACCGGCATCGGCAATTGCCTCGAGAGCCGCATAGCCAAACGCCTCGCCCTCGCCAATACCCTGGGTCTCGGGATGCTCCTCAAAATCCTTGAACGGGGTGCAGCCTACGCCTACAATCGAGACGCTGCGCATGTTCTTTCCGAGCGTAACCACTGAATATCACATCCTAATCATGTGAAGGTGTACGGAATGATGGCGCAGTCCAGCCGCGAGCGAAGGTGAGAGAGCGCTCGCGGCTTTTCTGTGCCGTCACACGTTGAACTACTGCAGTGGTTCTTTTGAACGTAGCTTTAGTTTACGAGGGGTTAAACGAAACGCGTGAGACAAAAAGCCCCGATGTGTCCCATCATATGGGACACATCGGGGCTAGGCGGTCCAAATAGCAGATAAATGGCCATACTTAAATCGATTCATAGGGCCGGATTACTCTGAATCCGCAACCTATGCAACCGTTCATCCCTAAAAATCAGCCGTTCACCCGAGCGGCTTTTCAAAATCGGGGATACGTGGGTGCCAACGGCGCGAGGCGTCGTCGACAAACAACGGCGCATAGAACATGCGATTGAGCGCGGCGGCAACGGTGCGCGCCTCCAAATCGGGACGGACCTCGAGCCAGTACTGGATAAGGTTATGGTGACCCGCGAGAGCGAAAGCCAGATACAGGTCAAGATCGGTCTCGTCAGAAAACGTTGAGCGCAGACGGTCGCGAAAATACTCATGCATAAAAACCGTAGCCTTATGCGTGAACACGGGGTCCCCGTTTTCACTGTTGAGCGCGAGCACCTTCGAACGATTGCGCTGCAGGATCTCCATACGCTTAATCATCGTCGGCGTCGGATCGAGCTGAGCGTCACCAAAGCGCGCCTCAAGGGCAACGTCGTTAATCTCTTGCATGTTGTGGAGCAGATCGTCCTCAAATCGCTTAACAACGTCGTCAACAGAACGATAGCAGCGGTAAAACGTCGATTTCGAGGTGTGCGCGAGCCTCAGCACATCGGTCACCTTGATCGCCTGCACCGGCGTCGTCCCCATAAGTTCAAAGACGGCATCCTCGATCCGTGAAGCGATATCGTTTTGAGCGTTCAGCGGCATAGCGGCCTCCCCTATTAGCGATTGGCTCCTATGCTACCCGAAAGGTATGCTCCCTGAGGACGATACGAGGCATAGAGCGCGCCGCACAAGAGATGACGCAGCGACCGTATGTCACCGACGAAGTATTCCATCCACCGGGCATGCCATCTTTGCGAGGGTCAATCGAAAACCCGACGCCTTCAGCCTTGAGGATGGCCTCGATACGCGTCCACGTCTGACTCAGGCGAAGATTGCGTTCTTGCAAATTGGGGGCAGCGTTAATCCACACGCGCTCGTCGTCGTTTGCCATACGCCCAACCGCAACGGGGGCAATCTCATCGATCGCCTCGATATCCACGCCAATAGGTCCTCCGACCGACCGAGCAACATCGGAAACAGCGAGGACGGCCACGCTTCCGCCATGTGAAATGGAAATAGAGGGGGCCTCCCCATCCGCAAGCTCGATCTTGCCGAAAGCAGAACACGCAAGCTGGGTGTCGTCGAAGACACCCAGGGCGTCGCGAAGAAGCAGACCCACGCCTGCAGCTTCTCTCCGAGACGCAATTGGGAAATCCCCATTGGAGGCACGTAAGGCATAGCGTCCCGCGATTGATGCCATATCAACGGTCTCGCCGGGATCGATCGCTGAAACGTCAACGAGATGCACGGTTATGTTCAAAATGGTCAACCCCCACTCGATTGAGATGACAAGGCTAAACAGACGCTCAGAACCACTCTTTCATGAATTGAGATACCTTTTGCCGGCGATTTGGCGACTCATTTGGTGACCAAAACAAAAACAGCTCAGAGACTAAGCCTCTGAGCTGCGAACATTTGGTGGGCGTTAGAAGATTTGAACTTCTGACCTCTTCCGTGTCAGGGAAGCGCTCTCCCCCTGAGCTAAACGCCCAAATGGAGCGGACAACGGGGCTCGAACCCGCGACCCCAACCTTGGCAAGGTTGTGCTCTACCAACTGAGCCATGTCCGCCTGCAAGGATTTAATATACGGGATGATCCACCCTAATGCAAGAACTATTTTCGAATAATTTGAAAAAAGTTCGAGCCCAGGCGATGGGTACGAAAAAGCCCGGCTACCGTAGTAGCCGGGCTGTTGCGCTTGGAGCGGACAACGGGGCTCGAACCCGCGACCCCAACCTTGGCAAGGTTGTGCTCTACCAACTGAGCCATGTCCGCATATGTAAAACAAAACGGGCGCCGGAGCGCCCGGATGTTGCCTGGAGGCGAAGCCCGGATTCGAACCGGGGGTAAAGGCTTTGCAGGCCTCTGCCTTACCACTTGGCCACTTCGCCGAAAAAGGACCGCTTGAGACGGTCCGGAAATGCAATGGAGCGGACAACGGGGCTCGAACCCGCGACCCCAACCTTGGCAAGGTTGTGCTCTACCAACTGAGCCATGTCCGCTTGCGGGTTATTAATTTACGCGAGTTGTCCTAAAGACGCAAGTACTTTTTTCAAAAAAGTTGCTCGAAGCAAGTTCATGCAGGTAAATAATGCCAAGCCAAGACCCTAAGCGCACGATTCCAATGCCGAGCTATACAGCTTCACCATCCGAACACGTGTGCCGGCGCCATCCGTACGACGGGCAACTTCCACATTATCGACGAGCATACGCATAAGCTTGATACCGCGTCCGCGTTCCTCGGATGCCACCGGCTCGCTCGCCCCATCGATAGAATAGCCTACGCCACGATCAAGCACCTCGAGCACAACACGGTCCCCATAGGCCTGAACCGTCAGGATGCAGCCAACACCGCCCGCATGGTCATATGCGTTACCCAATGCCTCCCCCAACGCCAATGCGACGTCATAGCGTTCATCACGCCTCAGGGGAAGTGATTCGAGGAGCTCGACCACACGGTGCCGATAATACGGGAGATTCTCGATGCCTCGCCGCACTTCGACGCTCTTGCTCCATCGCGGCAACTCCCCCACCGGAATGGCGGGAATCGACTCACGCGCCGGGCCCGCAACATGAAGGATGTCGACAAGTCGGGCAATTTCCAAAAAGCGAACGACCTCATCGGAGGCGTTAACGAGCGAAAGCAGTCCCTCATGCCTCATAAGCTCTCTAGCACGTGTAAGCAAAAACGCCAAACCCGTCGAGTCGATAAAACCCACGGTCTGGCAATTGATGACAACACGTCGCACGCCCCGGTCGATCAAATTATCCAACCGTCGGCGCAGTGCGGGCACCGAGGCGATGTCGATATCGCCCGGTGGCGTCAAAACCGCTATGTCATTCCACTCATTCATACGACCATGGTTCCCCAAAAGAGCTCGCTCGATGCACACGTATCTGCAACCGCGCAGATTTCGCCCGTCAGGCGTCGTGACCTACGATCGACCCCGTAAAAACTCAAGGGAAACCAGCGCGATGTCATCGTTCAGCGCCGACTCGGTAAAGCGGTCAAGCTCGCCCAAGACCTTGCCGCAGATTCCCGATACGCCCTCACCCGAGACAGAGAGCAGAAGGTCACGAAGGCGCTGCTCGCCAAAGAAAGCACCCGAGCGATCACGTGCTTCGATTGTTCCGTCGGTATACATAAATAGCATGTCACCAGGAGCGAACGTAAACACGCCCGTCTCGTACACCATGCTCTCAAAGGCACCGATCACGCCCGATTGGCACCCAAGGAGCTCCACTTCTCCGCCTCGGGCTTCACCGCCACCAAGCGGCGTCGACGACGGCCTAATGACCATAGTGGGAGGATGCCCCGCAGAGCAATAGGTTGCGCGACCCGCTTTAAGATCGATCTTGGCGATAAACGCCGTCACAAACGTCTCGACCCTCGAAAAGCCCATGAGCATGCTATTGAGCGAGCGTGCCATACGGGCAGGCCCCGCACCCTCCCAGGCATAGGCCGTCAGCGCTGTCTTGACGAGCGCCGACATCGACGCCGCCTCGATTCCCTTGCCGGATACATCGCCCAAAATCATAACGGCGCAATCGTCGGGAAGTCGGACAAGCGTATAGAAGTCACCGCCGACCAACGCAGAATTCGTTGCCGATAGATATACCGAATCGGTTGCAATGCCCGGAACGTCACCAAGCGAATTTCTCATGCCAATCTGAAGCGTCTGAGCGATATGACGCTCTTCGCGCTTTTGAGACTCGCCTTCATAGATCAGCTCAAAGTCATGCGCCAGATGCACCAGGTAGTCGTATTCAAGGTCGTCAATTGGTTCTTGGCTGCCATCGCGGAGCAGCAATGCGCGCGTCGTCGGTCCCTTGGCAACGTCGGCGGGAACGATTGCATCGTTGTTCCGCCGACCGCCGCCCTCCGAACGAACGCGTCCCGCCTCGAAGCCGGAATCGACATAGAGGCCCTGGCACGGCAGGCCATGAGCCCTCAACCATCCGCCCATAGGCATGGATTCGTCGACGCGGGTCAAGCGCACATGCTTAAGATCATCAGCACTCGCACCGCCCAGCACCGACGGCTCAAAACCATCGGAAGCGACCCCCAAACGCGCAGCCGGTGCGGTGGTGGAAAAGAAGAGCGACTCCGGATCGCCCGGCAACGCCACACGACTGCCGCCCTCAAAATCGATGACATAGGCGTCAAGACTCGCGTCATATTCCACGGGGCAGAAATGACAATTGAGCACCGCGCAGATTTCCGTCGACACCGCTCGCGAAGCGGCAACAGGATCATCGAGATAGGTAAACAGTTCGTCGCGCAGCAAATTGAGTGAGCGACCGAGCTCCGCCGTGCGGCGCGAACGTAAGCTCGACGCCATGCCGACCAGCTGAATAGACAGGTAATCGCAAATGACCTCGAGCACGTTAACGTCATAGGCAAGTGGCGCCTGGGGGCGTTTCCAGCCAACTTCCAACACGCCAAGGACCTGCGTGCCGTAAAACACGGGAAGACAGATCTCGCTGCGATACGGGGGCATATCCTGCACGCGCAGCAAGTGCTTGGAACGATTGTCCAAATCCATGAACATACCCGAAGCAACCCGGTCGCCCTCAAGGTCCTGCTGAATCGACAGGCGACAGGCACGCGACTCGCGAAGCACGTAGGTCGGAATGCCCGCGCCGTACGGCAGAAATTCGGGCAGATAGCTGTCCTCAAGCTCCTTAGAAACACCGCGGAGCTTAAAGCCGCCGCTCTCGGAAAAATAGATAGCCGCACCGGAGGCATCGAGCGTTCCAACGAGCTGATTCAAAACGGTATCGAGCAAGCTGGGGAGCTCATCGGAGCCCACGGTACTCATAATGACCGAAAGGGTACCCGAAAGGCGTTTATTCGCCACCCTAAGCTCCGATAGCGCACGTTTGAGCTGACGATCGTGGGAATACTGCTCTTCGATGCTGTGAAGCGCCACCAGGACACGCGGTGCACGACGTCCAAAGATACGCGGAGGCGTAACGGAACCTGCGCGAACCAAGACGGGAATAAAAGACCCGTCGCTCAGCTTGAGCATCAGCTCGCTCTCGGAGCCATCGGTCTCAAACGGCAGACGATGTTCGGTCGCGCGCTCAAAGGCAGACGAGTACAGAACGTCTTTGACATCACCGCTGATGACGTCAGCGCGTTCCTCGCACATCAGGTCGAGCAAACGATTATTCACATGCAGAATGGTTCCGTCGAGCTCACAGATGATGACAGCATCGCTCGTGATCTCGACCAGTTGGGCAACGTCTGCCCACTCGTTGCGCTCAAGCGTTTCCATCGTGGACCTCACCGTCTATCGGTAACAAAAAAGCCTCCGAAGAGGCTTCTCAAATGCGATGGTGTCGGAGGCGGGACTTGAACCCGCATGACCAAAAAGCGGTCACTAGCACCTCAAGCTAGCGCGTCTGCCAATTCCGCCACTCCGACATGCTATGTTGTTGATTCGCAGTTCGTTTTGTTGGACCCGCGCGTTCAACGAGGAAGATAATAACCTATGATTCGAGAACTGTGCAAGCACTTTTTTGAAAAAAGTTTACGAATTTGTAAATGAGCAGGTAGATCTATATGTCCGGTCCCGAATCGGTGTTGCCTCCCGGCGCGTCCTCGGGCATGAGCGATATTTTGCTGCGCACTTCGTGCTGCAAAATATCGCTCCCCCTGCGGAATGCGCCGGGAGGCAACACCGATTCGGGACCTACAAACACATTCTCCAGGCACCGTTCTCAAACATGTTCTGGGGGCTGATGCAAATTTAGTGGCTCGGCTTTGCCGAGCCACTATATAAGGAGGCCGGAGCTAAAGCTCCGGCCTCGCTTAATTTCTCATTAATTTAAGTGAGCGCTCAGGGAGTCGCACTCCCCCTGCCGAGTTACCGCAGGGCCCGCCCTGTTGTTACTTTTCAGAACATCCCGCAGGACGGAGGAAGCCCCGCAGCGCGTAGCGCGCAGCGGGGCTTCCGACATGTCCGAGGACGTTCTGAAAAGTAACAACAGGGCGGACCCGGACGAGAACAACCGACTACAGGTCGATGTGCGATTCCTTGATCGGGAACGGCTCGGCAAAGTGGCAGGCGCAGCAGTGGCCCGGGGCAACTTCCTTAAAATCAGGAAGCTTCTCGGAGCAGATACCCTGAGCGATCGGGCAGCGCGTGTGGAAACGGCAGCCGGTCGGCGGATCCAGCGGTGACGGCGGATCGCCGGCGAGGATGATGCGCTTGCGGGTCTTCTGGATATCAGGATCGGGCACCGGCACGGCAGACAGCAGCGACTGCGTGTACGGATGGTGAGGCTCGCTGTAGAGCGTCTTCCAGTCCGAAACCTCGACCATCTTACCCAGGTACATAACGGCAACGCGATCGGAGATGTGCTGCACGACGGAGAGGTCGTGAGCAATGAAGAGATAAGCAGTACCGAACTTATCCTGAAGCTCCTTCAGCAGGTTCAAAACCTGGGCCTGAATGGAAACGTCAAGTGCAGAGACAGGCTCGTCGCAGATGATCAGCTTGGGCTTCAGAGCGAACGCGCGGGCAATGCCGACACGCTGACGCTGACCGCCGGAGAACTCGTGCGGATAGCGGTTGATGTGCTCGGGGTTCAGACCGACGACGTCCAGCAGCTCGCGGACACGCTCAATACGCTCCTCCTTGGTGCCCACGCCGTGAATGGTCATGGGCTCGGAGACGATCTCGCCGATGGTCATACGAGGGTTGAGCGAAGCATAGGGATCCTGGAAGATAAACTGCATCTCGCGACGCATGTCCTTGATCTCATGTTTGCTCATCTCGGCAACATCTTTGCCCTGGAAGAACACCTTACCGGCGGTCGGCTTGGTCAAGCGCATGATGGTGCGACCCGTCGTGGACTTACCGCAACCAGACTCACCAACCAGACCAAAGGTCTCGCCAGGATAAATCTCAAAAGAGATGTCATTTACAGCAGAGACGACACGCTTGGAAAAACGCTTGGCGAACATGCCGGACTCAGCGGGGAACTCCTTAGAGAGGTGCTCGACCTTCAGCAACGGAGTACGCTCGTTGGTATCTGCCATTACGCCTCGCCTCCCTTCTTGGAATCCTTGCGCGTACGGGACGTCTCAGGAGCGTTCTTGAGAAACTCGGGGTCACCGGAGTAGTGGCATGCAGAGTAATGACCAGACTCGGTGACAACGCGCTCGGGGCGCTGCTTGCGGCACTTATCGGTCGCATAGGGACAACGAGGCGAGAACACGCAGCCCTCGGGCAGGTTCATGAGCGAAGGCGGGTTGCCGTGAATCGGCGTAAGCGGCTTCTTCTCTTCGATGGCCTGCTCCGGGATGGAGCGGATAAGGCCCCAGGTGTAGGGGTGGCGGCTCTCGTAGAAGATTTCCTCAGCAGTACCGAACTCGACGGGACGGCCGGCGTACATAACCATGATCTTGTCGGCCATGTCGGCGACGACGCCCAGGTCATGGGTAATCATGATGATGGCGTTGCCGTTCTTCTCCTGCATTTCCTGCATAAGCTCAATAATCTGAGCCTGGATGGTAACGTCCAGAGCCGTCGTGGGCTCGTCGGCAATCAGAATATCGGGATCGCAGGCAAGAGCCATGGCAATCATGACGCGCTGACGCATACCGCCAGAGAACTGGTGCGGATACTCGTTGACGCGCTTCTCGGGCTCGGGAATACCAACGAGGTCCAAAAGCTCGGTGGCACGCTTGAGCGCCTCCTGCTTGGAGTAGCCACGGTGCAGACGAAGGCCCTCGCCCACCTGCTTGCCGATCTTATAAACCGGGTTCAAGGAGGTCATAGGATCCTGGAAGATCATCGCGATATCGTTGCCGCGAATGTGCTGCATCTCTTCCTCGGTCATCTCGAGGATGGAGCGGCCGCGATAGCGAACGTCACCGCCCTCGATCTTTCCCGGAGGCATCGAGATAAGGCCCATGATGGTCATGGCGGTCACGGACTTACCGGAGCCGGATTCACCGACGACGCCCAGGGTCTCGCCGCGATCGAGCGTGTAGGAGACACCGTCGACAGCACGAACGACGCCATCCTCGGTGTGGAAATACATCTTAAGGTCATCGACCTCGAGCAGATGCTGGCCCTCGGGAACCGGCTGGTCCTTCAGGTCCACATAGTTCTTGTTCTTCTTCATCCTTATGCGTCCTTCATCTTGACGTCGAGGGCGTCGCGCAGACCGTCACCCAGCAGGGTGAAGGCGAGCACCGTCGAGAGAATTGCCAGACCGGGCATGATCATCATCCAGGGAGCGGTCAGAAGATACTGCTGACCGTCCTGAATCATGGAGCCCCACGAAGGCGTAGGCGGAATAACGCCCATGCCGAGGAAGGACAGAGCGGACTCGGTCAGAATGGCGCCACCAATGTTCATGGTTGCGTAGACCACGATAGAGGCGACGGAGTTCGGGAAGATGTGACGCACGACGATACGAGCATCGGATGCACCCATCGCGCGCGCAGCGTCAACATAGTCGTTTTCCTTGACCGTCAAGATTGCAGAGCGGAAGACGCGCGCAATCGAAGGCCAGCCGAGAATACCGATGGCGATAAAGACGTTCTGAAGACCACGACCGATAACGGCGATCATGGCGACAACGAACAGCACGTACGGGAACGCCAGGAAGATGTCCGCACAGCGCATGATGATCGTATCCCAGATGCCGCCGTAGAAACCCGCCAGAGCACCCATGACCAGACCGATCAGCGTGGAGATCGCGGTGGCCATAATGCCGACGGACAGCGAAACACGTGCACCGTAGATAACGCGGACGAGAATGTCACGACCTAGGGCGTCGGTGCCAAACGGGTGCTCGGCACACGGAGCCAGCAGCGACGTCTGAGCCATGGTGGTCGAGTCGGAAGCCGTCGGCGAACCGAGCCAGGGCTTAGCCCACAGATCTGCGGTCAGGGCAACCACAACGACGATGATGATCCAGCAGACACCGATAACGGCGAGCTTGTTCTTACGAAGACGCTTAAAAGCGTCGCCCCACAGCGTGCGGGACTTGGCGGGAGCAGATGCGGCCTTGGTGGCGGTAGCCTGCTCCTGAGACTGAGAATCAGTTTCCTGCATGAGACGTACCTCCCTTAGGCCTTATCCGACGGACCGCCAAGGCGGATGCGCGGGTCGAGGAATGCATAGCTAATGTCGACGAGCAGGTTGATCACCATGACGACGACGACGATGAGCGTAACGCCGCCCATAACGATGGGCCAGTCACGCATGCTAATGGCGCGATAGACCTCATAGCCGATACCGGGCCAGTTAAAGACCGTCTCGGTCAGGATGGCGCCCGAAAGCATGCCGCCAAAGTCGACACCAATATAGGTAACGACGGGGATGAGTGCATTCTTAAGCGCATGCTTGATGATGATCGCGCGATTGGAGAGACCCTTGGCCTTTGCCGTACGGATGTAATCCTGGTTCATGACGTCAAGCAGCTGCGAGCGCATAATGCGGGCGGCATAAGCGGTCGAAACCGAAGCCAGCGTAATGGTCGGAAGCACATAGTGCATCCAATCCTGATACTGAGAGCTGGAACCGCCGGCACCCGAGATCGGCATGGAGAATGCACCGCCCGTGGCGTCCTTGAGAATGACGCCAAAGAACAGCTGCAGCAACATACCGAGCCAGAAAGCCGGGACGGCAACGAGAATCGACGTGGTGAGCGTTACCAAAATATCCCAGAAGGAATAACGCTTTACCGCCGAAATGATACCCGCACCGATACCCATGATTGCCTCGAGCACGATGGCGCACGCGGCAAGTTTGACCGTATACGGATACTTCTGGGCGAAGATTTCCGTAACCGGCAGCTTGCGCTGATACGAATTGCCCAGATCGCCATGAAGCAGGCCGTTCATGTAATACAAGTAACGGTCCACGAGCGACGTTTGAACGGGGTCGCCGTTCTCGTCAAGGATCGCGTTGCCGTCCTCGTCCGTCTGGACCAGGTGATAGCGGACGCGAAGCTGAAGCTCCACCTCGGGGGACAGAGCCTTGTCTCCACCGATCAGCTTGATCGGATCTCCCGGCACGATATTCTGGAGGGCGAACAGAATCAGCGTAACGCCCAAAAATACCGGGATGAACTGAAGCACACGTTTAACGATGTACTTACCCATACCACTCCCCTATCTAGGGATTAACCTAAATGGGATGCCGATCGCCAGACCGGCATCCCAAAATTACCATCAGCCAGTTTACCCCAGGTTAGGGAGAACTGTATGTTTCCCATGAGGTCTACGTAAATACTTGACCCTCACGGAAGCTGCAAACTCTTAGGCGAGCTCAGCGGTACCCAGATCGGCGTGCTTCTGCGGATCGACATAGAGGTGCTTAATGCGATCGGAGCCGGCGATGGTGTGCGTGTAGAACATAATCGGGATGACCGGGCAGTCGGCAGCAACCATTGCGTCGGCCTCCTGCATCTTAGCGACGCGCTCCTCGTCGTCAACAATAGTACGAGCCTCGTCGACCTTGGCGTCGAACTCGGGGTTGTTGTAACCGGAGCGGTTGTCGCCACCGAGGGAGTCGGAGTGGAACAGCGGATACAGGAAGTTATCCATGATCGGGTAGTCGGCAATCCAACCCAGACGACCGAACTGATAGTTAAAGTTCTGATACTGCTCGAGCAGGGCAGACCACTCAGGGGTATCGGAGACAGCGGTAACGCCAACCTTGGCGAGGTCGCCGATGATGGACTCCATGATCTCCTTGTGACCGCCGTCCTGGTTGTAGGACAGGGTCACGCTAATGCCACGATCCCCGTTAGCGCCAGCGGGAGCAACCTTGTCGAGGTACTCGTTAGCCTTGTCGACATCGTAGGCGCAGAACTCCCATGCGCCCTCCTTGTAGCCATCGATGCCCGGAGGAACAATGCCGTCGGCAGGGGTACGGGTACCCTTATAGATGGTCTTGCAGATGGCCTCACGGTTGATGGCCAGGGAGATGCCCCTGCGCAGGTCGGCGTTGTTGAACGGCTCGGCCGTGGTGTTGCAGGTCAGATAGTACGTGGAAGGCTCGGCGCCGAGCAGCATGCGCTCGCCGTCACCCATGGTGTAGCCGTCCTTGGACACGCCGCGATCCTTCTTGGCGGCATCGATCTGAGCGACGGGAACGTCGCAGACATCGAGGTTACCGGCCTGGAACTCCTTGTAAGCAGTCTCCATGTCCTTGATGACCTGGAAGTGGATGCCATCGATCTTGGCCTTGTCGCCATAGTAATCGTCGAACTTCTTGAGGTTGATCTCCTGACCATCCTCCCACTTGCCGTCCATCATGAACGGGCCGTTACCGACCGGTGCAAGATAGAAGCTCTTGGCATCGGACTCGGCGCACTCGGGAACCGGGGCCAGAGCCGGGTGAGAGGCGACGAAGGGGAAGTCGGCGTAAGCGGAAGACAGCTTAACGACGAGGGTCTCATCGTCGGGGCAGGTAACACCGCTGAGCTCGGTGGCGTTACCGGCAAGCAGGTCGTCATAGCCCTCGACCATGGAAAGGTGATAGGAGACCTCGGAAGGGCCGTACTCGGTAGCGATGGCCGACTTGGTGTTGACCAGACGCTCCCAACCGAGCTTGAAGGACTTGGAGGTAACGTCGTCACCGTTGTGGAACTTGGCCTTCTTGATCTTGAAGGTGAACTCGGTGGCGTCGTCGTTGGCCTCGAAGGACTCGCAAGCCAGCGGAACGATCTCGCCCTTCTCGGCGTCATAAGAGGTCAGAGCGTCAAAGAGCTGGTACTCGACCTGAGTGCCCTGGTCCTCCTGGACATTGTAGGGGTCGATGCAGACCGGGTTGTTGATGTAGAAGTTCAGCGTCGAACCGGACTCAGAACCGGAAGCGTCGCCACCCTTCTTGCCGCATGCGGCAAGAAAAGCCATGGAGCTCGCAGCAAGGGTGCCGCCAACAAAGGCGCGACGACCCATAACGGGCTGGTGGAACATAGAATCAGCCATGCCATCCTCCTTATGAGATAGGACAAAGAAATGTTCAGTCGGACACATGTCGAAACAATCCGATCCGAACCATCAAAACGCCGCCCGCTGCTATGGCTGGTTATGCACAACGGACCAACGTTTTGCAATACAGTAGCGCATTTTATACACAATTTGGGGCTAATTCCGGTTAACGGTCGAGAATTTCTTTAGTTGGGCGAAGTATGTGAGGATATTTTGACTCTGTTACAAATATGTAAACAAAAAGGGTCCCGCACTTACGGGACCCTTTTTGAATATTTATGCGGCTCGTGCTTAGTAGCCGACGATGCCCTGCGGGAAGAAGAACATGCACAGCACGACGCACACGGCAAACACGACAGCCATGATGACGGTCAGGCGGTCGAGGTTCTGCTCCATGACGCCCGTGGCAGAGCTGGAGTTATACAGCGAGCTAGCGATCATATCCGAAACGCCGGTGCCCTTACCGGAATGCATCAGGACGAGAATCGTCAGCGCCACGGCAGAGACAGCCCAAACGACAAACAGAAGAATCTGGAACGGACCCATAGATAAGCTCCTTAATAGAACAGTTTAAACTCCAGTACTGTACCACAATCCCCCGCTCTCCCCTACCTGCCACTCAAGGACGGGGTGGAAATGGCAGAAATACCAAAAAGGGGGTTGTCCGGTTGTGGACAACCCCCTTACTAGAAAACGGTATTTGTTTTCTCTTAGGCCTCGGTGGCGAGCACGCGACCCGTCATCTCGGCGGAAGGCTCAATACCAGCCATGGTGAGCATGGTCGGAGCGATATCGGAAAGACGGCCGTCCTCGATACCGGTGAGCTTGGCCTTCTCATCAACGATGATGAACGGCACACGGTTGGTGGTGTGAGCCGTGAACGGATGCTTGGAACCGTCGGAAGCAACGTCAAACATGTGGTCGGCGTTGCCGTGGTCGGCGGTGATCAGCGCAAAGCCACCCTTGGCGAGAATCGCCGGGACAACCTTGGACAGGGCATCGTCAACAGCCTCGACGGCCTTAACGGCGGCGTCGAAGACACCGGTGTGACCAACCATGTCGCAGTTCGCGAAGTTCACGATGTAGAAATCAGCGCGATCCTCGTTGATGGCGGCGACAAGCTTCTCGGTAACCTCGGGAGCGCTCATCTCAGGCTGCAGATCGTAGGTAGCGACCTTGGGGGAAGCGACGAGCACGCGCTCCTCGCCCTCCTTGGGCTCCTCGATGCCGCCGTTGAGGAAGAACGTCACGTGGGCGTACTTCTCGGTCTCGGCGGTGTGCAGCTGCTTCAGGCCATTGGCGGCGATAACGTCGGCCAGGACGTTCTCGGGGAACGTCTTGGGGAAGGCGACCTCAACGTCAAACGTCGGATCGTACTCGGTCATCGTCACAAAGTGCGAAAGCTTGATCTGCTCGCGCTCAAAGCCGTCGAACTCCTTGTCCGTGAACACGCGGGTCATCTGACGAGCGCGGTCGGGACGGAAGTTGAAGAAGATGGCCGCGTCGCCCTCGTGAATGCCCTCGTTATGGGCAGCGAAGGGCTCGACGAACTCGTCGCCGCGCGGATCCTTCTCATAGTAGGCCTTGATACCGGCAACGGGGTCGGTATCGGCATCGGACGCGTTGACCATGACGTCGTAGGCGCGCTGGATGCGCTCCCAACGATTATCGCGGTCCATGGCCCAATAACGGCCCGAGACGGTGGCAACGCGAGCGTCGCAACCGGTCTCCTCGGAGATCTTAGCCAGGAAGGCGCAGAACTCGCTCATGTAGCCGGCACCGGACTGCGGGTCAACGTCGCGGCCATCCATGAAGGCGTGGACGCGAACGGTCTTGACACCGTGCTCGGCAGCCATCTTGACCAGAGCCTCGACGTGGTTCATGTGAGAATGAACACCGCCAGGGCTCATAAGGCCCATGAGGTGGAGAGTCTTACCGTCAGCCTTGACATCGTCCATAGCCTTGACGAAAACCTCGTTCTTGGCGATGGAGCCGTCCTTGATGGCATTGTTGATGCGCGAAAGCTCCTGGAACACGATGCGGCCGGCACCGATGTTGAGGTGACCCACCTCGGAGTTACCCATCTGGCCGTCGGGAAGGCCCACGTCCTCGCCCGAAGCACCGAGCGTGGTGTGGGGGTACTTCTCGTACAGGCCATCAAGGAAGGGCGTCTTGGCAGCGGCGACGGCGTTCTCGCCATCGGCCGGAGCAAGGCCGCAGCCATCCATGATAATCAGGAGTGCAGGAAGATGACGTTGTGCCATATGTCCTACTCGCCTGCCTTGACGACCATAGAGGCGAAGTCGGCAGCCTTGAGCGAAGCACCGCCCACGAGGGCGCCGTCAACGTCGGGCTTGGCGACGAGCTCGGCGATGTTGCCGGGCTTAGCGGAACCACCGTACAGGACGCGGATGCCGTTAGCGAGCTCCTCGCCGAACATCTCCTTGAGGGTCTCACGGATAGCGCCGCAGACCTCCTGAGCGTCCTCGGCGGTAGCGGTCTTGCCGGTGCCGATGGCCCAGATGGGCTCGTAGGCGACGACGACCTGCTTGGGGCAGGTGATCTCAAGACCAGCAAGGCCAGCCTTGACCTGGTTCACGACGTGCTCGACATAGGTACCAGCCTCGCGAACCTCGAGGGACTCGCCGCAGCAGAAGACGGGAACAAGACCGGCGGCAACGAGAGCCTTGGCCTTCTTGTTCTGATCCTCGTCGGTCTCGTGGAAGTAATCACGACGCTCGGAGTGACCGATGATGCAGTAAGTGCAGCCAGCGGACTTGAGCATGTCGCAAGAGGACTCACCGGTGAAGGCACCCTTGGCCTCCCAGTACACGTTCTGTGCACCGAGGGCGATGGGGGCAGCCTGAATGCGGTCATGAACCGTGGTGATGTCGATGGCCGGAGGGCAGACGAGCACCTCGACGCCAGCCGGAACCTCGGGCAGAGCCTGAGCCAGCTCGTCGGCGAGCTTAGCGGCCTCGGCGACGTCGTTGTTCATCTTCCAGTTACCAGCGATAAGAAGGGTGCGATTAGGCATCGAGAAGCGCCTCCACTCCGGGCAGGGCCTTACCCTCGACGAGCTCCATGGAAGCGCCACCGCCGGTGGAGATCCAGCTCATCTTGTCGGCCAGGTTGAACTTGTTGACAGCTGCGACAGAGTCGCCACCGCCGATGATCGAGGTACAGTCGGCCTCGGCGACAGCCTCGGCGATAGCCTGGGTGCCGTGAGCGAAGTTGTCAAACTCGAAGACGCCCATGGGGCCGTTCCAGAACACGGTCTTGGCGCCCTTGACGGCCTCGGCATAGAGCTCCTCGGTCTTGGGGCCGATATCCATGCCCTCACGGTCGTCGGGGATAGCGTCGGAAGCGACAACCTCGGGGACAGCATCCTCGCCAAAGTGATCGGCAACGCGGTTGTCGATGGGGAGCAGGATCTTGACGCCCTTCTCCTCGGCCTTCTTGAGCATCTCGCCGGCGCGCTCGACCCAGTCCTCTTCCTTGAGGGACTGACCAACGGACAGGCCCTGAGCCAGGAAGAAGGTGTAGGCCATGCCGCCACCGATGATCAGGGTATCAGCGGAGTCGATGAGGTGATCGAGAACGCCGATCTTGGAGGAAACCTTGGAACCGCCGACGATAGCGACGAAGGGACGCTCGGGCTCGGCGAAGATACCGGTCAGCGTGTCGACCTCCTTCTCGAGAAGGAAGCCGGCGACTGCGGGCAGGTAAGCGGCGGGGCCCACGACGGAACCCTGGGCGCGGTGAGCGGTGCCGAAGGCATCGAGAACGAAGACGTCACCATAGGAAGCGAGCTTCTTGGCGATCTCGGGATCGTTCTTCTTCTCACGCTTGTCGAAACGGACGTTCTCGAGAACGAGAACCTTGCCCGGCTCGACGGCAGCGACAGCCTCGGCAGCCTTCTCGCCGTAAGTGTCGGCGACAAAGGCAACGTCCAGACCAGAGAGCTCAGCGAGCTTCTTGGCGACGGGCTCGAGGGACAGCTCGGGCTGGAAGCCGGTGCCATCGGGACGGCCGAGGTGGCTCATGAGGATGACGCGAGCGTTGTGCTCAACGAGGTAGTTGATGGTGGGCAGGGCAGCCTTGATACGGGTGGTGTCGCCAACGACGCTATCCTTGATAGGCACGTTAAAGTCAACGCGGACGAGAACGCGCTTGCCGTCGACATCGATGTCGCGGACGGTCTTCTTGGTAAAGGCCATGTTTGCTTCTACCTTTCGTACGTGTCTGCCTCCCATTACGGCAGACGATTTCTTATAAAAAGGGCGCGACCCTAGGGTGTAAGCCCTATAAGGCCGCGCCCTTCTTTAGACGCTCAACGAGCTATTCGCTTAAAGCTAAATTAAGCAACGAACTTCTCGAAGTACTTGATGGTGCGGACCATCTGAGAGGTGTAGGAGTTCTCGTTGTCGTACCAAGAGGTAACCTGAACGAGGGTCTGGCCGTTGCCGAGGTCAGAGCACATGGTCTGAGTGGCGTCGAAGATGGAGCCGTGGGTCTCGCCGATGATGTCGGTGGAGACGATGTCGTCCTCGTTGTAACCGAAGGTCTCGGAGATGGTGGCAGCGTAGGCCTTCATAGCGGCGTTGACCTCGTCGACGGTGACCTTCTTGTCAACGACAGCGTAGAGGTTGGTGATGGAGCCGGTCGGCGTCGGGACGCGCTGGGCGGCACCGATGAGCTTACCGTTGAGCTCGGGGAGAACCAGGCCGATAGCCTTGGCAGCACCGGTGGTGTTGGGGACGATGTTGACGGCGCAGGCGCGGCTACGACGCTTGTTGCCCTTGCGCTGCGGGCCGTCGAGCGGCATCTGGTCGCCGGTCCAGGCGTGAATGGTGGTCATGATGCCGGACACGATGGGAGCGAAGTCGTTCAGACCCTTGGCCATCGGGGCGAGGCAGTTGGTGGTGCAGGAAGCAGCGGAGATGATGTTGTCCTCAGCGGTCAGCGTCTCATGGTTGACGTTGTACACGATGGTGGGCAGATCGCTGCCGGCCGGAGCGGAGATGACGACCTTCTTGGCGCCAGCGTTGATGTGGGCCTGAGCCTTAGCCTTGCTGGTGTAGAAGCCGGTGCACTCGAGAACGACGTCGACGTCGAGGTCGCCCCAAGGCAGGTTGTTGGCGTCGGCCTCCTTGTAGATCTTGATCTCCTTGCCGTCAACGGTGATGGAATCCTCGCCAGCAACGACCTCGTGATCGCGAGCGTAGTTGCCCTGCGTGGAGTCGTACTTCAGCAGGTAAGCGAGCATATCGGGAGAGGTGAGGTCGTTGATAGCGACGATCTCGGAGCCCTCATGACCGAACATCTGACGGAAAGCCAGACGACCGATGCGACCGAAGCCGTTAATAGCAACCTTTACTGCCATTGTGTCTCCTTTCGTAAGGCCCCCGCGAGCTACAGCGCCCGCCGTTGAGGCCCACAAACTAACCACTCGCCTAATATACCTTTTTTTTGACTTGAATTTCACGAGAATGCTCGAAATTGAAAATCAAATTTACGTTAAAACGTTTTAAAGAGTAAAACAGCAGTTCAATCCCTATATAAGCAGTTTCGCTCAACTACCTGTTTGCTTCAATGAGCTTTTCAAGCCTCAAAACTCGATGGTAGAGGGCCGACTTCGACAAGGGAGGGTCAGCCATCTCCCCCAGATCACGCAGTGACAGATCGGGATAGCGCTCGCGCAGGTCGCAAAAGACTGCTAAGGCGTCCGGAAGCGTGTCGCGTAAACCCCGCTGTTCGAGCTCATCGATCAACGCAAGCTGATGCTGGGCGGCACCCGCACTTCTGGTCTGATTGGCCAGCTCGGCATTCACGCGACGGTTTACGTCGTTCTTAACCAATTTGACCGCGCGCGCTTCCTCGATCTCGGCAACGCTGCGCTTGGCGCCGACCAGCTTTAGAAGCTGCTCGATCTCCTCGGCGCTCTTAATGTAGACGGCAAAGGATCCGCGCCGCGCGTTAACGCGCGCATGGACCCCAATCTGCTCCAATAGATCGCAAAGTCCCCGGGCATACTGCTCGCCCTGCACCGCGATCTCCAAATGAAAGTCGCCGCGGGGATCGGCCACGAAACCGCCGGCGATGAGCGCGCCGCGGATGTAGGCAAGCCTGCAGCAGGGACGGGCAACGATGTGCCGGGGAACACCGGCGACGAGCCCTCCCCTGCGGTCTAGAATGCCCAGCAGCACCAGAGCCTTGTCCAGGTCGGGTTGATCGGGCAGGGTAATGAGATAGTTACGGACCTTATGCAAGACCGATTTACGAACGGTGAATTCCGTTTTGAGCTTAAGGATGCGATGCGTCAGTGTGATCATCGTGCGTGCGACGGCGCCCGTCTCGGTCGCGACCGTCAAACGATACCGCCCGGAGCCGGCCAGCGAAAGTGTACCGCTCACACGCGTCAGGGCGGCAAGCGTCGACAAATCGCAGTATTCACATTCGGGTTCGCAGCGCGCGAGCTCGTCACGCACCTCGGCGGTAAACGACATGCAGGCCTATGCTTTCGTGTTGGCGCGCGACAGGTCGCGATGGGAAATGCTCACGTGATATTGGGCGCCTTCCAAATAACGTGCCGTGGCCTCGGCGATGGCGACGCTGCGGTGTTGGCCGCCCGTGCAGCCGATGGCAATAGAAAGTTGTGGCTTGCCCTCCGCGATATAGCCGGGCATGACCGTATCGAGCAGCTGCGTCCAGGCCTTCCAGAACTCCTGGGTCTTGGGATGGTCCAGAACAAAGTCGGAGACTTTCTTATCGAGACCGGTCATGGTGCGCATCTCGGGATCGTAGAACGGATTGGGCAGGAAGCGAACGTCGATCATAATGTCCGCCTCGACGGGCATGCCGTGCTTAAAGCCAAACGAGAACACGTGGACGTCCATGAGCTGCTGGTCGGACAGCTCGGAGAACGCCATGCGCAATTTGTTGCGCAGGGCAGAGGTGCGCAGGCGGCTCGTGTCGATGATCATATCGGCTCGGTCGCGCACACCCTGCAGCTGCAGGCGCTCGCGCTGAATCGCATCGGCCGTGGTCTCCCCCGGCTTGGCAATGGGATGGCGGCGGCGGTTTTCGCTATAACGACGGATCAGCACCTCGTCAGAGGCCTCGAGAAACACGATGTCACAGCTCATCTCGCGCTCCTCGAGTGCAGCAACGGCATCGAGCAGCTCATCGAACAAACCCTGGCTGCGCAGGTCGCAGGTGACGGCAAGATGCCTGCCCACGCCCGTATTGATGCCGACGAGTTCGGCAAGCTGGGCGATCAGACGCGGAGGCAAGTTGTCGATGCAAAAGTAGCCCATGTCCTCAAACACATGCATGGCCTGCGTTCGGCCCGATCCGGACATTCCGGTGATGATGACGATATCGGGGATGCGCTCCGAGCGCTCCGCCGCATCCATGGCATCTCCCTTTTGCATGTGTGCCTCCTAAAACAAGCGCGGGACCCGGCCAGCGGATCCCGCGCGATCAATTGCCTTTATTGAGTATACCGCCCCAAGCGGATACGAGGCCTGTCTTACGCCTCAAGCGCAGCCTTGAACCAACTTGTAATACTCGTGGGGTGCGTAATGGCAGTGCCTACGACAACTGCCCAGGCGCCCGCATCGATCGCGGCGCGGGCCTCCTCGGGCGTGTGCACGCGGCCCTCGCAGATGATGGGAAGACCGGGGAATTCCTCGGTCGCCTGACGCAGGAGCGGCAGATCAGGGCCATCGGCCATGGTGCAGTCGATGGCGGCGACACCGTGAGAAAGCGTAGTGGATACCAGGTCAAAGCCCATATCAACCGCACGGCGAATGTCCTCGATGGTGGCACAATCCGCCATCAGGAGCACGCCCTCCTCGTGCAGCGGACGGAAGGTGTCCTCGACGGTCTTGCCATCGGGACGTGGGCGATCAGTGGCATCAATTGCCACGATGTCGGCACCGGCGGCAACGCAGGCGCGAGCATGACGCAGCGTCGGCGTGATGTAGACGCCCTCGTGCCCATCCTTCCACAGGCCGATAACAGGAACCTCACAGCGACCCTTAATGGCGGCAATGTCGGCAAGGCCTTGGCAGCGAATAGCGGCGGCGCCGCCAAGCTCGCAGGCGCGAGACATCTGAGCCATGGTCTCGGGCGTACGAAGCGGCTCGCCCATATAGGCCTGAACGCTCACGACGAGCTTGCCCTTCAGGGATTGAATCAAAGGATCGACGGTCATGTTCGACTCAACCTTTCTCAAAACAGCCTTCTGAGACACCGCACCTTGACGTTCAAACCGTCGCTCGCATACCGAAGTACGCTTCGCTCCTCTTTCACGTCAATCTGCGGCACCTCAGAAGGCGCACTTGGTAGTTATGTTTACTTCAACGACGCAAGAAGGTGCTCGGCGGCACCGATGAGCGGCGCGTCGCCCTCCAGAGAGCCGATGAGAATCGGCGTGTCCTGAAGCGGGTCGAGCGCCTGGCTGGCATAGCCCTCGTGCACCGAGTCCTTCCACGTCTGCGAGCGCCAATCGGGACCCTGGTGAATCACGCCGCCCGAAAGCACGATGACCTCGGGATCCAAGATGTTGGCAAGCGAGCCCAAGCTGGCGCCCAGCGCAAAGCCGGCGTCATGGATGACCTCGGTCGCCTTTGCGTCGCCAGCGCGGCACAGGTCGTTCACGTCGCGACCGACCGAAGGACGGCTGGGGTCAACTCGACCGAAGCGCTCATCGTACATACGACCAATCGATGTGCCCGAAGCAACCGACTCAAGATGACCGGAACGCCCGCAGGCGCAGGGAATGCCGGCAGCAGCCGAGCACTCGATGTGGCCCATATGGCCGGCAGCACCATGGAAGCCCTGCATCACGCGGCCGTTCTCGACATATGCGCCGCCGATGCCCGTACCGATGCCAAGGCACAAGACGGAGAACTTGCCCTTACCGACGCCCCAGTGGGCCTCGCCCAGAGCATGAGCCTGCACGTCTCCCACCACGGCAACGGGAAGACCAAGGTCCTCGCGCAGGCGCGGCCCCAACTGAACGCCGGACCAGCCGGGCATGATCTCGTTGGCATACGCGATGGCGCCCGTCTTGGGATCGACGACGCCTGCGGCACCGATACCGACACCGAGGACCTCGACATCGGGATTCGCCTCAAGAGCGGCCTTGATGGACGCCTCGATACGCTGGAAGACGGCCTCGCCGCCCTCCTGGGCCTCGGTAGGAACCTCGGCCTCAAATACGGGATGGGGCACGCTGCCGTCAGCCGGATACTCCATAATGGCAGTCGCAATCTTGGTGCCGCCGATATCGACGGAGCAAACGTACTTGTTCTCCATGTCGCTCTCCTTAGGAGATAAAAACAACTACAGGAAATGCGCCGTCAGACTAGCCGCCACAGCGCGGTAAAGGTTTTCCAGGTGCCCGAGGTTGGGGTGAAAGTGGTCAGGCGTTGACCTAATGGGTCACGCCCGACCACTTGAGCCCCAAGATCGGGTGCCTGGGGAAGCTTTACAGGAGACCGTTGTCCTGGAGGACCTTCTTAATCGCCTCGACGTTCTCGCCGGTCATGGCCTTCACCGGGCGCGGCATGGTCGGGCTGTCGAAGATGCCCATGAGGTTCATAGCGGTCTTGAAGGCACCGACGCCACCGGCATAGCCCTGGACGCCCGAGGTGACATCCCAGATGTGCGAAATCTCATTGAGGCGATCCTGCTCGGCCTTGACGGTAGCCCAGTCGCCGGCCTGAGCGGCCTTCCACTGACGCACGTAGCCCTCGGGCTCAACGTTAGCGAGACCCGGGACGGAACCGTCGGCGCCACCGAGGTAGGCGCCGTCGACAACAACCTCGTGACCGGTGAGGATGCTCATCGGGTGGCCGTTCTTCTCGTTCTCCTGAACGAGGTAGCGGAACGAGATGTCATCGCCCGAGGAATCCTTGACGCCGGCCAGGACGCCCTCGGCGCCGAGCTTGGCAAGGAGCTTCCAGGGGAGCTTGGTGTGGACGCACACGGGGATGTCGTAGGCGAAGATGGGCAGGTCGAGCTCCTCGTGCAGGATGCGGAAGTGCTCCTCGACCTCGGTCATGCCCTGCAGGGCATAGAACGGGCAGGTGGCGACAAGCGCGTCGGCACCCAGCTCCTGAGCGACCTTGCCGTGCTCGATCATGCGCTCGGTCTCGGTGTCGATGATGCCGACCAGAACGGGAACGCGGTGATCGACGATGCGCACGGCCTCGGCGACGATCTGACGACGACGCTCGTCGGTGGAGAAGACAACCTCGCCCGAAGAGCCCAGGAAGAACAGGCCATCGACGCCGGCATCGATCATGCGGTTGATGCTGCGCTCAAAGGAGGCAACGTCGAGCTGGTGGTCTTCGGTATCGGGAACAACGACGGGAGGGATAACGCCGGTGAATTTCTGAGTTGCCACAAGAATCTCCTTAGCTGTCTGGCGGGCAGCCCTATGCCGCCCACTCTTGTTGGCAGTGTCCAGGCCGCCTAGGCCAAAGAACACGGGTAGAACGTTTGGTTAAAGAAGTCGACGACTTCGTTTTCGAACGCATTGATGCGCTCGTGAGCGTATTTGGCATAGATGATATGCCTCCGGTCACACTCAAGACCGTTGAACACGGCAAACTGGCCCTTGGGGTCGCTCACGGTATCCATGAGCGAAGTGCCCAAGAGCACCGAGCCGCGCACACGAGACGACAGCGCCTCGAGGCCGCCGGGCAGCGGGTTGGCAACCGCCGTGCAGGCGAGGCCCTGCTCATCCAGAGCAGAAACCGCCAGCGCGACTCCGCCGCCAAGGCCCTCGCCCCATGCAAAGATGCGGTCGGGGTCCATGCCATCAAGATTGCGCGCAACCTTCGCCATCGCGCAACCCCAACGGACGCGCTCGACAAAAGCGGGCGAAGCAATCCCCCGCCGCAGGTCGTCCGCACCAGCAACATCGTCATCCAGCGCGAGAACGGCATACCCCATGGCGGCAAATCTCGTCATGTGATGCCAGCCGCGCACAGGCCGATCGATGTCGTGGAACATCAGGCACAACGGCACGCGCTCAGATACTCGGGCACGACCGACAGGCTCGATCAAACGAGCGTGAATCGCATCGTCACCGAGCTCAAAGGAGACCTCCGAGTAACGGGCGCAGGGGTTAACAAAGTCAATCGCCGTTATGGCCAGGCCTTGAATCTCAAGATTCGAAGCGCATGTCTCTAAATCAGAAACATCTGCTTGGACATCACCGCGCCAGTCCCGATATTCTGCGAGCCTTGACGAAACCGTTCCAGGAATTCCCACGAGTCCGGGGACAATCAGCTCGTCAACATTGCTCTCGCACTTAGACATGAGCCTCCCCTCCCTTGCAGAAAAACGGAATGATCAGATCGTCAAAATCCTGAATCTCCTCGTGGCCAAAGCCTTCAAAGAACTCATGACGCTTTTCGCAGGTCAGGTTGTTATAGACCGCAAACTGCGTCGCTGGCGGACAGACGATATCGGCTGTGCCAGTGCCAAACAGCACGGGGCATTCGACCATAGGGGCAAAGTTCTTGGAATCGAAGTACGCCAGCTTGGCATAGGCTTCGTCAATACGAGTCGAGTCCTCGTCAAACCAGCGAGACCAATAGCGCAGGCCCTCGTAGGCAATGTCGTCGGCATCCAAATCCCAGACCAGGCGGAAATCTGACAGGAAGGGATAGAGGATGGCGGCACGATTGATAAGCTCGCTGTTAAGCGCACAGGTCGCAATGCCCAAACCGCCGCCCTGCGACGCACCGTTCACAAACACACGCGCAAGATCGATGCCCTCGAGCTTGCGAACGATGCGGCACAGGATGCGAATATCTTGGTGCAAGCGGACATAGTAGAGGTTGACCGGGTCGCCGTCGATACCGGCGACGATATGACCGGCAACCGTTGTGCCCTCAAATCCACCAATGTCCTCGGAGGGACCTCCTTGACCGGGGCAGTCGAGGGCGATGAGTGCCATGCCCATGCCCGCAAACGACGCCTGCTCAAACCAGCTGCGGCTTGCACCCGGATACCCATGGAACTGAAGTACCAATGGCACGGGCTCGTCCGAGACGGGTTTAAGGTACTTGGCATGCAGGCGAGCGCCACACATACCGGTATACCAGAGGTCGAAAAGCTGGCAGGTCGCGGCATCGGTGACCGATGCCGTCTCGATCGCATAGTCAAGCCCGACAGCGTCGGCCTCGGCCATGCGATCCTTCCAAAAGAGATCGAAATCCGATGGACGGGGCATGGCGCCTCGATATTCACCAAATTGATGTTGTAGCTCCTGAGCACTTGGCATGGCTCGTGAACCCAACCTTTCGAAATCGCAACGGAGGTGCGCCCGGCAAGGGAACCGGGCGCACGGGAGGGAAAGCGAGGCTACTCGCCGAGCTTGGGGTGCAGCAGCGACGGCGCAGCGCCGAGCAGCATCTTGGTGTAGGGGTCCTGGGGGTGCTGGAAGACCTGCTTGGCCTCGCCCTGCTCGACGATCTTGCCGCCATTCATAACGATGATGTCGTCAGAGATATAACGGACCGTCTGGATGTCATGGCTGATGAACACCATGGCCAGGCCGAGCTCCTTCTTAAGGTCGGTCAGCAGGTTCAGAATCTGCGCGCGGACCGAAACGTCCAGAGCCGAGGTGGGCTCGTCGGCGATGATGGCATCGGGGTTCAGCGACAGGGCACGGGCAATTGCGACGCGCTGGCGCTGGCCGCCCGAAAGCTGGCCGGGAAGAACCTCGGCAGCGGAGCTGGGCAGACCGGTGAGCTCCAAGAGTTCCTTGACGCGCTTCTCCTGCTCGGCCTCGGTACCCAGGTTGTGGACGCGCATGGGGTCGAGCAGCTGCTCGCGAACGACCATGCGGGGGTTGAGCGCCGTGGCCGGGTTCTGGAACACGACCGAGATGACGCGACCCATGTGGCGACGGTCCTCGGCGGTACGTTTGGTAACGTCCTTGCCCTTAAAGTAGACCTTGCCGCTCGTGGGGGCCTGCAGGCCGCACATGACGTTGGCGGTGGTGGACTTTCCGCAACCGGACTCGCCGACGATGCCGATGGTCTGTCCGGGCATGAGCTTAATCGTTACACCCTGGACGGCGTGAACCAGGTTGGGGTGCAGAATCGAGCCGGTACGGGTCCTAAAGGTGACGTGGACGTCATCAAGGAAGATGATCGGCTCGACGCCGTTGACTGCGGTCTCGCTCATCTACATCACCTCCGCGTGAGGGGTCAAACCATTTGCCTTGAGCACCTCGTCGGGGAGCTCGGAATAGAAGTGCTCGGTGCCGGGCACGCGCTTGAAGACCGGACGGGTATCCAGGCCAATGCGCGGATGGCTCGAGCGGGGCGCGAAGCGATCGCCCTTGGGGAAATCGCGCGGGCTCGGAACGGCGCCGGGCACCTGGTGCAGGCGGCCCGAACCGCTCTCGATGGACAGGACGGAACCCAGAAGGCCGCGGGTGTACTCGTGAATCGGGTTGGTGAGCAGCTCCTTGGTGGGCGCCTGCTCGATAACCTGGCCGGCGTACATAACCGTGATGTTATGAGCGACCTCGGCGACCAGTGCCAGGTCGTGCGAAACGAAGATCATGGCAAATCCGAGCTTGGCCTGTAGGTCGTTAAGCAGCTTGATGACCTGCTTCTGGACGGTAACGTCCAGAGCGGTCGTGGGCTCGTCGCAGATGACCAGCTTGGGGTCGCGGGTAAGGGCCATAGCGATCAGAACGCGCTGACGCTGACCGCCGGAAAGCTCGTGCGGATAGCTCTCGAGCGTACGCTTGGGGTCGAGGCCCACGAGCTCCAGGAGCTCCTCGGCGCTACGGGTGCCGCCACGCTTGGTGAGCTGCTTCATCTGGGCGGAAATGAGCATGGAGGGGTTGAGCGAGGACAGGGCGTCCTGATAGACCATGGCGATATCGGTACCGCGCAGGCCGAACCACTCTTTCTTGCTCATCTTGAGCAGGTCGCGACCCTCCCAGAGAACCTCACCGGAAAGGTGCTCGTCATCGTCGGTCAGGCCCATGATGGCCAGCGTGGTGATGGACTTACCGCAGCCGGACTCGCCTACCAGGCCCATGGTCTGGCCGGGACGGACGTCAAAGTTGACGTGGTCGACGACGTTGATGTCACCGTGGTGCTCAAACTGGATGCAGAAATCGCGTACCGAAAGGATCGGCTCAACGGACTCATCGGGCACATGGCGGTCGTTACGCTTGAGTTCGACATCACGCAGAGCGCCAAGACGGGCGGACAGGGACTGAGCCTGCTCCTTGTAGGCGCGAACGGGGTCGGAGACCAGCAGGTCGGCCTCGCGGCGCTTGGAGGAGTCGGTCGGATCCAGGGCGGCGGAGGGAGCGGCGGCCATGGCGTCGGTAATGCCCTCGGACAGGATGTTGAGTGCCAGGCAGGTGATCATGATGGCCAGGCCCGGGAACAGCGCCTGCCACCAACGGCCAGCGAGCACGCCGCCGCGGGCGTCGGCGAGGATGTTGCCCCAGGTAGCGGTAGGCTCCTGAATACCAGCGCCGATAAAGGTCAGCGAGGCCTCGAAGATGATGGCGTCGGCGACCAGGGTAACGGTGAAGACCATGATCGGGGCGATGCAGTTACGCAGAACATGCTTAATCAAAATCCACGGAGCCTTGGCGCCGGAAACGATGACCGCGCGGACATAGTCCTCGCCGTACTCGGACACGATGTTGGCGCGCACGATACGGGCAATCTGCGGAGTGTACATAAAGCCGATGGCGAAGATGATCGACGGCACGGAATTGCCCAGGATGGAGACGAAGACGGCAGCGAGGGCGATGCCCGGGATGGACATGATGATGTCCAGGATGCGCATGATCGCCTCGGAAACGGACTTGCGCGAAACCGCCGCGAGGGCGCCAACGACCGAGCCGCAGACCAGAGCCATGGCAGTGGCGCCAAAGCCGATGATCAGCGAGTAACGACCACCGTAGAGCATGCGCGACAGAATGTCGCGACCCTTATCGTCGGTACCGAAGATAAATCCATTGCCGGGAGCCTGGCGAGCAGTGAAAATCTCGACCGGGCTATAGGGGGCAAGGAGGGGCGCCAGAATCGCGGTCAGGGCGACCAGTGCCAGCACGACGGCGGCAATCTTAGAAGACAGCGTCATCTTCTTCCAGCCACCGAGCTTGAGCCCCTTGGAGGCAGCCTTCTCGAGCTGCTCGGTTTGCTTCTCTCGAATCTTTACCATAATCTACACCGTCCTGATGCGCGGGTTGATGAGCAGGTAGAGCATGTCAACCACGATGTTGATGATGATGAAGGCAAGAGCAACGACGATGACGACGCCCTGAACCAGGTTCGCCTCGTTGCCCTGAACGCCCTGCAGAATCGCAGTACCCATGCCGGGGAGGTTGAAGATGACCTCGATGACGACGGCGCCGCCCATAAGGTAACCGATCTTAAGACCGAGGGTGGTGACCGGGGTGATCAGCGCGTTGCGAAGAACGTTGATGCCGACGACGACCTTCTCGGGAACGCCAGCGCCACGGGCCATGCGGACGTAGTCCTTGTCGAGCTCCTCGACCATGGCGGTACGCACGATACGAGTCATCTGACCCGTCAGCGGAAATGCCAGGGCGATAGCGGGCATGATCATACGTCCCAGATAGCCAGCCGGGTTGGTGGTGAAGTGAGGCAGAGCACCGGACGCCGGGAGCACCTTAAGGTAGGAAGAGAACAGCAGAATCAACAGGACGGCAAGCCAGAACGACGGGGTTGCCAGGCCGGCGATGGAAAAGACGCGGATCACTTGGTCCGGCCATTTATCGCGATACAGCGCCGCGATGACGCCGAGTAAAAACGAGACGACCGCGCCGATGGCAAGACCGATGAAGGTCAGCTGCATCGTGACGGGCAGGGCCGTGGAGATGCGCTTGGCAACGGAGTTGCGAGCAGCACCATAGGTGCCCATGTCACCATGGATCAGATCGCCCATGTAGCGCACGTAACGCACGGGCCAGGGGTCGTCCAGACCATACTTCTCATGGTACTCGGCAACCGCCTCGGGCGAGGCACCGTCACCCAACGCCGTATAGGCGGGGTCGGTCTTGGAGAACGACATAAGGAAGAACACCAGGACGGTGACGCCCAATGCCATGATCGGCAGCGCCACGAGACGCCTTCCAATCAAACGTAGAAAGTTGTTCACGTTCTCTCCCCTTTCTTTTGTCGGTAGGACCAACTGGTATATGAGTATGGATACTCATTACAAGACCCGAGCGACATCGCGGCCGCCCGGGTCTTTGTTTCAACTATGAGGACGTTGCCTTACGACCGACGCCCCACATATGACTCAAGCGAGTCTTAGGCCTTGACGGTCGCGACGCCCCTGAAGGACATGCTCGTCGTGCCGATGCCCTTGAAGCCATCGAGGGCCTCGCCGTTGGGCGCGGTGGACGGATCGTCCCAGGAAGCGGAAACGGTCTTGACGTGGACAACGGGGTACAGAACGGCGTTGTCGGCGATGATGTCGAAGCACTCGTTCCACTTCTTCTGCTGCTCGTCGCCCTCGGCGGCAAGAGCCTCGTCCATGAGACCGTGGAGCTTCGCCCACTCAGCGGAATCCTTCCACGGGCAACGGGTCTGCATCCAGACGTTGTCGCCATACCACCAGTTGAGCAGCAGGTCGGGGTCGGCGCCGAAGCAGGACGGATCGCCAGGAGCGAGAAGGATATCGTAGGCCTCGCCGCCGTCGATGGCAGCGTAGGTGGCCGGCGAGGTATCGGTCTGGATGGTCACATCGAAGCCGAGGGCGTCGAGATCGTTCTTGACCTGAGCGGCCATGCCCTTGATCTGCTCGTTGTCGGTGGTGCGCAGGGTGATGGCGCCCGGGGTGATGCCAGACTCTTCGATGAGCTTCTTGGCCTTCTTGGCGTCAGTCTTGTACACCGTGGAAGCCTCATGATAGTTGGTGAAGCTCTTGGGCAGGTAGCAGCTGGCAGCGGTGGCAAGGCCGGCGAAGGTGTTGGTGATCATCTTCTCGGTGTCGAGCGCGTACATGACGGCCTGACGGACCTTGACGTTGTTCCAAGGCTCCTTGGCGACGTTGAACATGATGAAGCGGGTGCCGAAACCCTGAACGTTATCGATCTTGCAGCCAGCGCTCTCGAGCTGGTCGACTGCGTCAGCGGTGACGAGCTCCATAACGAGCGTGGAGCCCTCCTGCTGAGCGGTAACGCGAGCGGTGGGGTCGGTCAGGATGCTGTACTGGATCTTCTTATCCTCGGCAGCATACTCACCGTTGTACTCGGGGTTGGGAACCAGGGTGATCTCGGTATCGGAGATAGAGTCGTACATCCAGGGGCCGGAACCGATCGGCTGCTTGGCGCGATCCTCCTCGGCCTGGGTGGCCGGGGTAACACGGATGATGGCCAGACGATCCTTGAGCAGGGAGAAGTTGGGGACCTTGGTCTTGACCGTTACAGTGCTGGCGTCCTTGGCCTCGATGGACTCGAAGGGCTGGAAGAACGGAGCATAGGTAGCGGAAGCAGCGCAAGCGGTGTAGGAGGCAACGACGTCGTCAGCAGTGACCTCGGTACCATCGGAGAACTTTGCGCCCTTGCGGATGGTGACCTCGAAGGTAGTGTCGTCCACGGACTTGGGATCGTCGGTGGCGAGCTCGTTGAAGGTGCTGTAGTCGTGGTAATCGATGCCGTAGAGGCCCTCGATGACGTGCCAGTTAGCACCCAGGCCCACAGCGGAGCCGGTGCTGGCGGGGTCGAAGCTGGACGGAGCGTAAGCGGAACCAGCGGTGATCACGCCGCCGCCACGGTTGGCGGAATCAGTGGAACCGGAAGCGGAACCTTCGTCGCTAGAGCTGCCACCGCAGCCAGTGAGACCAAGCCCTGCGACAGCAGCGACGCTGCCGGTGAGGCCGAGGAACGAACGCCTGGACATACCCTTGTTGATGATGGCCATGTCTTCTCCTATCAATAGAGAATCTTACCCGGGGACACCTAGACTTGCCCCCGCGCAACTTGCGGACGATATATACCTTACCTACCGACGAACCCAACTGAGGTGCCGCGCTCGGTGACCGATACATACATACGCTTGAACGGTATTTACTACCGTTCACCGAATTCATTGACAAATGATTCGACAGACAGTATGTATCGACAAGGTGAGATATCAGTCTTCGTCAACCCGCAGGATAGCAGTGTTGTTCACCATGGCTAGTCAAACGTTTTAGCGTTAATAAAACTCGAAATCGGCAGGTAATCACCGCGAAACAAATGATTGAAAATTGACCAATCATGTATATCAGTTGTTTAGAAGCACGTTTAGTTTTCGGATCGGTTGGCCGATGCCTGGGCGCGCTCGGCATTCCATGCAACGAGCGCCTCGTGGACCGCCTTGGCAACATCGGCAGGTATGCCGCGAACTTCCGCGATCTCTTGCTCGCTCGCCGCGCGCAAACGCTTCATCGAGCCAAAATGGCGCATAAGGGCACGTTTTCTGGTGGGTCCCACGCCTGGAACGTCATCGAGTACCGAAACCGTCATGGCTTTATCGCGCAACTCACGGTGGAACGTGATGGCAAATCGGTGGGACTCATCGCGTACCTGTTTAATTAGATAGAGCGAAGCAGACCCGGTCGGCAGCACGACAGGAGTCTCGTCCCAAGGCACAAAAACTTCCTCGTCGGCCTTCGCCAAGCCACAAACTGGTATATCGAGCCCAAGAGCCTCAAGTTGCTTGATCGCAGCGGTCAATTGCGGCTTACCGCCATCGACAACGAGCAAATCGGGGCGCGAGCCAAAGCGCTCGTCGGCCATGCGCTCGGGAGCATAGCGTCGTCCCAAAACCTCGGACATCGACACGAAGTCGTTTGCCTCGTCCAATTCGGCCTGAATTTTAAAACGACGGTACTGGCTCTTGTCGGCGCGCCCGTTGGTAAACACCACCATCGAGGCGACCGTAAAGGTGCCATGCAGTGTAGAGATATCGAAGCACTCGATACGCAACGGCGGCGATGGCAGCGCCAACGCACTTTCGAGCTCCAGGAGCGCTTGATTGGTGCGGTCGTCAGCGTACCCCGTTCGCATCATGTAGCGCATGAGGGCATGGCGCGCATTTTTGGATGCCATATCGAGCAGACGGTGCTTTTCGCCACGCTGCGGCCTATGGAGATGGCAGGAACGCTCACGCTTGCCCGCAAGCCACTCCCCCAGCGCCTCCGCATCCTCAAGCTCGACGGAAAGGTTGACCTCAGCTGGAATATCAGCCGTCTCGTCGTAATAGCGCTTAAGAAAGCCCGACTGGAGCTCTTCCTCGTCAACATCAAGACCCTTGTCGAGAATGAACTCGCAGGTGCGAACTGTTCGGCCCTCGCGAACGACGAAGACGCAAGCGGCGGAGATGGTCTCCTCGCGATAGAACCCGATGACATCGATATCGACACTGGAGGGAAAAACGACTTGCTGACGATCGTCCAGACCCCTGATGACCTCCAAACGACGTTTGACGCGTGCCGCGCGCTCAAAGTCGAGCGCCTCGGCGGCATCCGTCATCTCGGAGGTCAGCTCATCGACGACATCCTTGCGATGGCCCGACAAAAAGCGCTCGACACGCTTGACGTTCTTGGCATAGTCTGCCGGGGAAATCGCGCCGACACACGCACCCGGGCCGCGCCCGACATGGTAGTCAAAGCAGGGACGCCCGTTTTGTGCGCAAATCATATTGACGATGTCTTCCTCGCCCTTGTGGGACTCGATGGTACGGCGACAACGACGCCACTCCGCACAGGATGCAGAGCAGATGGGGATAACCTTGCGCAGCGTATCTATCGTCTCACGTGCCGCACGGCTATCGGTATAGGGTCCAAAATAGCGCGTTCCCGGCTTATGACGCTCACGCGTGTATTTGATCGCGGGATACAGGTCGCCATTTGTAATGGCGATAAAGGGGTAGCTCTTGTCATCCTTGAGGTCGACGTTAAAGTACGGATGGTACTGGCCGATCAGGTTGCGCTCGAGTACAAGCGCCTCATGCTCGGTTTCGACAACGATGTAGTCAAAGCTCGCCACCAGCTGCATCATCAGCGGGATCTTTTGACGCTCATCCTGCAGTGTCACGTATTGACGCATGCGGGCGCGCAGGTTTTTCGCCTTGCCCACGTAGATGACATCGCCCTTGGCATCCTTCCAAAGGTAGCATCCGGGCTGTGTGGGAACGCGCGAAACCTGCTCGGCAAGCGTTGGTATGTTGTCGTGACCGGCCACGCGCACCTACTTGCGACGAAGCAGCGCCGAGACCTCGGGCATCTTAAGGACGACGGCAAGGCCAAAGGTAACAACAAGCGAGGCGACACCCGCAACGCAAACGTAGCCAAGAGTAATCAGAATCGAGCCGCCAAGTGCCCCGACAAAGTGTTCAAGCGCCCACATGACGCCGGCGCCTGCGGCAGCACCTAGGCCACCGAGCAAAAGGCCAAAGAAACCGCCATGTAGGATAGATTTGACCTGAAGGCCACGCAGGCGACGACGCAGCCACCACAGCGAACAGCCGACCAAGATCACGTAGTCGACGACATACGAAAGCGCGATTGCCGGCATACCGAAGCCCAGCACAACGCCAAACAGCAGAACCGAGCCGGCCTGGCCGATGGCGGAATACAGGCAATAGCGGCTATAGGGCTTCATGTCGAGCAAGGCAGAGAAGCTCTTCTGCATCAACACGACCACGCCGTAGAGCGGCAGCGAGAGCGCCAGGTAGACAAGGTACTCGGACACCAGAGCCACGCCGGATTCATCGAACTTGCCAGCACAGTAGATCATATTGAGCGGACGTGCGAAGACAATCAGGTACAGTGCGAACGGAATCAGGAAGAACAGCATCTGGGCGACGCCACGCGAAATGCCCGTGCGAACGCTGTCGTAATCCTTCTCCTGTGCGTCATGAGAGAGCTCGGTATAGAGCGCCGTCGAAAGCGAGGCGGCAATCAGCGCGTAGGGCAGCGTGTACCACAGGCGCGCATAGGCGATGACGGAAGGACCCGTCTCGGGCTGGACCACCAGCGCGGCAGCGTTGGTGATAGAAGTCGAGACAAACATGCACACCGTGGCGAGCAGCGTCGGGATACCGAGCGCAATCGTCTGGCGCAGCGCGGGGTCCTTAAAGTCGATATGGATATGGGGATGCACGCCGTGCTTGCCAAGCGCGGGAATCTGACATGCCATCTGAACAAAGACACCGAGGGTCGTACCGGCCGCAATCAAGATGATGCCGGCACGTTCGCCAAACTGTGCGGACACGGGCGCAAAACCCATAAAGCTCGCAATGACGATCACATTGTTGAGGACCGGGGCAAACGTCGACCAGAAGTAGTCGCGGTGTGCGTTGAGAACGCCCGAGAACACCGAGCCCAAACCATAAAACAGAATCTGGATGGCAAAGAAACGGAACATGAACGCAGCGGTATCCATGCTGCCACCGTCACCCGAAAGGAACGATTGCGTCCAGATAAAGCCCGGGGCGAACACGGTCCCCAGCAACGAAATGCCACCCAGCACTAAAAGCAGAATGCCGAGCAGGTTGCCCACGTACTCGTTCGAGGCCTCGCGACCCTGCTCACGCCTCACGCCCATGTACACGGGCAAAAACGCCGTCACGAGCATGCCGCCCATCACGAGTTCGTAGAGCATATTGGGCAGGTTGTTGGCGACCTGATAGGAGGACGAGAGCAGCGACATGCCGATAGCGGCCGCCATTGCCCACGTGCGGATAAAACCGGTGACGCGAGACACGATAGTCAGGATGGTCATAAGCCCGGCAGAACGACCAACCGTGGAGTAGTCCGACGAGCCCATGTCGTCAGTGTCATCTCGCGACGAAGAAGCTTCGGATGAGGGTGTCTGAGGCGCAGATTCTTTTGCAAAATGAGCTCCGCGCTTCAATTCTTCCTGCGGCATCGCTCAGTCCTCTCTCGTAATCGCGGCAACCGTCGCCCCGCAAAATGCAATTAAATCATCGGGTGCAAGCTCGAGCTGATAACCACGCTTGCCTCCCGAAATAAAAATGGTATCCCAAAGGACGCATGTCTCATCAATGAGCGTCCGGTAGCGTTTTTTCATACCGACCGGGCTGCAGCCGCCGCGAACGTAGCCAGTCGCCGCAAGCAAATCCTTCACATGCATCATGGCCAAGGACTTCTCCCCCGCGGCACGCGCGGCGGACTTTAGATCGAGCTCGTCGGCAACAGGGATGCAGCACACGACATAGTCGTTGGACGGTGTCACGCAGACCAAAGTCTTAAATCCTTGACCGGGCTCCTCGCCAAGCTGCTCCGAAATCGCGACCCCCAGGCCCACCGACTCATCACCATCGTCTTCGTACGTATGTAGAACATAGGAAATGCCGGCGCTTTCCAGCTCGCGCATCGCATTGGTTTTTGGCGTCTTTACAGCCTTTGCCATGACATATCCTTTCCCTCGCATTCGGACGTAAAGATTAAGTATATGTCCAATTCGGCTGCATACGTCACTTCGACACAGCAAGCGCCATCGAATCACAAGGAGTCGATGGCGCCCATAAACTGAATCGCCTATTTATTGAGCATCAAGTTGAGCCTGACGCTCCCGGTCACGCCTGAGCAACGGCGCCAAAAACTTGCCCGTATAACTCTGCGGACAGTCCGCAACCTGCTCCGGTGTGCCCGAAACCACAACGGTTCCGCCGCCGTTACCGCCCTCGGGACCCATATCGATCAGACGATCGGCAACCTTGATGACATCAAGGTTGTGCTCAATCACCAGCACCGTGTTGCCCGCATCGACCAAGCGCTGCAGCACATCGAGCAGCTGGCGGACGTCCTCAAAATGAAGGCCGGTCGTCGGCTCGTCCAAAATATAGAACGTCTTGCCCGTCTGGCGTCGATGAAGCTCCTTGGCGAGCTTCACACGCTGCGCCTCGCCGCCCGAGAGCGTCGTGGCGGGCTGGCCCAGGCTCACGTAGCCCAAGCCCACATCGTACAGCGTTTGGAGCTTGCGCTTAATCTGCGGGATATTCCCAAAGAAGGCCAGCGCCTCGGTGACACTCATTTCGAGCACGTCCGAGATGGTCTTGCCACGGTAGGTGACCTCGAGTGTCTCGCGGTTGTAGCGTTTACCGCCGCAAACTTCGCAGGGAACGTAGATATCGGGAAGGAAGTGCATCTCGATCTTGATCTGCCCGTCGCCCTTGCACGCCTCACAGCGCCCGCCACTCACATTAAAGGAGAAACGACCCGGCGAGTAGCCGCGCGCCTTCGACTCCGGCGTACTCGCAAACAGCGCGCGAAGATCATCCCACAGGCCGATATAGGTAGCAGGGTTGGAACGCGGCGTGCGGCCAATCGGCGACTGGTCGATATCGATAACCTTATCGATACACTCGATGCCCTCGATTTTCTTATATGGACCCACAGGGCGCGTCGAACGGTGAATGGCATTCGTAAGGGCAGGCGCAATGGTATCGGTAACCAGGGAGCTCTTGCCCGATCCTGACACGCCGGTAACAACCGTAAGCGTACCAAACTCGATCTTGGCAGTAACGTTTTTGAGGTTGTTGGCTCGAGCGCCCGTAATTTTAAGGCAGCCGCGACCGGGCTTGCGCCGTTCATCAGGCACCCGGATCATTCGTTTGCCGGTCAGATAAGCGCCCGTCATCGACTCAGGACACGCCATGATATCGGCAGGCGTTCCCGCCGCGACTACGTGTCCGCCGTTGACGCCGGCGCCGGGGCCCATGTCGATCACATAGTCGGCGGCACGGATTGTATCCTCGTCGTGTTCGACGACGATAACGGTATTGCCGATATCGCGCAGGCGCTCAAGCGTCTTGATCAGGCGCTCGTTATCGCGCTGATGAAGACCGATCGAGGGCTCGTCCAGAATATAGAGCACGCCCATGAGACCCGCGCCGATCTGCGTTGCCAGTCGAATACGCTGGGCCTCGCCACCAGAAAGCGTCGCCGAGGCACGATCGAGGGTCAGATAGTCGAGTCCGACATCGACCAGAAAGCGCAGGCGCTCCAGGATTTCCTTAACGATGCGCCCGCCGATAAATTGTTGGCGCTCGGTAAGCTCCAAGCCCTCAAAAAACTCGAGCGACTCGCGGCACGATAGGCAGCAGACCTCGTAAATGGACTTACCGCCTACGGTAACGGCGAGCATCTCGGGGCGCAGACGAGCACCATGGCAACTCGAGCACGGCTCCTCGCGGATGTACTTCTCCAAGCGCGCCTTGGTGTTCTCATTCGTCGTCTCGGTATAGCGCTCGTACAGGATATTGCGCACGCCCGAGAACTTGGTGTCCCACTGGCTGCGGCGCCCATCGAGCTTTTGATAGTCGACCGAAATCTTCTGGTCGCCCATGCCGTCTAAAAACGCGCGACGCACCCGCGGAGGCAGATCCTCCCACGGCGTATCGACGCTCACCTTGAAGTGCTTACAAACCGCAGCGAAAATCTGCGGATAGTAGTTAGAGTTGCCAAACAGGCTGCCAAAGACCCCGTCGGCGATCGACTTCGAGGGGTCTTCGATTAGGGCCTCGGCATCGACCGTCTTCTTAAAACCCAGGCCATCGCACTCGGGGCACGCGCCATAGGGCGCGTTGAACGAGAAATCGCGCGGCTGCAGGTCATCGATGGAGTGTCCATGCTCCGGGCACGCTAACGCCAGCGAATACTCCAGCAACTCGCCTTCGGTCCCCTCGGGAGCGTCGCGGTCGGGCAGCAAGTATACGTTCACATTGCCGTGCGCCAGCGCAGTCGCCTGTTCAACGGACTCGGCGATACGGCCCAGCGAGTTCTCGCGAATCACGATGCGATCGACCACGACCTCGATATCGTGCTTGAACTTCTTGTCCAGATCGATCGGATCGTCGAGCGAGCGCACTTCACCGTCGACACGCACGCGGCTAAAGCCCTCGGCGCGAAGGTCCTCAAACAGTTTGGTGTACTCGCCTTTTCGCCCGCGTACCACCGGTGCCAGCACAAACGCGCGGCGGCCCTCCCCCGCCGCCAAGACCTTGTCGGCAACCTGATCGGTCGTCTGACGCTCAATGACACGGCCGCATTCGGGACAGTGCGGGGTGCCCACACGGGCGAACAGCAGGCGCAGATAGTCATAAATCTCGGTTACGGTGCCAACCGTCGAGCGCGGGTTCTTGGATGTCGTCTTTTGATCAATTGAGACAGCCGGCGAAAGGCCGTCGATTGAATCCAAGTCGGGTTTGTCCATCTGGCCCAAGAACTGGCGCGCATAACTCGAAAGGCTCTCGACGTATCGACGCTGGCCCTCGGCATAGATAGTGTCGAATGCCAGCGAACTCTTGCCCGAGCCAGAAAGACCGGTAATGACCACGAGTTGGTCACGCGGAATGGAAACATCGATATCACGGAGGTTGTGCTCACGAGCGCCGCGAATAACGATAGAAGAATCAGACATGGAAGCTCCTTGCCTCCTATTGCATCGAATCATACTGCCGATGAGTTTAGCGCACTCGACGCGCACAGATGTTCGTAATACAAGATTCGCAGACCTTTAGCTTTGCGTATCGGGCGCTTTGTTTCTCGAAATGCCGTGGAAAGGTTACAGTAATCTAATACTGAACTTAATTTGCTGTACCAGAGGAACGTCCATGACCGAAGATATCCCCCTTGAAATCACTTCGAGCGACATGGCCAATCTGCCCATATTCATCGCCGTCCTTATCGTGGCCGCCGTCGTCGTGCGCGTGTTTTTTTCAATCAAACGCAACGAAAAGCCACCCATTGCCCGCGTCTTTTGGTGCGCGACGCTCCTCATCCCGCTCGGCGTGGTAGCTGCATGGATTACGAATCAATTGCTCGTAAATGAGGACAATTCCCTATGGGTCCTTTCTTATTCGGCGCTCGGTGCTACCGCCGTCATACTTCTTGTCGAGCCCTTGGTTTCGGGACTTATCGACCAAACCGATCTTGCGACGGGAACGGTTGCCTGTATTTGCCGTGACATCCTTGTCATCGCCGCTGTTTCAGCGCTCTCGTTCGTTTCGCTCGAAATTGCCTGTAACGAAACGTTCTATCGCATTCCCGCCAACTCATTCGGGTTTTCCATCGGGCTGCTCGCGACGGTTCTGCTCTCCCTTTATTTGCTGGGACAGCGTCATGGAGGCGTCATGGCCCTCGTGCCCGTCGCCTGTTGCATCCTTGGCATTGCCGAGCACTTCGTCATAACGTTTAAAGGCGAAGCCATCCTGCCGAGCGACATTTTGGCATTGGGCACCGCAATGGAAGTAAGTGAGGGATATGAGTTCACCTTCACTGCAGGAATCGTAACCTCACTCGCCCTGCTGGAGATTTCCCTGGGGCTTCTTTCGCTTATCCGACCGCGAAAGCTCCGTACGCCCGCCCATGTCTTCCCCGCAATCGCCGCTAACCTCTGCGCTTTTCTGCTAGTGACCGTTGTGGGGCTCTCAGGCTTTTCCAACATCGACTTGGAGCAGTCGCTGGATTTTGGATTTGACCGTTGGCAGCCCATCACCACGTATGCGTCTCAGGGTTTTATCACTTCGTTCACCGAAATGGTCAACGAGTTGCCCATTGAAAAGCCCGAAGACTATACGCCCGATGAGGCGCAGAGCATCGAGCAGGAGCTCGCCGCCGCCTACGACAGCACGTATGGCTCGAGCGAGCAGCGCGCGGCGGCCGTTGCCCAGTTCAATGAAATCAAGCCGACGATTGTTGCCGTCATGAACGAGAGTTTTAGCGACCTTTCGTGCTTTGAGCAGCTCCAGGCGGCCGGGTACACCGGTCCCGCATTCTACAACTCGCTTCCCGACACACTTGTTCGCGGCACCATGCTCGCTTCGGTCACCGGTGGCGGAACGGCGAACTCCGAATTCGAATTTTTGACCGGAGCGACAACGGCCTTTGTCGGATTAGGCAAAATCCCCTATCAGCTGTATCAGATGAATAGTGTCAACAGCCTGGCAAAGGACCTTAAAGAGCTTGGGTATACTACTACTGCTATGCACCCGCAAAACCCCGTCAACTACCATCGAGATAAAATCTATCAGCAGCTGGGTTTTGGAGACTTTCTTTCAATCGGCGATTTCGAAGGTGCGCCCTATTACCATGCCGGCGTATGCGACTACGCCACCTACGACAAGATACTCGACCTGCTCAGAACCGACGAAGCCCCGCAGTTCATCTTTGACGTCACGATGCAAAATCACGGCGGCTACGACTATGGCACCGTTCCCGCCGAAGAGCTGACAAACTATTGGGTCGAGGGAGCCAGCGAGGGCGCCAATAGCGCGCTCAATACCTATCTCACCTGCATCAATGCATCCGACCGGGACCTCGAGTACTTTATCAATGAGCTCCGCAATATCGGCAGACCGGTTGTTCTTGTCTTTTTTGGCGACCATCAGCCGAGCGCCGCAACGACTCTCAACGACGAGCTGTACCCTCAGGAAGATACGGCAAGCCACGCTTTCCGTATCTATCAGTCGACCTATTTCGTCTGGGCCAACTATGAAATCGCCGGCAATACCGAGCTCAACGTCTACGACACCGTCGGGGCAAACGAGATTGCAGCTATTACCCTTAATAAGATTGGCGCCCCGCTCACTGACTATCAAAAGGCCCTGCTTGCAACAAGGTCAGATGTGCCCACCATCAATGTCGCCGGCTATATTGGTGCCGACGGGCTGCGCTACGACTTGGAATCTGAAGACAGCCCATACGCCTCGACGATCGACAAGCTGCAGCGCATGCAATACCTCGAGTTCGCCAGCAAAGTTCAGTAAGCCCGCCCATTCGCTTGGACCCATCGTATTGCAAGCACGCTCGGCCCAAATGCATCGCAAATGACTCCCGCTCGCAAACGAGGGTACAATGACGCTCGTGTCACACCGCGGGGCTCCGGCCCCAACATATACAAAGGAGTCAAACATGGGTTGCGAGCACGCACAGGCAGCCGGCGGGCAAACGTCGCCGTCGCAATTTGAGGAGAATACGCTGTCCGAGGTCAAGCGCGTTATCGCCGTGCTTTCCGGTAAGGGCGGCGTCGGCAAGTCATTCGTCACCGGCGCCATCGCCACGGAGCTTTCCCGCCACGGTCACAAGGTCGGCGTCCTCGATGCCGATATTACCGGCCCCTCTATCCCTAAGATGTTCGGCATGAGCGGACGTCACGTCCACGCCCTCGGCAACCTTATGCTGCCCGAAATCTCCGAGCACGGCGTCAAGATTATGAGCTCTAACCTGCTGCTCCAAAACGAAACCGACCCCGTCCTCTGGCGCGGTCCGGTTATCGCGGGTGCCATCAGGCAGTTCTGGAGCGAAACCTCATGGGGCCCCATCGACTACCTGATGGTCGACATGCCTCCGGGAACGGGCGACGTCGCCCTCACCGTCTTCCAGTCGCTGCCCGTCGATGGCATCGTCATCGTCACGAGCCCGCAGGATCTGGTCTCGATGATCGTCGCCAAGGCGGTCAACATGGCCGAGAAGATGAACGTCCCCATTCTGGGAATCGTCGAAAACATGAGCTATATCGAGTGCCCCGATTGCGGCAAGAAGATCGAGGTCTTTGGCAAGAGCAAGCTCCCCGAGGTCGCCGAGCGTTACAACCTCGAGATCCTAGGGCAGCTTCCCATCAATCCGGCACTCGCCGAGGCTTGCGATAAGGGCGAGGTTGAGACCGCATTGCCCGACGGTATGCTGCCCCAGGCCGTCTCCGCCGTCGAGGCCATTGCCCCGCACGAGACCGCCGAGGCCTAAGTGAACACAAACGCCTCCTATGACGTCTTGGTAATCGGCGGCGGGGCCTCGGGTCTCGCCGCCGCCATTACGGCCGCACGCGCAGGCAAAAGCGTCTGCATCGTTGAGCGCGATGTTGCCTGCGGCCTTAAACTCCTTGCGACCGGCAACGGCCGCTGCAACCTTTCCAACGAATCAATTGATTTCCAGCGGTACAACCGCCCCGCATTCGTCGAATCCGTCATGGGTCCCCAGCCCGAGCAAGATCTCGGCAGTTTCTTCTCCTCGCTGGGCATCATGACGACCTCCGAGGAGGGCCGGCTGTATCCGCGCTCCCTTCGTGCCGAATCGGTGCGCGATGCACTTCTCAACGCTTGCAATCACCTGGGTATCACCTTGATCTGTGGAGCAAACGTTGCCTCGGCATTCAAAGCGCCCGAGGGCTGGGCGCTCCAAATAGACCGTCCCGCGCGAGCACTCAAGGCGAAAAAGCACGACGACCGAAAAACGGAGGTCCGCTCGCTTCGGAAGGCGCTTGCCGACACCCCTCGCAAGATCGAGACGCTGCAGGCAAAGGCCGTAATTATCGCTACGGGCGGCAGCCCCGCCGACATCGCGAAGACGTTCAATCTTTCCCTCACACCGCAGCATCCCGTCCTCTGCCCTGTGTCGGCATCGGTCTTCGGCGACCAGACTGCGCTCAAGACGCTGGATGGCCTGCGCGTCCGCGCCCGTTTGACGCTCACCCGCAATCACGAGGAGCTCTGGCGCGAAGACGGCGAAGTGCTCTTCCGAACCTTTGGCATCTCGGGCGTTGCCGCCTTTAACCTCTCCCGTCGCGTCCAGCGCGGAGACACGATTCTGCTCGACGTTTTCCCCGACCTCTCCAAAGACGAGTTGCTCGATATGCTCAACCAGCGAGTTGAGTTGCTCGGCGGCTTTTCACCCCGCGACCCCCGCTGGCTCGACGGCATGCTCGCCCCGCAGTTCTCTCACGTTGTCTGCACCGCATTCGAACAGTGCCACCCCGGGTCGTACGACGTCATCCATCTGGTCTCAATCCTCAAGCACTTTAAGCTGCTCGTCGAGGGAACGACAGAGGAGCGTTCGGCCCAGGTCACGCGCGGCGGCGTGCCCATCGAGAGCGTCTCAGCTCCCAACCTCTGCGTGAGCAACGCGGCAGGCGCCCCACTTTACATCTGTGGCGAGGCACTCGACATCGATGCCGATTGCGGCGGCTTCAACCTTGCGTGGGCTTGGATCTCGGGTATTCGCGCTGCAAGCAGCCTATAGCCGCGCAGTCTATAATCAAAACGCATTCGGGCCGTCTGGAACACCGGGCGGCCTCTTTCTTGCATCTAAGGAGACCTCGATGATCGAAATCACCCAAGTCCACGCGTCACTCGATGAGGCCGGCGACGAAACCGCCTGCCTTGCTATTGGTAGACGCGCCGTCAAACGAGCCCTGCGATGCGAGGATTCCCAGATTAAAGCCATTGAGCTCCATCGCAAGTCAATCGACGCCCGTAAAAAGCGAGATGTCCATTTTATTTTGAGCTTTCGAGTTGAACTGACAAGCTCCCGACTCGAGCAGGAGGTGGTCGACCGCGTCGCCGAGCGCGACCGCTCGCGCATCCGCATGGTAGACGGCGAGGCGCCTTCATTCCCCAACCCTGTCCCGAATGCACCCAAGGAGCGTCCCGTCGTTGTCGGCGCCGGTTGCGCCGGTCTCTTCGCCGCCCTGACCCTTGCCGAAGCGGGCCTTAAACCCCTGCTCATCGAGCGCGGCGACCCCGCACTTCGCCGCTCGGAAGCGATTGATCTCTTTCTTAAGGAGCGTATCCTCGACCCCGAAAGCAATATCCAATTTGGCCTGGGCGGCGCAGGGACCTTCTCGGACGGCAAGCTCAACACGGGAACCAAGAATCCTGCCCATCGACTGATTCTTGAGACCTTCGTCGAAGCTGGCTCACCTCGCGACATCCTGTGGGACGCCAAGCCGCACATTGGCTCTGACATCCTCCCCACCGTCGTCACCAACATTTCTCAACGCATCGAGCAGCTCGGTGGAACCGTCCGCTATCGAACAAAGCTCGTCAATATTCGAACCGATGGATCTGGCGCCATCACCGGCGTCGATGTCCAACCGCCCCAAGAAACCACAAGCGAGACAATCGCCACAAAGCACCTCATTCTCGCCTGCGGCCATTCCGCCCGCGACGTATTCGAGCTTCTCAAAGAACATAATGTTGCCCTCGCGCAAAAGACCTTTGCCATGGGTGTGCGCATCGAGCATCCACAGCGCGACATCGACCGCGCCCAATATGGCCCTTCGGCGGGGCACCCGGCACTCGGAGCAGCCCCCTACAAGCTTGTCGCCCATCTCCCCAACGGCCGCAGCGTATTCTCGTTTTGTATGTGCCCCGGCGGACAGGTTGTCGCGGCTTCTTCCGAGCAGGGCCATCTGTGCGTCAACGGTGCCAGCCTCAATGCCCGCGGCGGGCGCAACGCGAATGCCGCCCTACTCGTCAACGTCACACCTGACGACCTTCCCGGCGATGATCCGCTCGCAGGCATTGAGCTCCAGCGCGCCTGCGAGCGAGCCGCCTATCGCCTGGGTGGCTCCAACTGGAACGCGCCGGCACAGCTCGTCGGAGATTTCCTTGAGGGACGCGCCAGCACGGCACCCGGAAAGGTAAAACCAACCTATCCGCTTGGCGTGACCTGGACGGCGATCGACGATGCCCTCCCGCGGCATATCGTCGAATCGCTTCGTTTGGGAATCCCCCTGCTCGGTAAGAAACTGCGTGGCTATGACCGCCCCGATGCGGTCCTCACTGGCGTTGAGACGCGTTCGAGCTCCCCGGTCACCGTCACCCGCGATCGAACATGCCACGCCACGTCGACTCCGGGCCTTTACCCTTGCGGCGAGGGTGCCGGATATGCCGGCGGCATCATGAGTGCCGCCACCGACGGCGTCCGTTGCGCTGAGGCGCTGATAGCAGACCTTTAGTGCACGAACTCTCACGTCCGAACGACACAGGCCCCGAGCTCCACAAGGAACTCGGGGCCTGTTCGCTACTTCCTGAATCGTGCACCCTGGCGTTTTCTGCCCGAAGCAAAGGTAGAGCCCTTGCGAGCCTGCGAACGCAAACGCTCGATCGTTTCGTCCTCAGATGCGCCCTCAAGCATCGCCCGAATCTGAACGACGGCATCGCGCAAACGTGCCGCCTCCTCAAAGTCCATGGCGGCGGAAGCGTTACGCATGTCTTCCTCCATGGTCTCGACGATCCGCACGAGCTCGTCATGCGGCAGCCCTTCCAGCTGCTCGGCAAGCGTCTGCTCGGGTGCCACCGTCTCCGGCGCGGCGCCCTCGCCATTTTCGTCGGACGTATAGAACGCACCGTGACCCAGCGAATCGCCTCTCGAGCGCCCCTTCGAGCCCACAGTCTTTTCGGCTTCGGCAATAAAGCTCGAAATGTCGTTAATGGCCTTGCGAACCGTCTTGGGCACAATGCCATGCTCTTCGTTATATGCCATCTGAATCTCGCGACGGCGCTGCGTCTCCTCGATGGCTTCTTTCATCGAATCGGTCACAACGTCTGCATACATGATGACCTCGCCGTCGGCATTACGGGCCGCACGGCCAATCGTCTGAATCAACGAACGGCGGTTGCGCAAGAAGCCTTCCTTGTCAGCGTCGAGAATTGCCACCAGCGAGACCTCGGGAAGGTCCAGACCCTCGCGGAGCAGGTTGATGCCGACGAGAACATCAATCTTTCCCTCGCGCAGCGTTCGCAGGATCTCGACACGGTCCATCGTCGCTGTATCGGAGTGCATGTAATTGACCTTAATGCCGGCATCAAGCAGATGGTCGGTCAGGTCCTCGGCCATGCGCTTGGTGAGCGTGGTCACCAGCACGCGCTCCTTGCGGGCAACGCGCTCGCGAATCTCGTCCTCAAGATCGTCAATCTGTCCACGAACCGGACGCACATCGATCTTGGGGTCGAGCAGACCGGTCGGACGAATAATCTGCTCAACGTCGTTCTGGCTAACCCGCAGCTCATAGTCGCCCGGCGTAGCCGAGACGTAGATGAACTGGGGAATCCTCGCCTCAAACTCATCGAAACGAAGCGGGCGGTTATCGAGTGCCGAAGGCAGACGAAAACCGTGCTCCACCAGCGTCACCTTACGCGAGCGGTCACCTTCGTGCATGCCGCGGATCTGCGGCACCGTCACATGGCTCTCATCGATGATGCAGAGCATGTCCTTAGGAAAGTAATCGATCAGGGTAAACGGTGGCTCGCCCGGTTTTCGACCGTCCAGATGACGCGAGTAGTTCTCGATGCCGTTGCAAAAGCCCATCGTCTCGAGCATCTCAAGATCATAATCGGTGCGCTGCTGCAGACGCTGCGCCTCGAGCAACTTGTCGGTCGCCTTGAGCTCCGCCACGCGCTTCTCGCACTCTTCGCTGATCGATTTCAGAGCCGCCTTGACCTTCGGCTTCTCGGTCACGTAGTGCGATGCCGGCCATACAGGGATGGCCTCGTACTCACGAAGCATCTCACCGGTGACCTCATCGATCTCGGCAATCAGCTCGACCTCGTCGCCAAAGAACTCAAACCGCAACGGATGCTCGGCATAAGGCGGATACACGTCGACAACATCGCCGCGCACGCGGAACGTGCCGCGTGCCAGGTCATAGTCATTGCGATCATATTGAATGTCGATAAGTGCATGGATAAAGTCATCGCGCTCGAGCGGCACCTTCTTGTCGACGTTTGGAGCCAGACCTGCATAGTCCTCAGGAGAGCCAATGCCATAGATACACGAGACCGATGCGACAACGATCACATCGCGTCGAGAGAGCAGCGATGCGGTCGCCTGATGTCGCAGCATCTCAACCTCTTCGTTAATCGAGGAGTCTTTCTCGATATATGTATCGCTTTGCGGCACATACGCCTCGGGCTGATAGTAGTCGTAGTACGAGACGAAGTAGACCACAGCGTTGTTGGGAAAGAACTCTTTGAGCTCGCTCGCAAGCTGAGCGGCGAGCGTTTTATTCGGAGCCATGACCAGCGTCGGCTTTCCCAGGGCCTCAATAGTCTTTGCCATCGTGAAGGTCTTGCCCGAACCAGTCACGCCCAGCAAAACCTGATAGCGGTCTCCGTCCCTCACGCCCCGCACAAGTGACTCAATGGCCTTAGGCTGGGAACCAGCGGGCTCGTATGGAGACACGACCTTAAACGGCACATCAGCGCCCTCAACGCCAAAGCGCTTAAGTTCACCACCAACGCGTTCTACTTCAAATTCCGCCATGGATACTCCTAACTCGTACATCTGCAGTATACGCAGGCGGTGGGCTTAGTCCTATACGAACCGATCGGGATAGAGAGTCTTATATCGAACCCAGGCATTATTGACGCGAATCAGATAAGCCTGAGTTTCAGGGAAGGTAATCGCATTATGGAGTGACGTGTTCTGCTGCGCCCATCCGTCGACATTGCCCATACCGGCGTTATAGGCGGCGATGGCACTATCCGTCGACCCGTTGAAATAGGCGAGAAGATACGAGAGGTATGCGCAGCCAAACTCGATATTCGTAGCCGGATCGTTAAGATTGTCGACCGAATACTCCCCTCCGTCGACAAGGCCCTTGGCGATCATGTCCTGGGCAGTCTCGGGCATCAGCTGCATCAATCCCTGAGCACCCTGATTCGACTCGGCCTCGGGATCCCAATTCGATTCCGACTTAATGACAGCGCACACCAGATACGGATCCAGATTATGCGAAATACTGGATTGCTTTACATACGCCTCGTAGTCAATCGGATACAGCGGCTTAAAGAAAGCGGCAGGAGCACACGAGTAGACGAGCGAAATAAGGCCGAAGACGAACACAACGGCAAGTGGCGCCACGCGATACCACGTAAAGAAACGTGCCTTAGGCATCGGCCTCCTCCTTATCCGGAGTATCTATAAACCCGTGGCATGCAAGCCATGAGTCAAGCTGCTCAAAGAGCGAATTATCGGCTGCCGAATTATCAATCACCGTTGTAGCGAGATTGCACAGCGCAGACTCATCGGGCTGGCAAGCAGAACGGGCATCGAAATCAGATGGCTCCATGCCACGTTGAATAGCGCGCTCGCGACGAACTGACAAAGGGGCGCTAATGACCAGAATTTCATCAGCCAAGCCAAATGCATCCTCAAAACCAGTCGGAGCTGAAACCTCGACCACCGCAAAGGGATAACGGGGAGATGAAACCGTACAACAAACCGGATCGAGAATCCTAAGCGAAAGCTGTTCAATCAGAACGGGATGCACGATGCCATTGAGCCGTGCGACCGAATCAGGAGAAGCGAAAGCTCGAGAAGCGAGGATACTGCGGCGAATGCCGCCTTCCTCATCCAAAATGTCCCAACCGAATTCATCCGCGAGAGCATTGACGATATCAGAGCCCGGCACATACAGCGATTTTGCAAGCTCATCCAGATCGATAAGCATAGCGCCACGAGATTCGAAATAGCGGCAGGCAGTCGACTTACCCGAAGCAATATTGCCCAAGACAAATACGGTAAACATCAAGCCCTCCCTAACGCCAATGCGAGTAATTATCGCTCAAATAAACTAGATGGACTCAAAAAACAGCCAAACAGTAAGAGCGCATACGGGGAAGCTAGGTCCCAAAGCACAACATGTATATAACGCAAAAAGGGGGAGGCCGCGAGGCCTCCCCCTTCTGCAGTTTCGATGACGGCTCGGTGCCGTCCACCGGTCAGCGGCGCCCTGGCCTCCCACGGGCTGACCCCGCAGTACTCTCGGCGCGATGGGGCTTAGCTTCCGGGTTCGGAACGGGACCGGGCGTGCCCCCCATGCTCTGGCCGCTG